>JANXYU010000007.1 GCA_025355855.1 Actinomycetota bacterium
CCATAGATGGCGGGCGAGATCTGATTGTTGGAGGACGCGGAAAGCCGCGTGGCCGTGCCGCTGGACGCGAAATCACGCCAGTATATCTGGTTGACGCTGGAGAAAGAATCTCTCTCGCTCCACACGACCCGGCTGCCAAAAATAGCGAGACTTCCGGACGCGACAACGGGTCCGTTAATGTTGGCCCCGGTGCCCGTCGCGAGCGCGGAACCGGTGAGACAAAGGAAGAATAAAGAGGCGGCGGCGATACCGCTCAGGAAGAAAGTCCGGTGTGGCCTCGGGCTCGTTGCGAGTCTCGTTGTCATGGGCGCCTCATGTCTCTTATTTGTGAACAGACAGAATAATAGCACTTCAAGTAGCGTTTGTTACATATTAAGCATACTACCAAAAACCCCGTGGCCGCAACCTGGAAATGCTTTATTTGTGGCAGAATACGGAGGCGCAGTCAATCGGAGCCACTTTGTTAATGTCGGCTCCAAACGTGCCGTTCGAGAATTGAAGAAGATAGTTCTTTATCATCCCGACCGATTCCGGGTTTCCATGCGCCTCATGACATTGCGTACACGTTATATCGAGATTGGAGTGCCAGTGGTGGTTGTTTTGCGAACTAACGCGGGCCCAAAAACCCGCGCCGAGGTCATTTGCAGATCCAGGCCCATAAAATGCCATGCTGTGACATTTATAGCATAGAAGGTTTGGATCGGCTGGAGGTGTGGCTTCCGCCGGTTTGATCAGCAGGCCCGCGTTGGCCGAACCGTGACGGATCTGCCCCGTTTCAGCGACGTCTTTTCCATGGCAGTCAAAACATGTTACCCGACTCGTCTGCGTCCAGGGCGCTACAAACGAAGTCGGATCGATAGTGGTGCGCCTGCCCGGCGCCATGACCGAATGATACGAAACATTCGCCGGGCTCAATTCGGCGGCGATGTCGCGCCCCCCGACGAAAGAACCGCCGTTCCTGGCATGACATTTGAGGCATAGTTGATACGTTTTCGTCAGCGGTTTAACGCTCGTAGCCGTCGGACTGTTGGAGATGACCAGCTCGTTAAAAAATACGTTCGGCGTCCCGGTTCCGCCGCCTCTCGCGCCGGTGGCCGTGAGCCGGAAGACGTGATTGCCGCTAGATAACCCTGTCTTCGAATAGATCGGCTGATAGGCGTTCCCTGCCGACGCGTTAGCGAAATCGACCGTGGCTTGGACGACGCCATCGATGGAGACTAGACCAGTCCCCGCATTGTCCGTACCTGTGGCCCCGGGGATAAGCTCGATAATGTTCCCGGTGAACGGAATTTCTATATAGCTGCCAGCTGTGGACGATTGATAATACCAACAGTCATAGCTGATTATTCCTGCACTGACCTTCGTCCACGTGCCGGATCGAGATCCTTTGGTACCCCAATAAACGTCCTGGGCGAATACCTGTCGCCTGCCGGGTGTATTGTTATACACCGGCTCGACACCGGCGATACCTTGGAAAGGATTGGCCTTGGTCACGCCGTGCGGATCGTGGCAGTCGGTACACGTGTCCATGGCTTTATGTCCATACGGATAGATCTTGCCGACATCCCCTATGGCCAACGCCTGGCCGTCAAAGTACCAGCCATTGTTGTTGTAGAGGGTAACTGCGCCAAGATCGTTCACGCCGTGGCGTAAGACTCCCACCGTATCGGCGTTCTCCACAGCCACATCCGCCTTGCCGTCCCCGTCAAGGTCGCCAACCGCCAGCCCGGCCGTGTAAACGCCGGCGCTCGTGTACTTCTTTGGCGTAGCCGACGTGTTGTAATTAAACACCGTTACGTCTCCAATAATATCCCCGGCATGATGGCTGGGGAAACCTCCGGACACCACAATCTCTTTGCCCGGCAGGCTGTCGATGACGTCCGCGATAGCAACTTCCATCGCGCAGGAGTTGTCGCCGGTGCCATCGGTGTTATAAAGCGCGCCGATCTGGTTGAGCGTTCCGTTCTGCCAGTTGAAGACATTGATCGAGTCTGCGGTGAAGGATCGTTGATAGCTAGTGTAGTTCAAACTATAAGCTTGATTGACGGCAACAACTTCGTTCTTTCCGTCGTTGTTGACATCCCCAATAGCGATTCCGTAAGGATAAGCGCCTCCGCTCGGAACCGTCTGGTTTAGGGATAGCCGGCCGCCGAGCAGTTTAAACACAGAGATCGTGTTGGACAAATAATTGGCGACAACAAGTTCTTTGGCGCCGTCTCCATCGATATCGCCCACGGCCATCCGCCGGGTGCCCGTGCCCCCGCTGTTCGCTTGGTACGAGCCAATCACGACGCCGCCAATAATGGTGTTGACGGTAATCGTACTGCTCGTGCCTTGCCCGCTGACAATCGTTTCGTTCAACCCGTCGGCGTTGATGTCATCGATGAGCACGCTGTGGCCGCCTTTGCCGTCGAAAGTGATTACAGGCTGGGGGCGGCCGTTAGCCGTCCCGGGATTCACCGTAAGTTGCGACCGGGTGGTAACATAGCTTCCGTACGCCACCGCGATATCGTTTATGCCGTCGTTCGTCGCGTCCCCGACCGCGATCCCGTTCATTATTCCTGACGATAAAGTGGCCTTAAAGATGCCCGTCCATGTCCAAGGTATCTCATACGGGCCGCGCAGTCGGGAAGGCGGCGCCTGTGTTGTGTCCTGGGAAAATATGCGTAAACCGGACAACTCGTTTCGCGTCTCGAAGTAACGCGCCGACGCAACGAGTTCGTTGTCTGTCCTGTCAGCATACGGCGTATCGGGATGGCATGACCCGCAAACCACCGCGTCGGTGTTCAGGCGCAACAACGCCTTCTGACTGCCGTGAGAGGAGTGGCAACGGGAGCATTTGATCTTGGTCCCGCTTGTCGGATCCGAGAAGGTAGACGTTTGACCCGGGTCGGTATTGTTGTGGGCGTTGTTGACTTCAAAAAAGCGCATGTCCTGGCCAGCGTTTTGTCCGTGGCACGAATAGCAGAAGCCATTTCCTTGGTAGGATTTGACGCCGGCGGCATCGGTGGAGCGCAAAAGACGGGGATAGGGCCGGCCGTCGACTTCCTCGCTGCCGTGCGGATCGTGACAATCGGAGCAATCAAGCGTGTGATTCGCGTCGCCAAAATACCTTTCGTCTCGAATGGGATGATGCGACGGGTTGGAGTCAAATTCGCTGGCCACGTTAAAAGTGCTGGCGGTACCGTCGTGGCACGTATAGCACAGCTGAGACTGGAACTTCGTCGCGTTCAGTTTCAGGTTGCCGGGAGACAGAAGCGCCGTATGACTGCCGTGGCACAAAGCGCATAGATCCGAATCCAGTTGGTAGTTGCCGTGCGGACCCGGCGGCCGAGACGTGTTGTTAATAGTAACGGTGACCGCGTCGGACGCGGTCGCTCCGGTCACATCGGTCGTCGTAACCCGGAACGAGTAGCTGCCGTTTTCCAAGCGCAGCGTGTTTATGGTAGCTAAAGTCGCCAGCGTTACAGGCGTCGTATGATCCTCACCGTATTTAAGCCACACGGACGGCGACGCGCCCCGGCCGTATTCGACTATATACTTCACGAAATCGGTATCGGTTGCCGTCCCGGTTACGGTCAGCGCCCCGCTAGCGATCTGACCGGGCGCGGGAGACGTTATCAATGTTGTGGGTATGGTCGTATCGGCCCAGACGGTTCCGGCCATCAGCAACCAAAGGAGGATTGTGGTGCTCGCCGCTAGGCCGGCCGCCAAACCTGAACGCCATTTAATCCGGCGCTGCGTCACGCTGATGAAATCTCCTCTCCGCCTTTCATTTCACTTCCGCCGCTATCGCCACCAGGTCAGGCTCTAAACCGGCAGGGCTGCCGCCGGTCACGTGAGCCTGCATCTCATAGGCAACCGGGCCCTGGGCCCAAGCTAGCGTCGCGTAAGTACCGCTATCCGTACCGAAATAGGCCGAGTAGCCATTGACCGTCGTCGTCTTGCTGTTCCTTGGAAATCCGGCCCGGTCAACGCGATCAACGAATCCTTCCGCCGCGGCCAGATTCGCGTTTAGATGCACGCTTATGAGCAGCGATTGCATCCTGGCGGTGCTCTTGGGACGATAGTTGCGTCCCGCGTAGCCCGTACCCTGCTCGATTTCGCCAGCGGAAAACCCGGTCAACAACGGCGGTAAAAGGCTCGTCAAATCTATCTTCGGCGTCGCGGGCTGAGTGGTTGAGCCATTCCCGGTCGCGTTATCGGTTGAACCTGTTGTCCCGGCCGCGATCTTATCCAGCTGAGAATTGACGTCAAGGAAAACCGGGTCGACTTGTTTGATGTCTTCAAAGAGTTGTTTGGCTCGCGCAACGTCTCCTGTTTCCACGGCCGCCAGCGCCTCCCGCCGCAGCGCTTCTAGTTTTTTGTGTTTACCGCAGACGACAGTTGTCGTTCGGATCCCGTAGTCGCGAGCCCTCCAGCGAGGCACCCAGGCCGTGGTGATGTCCTGTCGAACCAGATGATGATAACGGCAGACGACGCGCGTCCCCGTCTTTACTTTTACGAATGACGCGGCACTCAACCCCGCTAGGAGCAGCGTGAGCGCTATTACAATCGCGGCGACCTTCTGGCGGCGCATCATCAGACCGTCTGGCTCGCGAACGCGCCATCGAGGGTGAGCCGGCCTTGTGCCCGGCCGCGTTCGACAAGTTCGCGCGCCAGTTCTAAAGCAATATAGGGGCTGTCCTGCGCCTTCGTTAACAATACATCAATTGTCTCGGCCGTCAGCGGTGCAATCGTCTCGGGCTCGGCTGTTCCAGCCGGGGCCAGCCACGCCGCGAACATTCGTCCGGCCACAGCCCGGTCGCGTCCGATCTCCTCCACACTCCGCGTCACCCAAGACAAGTGTAGCGGCAGCGTGACGCATTGGTCCCTGAACCTGGCGTCGAACGAATCGTAGATGAACTTGTTGCTGAGCATGACGGTAACCGCCCGGCCGCCGGATATTAGATCGAATTCATGCAGGCTGCTCAAAAACTTGATCCGGTCCGGTTCGGTGAACTGTGTCCACGGATCCAGCTGGTCGATCAGAACGACCACGCCGTTATAGTAGCGGCTGGCAAATCGAATAAGACCAAGTAATTCATCTTTGGGGCGGTCCGCCTGCTCCAGAATCATCCGTGCCCTGACGAAATTGTCGGCCAGAGCGGTGCTGATTGCTAAGCGCAGCGTCGGCCCGAAACCGAAAGCCTCGTCGTTCAACCTGGTCCCGATGAACTCCAGCAAAGGTTGCCGCCGGTCGTCGACAGGCGCCTCCGCCTCCTCGATTGCTTCCTCGGGTTGAGTCGCTTCGTCTTCGGGTCGAGTCGTTCCGTCATTGCGAGGAGCCTGCTCCGCAGGCGACGAAGCAACCTCACCAGAAGCAATCTCCTCCACTTCCTCTTCCACGCCGTATTCTTCCGCTTCCGTCAGAGCGAATTCTCTGCCATAAAGAATCATATCCAAGGCGACGCCGCGGGTCGCGTCCATCTCCGCCCGCAAACCCGCTGCGTCAAATGGAACCTCCGAACCTGCTTGGGCCAGCTCCTGATAGACGAAAGCATAAGTGGCGTTCTTAAGATAGCGCGGCAGGAGCCGGTCAACCAACAAGTTGTAGACACCGCCCGACAGGTCTTTGAACACCTGCGGTACAGGCACGTATACCGGCAGAAGACGCGGCGCCTCGGCTGTTAAAAGAGCCCGAAAAACGCCGGTTGTGACCACATTGTTGTAACGTTTCGGAACCGTTTCGTCTTCCTTGAGCCATAGTCTGCGCTGGGCGCCGGCCAGGGCTTCTTCTTGAATCCGCGCCGCCAAGCGCGCGATCTCGCGAGCGCAGTATATCCGCTTGAACCGGTCCGCGTCGTCGTCACCGCCGATCGTGGCCAGAGTCTCATCGACGGCGAAAGGATTGCCGGAGAAACCGTAGATTTTATAGTCATCGTGCGGCGTCGAAGCCGCTGGCGGCTGAAAAAGCGATGTCATTATGGCGCTACCTCCTAAGGAATAATCTTCGACAACGCGACGAGTTCATCGTAGAGGTCGGCCGGAGACCCGGACGCGACCGACATCTCCAACTCAACAGCGATGCCCGATGAGGGATAAGCCAGCATCGCCAAACCGCCGCCGTCATTGCCAAAATAGGCGGGCAAACCTTTGACCTCGAGTGTCTTACTGCCAACCCCGTAATAGCCTTTAATGTTCTTGGTAATATAAGCAGCAACGCCGTCGTCCGAGCCCACCCGGGTAAACTGGATTGTCAGGAGGGCGACCTTGGGATGCACTTGCCCGTCAGACTTGTATAAACGGCTGGCGCTTAAGCTGCCCGGAGAGTCGTTGATCATCGCGAAACCGTCCAGCGACTTGGGAAACAGTCCGGTCAATTCGCCTGAGTAGATAGGACTTTTAGTGGGAGAACTAGGTGCCGGGGTCGCTCCCTGACCGGCGCTAATACCAGCCGCTTCGCCCTTTGCCTGCGTTAAGCCGGCCGCTACTTGCGCCACGGCAACCGGCTGGAAGGTGGGGTCGGCCTTCTCTATCCGGGTTATCAATTGCAGGGCTCGGCCGATATCGCCTCGCAATTTAGCCTCACGCGCTTGCCGCAGCAGACCTGCCAGCCGAACCTGCTCCGTTTGCGCCGTCCTGGCGTGCACAGCAGCGTAAACGCCGTAGCCTAAGGCCGGACCGATGATGAGGATTGCTATAAGGATTACCAGAAGGGGGTTTTTGCGCCAACTATTCACTATGAATGACATGGTCTTAAACACTCCCCAGGATGCCGGCTAGAGTTAAAAGGGCTTGTAGCAATTATAACAAAGTCGGTGGCTCTAAGCAACGGTTGCACAGGCCAACTTGGCGGTTTGAGCAGGGGTTTAATAGTTCACCCGCGAGTTGTGATGTCGCGAACCCAGAGAACCAAAGCAAGCCAGAAATAGGCAATGATGAAACCAGTCGCAATTAAAGCGGGAATGTTCTGGACGGCGGTTTCCACAACCGTGACGTAAGGAGTGCCGATGGCATGCTGAATGTCGGGCGGAATGTCGGGCAGCCAGGACACCAGTGGAGCGCTACCGCCGACCCAGGCAGAGAGCGCCAGAACGACCGAGAACAGGGACCAGAGAAGAACGCCACGCGCGGCGCTCTGACCTTTGAAATAATCCAGGGCGGCCAGCATGACTGCCGCGGCGGCCAGCACTAATACCACACCTCCGACGGTATTGAAGCCTCGGGTAACAATGGCGGTCGCGTAAACTGAGCCGGTGGCTAACGCACCGGTAATCGTTGTCACTTGGACGGTAACAAATAGCGCGGCGACGGCCCAGGCAAGGCCAGCCAGACCGATGGCGACGACCAGACTGCGCCCGGGTTTTAGCTCAGCCATGCCGCCGTCACCCCCGCCACAAGGACGATTGCTCCGGCAGTGACAGGCAGCCAACCGAAAGGAGCCGGCAAATACGCGTAGCCAAAGGCTCTTTCCAGGACAATTAAGGCCGTCGCCAACAACGGCATAATTGATGCGCCGGTCAGGGTAAGCGCCGCGGGTACGCGGCGGGTCGCGGTTAATAGCGCCAAGAACGGCAAAGCCAGGCCAAAGACACCGATAATGACCGCCAGCAACCACCCACTGCTCGAGACGGCGGCAGCCGATGTCAGCCCGCCAGACAGAACCCAAACAACCGCGTCTAAAGGAGTCACGATCCAGAGCGCCGCAGCCAGCAGAATAATCGGATCACGTCGCTTAACCAAGCGCCGTCCGGCAGCGGCAAACATGGCCAGCCCGGTAGCGGCGGCTAAGAGCCATAACTCCTCAACCGGGAATATCGCGAAAGGGGCAAACGAGCTAGGCAGTTCCCAATTGGCAACGATCATGGCGCCTCCGGCCAACGCCGCCAGCAAGCCGAGCCTGCGCCCCCAGCGCGCCTTGTCACCGCTCCAAGCCGCGAAGGCTAAGGCGATGACCGGAGCGGCCGCCAGGAAGAATATCGTGTCGGCACCGGAGGGGGCGGCCGTGTAGCGTTTTACTATCTGAAAGGCGAATGCCAACCACAGACCGACCGTGAAAACGGCGAATGTCCCCCGCTCACCGTCTTCGGCCAGGTCGTTGAGCAAACGGCGGAACGAGGCGGCCGGCTCTCGCCAACCGGATCGGACAAAGAATAGAACCATAAACAAGGACGCGGACACTAGGCCGCCGAAGACCAGATTTACAGCCTTTAGGTCGCGGAGCCCCGCAGTCACTAAAAAGAAAAGCAACGCCCAGCCGATAGCAAACAAGCCAATCAGAAAACCTGTTTTGATTTTGTCGCGCCTACCGGTCAAGATGCCTCGCTTCAAATCGGCCGCTCGGGTAATCGTACGCTTTCGTCTTTAGAAATTATGCGCTTAATGGGGTCGGAAACGCCAGATGCGGCAGGTTTACACCCACCGCATCCGGTTTTCCCCCTATATTTGCGGGACTTCAAAAAACAAATAACTCTTAGGTCTCGTCGCTCTCCGCCAGCTTAATCTTCCGCTGATAAAGCGCAAAGAGGCCGCCTAGAAGCAACACCGGGGCCGCTAGCCCCGCCGCGGCGGGGCTCCGCAGAACCTTATCGAACATCGGGGAAATGTGATCCTCGATGTACGGATCGGTCGTTGGCGGCGTAAACGTCGCCACAACGCCACCGCCCGGGCTCTTTCTTGCCCAAAACATGTGGCCTTCACCGATCCAGACGTCGCCTATGCCGCTAAAGTCCGCGGCCACCTTAGCCCGGATGTTCGCGAGCGTGTCATAGGTCAGCGCTTTGGCCGGGCACGTGCTCACACACGCGGGTCCGCCTGGCTGGTCATAACACAGGTTGCACTTGTACGCGAAGGTACCGGGCGTGTTCGTCCCGATCTTCGGGTAACCGCCTTTGCGGCAGTTGGTCGCGCACTGTTGCTTGCACGACGCCGGTACGCATTTGGTTTTGTCCACGTACACACCGCCCGTAGCCGCGTCTACTTTCATCGCGCCCAAAGGACAGGCGGGAACGCACGGCGGATTGGAGCAATGCCAGCAGCTATAACGCACGTAAGGCGGCGCGTCGTTAGCGCTTTGGCACTTAACCACCATCGGATCATCGGCCTCGACCTTTTCGGCTTTGCCAACCGGCAATGTCAAGCCTTGGACCCGCTGGCACGCCACCTGGCAGCCGCGGCACTTCATGCACTTATCAATCTCTTGCAGTATCGCCATTTCAGCCATCGTTTATCACACCTCCTTTATTTGTGTATCCTGCACAGGCAGGCCTTGTATTCGGGCATCTTGGTGTTCATTTCCAACGCGTCGATTGTGACCTCGTTGGCGCTGGCGCCGGTCGAGATACCCTTGTTGCCCCAGTGCCACGGGATCGCTACGACGCCTTTCTTGACCTTTTGGCTGGCGCCTGTACCCGTCCCGACGACCGCTTTAAACGGTCCGACACCGGACATACGGACGGTGTCGACGTAGACGTTGTCGCCGTTGCGGATTCCAGCGGCGTAAGCGTCGGCGCTGTTGAGCTCGATGAACGGCTCGGGCACCAACTCGCACAACCACGGGATGTTACGCGTGGTCGGCCCGCCCTGGAAGTGCTCGGTCACCCGGATGGTCGTTAAGACAAGCGGATAGGTCGAGACCGCCCCCCTGGTGGTCGTCGGAGCGTTTCCAGTATTGCCGTACTTGGTCCGCGCTGTTTCGTTCGGCGTTTCGTGCGGCTCCCAATGCTTTGGCATCCTGGCCGGATCCGCAGCGACACACGTGGTACCATCACCGCTGTTAACGTCGGTCAGCGTGCTGTAAGCGCGGTACGTCGAAGCATACGGTACTGGAACCGGCATGCCAGTTGTGGTGACAGCGTGGACGTAGTACCTGCCCACATAATCCGGCGCAACAAAGTTGTCGGAAACGTCCTGAGCGACACCGCCGTTGTTATAGAACACACGGCGATTCTTCAACCAGGCCCAACCCCAGTTGCTGTAAACGGACTTCCCGCTTATCGTGCCGGTACCCTGATCGCCGACGTCTAACAGGCCGCGCGATTTGGCACGATTAAGCACATGCGCCACCGTAATCCCAGAATCATGTGCTTTGGTAAGTGGCTTCACCAACGTGAAGTTCAGGCCGTTGATAGATTGAACCGTACACTGCTCCTGCGTGGTCCCGGTTCCAATCCACAGCGTATCGCCGACCGCGGTACCGTTATTGGCTGCAACGCTTATCGCCGTCGCGCCGATAGCTGTGGCCGCGGTTAGAGTAGTGTCTCCGTGCCCGGCTAAGAACGAGTGGTTCCAACCACCGTAGCCGCCTCGATAAATCCACAGGCCTCCCCAGGGCGCGGCGTTGATATTCTTGTGCGCCATCTGGGTGAAGATAGTCTCGGCAACTGTCGCGGCCGTAGTGCCCGCGTTGAAATCCGTTCCCGGAGTCCAACCGTATTGGCTGCCGTATAGATTGGTGTAAGTCCCGCCCGGGATGTGGCTAAAAGCGCCCGCAGTAACCAGCTTATCTGCCAGTGTCAACAGTATCTCGGTATCCGACTTGCTGTTGCCCTGCGGATTCGCGGCCTTATAGCGCCACTGGATCCAGCGGCCGGAGTTGGTGATCGATCCCTCTTCCTCGACAAAAGAGGACGAGGGAAGCAGATACGTCACGCCGGCGGCTTCGCTGCCGACATCGTTTGCCGCCTTGCGATCAGCTCCTGCGGTCTCTGACTCGAACGTGTCAATAACGACCAACGTATCCAGGTCGCGCAAACCCCGCTTAACCATCGGAAGGTTCGGCTCTGTAACGGCCGGGTTCTGTCCGAAAACGACCATACACTTGACGCGGTCCGTAGCGGAGGCGGACGTAATCGACGTGTTGGCCTTCTTGAACATATCCAAGTGGTTCAACCCGCTGCCTTTGGGCATCAGGTCGAAGTTGGCGTTATTAATCGTCCCCGGTGCCAAGCTGACGTCGTCCGCCGCAATCGGGTCCGCGCCCTGGCGGAACCAGTGCCATATCATGTTCCGGAAACCATGCTGCTGCAGGTTCCAACCGGCCGCGGCCTGTAGTGTGGCATCAGTGCCCGTATAGTTCCAGTAGCCGTTTGGATTGGTAGGCGATACTATGCGAACTCCGCCGTACAGCTTGTCCATGTAGTCCCCGTAGTTACTGCCGGATCCGCTTGCTGGCGGAACACTCGAGTAACCCGGTACGTCACCATAGAGCAATCCCATATCGGTCGAGCCCTGGACGTTATGGATACCCCGCAGGGCGTTCACGCCGCCACCGGCTCGTCCCATGTTACCCAACAGCATCTGAAGCATGCTGTACCCCCGCAGATCTTGCGCCGCGTGGGTCGACTGGGTCGCGCCCATGGCGTATAGGATAGTCCCCGGGAAGTTCGCGCCTGCTCCAGTATTGGCACCAGTTTCGCTGGCCGTCGCTGTCGCCGCGCCGTGCGACGCCCCAACCAAAGCCGCGAAGGCTTCGAATGCCGTCGCGCCGCCGGGGATATCGCAGATGTCCGCGACAACCGCGGACGTATATGCCGCTGCGCGCGCCTTTAGGACCTGGAATACGGTGTCCGAGTCGCTGGTTAAATCATTTAGCGGCATCGTCGATACCACCGGATAGCCGTTCCCGTCACGCAGGTAGTCCGTGCGACCCGCGTTAAGCCTGAATAACGCGTCCGTCCACTTCGGCACACTCCTTACGACCCCGGCACCTGTTGCATCCGTAAATGTCCGGTTCGTAAGCGCGGTCTGATATACCACGTCATACAGGTTGTTTTGGATGATGTAGTTGATCAAACCCATGACTAACGCGCCGTTCGTACCGGGGCGCATCCGCATAAACAGATCGGCGTCCATCGCCGTTCGCGTCCTGCGGGGGTCGGCCACGATGAGTTTCGCGCCGTGCGCCTTCGCGTCTTTAATATACTGCGCGACAACCGGATGATTCTCATACGGATTGGCGCCCAGCACCATGATCGTCTTCGCATTCTTAACATCGATCCAGTGGTTCGTCATCGAGCCTCTTCCAAACGTGCGGCCAAGACCGGCCACAGTGGAAGAGTGTCATATACGAGCCTGGTGTTCGACGTTATTTGTACCAAAGTTGGCGATCATCTTGCGGTAGATCCAGTTCTCCTCGTTAGTCGCGTGCGAGCAACCAAAGAAGGCCACACCGTTAGCTGAACCCGTGACCTTGCCTCCGGCAATCGGAACCCCGCCTCCCGTCGTTCTGGCGGCTAACATAGCCGTCGCGATGCCGCTCAACGCGTCGTCCCAAGAAATGGCCGTCCAAGCGCCGTTTCCGGTCCGCATCATCGGGCCATAGGTCCGGCTGGCTGCGTGAATACTGTCGGCCACGCCGACCCGGCGCTCGTTGTTAACGAGCTGTATCGACGCCGCGCCCTTACTGCACAGCGCGCCTTTATTGATGGGACAATCCGGATCGCCGATGATATCGACAACCTTGCCGGCCGCCAACCCGATCTTCATGTTGCAACCGACCGAACAATACGGACAGGTTGTAATCAGATCGTAATTATTGTCTACGGCGGCCGCAAATACCGGATTCGGTGCTGTTGCAACCCAATCAACAACAGATGCGACACCTCCCGCGGCTCCGGCCACGCCGGCTACCTTAAGAAAATCTCGTCGTGTTAGACCCGACGTCTTCTCGTCTGTTTTGTCTTTCTCTGCCATCCTCTAGCTCACCTCCTGGTTGTCTAGAAACCTTTGTGTCTGTTGCGTAAAATATTTAACTGTCATAAAAAATCCGACACCTCCCGTTAGGAAAACGAACACCGTCACCGGTACGGCGTCTCACAAACGCGCCGCGCAAGCGGTGGTGTTCTCCTTTCCTAAAATCGAGGGAGGCGCCGGAATTGCTTCCGAGACCCTGATCCCGATGTTTCTTATCTTCCTCGGGAGTCGCCCTGGCTGTCCGCGAGGGATCAGACAGGGTCGGAGAATGTTTCCTTTATTCCTTTGTCAACGTGTTTCTTGTTACTCATGGGAGACACCGCCAAGCCGGCGGCGCCTCCCATGATGATTCGATTACTTGTTGTGGCAGCGTTCGCAAACGCCGCGGTTGTCAGCCCGCAAAAGCGCGCTGTCCATGGTCGGCTGAACGCCCTTGGACGTTGCCGTCGTACCACCGGAATCCGGCGATGGGTGAGCGGAACTAGCGCTATTGGCATATCCACTCATTTTCGCGTCGGTCCCGTGCGCCCGATGGCAGGTCAGACAGCCGATATAATCATCCGCCGTGTTAACCTGCGCCGGTCCTTTGGCGTCGGTCGAGGTATGTTCCAGCGGAATATCGATTCCGTCGCCAAACGCAACGTTCAGACCTAGGGCGGTCGTCGCGACAATCAGCGACCGCGGTCCGGCGAACGTGGTCAACGACACGTTAACCGGGTGACGATGCCGCGTGACCGCGCCGAAATCGTCACTGGCGTTATAGGTACCCTGGCCGCTCGATGCCACCGTGTTGTACTGGGTGTGGCAGGCCGAGCACCAGCCGCTTATTCCCTTAGCCGGTAATAAACTCGCCGCGTAGCGAGCCGACGTGTAATCCGGCTGATAACCCAGCGCGCCGTAATTGCGGTGCAGCTGGAAGCCGCCCGCCGGGTAACCGACCTCGTTCGAAACAACAAACGGAGTCGCGGCCGGATCAACGCCGCCGTCGATACCGCCGGCATAGCCGCCGACGTCAACGTTATTGACCTTGTCCTTGAGAATTCGGTAGTTACTGGAGCCGTGCGGATCATGGCAAGACGCGCAGTCCATATTGATGCTGGTCCCGCCAGAAGACGAACCCGTACCGGTCGTACCTCCGCCCCAGGCGATACCCGCCGCGCCGGAAACCTCGTGCCATGAGGTCATTGTCGCGCCACTGCCGCCCATGTCTTCAAAGCCGCCGCCGTTCAGGGTGGCGCCATACGTCGACTGACCGGTCGCGTAACCGGTTTTGGCCGCGAATTTGCTGCCGACATGAGTCGTGCTGTTGTCATACATACCGGCCTGAACGTTGGTGGCCGCGCCCGCGCCGGCGTCGCTGTGGCAGGTGTAGCAGAATTCCTTAACCGTCGTAGAGGTTCCGCCGATCAACAGCGCGTTCTTGAAACCTCCGCTGTTGTCCGTCCAGGTCACGGAACTGACTGCCGTGTGTGCCCGGTGGCAACCCGCGCAAGCGTCGGTGTCCGGATTGACCTCGGACGTCTGCATCACGCCGTCATTGTTCGAGTCCAGCCAGCTGCCGTAGCCGCCGTGCGGGCCGTAGTTAGCCAGCGCCGTTCCGCCGGTCGCCAACGTCATTCCGATTGCCAGGACCGTTGTCGCCAGACCAATTCCTAACTTCTTCACTTGGTAGCACCTCCTTCTGAGATTACAAATTGCTTCATGTTTGTGCCTTCTTTGGGTTCTATTTCGTGCACCGAACAAGCGATGCAGGGATCGAACGAGTGAACCACCAGCAACGCCTCGACCGGAACGTTCTTGCCGTCCGATAAAACGCCGCGCAGCGGCATGCCATTCAAAGCCTGTTCAACCGGACCCAGGCGATCGAAGCTGTCACGACCGGAGCAGTTCCAGGTTGTCGGGGCGATGATTTGGTAGTTATCGATCTGGCCGTTCTTCACGCTAATGAAGTGATGAACCGAACCTCGCGGCGCCTCGGCCATACCGAAACCGTCGGCTGTCAGGCCTTCTAGCGGATTCGGGGCGTCGACGTAACGCTTGTTGGCCGCGTTCGTTTCCCATCCCGGGACGCTGACGATTGCGTCGAGTTCATCCAACCACCCGGCAAAAGCATCCGCGATAACCAGAGCCTCGAGAGCCCGGGCACGGTGCCGGTCGAGCAGGGATGAGCCGCACTTGTAACCGGCCGCCCAGACAGACAGATCAGGCAGAGGACCGTCTGATCCGGCCATCGCGTGCTTGTGCAGCGGTTTGGTCATTCCGGCGCAGTAGCCGTCGGAATCGCCGGCCGCTCCCTTGACCCACATTCTGGCCAGCGGGCCGACTTCCTTAACGACGGAAGCTTGGCCTGTGTCGGCGGCGTAGGAATAACGCGTCGCCTTGTGCCAGGTGTAAGCCTCGCCGGTCTTAGTCGGTTGCGGTCTGGTAACTCCGCTGCCGGGGTAGAGATTTTCGTTGACGTTACCGGCGCCGGCGTCGTAATACGCGTGCTTGACCGATTCGCGGATCTTATGACCGTCGACGACCTCGAGTGTTCCGGAGGACGTATTCGTCGCCCCGATCCTCGCGCCGCGCGGAAATATCCGATTGACCCCGCCGTTCAGATTGTCCTTCTTGTCGAAACCGCCGGCCGAGTAGTAGTTGCGGCAACCGGCGCCCAGATTCAGACCTTTCTTCAAATCGATTCCGTCGACGACGGCGTTGCGGCAGGAGTAGGGTCCGCGCGCGTTGCCGGATGTACCCTGGAGACTTAGCGCGTTCAACGGCGTATACCAATCGTTCTGGTCGTTGTCGGCCAACCCGTGCAGAGCGGAGACAATCTCCGTCATCGGGATGTAGTTATTGAGGATGAAGGTACGAACCTCAGCCAATACGGTCCTGGCTTTGACGACGTCCGCGTGGGTCGGCAGCTTGGTCGTGCCGCCGGGCACATAGGTGGACGAGATCGGCAACCGGCCGCCGAAGATGGCGCCCAAGTCGATCGCTTTGGTCCGCGCCCGCAACGCCAACACGTAGTCCGTGATGACCGCGGTGTAGATATTGAGCGGCGCGCCCGACCCATTATAGTTTAGGTTGGCGTTCGCCGTAGCTCCATTCAATAGAGCGGGATCATAGTAGCTGTTGTCCCAGAACGGCGTCCATGGCGCTTCCGCCGGTCCTTGCACCAGGTCCAGAGCGCTCAATGCGTAGAAATGGGTCAACGCGCTCATCATGAATTCCCCGCCCAGCGTCATGTTGCGCACCAAACGCGCCACGTTGGTCGGGCCGGACGAATGCCCGGTGTGGTCGGTTGAGGTCTGCGGTGAGAATCCCATCGCGTTCTCAATCGCGAACGTCGACGCCAGACCGTGCGGTACCGGGCAAACGCCGCAGATACGCTGCGTGATCTGAATCGCGTCGCGCGGATCGCGACCCTTTAGAATATTCTCGATTCCCCGGTACATCGTGCTGAAAACCTGACTGGTATCAGCGATGGTGTGCGGAAACGCCGCCGACAAACCGGCCGAGACCGGCGCGCCTTCATCGACGTTAACGCCCAGATGGCCTTCCAGCCGTGTAACCGGGTCACATACTATTCTTGCCATTTATATCTCCCTCCTTCCTCTTAGTAAGTAAAGAACGGGCTGTACTTATCGGGATAACCCTTTTCAGTACAGCCGGTACATGGATGGCCATTATTGATGCAGGAGTTCCCTGCGGACGCGGCCGGATTGCCGTCGGCGCCGCGGGCGTTGACGTTCCAACCCCGGCCCTTGGCTCCCGATCCCGGTCCGCCGAACGCGCAGTCCGCTCCCGTGGAGAAACCTTTACAGCCCAGTTTGTCGAGACACAGCGGAATGTTATACGGCGCCCCCAGTGTCCGGCCCGGCGCGGTGCCGGTGGACGGTAGACCCGCTGTGAAGAAGCGGCCATTTTCGTTCGGTGCCTCACCCGGCGTCAGCGCGAACATTCCGTCGCAATACGCCTGATAGCGTGGGCAGCGTCCGCCGTGATTGGTTTTGCCGTAATAGAATGTCGGCCGGCCGTAGATGTCCAGATTCGCGCCGGCGGCAAAACTGCCGAGCAAATAATGGACGATAGTGCCGAACAGCCAGTCCGGATGGATCGGGCAACCGGGGACATTCACAACTAACGTGTTGACTGATTGACTCTTCAGATAGGTGCTGACATCAGTCGCTCCCGTTGTCGGAAACGCGGGGTCGCTAACAGCGGCCGGTATTCCGCCAAAGGAGGCGCAGGTGCCAACCGCCAACACTAGGCCCGAATGAGCCGCTATGCCGGCGACCGCGTCAGCAACCGTTAAATCGGTGCCGCCAAGCGTCGCGGAGATGGTGCAGTATTTGCCGGCTTTAGTGGGAATCGCGCCCTCCACTATCAGCACGCGCGTGATACCCGCGGCCGGGGCCGTGTTCATCCACCCGCGGAGCAAGGTGTCGGCCGCCTCACCGGCGGTCGCCATGATAGTGGAATTGTACTTGAGGTCAATGATGTCGAGCAGCACGTCATCGATAGTCGTCTTGCCGTCGTTCGAAATCGGAGCGGGCAACGTAGCCGGCCAACTGGTGCCGCCGAACGCCGCGCTATCTAGATAAGCACGTACGTCAGCCGGCAGCCCTTCCGGCTTGCCGTCCCATTCCAGTCCCGCGAACGAAGTCGTACATCCGGTGCAGTTCTGACCTTGCAGCCAGATTACTTCCACCGGGCCGTTGCTTCTGGCCAGAACTTCCGCGAACTTGAGAACTTGGATCTGGCTTAGTCCCAGAGCCGCCGCGGACGCGCCAACCGTCTGTAAAAACTGCCTTCGGGTTACTTTCATGCTCTCCTCCCTTCAGTACTCTGTAAGCAAAACTTTGCGGTTTCAATCTGCCAACTTCGGACACTATGCGAAAGAACCATGTTTGCCAAAACACCTAAGGTTCTAGAACTTGTTACATATTGCTTGTTACACTTGTTACTCTATTTCCAGTTCAACCTAAGTTACATTGTTCTCTGTGTAACTTCTGTTACAAGCGTTAGTGAAAAAAACACAACAGATATTCCAATCTGTCAATCTAAGAGGTGTTTGATACCCCCAGCGCCTTTATTGCATGTTGTTACATTGTTACTATTGTTACGACGTTCTTTTGCCCATAATCTATAACATTCATATGCGATTGTCAAGATATTTTTGAAACATTTATTGCAATCTTTATTGCGTTAGTTCTTTGTGGAGGTGTCGAGACCATAGAACTCGGCAAACAAAGCGTGGTCCATACTCTCCATATTTAGTTGTCCGGCAGTCTCATGGGCCTTGACGGCTTCGCTCAGGATCCGGGGCTTTATCCAACCTCGGGACGCTTTGGCAAATAGCGTGGCGGCTTCGTGATCCAAGCCATGCGCCTGACCCATAGTGCCCACTAGCGCAGGTTCGACACTTATAGGATGCAACACCTCGCCGGCTATTAGATCGCCTTCCCGGTAGTCTTTAAAGCGGTCATACACGCTTTGCTCAACAAATATCTTGCCGCGCTTCTTAGCCAGATCACGCAGATGCTTGTGTTTGACTACGTTATCCATAAAGCGGTGATCGACAAAGTACCGGCGGCGGCGCACGAACAGCCAGGCCACAAACAAGCTTGACGGGATGATTAGCGGAACCACCGAGACCGCGGTCGCGACGGGCGCAACAGCCGCGGCAGCCACTGGCCAGCCGAAAACCTCCACCCTATTGTTCTCGCGGTTGGTGACGTAAATGCGATTCTGGCTGGCGTCCAACGTCAAACCGTTAGGGTATAGCAGTTGACCGAATTCAACTCCCTGAGCCCCGAATATCGTTAGGGCCGGTCCTTCCTTAGCCGTCTTTTTATAGACGCTGACGTCATGCCCCAAGGCGTCGACAACGTAGAGCCGGTCTTTCTTGTCGACAAATATGCCGCGCGGCAAACCGGCGGTTTCAATCGTATACATATATTTGCCGGCCGCCGAGAATACCTCGACCCGGCGATTATTACTGTCGGCAACATAGATATAGCCTTGACTGTCGACGGCGACATCATTCGGGAAAAAGAACTTGCCCGGATACTGACCTTTTTGGCTGACGGACGCCGTCCCGCCGAATTTGAACTTCAACTGGCCGTTCGGACCGAAGACTAAGACTTGGTGCTCGGCGTAGATGTCGGTAACATACAAATTGTCTTGACCGTCAAAGGTCAGACCGACCGGGTTCCATTTGCCGTCCTGGCCGATATCCGGCCGGAACGTCGAGAGATACTTGCCGGCCGCTGAGAAAACATATACAGCCTTGGCCCGAATGTCAGCTACATAAACTTGGCCGGCCTTGTTGACAGCCAGGCTTACGGGCGCCTGCAGAGTACCGCCTTTGATATCGGAAAATGAAAACTTATAGTCGCCGGTGCCCGAGAAAACCTCCACTCTTCCTTGGTTGTATTTCGCCGTGTTGGAGGTGACGTAGACATCACCGTTGGGCGCCACGGCAACATCCAGGGGTTTCTTGAGCGCTAGGTCGTTCGGTCCGCCGGTGATGACGAACAGAAAGCCGGGTGGATCGATCGTGCCTTTCTTGGTTGCCGGGTCCGTCGCCAGAGGCAAAGGCTGTGCTTTGGCCGTGACAAAGGATGAAAACTTGATGCCGACCGCCAGCAAGCAGGCCGCCAGTAAGGCCAGAATGATTATCCGGTTACGCTGCTTGGCGCGAAAATATTCGGCCGTTGCCATAGTCGGTAATACTTTTACGTTAGCCATTTCACACGTATCCTTTTTACTTGGCGCTCAACCGTTTAACGGCCTCGCTAGCCAATTTGAAATCCGCCTGGCTGTCCACAGCGGCCTTATAGTTTCTCAACGCCTCTTCCTTGTTTCCCTTGGCCTCGTAGGCCAAGCCCAAACCGTAGAGAGCGTCAGCGTATTTCGGGTCAAACGCGAGCGCTTGATTAAACGCCGCCATCGCTCCGTCGTAATCTTTTTTGTCCAGAAGTATGCGTCCCTTAATAAGCAGAGAATCCGAACTGGACGATTTGATATCCAAAGCGTCGGTGATATAGATCAGGGCCTTGTCGTAGCGCTTCTTCTTCCAGTGCGCCACCCCACCGTAGTAATAGGACTGCTCGAGGTACGTGTTTGTCTTGGCGAAGGCCGTGTTCCTGTAATATTTGATGAGTTTATCGAAATATTTAAGCGCCGTGTCGTATTGATTGCGGTTCATGTAAACGATGCCGGAGTAAAGTAAGGCCTCTTGGTGGTCGCGCGCGACCTTCAGGGCCTGGTCGAACTGAACCAGAGCCTCGTCGTTCCGGCCCAGCTGCATATACAATACGCCCAGCCGCGCCCGCGCGTCAGAGTTTTGCGGGTTATCGATGATGGCCTGTTCGGCCTTCTTCATCTCGACGCTTTCGTAGGTCTGCCCGCTCATCAAGAAGCGGCTATAGCCGTAGTAGCCGGCGAATGCCAACACCAGCAGAGCGAACGCGACACCGAATATCCTGATAGCCAGGTCCAGGCGAGCCAGACCGCGCCGGCCGGTGATTACCGGATCCTGCTTATCTATTTCTTTTGGTGACAACGGTAGCAAAGCTCCTGCCCTCCCCACTTCGCGATCAATGAGCCGCCACGTGTCTTACCGTGACAGGTATAGCAAAGCTCAAACGTAAAACAGCCTGTGGATGCCGAGAATTTGCGGTCATGGCATTCCTCGCAGGCGAAGGGATCGGTTTTGGTCATCTCGAAATGCGCTTTGTGGATGATGATGCCCTTGTTGCGGGCCACCGTCGGCGCCCAAATAAGCTGGCTGAGCGTGGCTTTGTAGTCTTCGTGACAACTCGAACAGTTCTTCTCTACCAACAAGGTATCCGACTTGAATTGGTGATGGCAGGATGAGCATTCTTCTTGGGAATCGGCGTGACACACGCTGCAGTCCCGCTGCATCGTTTTGGCGGCCTCGCGATGCTCGCCTTCCCAGCGGGCCGGATGAGGCATCGGGGTGACATGGCAGGTGTCGCAGAAGGCCGTACTATGACAGATCTCGCACCCTCCCGTGTCGCGTTGTGTTCCATGTTGCTTCTTCCAGAGCGTCGTGTTCGCGTGGTTCTTTGGTTTTGTCCCTTTAGCCGTATGACAGGCGGCGCAGGCGTTGGCCGCGTGGCATGTCAAGCAGGGGAAATAGTCTTTCTTGGCCTCGGTTTTATGAGCGCCGGCTCGGAAATCATTTGTGTGCGTGGCCGGGGCGCCGCCATATCCATTCGGGTGGCAGGTAACACACGCCCCGCTGGCGACCGTTCCCGCTAGCCCGTGCTGCAGGCTATGACAATTAAAACAAACGGTCATGCTGGGCTTAACTGTGCCGGCCGGTGTGTGCGGGAAATCCGTGTGGCAAACCCCGCAACGAATACCACGGGTCAGATGGGGATCGTGCTTGAAATAAAGAATCGGATTCTGGAATTTATCCAGATTGCTGCCGTGGCAAAAAGCGCACTGGCTGGCTGTGATGAAAGGAGAAACGCTGATGCCGGATGGAACCGCGACGACAGGATTAGCGCCGGCCGCCCATGCACTGCCGGATAAGCCCAGGAACAGGCAGAGCACGGTGACTGTTAGGAATATCGTTCGGCGCGGACGCCGTCTTTTTTTCTGCCACATATGGATTCCCGCCCCTTGGGATTAGGGTTTAGCGGCGGCCGGCTTGCCAGACGCCGCCGCCTCTTTGCTGCCCAAAAACGTGTCGCCGAACCAGGTCAGGAGCTTGTCCTTGTATTTGATGAGGAGGTTCTTACCCAGCATGGTGTCGCGGCCGTGAATCAGCGCCCCGAAGTTAGCGAAACCGGCGCGCGAGTCGGGATGACAGGTCCCGCACGTCTTAGCCAGATTACCCTTGGCAACTTTTGACTCTGTTTGATCGGCCGGCAGTATTTCGTGCGCGCCATGGCAATCCCAGCAGGCTGGCGCGTCGGCCGCACCGGTCTTGTAGGCACGGCCATGGTAGTAATCGTTATAGGAGGCATAGTATTTTTGGTGGCATTTGCCGCACACTTGTTTCGCGTTCATCCGGAATTCAGCCCGGTAAGCCTTATTCTTCTTCAGGCTTTTGATTTCGTGCGAGCCATGACAGTCCGCGCACGTCGGCGCTTTGTCGTCGCCGCCCATTGCCAAGCGTCCGTGCGTGCTTTTGTCATAGACTTTAAGTTGCGCGGCATGCTCGTGACAGTTTTTACAGGACAAACCAGCGATCTTCTTGGAGTCGGTATTCTTGCCCTGGTGGGACTGGGTGGCCATGGCCGAGTCAAAATCCGTATGGCACTTCGTGCACGGCACGTCTTTATGGACCGAGCCCAACATTACCGACTCGCTTATATACAGCACTTTCTTCGATTTAACCTCAGTCAGCTTAGGGTCGCCGTGGCAGACCAGACAGCCGGTCTTGCCCGGAATACCTATTGTGAAATCAACAGGAGCCGCTTGCGCGATGGCCGGCACGAGGCAGAAGAAAAAGCCCGTGGCCAGCGCGACCAGACCGGAGAGCCGGGCGCTAGTTCGCATAGGGGCGGGCCGGTTCAGTTGTCGGGGGATGAGTTGTATGGCCATGCGGCGCGTGTGCCTCCTGCTTGGTCAAGCCAAAGAACATAAGTAAGGCCGGATAGTCTTCAATGAATGAAAGACAGACATGGATCATGGTGAACATCAGCAGGAACATCGCCGACAGGTAATGGACGACGCGCGCCCAAGCCGCCGCCGCCGCGACGCCCCCGGCCAATGGGGCCAGGAATCCGAGAACCGTCTTGGGCCACATCAATCCGAAACCAGTGAACGCCATGACGGTTAGGAATATTGGGAAGAGCAACCCATAGGTCATTTTCTGCATCACGTTGTATTTCATCAGATGGGGATAGGCTTTTCCCAAAAACATATAGTATCCGAGAACCCGGGGAGAATTCTTGATGTCCTTAAGGGTTATGGCAAACTCTTTACTGTCACGAGCGAAAGCGTACTGCAAGCGCATCACAAAAATGATGATGACCGCGTACATAGCCACAAAATGGATGTATTTTAGCGGGGTGCGTCCGTTGACGATGACGGGAAAACGAATCAAAAGACCGGTTATCCAGAGAGCGATCATACTGGTGACGTGGACACCGTGCATGATCTTCGGCAGAGGTGGGACAATCGCATCGTGATGAGGCCATTGTTTCCCAATGAACTTGCGCTTCATCCGCCCGGTCGCGAAGTTCCCGATGATTTGAAATGCCCAGAACCCGAGGCCAACCGCCACCATTAACGTCGCGATAATATCAGCCCAGACGTTGATTTCTGCCAGCATTATCCTATTACCGTCCTTGTCCTCGATGTCCGCAAGCGCCACTGTCAGGGAGTTTGTAACGTCTATTACATGCCACTGGCCATTAATTTACCATAATGCAACAATGATTACAAGGGACTCCTCGCCTCCATTCCGGGTCCTGCGCCTTGATGAACTCCGGTGCCACTCTCGAAAGAACGCTCCATTTCCCCGGCGAGGAAATCATCACTGCGACAAAATTCGGCTGACCGCTAACGCGGACCATGCTCAGCTCGAATTTTGAGCTCTTTCTCGAATAGCCCCCTCGTTCATCATGCGAATAATTACGTCACCCCAAATGACGACTCGTCGGCTTAAGGGTGGGATTGGCGAGTGGGTAAGTAAATGGGACTCCTCGCCTCCATTCCGGGTCCGGAGACCTTCCGCTGGGGCAGGAAAGAAACGGCCATTCGGACTCACTACCGCGTTGGAGGTGGTCCTCACCGATCAACAACAAGACCCCTGTTTCATGCCTGTCCCTTTTGTTTCTAGCAAGAGTCTAGCACGGGCCGTCGCGCCAACTGATTACGGTCGTAGACGTTGATGCATTTGGTAGGAACCAAAGCACCGAACCACTTCAGCGCTACGTAGCGCTGAAGTGAGACAAATCGACTGTCATGAGACCTGATAAACGGCCAATGCTTTAGCGCTTTAAAGCGCTAAAGCGCTTGCTCATGTAACCCCCTCGTTCATCATGCGAATAATTACGTCACTCCAAATGACGACTCGTCGGCTTAAGGTGGGAGTGGCGAGCGGGTAAGTAAAGGGGCTCGGCGGCCCGACGTTGGGATTGGCGTTGGCTGGCGGTGTAATTTATTTACAGGGCGCCGCGACGGGAGCCGACGGTAAACGGTGTTTTGACAAGAATCGTCACGTCGAACAGGAAGGAATGCCGATCGACATATTCCAAATCCTTGGCGATTACATCCTTTAAGGGTAGCTCGCCACGCCCGGAGATCTGCGCAAGGCCGGTTATACCCGGCTTAACATCCAAGCGGCGGCGCATCTCGGCGGTGTAGTGGGCGGCCACCTCGGGCTCTTCTGGACGCGGGCCGACTAGACTCATGCTGCCGGCTAAGACGTTAAACAGATTTGGCAACTCGTCTAAGCTTGTCCGGCGCAGCCAACGACCGGTTTTAGTAATGCGGGGATCGTCCTCCGCTTGAAAGACGAAGTTGGCCATCTGGGCCGGGTCGAACCGTTCTATCCAGTCCTTTTCGCCGCCTATTTGCATGCTCCGAAACTTATACATGGTAAACGGCTGGCCATTCAGTCCGATCCGGACGGGCTTAAACAACGCGGGTCCCGGCGAAGAGAGTTTGACCAGGATGGCGAGTATGAGGAAAAGCGGCGAGAGAACGATGATCAAGATTAGAGATATAAGTACGTCGAGGATTCTCTTGGGAATCATGATCCACCACGGACGAATTTCGCTGGATTTGGAAGCAGCGTGTCAGTTCCGGCGCTCCGACTTAACGGGTCGAAGCCCAGGATGACTGTTTCGCGTACTGCTTCTCGTCTCATGCCTCGTGCCTCATGCCTGGTGTTTCTCGCAGATGTCCAGAACGGCGTCAATGACGTCTTGAACGTCTGCGTCGCTCATCCGCGGATAGATAGGCAATGATACCTCGCCCTCGTAAGCACCCTCGGCCACGGGATAATCGCCCGCCTTGAAACCGTATCGCTCTTGATAGAAGGGGTGCAAATGGACAGGGATGAAGTGCACGCTGGCGCCGATATTCCTTACACGCAATTCGTCAATAAACGCGGCCCGCTCGATGTCTAATATCCCTGTGCGCAAGCGCAGCGGATAGAGATGCCAGACGTGCCTGACGTTTCCTCGAGCGCGCGGCGCGGTCAGCGCCGGATGGCCTAAAAAAGCGGTGTTATAGGCGGCGGCGATGGCGTCGCGTCTGCCCTGCAGAGCGTCAAATTTCTCCAACTGCTTAAGGCCCATAGCAGCTTGAATATCGAACATGTTGTACTTGAAGCCCGCCAGGTGTACCTGGTAATACCAGGACCCCGATTCCCCGTAACGGTCCCAGGCGTGGTCTGACAAACCGTGCAGGGACAAGGTTGAGGCGGTCTTGTATAGTTGTTCGTCATTGGTCGTCAGCATCCCGCCTTCGGCCGTGGTGATATTCTTGGTCGCGTAGAACGAGAAGCACGTCGCGTCCCCGATGCCGCCCAGGACTTTTCCTCTGTAAGCGGCGAATGGCGCGTGAGCGGCGTCTTCGATTACGCGCACGCCGTGTTGGGACGCTATCGACATGATCTTGTCCATTTCGCAGGGCTGTCCGGCATAATGTACCGGCATTATTGCTTTGGTTCGGTCACTTAATCGCAGTTCTATCTCCAGCGGATCGATATTCATGGTCTCTGGATCGATATCGGCGAAAACAGGCGTCGCGCCTGTATGCACGATCACGTTCGCTGTCGAGCAGAATGTCATAGGAGACGTGATTACCTCGTCCCCCGGCCCGATGCCAGCGGCCACCAGCGACAAATGCAGTGCTGCCGTGCATGAATTCACCGGTACGGCATAGGCTGTCTCGCATTTGTCAGCAAAGATCCGGGCAAATTCGTGCGTCTTGGGGCCCGTCGTTATCCAATCCGATCGCAGGGTGTCCGCTACCTCGTTGATTTCTGCCTGATCTATCGACGGCAATGCGAACGGTAGAAATTCATTCCTCATTTCGTCACCTCCGCGTATACATTCCGCAAAATGTCGGCCGCCTTGCCCCAGCTGAAGTTCTTGACAACAAAATCGCGTCCGGCGTCGCCGATCCGCTTACGTTCAGCGGCGTCGGTCATCAGCTGGATAACCGCTTCGGCGAAATCCATGGGATTTGAGGCAAGCAGAATATCGACGCCGTCCGTCACATCAATACCCTCACAGGCCTCGGGCGTCGACACAACCGGCAAACCCATTGCCATGGCCTCGATAACCTTGTTGTTGAGCCCGGTCGCCGCTCTGATAGGACAGACAAATACAGCTGCGGGACCGACAAGGGGACGCACATCCTCGACAAACCCGGTAACGGTGACGGCGGCGTCGGCGCCCAGTTTGGTAACCTCCGAAGACGGCGAATTGCCGACTATATGCAGTTCGGCGTCCTTGACGGTTCGCCGCACGAGCGGCAAAATGTCGGCCGCGAACCACTTCATCGCGTCAACGTTCGGAAAGTAGCTCATTGTACCCATGAAAGCCAAACGATTTGGCGCCGCTTCTCCCGTCCAGGGTTGGAAATAGTCGAAATCGACCCCGTTCGGGACAACGACCAGCTTGGCCGGCTCACCCAACCCCGCGACAAAATCGCGGTCGTGGGAGGAAATCACTAGACTTGTGTCGAATTCTGCGGGAATCGTGCCTTCATAAGTGGCCGTGCGCCTCTTCTCCAGCCGGTAAAGTGCAGTGGTCAGATCCTTCCGGTAGGCCAAGAAATGTTCGTAGTTAAGAGTCATCGAGTCGCAGATATCGAGCACCTTGGGCGTACCGGGATAGGCCAGCGCGTAAGGGGCCATGCGAATAAGGTGGGCGTGAATAACGTCGGGTTTCTCCTCCGCCATCAGCCAAGCCACAGCTCGGCGCATCTCGATCGACTGGTAATAGTAAACCTGGAACGGCGTTTGGGAAAACGGGTGAAGCAGGCAGTTTAGATAGGCGCGGGGCTTACTGAAGCGCACCGGTTCGATCCGCGACACGTATTTCTTAAGTTCAGCGTAATGCCGGCCGTCGTCCGGGTCCGCAAACGTCGCCAAAACAATCTCGTGATCCTTAGACAACTCGCGGATCAGGTTGAAGACGCGGAGCTTGTCCCCGCGGATAGGCGGATAGGGAAAACGCGACGTCAGAAAAAGTATTTTCACGCGCCCACCGGTCCTTTTGCACCCAAAGCCAGTCTGACGATTTTGCCATAGGCTCGCCTGCGGCGAGAGAAAGGCCAGCGTAACGAGAAAGCCTTGACAAGCATGACTCTTTCCAAAAAATACGCCCCGCGGCCTCGATGTTTAGCAAAGAACTGCAGCCGGCTTTGATAGCGGGTGACGAGGACGCGCTCGGCGGTCGCCGCATCATAAGCACCGCTGGCTCCGACATGATGTACTACCTCGACTTCGGGTACATAGTAAACGCCGAAGCCAGCCGCCTTGATGCGCACGCACCAGTCCATGTCTTCCATGTACATAAAGAAAGACGTATCCAATCCCCCGACGACATCGTATACATCAGCGCTGATCAGCAAGCAGGCGCCGCTCACGCAGTCTACCTCGCGCGGCTCCAGCGAGCCGGTATAGGTCTGGAAATAGGTTCCAACTGTTTTACCGCTTACCTTTGTCAGTACCGGCGCGGCTAGACGGCGCGCGGTTTCGCCAGGCAATAGGCGTTTAAAGCCAAAAAGATGGAGGAACTCGGTAAAAAGATTGGGAAAGCTGTCAGCCGAGGGTTGTGTTCGGCCGTCGCTGTAGACAAGCCGCGGACCGATCGCGCCGGCAGCGGGGTGTGTTTCCATAAACTTGCGCAGCAGGTTTAGACAGTCAGGCCTGACTTCGGTGTCGCTGTTTAGCAGAAGGCGGTATTGCCCGCTTGACGCGGCCAGGCCTACATTCGTGGCCCCCGCAAAGCCGATGTTCTCAGCGTTTTCAATCCACCGGACGGCCGGCCACTGTCGCGTCACCGCTTCGTGCGTGCCGTCGGTTGACGCGTTATCGACTACGATAACCTCGACCGTACCCGCTTCGCGGCTGGCAGAGACGGATTGCAAACAAGACAAGAGAAGCTCACGCGTGTTGTAACTAACGATGACTACACTTATATCAGGCTTACTACTCACTTGCCCCACGCTTCACGTCATTGCGAGGAGCCTGCGGTTTAGGCGACGAAGCAACCTCCCCTGCACTCTTGTACGTCGGCACCATCAGGCGCATTTGTGTATCCAGCCCGGTGACATCATGACGCAGGGCTAAGTCCTCCAGCGCGGCCAATTGACCGCCGAAAACACCATAGTCAAACCCGCCGTCCTGAACAACTAAGACCTTGTCTTGCTTGGTGGCGGCCACTGTTTCCTCGACACCGACCAGGTCTTCCGTAATCTCCTCGCCCTGGCGCAGGCCGGTAAACTCGATCTTGATATCAACATCCGGACGCAAACCGCTCAAACGAATCAGGTTCCTGGCTAAGTCGACGATTTTCACCGGTTCCCCCATGTCTAGCAGGAATACTTCCCCGCCCTGCCCGATCGCTCCGGCCTGAAGAACCAGTTTGACCGCTTCCGGAATGCTCATGAAGTAACGGGTCGCCTCGGGATGGGTCACCGTAACCGGTCCCCCCGCCTCGATTTGTTTCCGGAAGATGGGAGCGACACTCCCGTTGCTGCCAATAACGTTTCCGAATCGCACCGCCATAAAGGCCGTCTGGCAGGCCGTATCGCGGCACCGGGATTGCATCGCCATTTCAGCGATCCGTTTGGTTGTTCCCATGATGCCGGTTGGGTCGACAGCCTTGTCCGTTGAAATCAGGACAAACCGCTTCACCCCATGCTCTTCCGCTGCGACCATCAGGTTGCGGCTGCCCAAAACGTTGTTGCTGACGGCCGCCGTGATATTCTCTTGCATCAACGGCACATGCTTATGCGCAGCAGCGTGAAATATCACATCAGGTTTGTACTTACGGAACGTATAATCAAGCAAGCTGGCGTCTTTTATGTCGCCGATGACGATCTTAAGATTAAGATCGGGGTATCTCTTGGCGAGCTCCAGGTATAGATAATAGGTGTCGTTCTCATTGTGGTCGAGGATGATCAACTGCTTAGGGTTGAACCGAACTATCTGCCGGCACAACTCGCTGCCGATGGATCCCGCTCCGCCTGTAACCAGCACGACCGCTTGCCGCAAATAAGCCTCGGCTTCGGCAACATCGATCTTAACGGGTTCCCGCCCTAACAGGTCTTCAACGTTGATATCGCGAATTTGGTTGAGGTCGACCGTGCCGTCGATGAGCTCAAACATGCCCGGCAGCGTCTTGCACCTAACGCCCGCATCGTCACAAATGGCGACAACGTCCCGGATGACGGAGCTGGCCGCGCTCGGGATGGCAATAACAACCTCTTCGACTTCGTGCTTGGCCGCCAAACGCGGGATATCGCGATGCGTCCCCAGCACCTGGACACCGTGGATCCGCCGGCCTTGTTTGGCCGGATCGTCGTCGACGAAACCGATCGGATCGTACTTAACCTCGGGATGCTTGAGCATCTCACGAACAATGACCTCGCCGGAATCTCCGGCGCCGAATATGATAGCCGGCACGGATTCCGCCATAATGCTGCGGTGCTTTTGCAGTTCGTAGACGTACCGTACAAAGAACCTAGCCCCACCGATGAGCATAACGGTCAGCAAGGCGTCGATGACGAGAACAGATCGAGGAAACGCCGACCGGCTTAAAAAATATAGAGAAATTACGGATATGGCGGTCGCCACCAGGACGTCAAGCGCTAAAACGCGCAGCTCGCGCGTGCTTACATAGCGCCACATGCGATCGTATAAACCGGAGACAAAGAAGACGGACAACTTGATTAGCACAATAACGAGAACGCCACTTGTAAAAAGCTGCCAGTCAGACGCCGGGATGGCGCCCTCGAAGCGAAGCTGGAAAGACACGTAAAGAGAGAGAGCCAAAATGGCCGCGTCAAACAATATCTGCGGCAGATGGCTTAGCCGGAACTTCACTTATAATCCTTACCGACGATGACAATCACATGCACGGACTTGTCGATTGTATTCGATTCAGTCAGCTGGATGTCCGGTATATCCCCCTTTAGATCACTCTTTACCTTTAGCGCTTTGGCATAGTCCGCCTTGGCATAGTAGATTATGGATTTGGCGTAGTCGGCTCGGTCGGCGTTACCGATCGAAGCGATGTTATAGCTCGCTTTGGATAGTATATCGGCGACCTCTCCGCCAATGCCCTCAGTACCGCTCCCGTTCAGAACCTTAACGTTAACGTCACCCGGGCTGACGTCTTCCAACAATAAGGGATCGATCGCCTGGTTTTTGATAACCGCCGCCATGATCAGGTCGATCTTATCTTGCGTGGGAATCACATAGCTTACACCGTCTATAGTTTGCGGCACGCCCGGCAGCATCACCGTCGTCAGGTTGGATTCCTTAAACGACCGGGCAGAGTTGGCATACGTCAACATTTCGCTCAGGCTCATGTCCGTCTCAACATTCTCGCTCAGGATCTTAATCAGGTTCGGGATCTTGAAAGCCGTCTGTATTTTGGTCGATTGCTGCAACAAGGAGCGGGCGAAGTTCTGCTGATCTTCTATACGAGTGAAGTCACCCATCGCGGTATTCCGAAAGCGGACATAATGAAGCGCCGTGATTCCGTCCATGTGCTGCGGTCCGGCGTCGATTGGATCGCCAAGTTCGTTATCGACCATTCGCTCCTTAACGTTTACGTCTACCCCTCCCAGCGCATCCACTAGGTTCGCAAAACCATTGAAGTTAACGACAACATAGTGATTGATCTGGATACCCGTCCATTGCTCAATCGTTTTGATCGTCAGAGCAGCCCCGCCGTAATGGTAGCTGTGATTGATCTTATCCTTGCCATACCCCGGTATGTCTACTCGTGAATCGCGCGGCATAGAAACCATCGTCGCAGTGTTCTTCTGGAAGTCCACGTGCGCGATGATGATGGTATCGGCTCGGCCTACGGGGTCTTCGGCGGCGGCGTCGGCGCCCAAAATAAGGAAGTTTACCGGCTCGGTCGGTTTTGGGTCGCTGATGACGGCGGCTATGGCGCGGGCCATCAAGCCTTTAGGATGCATTTTACCTTCGATGAATTTTGTATATCCGAAAGCCGCCCCTGCCCCCACCAGGATTAAAGCCAACAAAACAATCATGACTCGCCTGATGATGAAGCGCCGCCGGGTGGTCTTTCGCGGTATTGCCGTACTATCTAACGTGGATTGAGTTGCTCTTGTGTGTTTACCCATATCAGAGTTTATATGATATCACAGTCGTCGCTCATCGGCCAAAGCCCCTGGCTACTTGACCGCGAACATGATCTCGCCGCGGCAAGCCAATTCGCCGTTAACGGTAGCTCGGCCCGTACCTTTACCGATCGGCCCTTTGACTTTCGTGATCTCACATTCCAACAGCATAGTATCGCCGGGCTTGACCTGACGCTTGAAACGAACGCCATCGATCCCGGCAAAGAGGGCGATCTTCCCTTTCATGTCCGGTTGAGACAGAATGATGGCCGCGCCGGCTTGAGCCAGCGCCTCGACAATCAGCACTCCCGGCATGACAGGATAATCGGGAAAGTGCCCGGGAATCCAGAACTCTTGGTCCGTAACCCGCTTTATGGCCACGACTCTTTGGCCCGGTTCCAACTCCAGAATCTCATCCAGCAGTAGGAACGGAGCCCGGTGAGGCAAAATGCTCTCTATTTCGCTCCTATCTAACGGAAAAGTCCACACGTGAGCTCCTTTGAAAGATTATAAAGAGTATAGGGATTATAGAGAGTATGCGGGCTTTTTTGGTTTTCCATAATCTTCATAATCCTTATAATCACGATAATCCTACGGTTCTTTCGTGACACAGGCGCCTAGGTCACGCAGCATGCCGTCGATGTCTTGGTAACCGCGGTCTATGTGGCCGGCGTCGTAGACGATTGTCTCGCCCTCCGCCGCCAGCCCCGCGATGAGGAGGGCCGCCCCGGCGCGCAGATCGGGCACACGAACGGGAGCGCCACTCAGGTTCTCGACGCCTCGAATAATGGCGTGATGATCGTCCAAACGGATATCGGCGCCCATGCGGTTCAGCTCGTCAATATACAGAAATCTGTTCTCAAAAACGTTTTCAGTGAGTACGCTGGCGCCGTCGGCCACGGCCAGGAAAGCCGCCATCATAGGTTGCAGGTCGGTAGGAAAGCCCGGATAAGGCAATGTAGCTACATCGACGGCCTTCGGCCGGCCGTTCATCGTCACGCGTACGTTCGCGTCGCCAATCGTTATGCGAGCCCCGGCTTCCTTTAACTTCTCCAATAGCAGCTCGAGGTGCCCGGCAACGGCGCCTTGCACGGTCACGTCCCCCCCCGTCATCGCGCCGGCGATCAACAACGTGCCGGCCTCAATCCGGTCTGGCAATACCGCGTGCTCGGTCCCGTGCAGACGTTCCACGCCATCAATTTCGATAATGGAACTGCCGGCGCCGTTGATATTGGCGCCCATGGAGATCAGGAAGGCGGCCAGCTCAATAATCTCGGGCTCGCGCGCGGCGTTCTCGATAACCGTTCGGCCTTCCGCTAGAACAGCCGCCATAAGAACGTTTTCCGTGGCTCCGACACTGGGAAAGTCCAAGGGTATGACAGCCCCGCGCAAACGGCCGTCCTCGCCCTCGATGTAACCGTGTTCCGTCGTGATTTTGGCGCCCAAGCGCTTTAGGCTGGCCAGGTGCATGTCGATCTGGCGCGATCCGATATTGCAGCCGCCCGGCAAAGCCACGTGAGCGCGGCCCAAACGTGCCAGGAGCGGTCCTAACACCATAATGGAAGCGCGCATCTGGCTAACCAGCTCATAGGGAGCCCGGTCGGTAAGGCCTCCGTCCGCCGTAACTACTATCGTCCCGTCCGGCCGGAACTCAGCTTCCGCTCCCAGACAATTGAGCACCTCGATCATTGTCCTCACGTCTGTGATATCGGGGACGTTGGTGATTACGCAGGTTTCCTCGGTAAGAATAGTGGCGGCCATGAGCTTGAGAGCGGCGTTCTTCGCGCCGTTCAAGCCGACGGTGCCGCGCAACGGCGAACCGCCCTGGATAATGTAAGTAGACATATGGGTAATTATATCAAAGCCGGAAGAGCGCGAGCGGGACCAATCACACTAAATGTCCCTCGAGGGCTGCCAACCCTAACATAAGGTCATAGTTACTCCAATTAATTAGACAATAGTGACAGCTGCTGGCCTGCGTGGTTTCATTGATTGGATCGCTTAACAAACCTGCCGCCATGCCTCTAAGGTCGCTTTAAAGCGTTAACCTCGCCGTCTCTTTGGTCCCGCAGCTGTAGTCGCAGATTTTCAACGACCAAAACCGGAGACTTTCGCTATGGGGAGCAGGCAAGGTAGTGGGCACTTCAGCGCTACGTAGCGCTGAAGTAAGGCGGTGGACAAGGGAGTGGTCACTTCAGCGCTACGTAGCGCTGAAGTAAGGCGGTGGACAAGAATCAGAGGCGCGTGACGCGCCTGCGTCAGATACCGAAATAGAACCCAATACAAAGAGTTGTTATTGCTGGAAACCGAGAGTCGTGTCATTCGGTCATTGCCTGCCGGCAGGCAGGCGAGGAGGAGCGAGAAGCGACGACGAAGCAAACTCACCCGTGAAGTACGAACCCACGAACCTAGAGAGTCAAAAAACAGAGCCTTAGCGTAAGACGAACTATTTCCCGAAGCGTTGGGCGATATTGAGGCGCGATTCGGCGCGCATCAATGAGGCGTTGGCTTTGTCCCATTCCTCTGTTTTCTTACTGCTGAGCCCTTCTTTTGCTTGAGCAGCTGCCTTCTGAGCGCGCGCTATATCGATCTCCCGCGCGAACTCGGCAGCCGGCGCGATGACCGTGACGGTGTCCTCGAACACTTCCATAAAGCCGCCGCTGATCGCCACGTACTCCTCGGCCGCCCCGTCTTTGGCCCCGCTGAAACGGAGCTCACCAACGGTCAATTCCGCTAGAAATGGGGAATGCAGCGGCAAGATGCCGACCTCACCGTACAAGGCCGGCGCCACCACCATATCTACCTCGCCCGAAAACAGATTTCTGTCCGGGGTGACTATACTTAGATTAAGAGTTCGGTCTGACACACGTGCTCCTTTGACAGCAGATAGCTCGCGAGCTCGCGCTCGCTTTACCAGTAAATAGCCCTGGCTCTTGGTATTTGCTAAAAGCTATACGCTACCTGCTACTTTACTTTGGCCATTTCGGCCGCTCTTGCCAGAACGTCATCGATATCGCCGGCCATACTAAAGGCCTGTTCGGGAATGTCGTCGTGCTTGCCGTCCACAATCTCCTTGAAGCTCCTGATCGTGTCTTCCAGCTTGACGTATTTGCCCGGCCGCCCTGTGAACTTCTCGCCTACGAAGAATGGCTGGCCCAAGAACTGCTCAATGCGGCGCGCCCGCTTAACGATGATTTTGTCATCTTCGGAGAGCTCATCCACGCCCAGGATGGCAATGATGTCCTGAAGGTCCTTATAGCGCTGCAGAATCTCCTGGACAGCGCGCGCGACAGCGTAGTGTTCCTCCCCGATGACGTTCGGATCCATAACGCGGCTTGTCGAATCCAGCGGATCAACAGCCGGGTAGATTCCCTTGGAAGAGATCTCGCGGGAGAGGACTGTCGTAGCGTCCAAGTGACTAAAGGTCGTCGCCGGCGCCGGATCGGTCAGGTCGTCAGCCGGTACATAGATGGCCTGGACGGACGTGATCGAACCCTTGGATGTTGAGGTGATTCGCTCTTGCAGCTCGCCCATTTCCGAACCTAGGGTCGGTTGGTAGCCGACCGCGGACGGCATCCGGCCGAGCAGCGCGGAAACTTCGGACCCCGCTTGCACAAAACGGAAGATATTGTCGATAAAGAGAAGCACGTCCTGGTTTTTGTAGTCACGGAAGTATTCCGCCATTGTAAGGGCTGTCAGGCCGACGCGCAGCCGCGCGCCTGGCGATTCTGTCATCTGGCCGTAGACAAGAACGGTGTTCTTGATAACACCCGATTCGGTCATTTCGCCGTATAAGTCATTGCCTTCGCGCGTCCGCTCGCCGACGCCGCCGAAGACCGAGATACCGCCATGCTGCAGCGCGATATTATTAATCAATTCCATAATGACAACGGTCTTGCCGACGCCCGCGCCACCGAACAGGCCGGTTTTGCCGCCCTTGACGTAAGGCTCCAGCAGGTCGATGACTTTAATACCTGTTTCAAAAATCTCCGTCTTGGTGGCCAGCTCGTCGAACTCGGGCGCCTCACGGTGAATAGGCAGCCGCATCTCGGTTTTGATGTCGCCCTTTTTGTCGACCGTCTGTCCCAAGACATTGAATATCCGGCCCTTGGTTTCATCGCCGACCGGAATCGTAATGGGCTCGCCCAGGTCGGTTACTTCCTGGCCGCGGACAAGTCCGTCGGTCGGCAACATGGCGACCGCGCGAACCACATTGTTCTCCAGCTGCTGTTGGACCTCGGCGACGATTACGATGTCGCCCGTGGATGTTTTCGCGGTTGTTTGCAGAGCGTTATAGATCTCGGGAATCGTGTCCGGAGCAAACTGGACATCGATGACCGGCCCGATTACCTGCAGTATCTTCCCGACATTCATGCCTTATCCTCCTACGCTTTCGATTGAATGAACTTAAGGGCTTCGACGGCGCCGCTGATCTCTGCCAGCTCCTGTGTAATCTGCCCCTGACGCGCCCTGTTAAATGACATAGTTAGCGACTTGATCATTTCCTCTGAGTTATCGGTGGCCGCCTTCATCGCGGTCCTTCTTGCCCCTTGCTCGCTAGCGGCCGATTCCAGCAGAGAACGATATGTAACGGTCTCGGCATAGGCTGGCAATAGCTTGGCTAGGATATCCGCCGCATCCGGCTCGTAGATATATTCAACCTGGGGCGCGGCTTGCCCTCCGGCTTGATTAACCTCTTCCGGCTTTTCTAGCGGGAATAGGGTAAAAACGACCGGCTTCTGGTCAGCGACGCTCCGGAAATGGTTGAATATTATGTTGACCGAGTCGACCTCATGGTCGATATACATCTCCATCAGCCGGCCTGCCAGCATTTGCGCTTCCTCAAACGTCGGCGCGTCAGATATCTCCGAATAGGATTCGGCTATCTCGTAACCCCGAAAATTGAAATACGAGTAGCCTTTTTTGCCGACAGTCAAAAGCTTCACTCCGTGGCCCGCAATTTGTTCGTCTTGCGCAAAATGTTCGGCCCGCTTCATGATATTGGTATTGAAAGCGCCGCACATGCCGCGATTGGACGTCAGGACAAGGATGGCGGTGTTGGCAACCTTCTCCCGCACATCCAAGAGCGGATGCGACAAATCACCGGTCGCTCCGGCCAGGTTGGTCATCAAGTCGACCATCTTCTGAGCATAAGGCCGGGTGGCGTTGATGCGATCCTCCGCTTTTTTGATCTTGGAGGTGGCGACCAGCTCCATCGCGCGCGTAATCGTCTTAATTTTTGAAACGCTTTGGATTCGTTTTTTAATCGCCCTTGTCTGTCCGGCCATAAGCTAGGCTGCCCCGGTTCCTTCCCATGATTTCTTAAATTCGGTGACCGATGCTTCGAGCGCCGCTCTGGTTTTGTCAGAGATGTCGTTTTCTTTGGCGATCGTTTTGGCAACATCGGGGTGAGTCAGCTTCATGAACTCGAGATAAGCCTTCTCAAACGGCAAGACTTGATCCACCGCGACGTCGTCTAAATAACCATTGGCGCCGGCGAAGATGATTATTACCTGCTCTTCCATGCTGAGCGGCGAATACTGCGGCTGCTTCAGCAACTCGACCATACGCGCGCCCCGGGCCAGCTGAGCTTGAGTCGCCTTGTCAAGATCCGACCCGAACTGAGCGAACGCCTCCAGTGAACGGTAGGACGCCAAATCGATCCGCAGCGTGCCAGCGACTTTTTTCATCGCTTTCGTCTGGGCGTCGCCGCCGACGCGGGAGACCGAGATACCGACGTTGACCGCCGGACGAACACCGGCGTAGAACAGGTCCGGCTCCAGATATATCTGGCCGTCCGTGATAGAAATGACGTTCGTCGGAATGTAGGCCGATACATCGCCCGCTTGGGTCTCGATGACCGGCAAAGCCGTCAGTGAGCCAGCACCTTTCTCTTCGCTGAGTTTGGAGGCGCGCTCAAGCAGCCTTGAGTGCAAATAGAAAATGTCGCCCGGGTAGGCCTCCCGGCCCGGCGGGCGTCGTAACAAGAGCGACAACTGGCGGTACGCTGTCGCGTGCTTGGAAAGATCGTCATAAACGACAAGCACGTGCTTGCCGGCGTACATGAATTCCTCGCCCATGGCGCAAGCGGCAAACGGCGCCAGGTAAACCAGCGAGGCGGGGTCGGACGCGGGGGCGTTGACGATGATCGTATAGTCCATCGCGCCCGCTGCGCTGAGCCGCTCCACGACCTGGGCGATGGTAGACGCCTTCTGGCCGATGGCGGTGTAGATGCAAATTACATCCTTGCCCTTCTGGTTGATGATCGTGTCGATCGCAATCGCCGACTTGCCGGTCTGGCGGTCGCCGATAATGAGCTCGCGCTGGCCGCGGCCGATCGGAATCATCGAGTCGATACTTTTCAGACCCGTCTGCAGAGGTTCGCTGACATGCTGGCGATCGATAACACCCGGTGCCAGCTGTTCGACCGGCCTGAATGTCTTGGTGTCGATCGGGCCTCTGCCATCCAGGGGCTTGCCCAGAGAGTTGACAACGCGGCCGATCAGGGCTTCCCCTACCGGGACTTCCATGATGCGTCCCGTCGTACGAACCTCAGCGCCTTCTTCGACGCTGGTCATGCTGTCCAACAAAACGCAGCCGATTTCGTCTTGTTCCAGGTTCAGCGCGATGCCGAAAACGTCGTTCGGAAAAGCCAGCATCTCGTTGTACATCGCGTTCGGCAGTCCGGTGATACGGGCAATCCCGTCCCCTGTCTCAATGACCGCACCGACCTCTTCGAATTCGGCCGACGGTTTGTACTCTGCGATATGCTTTTTTAGTACCTCAAGTATCTTTTGAGACTGGATTACCTCAGCCACTAGGGTGCCTCCTCTAAACCTTTGTTAAAACATCTTCTTAATGTCGGACAACTTCTTTCTGGTGCTGGCGTCGAGAACCTTGCCTTCCATCCGGACGACCAGGCCACCCAGCACGTCTTTGTTTACAGTATTACTGACGACAACGTCATAGCCGGTCACATCACTCAACCGTTTCACGACCTTGGCGTTTAAATCGCCTGTCAGCGGAACGGCCGTCGCTACCTCAGCAATCACACGTTTTTTTTTCGCTTTCATCGCTTCCAGATAATTATCGATAACGTCGCCCAGCAAATGCGCCCGGTCGTTAACCACCAGCGCGTCCAACACCGACAACAGCAACGGACTGGCGTCACGGCTGACAAGCTCCTTTAAAGCCGCCTGCTTAACCTCCGGCGCGATGTGCCGGTTCCCCATGAACTCTTTCAAGTCATAGCTCTTGTCTAGAGCCTGCTTGAAGGCGAAGAGATCGTCCTGCAATTCGTTTTCCTGCTTCTGGCTTACCGCCAGGCCGAACAACGCTTCCGCGTAGCCTTGCACCAGGCCTTTATCCTCAGCTCTGAGCAATGTCCTTCACCTCCGCCAGGCTGTCCTCGATCAGACGCAGATGGTCCTTCCCGCTCAACGTCTGCTGTACTACTTTGGCGGTCGTCAAGATAGTCAGGTCGGTGATGCGCTCTTCCAGCTCAGCGACCGCCTTGGCACGTTCGCGAGAGATTTCTTCTTTGGCCAAGGTCACTATCTCATCAGCTTCTTTCTTGGCCCGATCAACCGCCTCTTGCCGTACGCCGTCACCCATTGCTTTGCCCTGAGCGATAATGCCTTGGGCTTCCTTGCGCGCCTCAGCCAGTTGTTGTTTATAGTCGTCGAACAACTGCTGGGCCTCGGTCCGGACGCGCTCGGCCTCGTCAATCGAATTGCGGATGTCATCCTCGCGCTTCTTGATGATTCCCAATATCGGTTTATAACCTACCGTCGCCAGAACCAACAAGAGCAGACCGAACGAAAGAACGGTCCATATCATTAATCCCGGTTCCAGCTTAAAAAGTTCCACGTGTTCGCCTGCCTCCTTTCATTTGATACCAGCAGGGTTTTACTTGCCGGTCAGAATAATCATGATAACCAGCGTGTAAAGAGCGATAGCCTCGATCAAAGCGGCCGCGATGATCATCGTCGTACGAATCATGCTTCCGGCTTCCGGCTGGCGCGCTGTACCCTCGCAAGCCTTGACGCCGATCATGCCGATACCCATAGCGGTACCGATCGCGCCCAGGGCCATTCCGAAACCAGCAGATAAGTGTGCAACGTTCATTTGTTTACCCCCTTCCTAATGTCCGCCGTGCAGCGCGTCGCCAATGTACATGGCCGACAACACTGTAAACACGTATGCCTGCAGTATTTTAAATCCTATCTCCAACAGCCCCACGGCTACAGACAGCAGCAGCGGGAACGGGGCGATGATGTAGCTGGCGTATAGCAAAATCAATCCAATAAAGACAACTAAAACCGTATGGCCGGCGAACATGTTGGCAAATAAACGGATGGTCAGGCTGAACGGTTTGGCGACGGCGCTGACCAGTTCTAGCGGTATGAAGATGGGCGCCAGCCATAACGGGACGCCGGTCGGCAGCACCAAGGCGCGGAAATACTTCAGCGGACCGTGCTTGATCGAGCCGGCGATGTGAACCGAGAAGAATACAATCAAGGCCAGGGTGGCTGTAACGTTGATATTGCCGGTCGGCGTTCCCAGCCCGGGTATCATGCCCAGAATGTTGCAGAACAGGATGAACAGAAAAATCGTCGACAGGAAGGGCACCCAGCCCAGGCCACCTTTGCCCATCATGTCCATAACGATGTTGTCGCGAATAAAGAAGATGATGAATTCGCCCATTGTCTGGACGGGACCCGGCACCAGCTTGGGGTTGCGCCGCGCTGCGAAAATGAACAACATAATCGCGGCCACCGCGACCCACATGGTGATGACCAACATGTTGACTGACATATCGACGCCGGCGATCTTCGGCAGATGGATGACTACCTTGAGAGGCGCTTCTTCGGCTAGTTTTAGCGCTTGTGTGAGGGCGTCACCAGTGGCTTCGGCAGCCATTAAAAGCTTCTGGTTTCTGTCTTGCTAGTTGTATGTTTCGACAATCCCTTTTCCATCCTTATCAGTACGGCGATCTCGATAATCAATAAAACCGTCACGCTCGGAATGAATCCGGCCGTAATCCAATAAATCAAAGGTTCCCAGGTCGGGCTCGCCACAAAGTATACGTAGACAGCCACAACCAATGTCAGGCGAACGATAAACCCGGCCGCCATGGCGGCGAAAGCCGTCGTGGTCTTCCGGCGCATGCCCCAGGCCGACATCGCGATGAAGACCACGAAGTTGATCAAACTAAGCGCCAGGCCCAACAGAACCGCGTAGAACTTTATGTTCACCTGGGCGCTCCATCGTTCTCGTCGCGCGAAACAGCGGCGACTTGTTTATAAATGCTGTAGAATCCAGCCGCAGCGCCCAAAAACAAACCGCCCACCATTAACCACGGTTTGGTATGAAAGTAAAGATCGAGCCGGTTGCCCAGGAACGCGCCGATTAGTACTGAAGCCGCCAGCTCAATACCGATGCTGGCCAGTGACGTCGACGTGCGCCAATCAACCTGCTCGTCTCGTTTCATACCCTGTTTCATGGATTAAACCGCCATAATTATAAACACAAGTTAGGGGGCGTGACAAGACACTTTTATTCCGGCTTCATCTAGCATTTCATCTGCTAGTTTATCCGCGTAGCCTGATCCGAAAACGATATCGGTGACGCCGGCGTTAATGAGAATTTTGGCACAAAGTGAGCACGGTTTATGGGTCGAGTAGACAGTTGAGCCTGCCATGGAGACGCCGTGCAGAGCCGCCTGGATAACCGCGTTCTGTTCGGCGTGCAATCCTCGGCAGAGCTCGTGCTTCTCCCCGGAAGGGACGCTCATCTGCTCGCGCAGGCAACCGACCTCAAGACAATGACGCAGACCCGCGGGAGCGCCGTTATAGCCTGTAGCCAGGATACGTCGATCCTTGACCACGACCGCGCCGACCTGACGCCTTAAACATGTCGAACGGGTTGCCACCACAGTGGCGATCTCCATGAAGTAATCGTCCCAAGACGGCCGGTTGTCTTGCATCAAGGTTCCTAACCGAGCCCAGGATAAAGTGGGAATGAGTCACACAATTCCCGGACCGTCTTTTTAACCTCGGCAAGTACGGCCGCGTCGCCGATGTTGTGCAACACCCGGCTGATGGAGCGACCAATGATGACCATCTCGTCTTCTTTCATACCGCGGCTCGTGACCGAGGGTGTACCGACCCGGATGCCGCTGGTAACAAAGGGGCTCTGCGTCTCAAACGGGATGGTATTTTTGTTGACTGTGATACCAATCTCATCGAGCGACTCTTGCGCGATTTTGCCGGTCAGATTCTTGGAAGTCAAATCGATGAGGAACAGATGAGTGTCGGTGCCGCCGGCGACCAGGCGGAAACCCTCTTCGACCATAACGGACGCTAAAGCTTGCGCGTTCTTGATGATCTGCGTCTGGTAAACCTTGAACTCGGGCCTCATCGCCATCTTGAAGGTTATGGCCTTGGCCGCGATGACATGCATTAAGGGGCCGCCTTGCATCCCCGGGAAGATAACGCTATCTACCTTTTTGGCGTATTCCTCCTTGCACATGATCAAACCGCCGCGCGGGCCGCGCAAGGTCTTGTGAGTCGTCGAGGTGACGAAGTCGGCATAAGGCACTGGGGATGGGTGCAAGTCGGCCGCGATCAGGCCGGCGATATGCGCGATATCGGTCATTAGAACAGCGCCGACTTCGTCGGCGATTGACCGGAAAGCGGCGAAATCGAGAGTTCTCGGGTAGGCGCTGGCACCGGCGATGATCATCTTTGGCCTGGTCCGCAAAGCCATGTCGCGAATCTCGTCATAGTCAAGGACTTCCGTGGTCTTGTTGACCGTGAAATGCACAGCGTTGTAAAGCTGACCGGAGAAGCTGGCCGGCGAACCCATTGTCAGGTGCCCACCGTGGGACAACTCCAAGGCCATAACCGTATCGCCCGGCTTGACGGCCGCGAAATACGCCGCCATGTTCGCCTGAGAACCGGAATGAGGTTGGACATTGGCGTGTTCAGCGCCGAATAAGGCCTTGGCACGCTCACGCGCCAAATCTTCGACCACATCGACGCACTCACAGCCGCCGTAGTATCGTTTGGACGGGTATCCTTCCGCGTATTTGTTCGTTAGGACCGAGCCCTGGGCCTCCAAGACGGCCGGGTAGGTGAAGTTCTCGCTAGCGATAAGTTCGATTGTGTTGCGCTGACGCGTCAGTTCCGCGTCGATAGCCGAGGCTACCTCGGCATCAACCTTACGTATTTCTTCCAAAGACACTAGTTGTTCCCCCATTCGTTCTCTATTTGCTTGATTCGGTCGACCCGCCTTTGGTGGCGTCCGCCCTCAAACTGGCTGGTGATAAAGGTCTTGACTATCTCAAGCGCGGTTTCCGGCGCGACCACGCGGCCCCCGATAGCCATGATGTTAGCGTCGTTATGTTTGCGGGCATGTTCGGCGCAATAGATGTCGTTGCAGAGCGCCGCCCGAACCCCCGCCACTTTGTTGGCCGTAATCGACATACCGATACCTGTGCCGCAGACCAGGATACCCAGCGGAAAATGGCCGGTGCCGACCTCGCGGGCGACCAGGACGGCAAATTCAGGATAGTCAACCGACTCCGCCGAAGGACAGCCGAAATCAACGACTTCGTGGCCTTGTTCGGTCAGCCAGATTCTAATCTGTTCTTTAAGGGTATAACCGCCGTGGTCGGCGGCAATGGCAATCTTCATAGGGCCTATTCTACCACACGCCCAGCGGCTGTCTCTAACGCCTCGCGGGTCACCCGGCCCAGACGAAGAACACGCCAAACAGGCCCGCTGACATCGAGAATCGTCGAGGGTTGGCCGTCCGGACAGATGCCGCCGTCAATGATCATGTCCACGCCGTCAATGATTACGGGTGAGATGGTTGAAGGACCGCGCGGCGGTTCCTCTCCGCTTACGTTGGCGCTGGACGACGCGAGCGGAATGCCCGCCTCGTCCATGATCGCGGTCGCGGCCAAGCCGCCAGCCATCCGAATGCCGATTGTCGGCAATCCAGCGGTAACTTCGGCAGGGACGTTCTTATTACGTTTAAATATCATGGTCAACGGACCGGGCCAGTAATAGTCCATCAGCGCGGCGGCGGCGTCCGGTACCTCGTCCGCCAAGTCGGCGAGTTGTGATACGTCGCCGATCAAAACCGGTAACGCTTTCTCGGCGGGACGTTTTTTGAGGTCGTACAGCCGTTGAACGGCGGCGGCATTATGCAAATCGGCGGCGATGGTATACACAGTGTCGGTTGGAAACACAATCAAGCCGCCGGCCTTGATAACCAAAGCGGCGGCCACAACAGCGTCGGTCGGCGGGAGCGTGGGGTCCACGCGGAGGATATCCGTCATTGCAGAACCCCCTTTATCACTCTGTCCTGCCCGGCCAGATCAAGTAGTAATTCAACGTTTTTGTACATCCCCGTGGCTGCCAGAACCGCTTTTCCGGCAGGTCCGCTGCCCGCGCCGACTTCGAGAATCAAGAGTCCGTTCGGTTTCAAGAATCGAGGCGCTTCGGCGGCAATGACGCGATGCGGCGCCAACGGGTCATGTCCCGGAGACAACGCGACTAACGGCTCGTGATCTCGGACTTCGGGGTCCAGGCTGGCCAACTCGGCGTGTGCGATATAAGGCGGGTTGCTGACGATTACGTTAAACGACCGCTCCAATCTGGCGGGCAGATCTTTAAAGTAATCGCTAAGAAAGAATTGGATGCGGCCTGCCAAGTTGTAGTCGGCAGCGTTTCCCATAGCCACCGCCAGAGCGGGTCTCGACAAATCAGTCGCGACGACCTCGGCGCCCGCGACTTCAGAGGCAACGGCTATCGCAATGGCGCCGCTGCCGGTTCCAATATCTAAAACCCAAGGTTCATGGATATGCCGAATTGCCGCAATGACTTCCTCCGCCACCCATTCGGTTTCCGGACGAGGCACGAGTACGTCGGGTGTTACTCGCAACAGCAGGTGCCGGAAGGCGGCCTCGCCGGTAATGTATTGCAGGGGTTCCCGGGATCCGCGCCGCTCTATCAGGTCGGCAAACATGTCCTCTTCCATCGGCGACAGCGGCCGGTCTTCCATCGTTAGAAATTGGGTTCGGTTAACCCCTAAAGTAAACTGCAGCAGCAGTTCGGCGTCGAGGCGCGCGGTCTTGATTCCGGCCGCTCGCAAAGCGTCGGCGCCGCGCGACACCACGTCGTCGATCATTTTATCTTCTCCAGCCGCTTGACCCTGTCTTCTCTGGCCAGAGCATCAACGACTTCTTGTAGGTTGCCTTCGAGGACCTGTTCCAGGTTGTGAACGGTCAGGTTAATGCGGTGATCAGTGATCCGATTTTGCGGATAGTTATAGGTTCTGATCTTCTCGCTGCGGTCGCCCGTGCCGACCTGCATCCGGCGGCTTTCCGCAATCTCGCCTTGTTGGGTTTCCACCGCGTGCCGATAAAGTCGAGCGCGCAAAACGCGCATTGCCTTCTCCCGGTTCTGGAGCTGACTCCGTTCGTCCTGGCAGGATACGACAACGCCCGTTGGTAGGTGTGTTATACGCACCGCCGAATCGGTCACATTGACGTGCTGGCCGCCCGCGCCGCTGGAACGGTACGTATCGATTCGTAAGTCGCCCGGCTCGATCTGCACATCGATCTCATCCACCTCGGGCATGACGGCAACGGTCGCGGTCGACGTGTGGATCCGGCCGCCTGATTCAGTTTCCGGAATCCGTTGGACCCGGTGGACACCTGATTCGTATTTCAGAGCCCCATAAACATCCCGGCCTTTTACTGAGAAAATGATTTCCTTGAAACCGCCGGCGTCGCCCTCGCTTACGCTTAGGACTTCGATTTTCCACCGGTTGAGCTCGGCAAAACGGGTATACATACGTTGCAGGTCACGCGCGAACAAGCCAGCTTCCTCGCCGCCCGCTCCCGCCCTGATCTCCATAATGACGCCTTTGGCATCAGCCGGATCGCGGGGCAAAAGCTGTTCTTTGAGCTGGTCTTCCAGCGTCGTCTGCCGTATCCGCAGTCCGGTCAGTTCGGCGGTGATGAACTCCCGCATGTCGGGATCTTTCTCTTCCGTCAACATGGTCTCGGATTCGGCCGCCTGGCCCAAGGTATCACGCAGGTCTCGGGCCGTGGTAATGATGTCCGTCAGTTCGCTATACTCTTTGCTTAGTTTTCTATACTTGTCCTGGTCGGTAACCGTGGCCGGCAGAGCCAGCTCGGCTTCGATGTCAGCGTAGCGTTTTTCGATGCCGGCGACTTTATCAAGCATTCGCTTCACCAGACGCGACGTCTTCCTGACGGACAGCCTCGTTCAGCGACGCTATGGCGACCTCGATCTGGCCGTGGTCCGGTTCGCGCGCCGTCAGTTTTTGCAGCCACAGTCCGGGCGCCATCAGAACCTTGGTAATCGGGGAATGCTCGTAACGCCGTGCCAGCCGGGTAAATTCGAAGGTAACCGACGCGATCAAAGGCACCAATAACAGCTGAATTCCGATCCGTGCCAACAAAGATGTTTTGGGAATAAGGGCGAAAATCAGAATGGCTATCACCATGACGCTCAGCAAATATCCGGTGCCGCAACCGACATGCAGTGGGCTGTACTTCTCGACATTGTCTGGCGTAAGGTCCAGACCGGCCTCATAGGCATGCACCGTCTTGTGCTCGGCGCCATGATATTGAAACACTCTCTTGATGTCTTTCATCTGCGCAACCGCAGCGATATAACCTAGGAACAGCGTAATCCGTACAACGCCCTCGACCAATGACTTTAGAAATGTTGTGTTAGCCACGCCCTTGGTGTAGCCGGCCAGGAAGGCCGGCAGCAGGATAAATAACAGCACAACAAAAACGATGGCAAAACCGAAGCTGATGATGATTTCCTTGGTGCCGAATTCCTCTTCCTCGCCCGTCGACTCCTGCGCCGACCAGGAGAGCGCCTTCAGGCCAAGTAGAAACATCTCAATGAGCGAGACGACGCCGCGCAAGGGAAACCAGGTAAATGGACGCAGACGGTGAAAAACGGTATCAACTGTTTGGGAGGTGGTAGCGATAGTTCCGTCGGGCTTGCGGACGGCGACGGCCATGGCGCGCGGGCTGCGCATCATGACGCCTTCCAGAACGGCTTGTCCGCCGATGCGTAAAGGGTTCATGTGGAGGTCCTTAGTATTTGTGTTTCGGCCACGCGTCGCCGCAGGCCATTGAGCCTTCGGGACAGGCACCGCGCACGCAACCGGGACCGGCGGGAGCGTAAACCGTTGGCGCCAACCCGCGCACTAAGTCCAACATCGCGATGGCGAGATCGCGTATTTCCCATTGGGCGCGATTACAGCAGCGCAGCGCAAAGAAATGAAGCAGTTCACGAGCGTTCATAGTGACGACTATTTTGGTCTCGGCAGCATTCGGCAAAACATAACGAGCGTCTTCGGCCGCCACCCCGTCATCGAGCAAAGCTTTATACGCATCCAGAGACGCTTGGTTAAGCGCTTCAAATTTGGCTAAGGCGACGCTGTTGGCCGCTATGGTCGGAGGCGTTATAAACGCGAGATTATCATAAGTCACGTAACGTTGCGATTGTTGATTATAGGAGGCGACCCGGTGGCGCACCAGCTGGTGACTACAGGCGCGGGAAATGCCGTCAATGGCAAACGTGAAGGAAGCATGTTCGACGGCGCTGTGATGACCGCTCTTGACCAGGAATCGGACCAGCTTGGTTACTTCATCGCCAGTCATGTCGTCAAACAATTCGTCGGCGCCAATGGCCGCGTAGCACAAACGCCCGGCCGCGGCGATGGTGCGCTCCGGGTCAGGCGTATGTTCGAGCAGTTTGACGTTCATCTAATTAGGCACTCCCGGGTTTTGTCGTAGCTTCGGGAGCTTTTGCCTCCTCGGCGGGTTTCTTCTTGGTCACATCGCCATATTTTTTCTGAAAACGTTCGACACGCCCGCCGGTATCGACAAACTTCTGCTTGCCCGTATAGAAAGGGTGGCACTTGCTGCAGATCTCGACATGCAGTTCCGGCTTGGTCGATCGAGTGGTGAATGTCTCCCCACACGAGCACTTAACCTTAGTCTCTTGATAGTCGGGGTGGATCTCTTTTCTCATCGTTCCTCCGTATGGGGTCAGGTCGTGCATCTTGACATCCAGCAGTCAATCAGGCCTCGAAGATTGCCAGACCTGACCACGCTGGTTGTTCCATTCTAACATTTTAGCCGGCAGCGGGGTTCTTCTCCAACTCTTTCAAGAACAGCGCGTTCGATTTGGTGTCTTTTGTTTTGGCGATCAATAAATCGATAGCCTGGGTCGGCTCTAGGGCATGCAGGACTCGGCGAAGTTTCCAAATCTGCTGGGCTTCGTCCGGGTCGAGCAAAAGCTCTTCCTTCCGGGTGCCGGATTTATCGATATCAATGGCCGGGAAGATGCGCTTATCGGCCATCTTACGGTCGAGATGCAGCTCCATATTACCGGTTCCCTTAAACTCTTCGAAGATGACCTCGTCCATCCGGCTGCCGGTGTCGATCAGAGCGGTCGCGATGATGGTCAGACTGCCGCCATTTTCGATGTTCCGCGCCGCTCCAAAGAAATGTTTGGGCGGGTAAAGCGCAGTCGAATCGACACCGCCCGACAGAATCCGGCCGCTGGTCGGGCAGGTAAGGTTGTAGGCGCGAGCCAGACGGGTGATAGAATCCAGCACGATCACAACATCTTTCTTGTGCTCGACTAAACGCTTAGCGCGTTCCAGGACCAGCTCCGCCGCCTGGATATGATTCTCCGCAGGCATGTCGAAAGTCGAGGAGACGACGTCGCCGTCGATGCTTCGCTCCATGTCGGTGACCTCTTCGGGACGCTCGTCGACCAATAAGACCAACATCTGCACTTCCGGATGGTTGTGTGTGATCGAGTTGGCGATCTGTTTGAGGATTGTTGTCTTACCGGCTTTCGGCGGGGAAACGATCAACCCGCGCTGGCCTTTGCCAATAGGCGCGACTAAGTCAATGATGCGAGCGGTAATGTTCTTTTCGTCTGTTTCCAGCCGGAACTGATCCAGCGGGTAGATCGGCGTCAAGGTTTCGAAAGTCGCCCGAGTGCGGGCGTGCTCCGGGTCCTCGGCGTTCACGGCCTCGATTCGCAAGAGCGCGCTGAATTTCTCGGTGTTCTTCGGCGGCCGCACTTGGCCCTTGACCTTGTCGCCTTTACGCAGATGAAAGCGACGGATCTGGGAGTTAGAAACATAGATGTCTTGGTCCCCGGGCAGATACCCCTTGGTCCGCAAGAAACCATATCCGTCTGCCAGAATATCCAGGACGCCTTCCTTGGTCAACAGGTTATCCTCGCCGTTCTTGCCTTGGCCTTCGGAGGCAGGTTTATCCGCTCCCTCGGTCGGTCTTTCCTTGTCCTCAACCTTGGCCGGTTTGGCCGGCTCGGGCTCTGCCGCCAGCTGTTCAATAAGTTCGTCTTTCTTCAGCTTGGCAACACCTTTCAGTCCGGCTTCCTGCGCTAATTCCTGCAGGTCTTTCAGGGGTTTCTCTTGCAAGTCCGTTTTTTGCACAGTCCTTTGTTCCTCCTCTTAAAGGTTCTTAACCTTTTCCCAGTCGCTCAAAAAGGCGGCAATTCCTTTGTCTGTTAGCGGGTGTTTAATCATTTTTTGAAAGACTTCGTAGGGGACCGTCGCGATGTCACAACCCAGCATCGCCGCTTCCACCACGTGCTGCGGGTGCCGCACACTCGCGCAGATTACTTCCGTCTGAATATCGTAGTTCTCATAGACCGTCATGATCTCTTCGATTACCACCATTCCGTCGTTGCCCGCGTCGTCGACGCGTCCGACGAAAGGACTGACGTACGCAGCTCCCGCATGTGCGGCCAGCAGGGCTTGGTTCGCGCTAAAAACCAGCGTCATGTTCACATCTATACCCTCGCCTGCTAAAATCGCGGTCGCGGCCAGACCCTCCGGCATGCACGGGATCTTCACCACAACATTTTCAGCCAGACTGGCCAGTTCTCTGGCTTCCTCCACGATGCCAGCGCAATCGGGACAAACGGCCTCAGCGCTAACCGGGCCGTCTACGATCGCCGCGATCTCCTTGATCAGGGTGTGAAATTTCTTTCCTTCTTTGGCCGCCAGGGTGGGATTGGTCGTGACACCGCTCAAAATTCCCCAGCTGTTAATCTCTTTGATCTCGTCGACATTCGCCGTGTCGATGAATAAATCCATACTTCCTCCCCAATAGTTGTTGGTAGTTGGTTGTTAGTACGACTAACCTCTAATTGCCGCTCGTTTCGCCGACGAAGATTGCGTCTAGTACGTATCTAAGGATCTTGGCTATTGTTTGATCCAGATTATAACTGCCGAAAATCGGTACATTACGCTCTTTCGCCAGCTTCTTTACATAGTTCTGGATTTTTCTGATGTTCTCAAAATTGGCGACGTATTTGTCGGACGGCCGCTCTTTGGCGCCCTCCATCTCCCGGATGTAAAAATGCGTCCGATGCTGTTCCTCGTCGTTGACCGCGACGACGAGCTCCACGATAAAAGCTCGCTCGCGGTATTCCGGCTTGATGAAGCCCGGCAAAAGATGCGCCCCTTCGACCACCATATTGACGCCCTCATTGATGGCTCTTTCGATGATCGCCTCGACCCCGATCGTGACCAGCTCGCATTGCTCAGTAAATCCGACAATCACAGGGTCCGCTGACTTCGGCATAGGAAACCGCAAAAGCTTCCAGGCCGTAAAAGAGCTGCCGTACAGCGCCGGCATGAGCTCCTTGGAGAACTGCATGCGCATAACCTCGCGAATGCTGTCCGTCGAACTGATCCTAACAATACCAAGGCGGTGCGCCAGTTCAGCGGCAATAGTCGACTTGCCGACCCCCGTGGTGCCTCCTACCAGGACAATGACCGGTTTATCAAGTTTCCCCAACTTGCGCCAGTGGCGGTAGTTGGCGGCGTACCCATCGCCATAAGTCTGGCTGAGCAGGTCCGTCACCATCTCGTCTAAATCCGGGATGGCGATCTGATAAGCTCCATTCTCTCGCAGCGCGTCCTCGATCTGTTGCGCTATGCGATAAGACTTGGCCGGCGCCAGGCCTGTTGCCATTATCGAACCGGCCAACATACCCTTGGAAAACGGCAGACTGCGCTTCTTGCCGCTGATCAGTATAGGTTTGTCTTTTGCGGCGTTCTTCATTTACCCTCTGCGTTCTTTATCCCTGGCGCGGGCGGTCTCCGCCGAAAGCAGCAATAATTCCCGCAATTGGCCGTCACCGCCAACGGTAACCGGGCAGTTATCCATAAAGACCACATCCAAACCATTGTCTATACCGTATCCCGTTACGACGTCGACGCCGGCCGCTTTTAGCTCCGTCATGAGAACGTCCGCCGGAGCTGCGGCGGCCAAGTCCGATCGTAGTAACGGCCGGTTGGATAAGTGGTGACTGACGCCGACGACTTCGCAACCGTATTCGGCAATCAGATAATCACTAATAACGCCGCCCACGCCGACCGGCGCGGTTGTCGCGACGAATACACGCCGCCCAGCGATGTCGTCCAGCGGTTTCGGTCTAAAAACCGTTTGCACGACTTTGATGTTCGGTACGGCCGCTTTGATTCCTGCGGTCAGCCGGGCTATCTTTTCAGGTGAAGCCAGCGGCTCCTCACACATCGTCAAAACCGCCAAGCCGGCTAGACTTAACCGGTAGGGACCGAAGTTGCCCAGGATATAGTCTTCCGGCTGTCCGGCTCCGACTATGACTACGGTCGCGTCCGTCCTAATCGGCGGAATCGCGGCGCCGCTGCCTTCAAAGACGATGAACTCCTCCGGCAAGCCGTCGGCGATTCGCGCGCCCTCGGCTACGTTTGAAACGTAGACTTGGCCCGCCATCCCGCCGCCGCAACGCCGGCAGCCGACCGTTGTCACCCGGCTCATTAAAGCGTCTTCATAGTGGTCTGACGCCGCGTGCCGGCCTTGCCGGCTCAGTTGGAGCAGGTATTCGGGTGTCAAGTTGATCTCAGTGCCCTGAATGACCTCTGGTTCGGCCGGACCGCCCCGGCCCATGGCCACCACGCAGGGGTGAAATCCTTCAGTCTTCAGTTCGCGGCAGATATAGGCTGAAACGGCAGTTTTGCCCGTTCGTTTGCCTGTGCCGATGATTGAGATTGAGGGCTTATGGACAATGTCCTCAAAGATAGGCGGTTCAAACAGGAAGTCCGAACCCTTATATGATATATCTGCCTTCAGGATTCGGCAAGCGAATTCAAATCTCTCCTTGTATCCTACCACCGGTTCGTCGCTCAAGTCAATGAACACGTCCGGCTTGTGGCTGGTTATCGCCTGGTCAATACCGGCAAGGGGATCTCTGTCGAGAATGACGGGGACGCCAAATCCGTCCAGATTCGTGCTGTCCGTGACCTTCTCGGTCCCCCCGATGAAAACCGCGCCAACCAATTCGAAGGCCGGGTCGGTTGCGATCCGGTCCAGTCCCAGCTGGATGACCGGAAAGTAGTGTTCACCATCGATTAAAGCGACGGCCCGCTGCCGTGCCACCCTAGCCCATCCTTTCCTTGATCTCGCCGACACGCTTTTTGTACACCGCGGCCTGCCCGTTTTCTATCTCGACGATGTTGTAGCAAGGTTCGGCGTCGCCGCGCAACCGCAAAGAACTGGCGGTGCCGGCGTTGGCCAGAGTCATGCGCCCGAATTGCCAGAGATGGGGAACGTGCTTGTGGCCTGACAAAACCATGTCGACGTCCAGTTGGAACAACATTTTCAAAACATCCCCGGCGTCCAGGACAATGTTCCTCTCTCGGCCTGTCCCCGGCACCGGCAGAAGATGATGATGCATGACCAGGACGCGGAAATCAGCCGGGGCTTCAAAATGCTCCCTGATCCACGTGTACCGGTCGCGGCCGACTCGGCCGTCCTTGTTGTCGAGCATGCTGGAGTCGATGCAAACGAAGACTACACCATTACGTCGCAGAACCTGGAAGCGAGAGCCGAAGATTTTCTCAAAATGGACGTGGCCGACGTTGCGGCTATCATGGTTGCCCGGGATAACGACAACGCGCGGGCAGGTGATCGTCTTGATATAGGCGCGCGCGGTCTCATATTCAACCTTAAGCCCAAGTGTCGTCAGATCGCCGCCAACAATGACGACGTCGGGCGCCAAGTCGTTGATCTCAGCGATCGTCGCTTCCAGCAACTCCGGCCGGAAGTAATGGTCGCCGACGTGAATATCGCTTAGTTGAGCGACTACGGTCTTTTTGTTTGCCAATCAGATCACCTCATTGGGTCGTTTGTCGAAGAAGCAGATTATGGGGATTATTAAGAGTATAAGGAGTATAGAAACCCCGCTTGCACCTAAACCGGCTTTCATAATCCCTATAATCCTTATACTCCTTATGCTCCTGCTTCAGTCCTCGCCCTACTTCGGTACGCTATTCTGGGCTGGCAGGGCGGTTCTATCCATCATATTGAACAACTTGTTTAAGGCGCCCAAGCCGTTTGATGACGTGGGGTTAACCAGAAGATTCCAAAGCGATATCTGGCCATACGTGACAATCCCTGGCTCGCCGGTGATCTTGCCTAACTTCCCGGCCCGTATCACGGCGTCCCGATAATTACCCAAGCTGTCAATCAAACCCAGCTCCTTAGCCGTGCTTCCGTTCCACGTCTGGCCTGTCGCCAACTCTCTCACTTTGGCTTCAGGTAGATCACGGGACGCGGCAACATCGGAAATGAACTGGTCATAGACCTCTTTTGCCTCTTGATCGAGAATAGCTGTTTCCTCAGCGGTAAGCGCCCGGTCGCCGCTTCCCATGTCCTTATACTTGCCTTGTTTGATCGTCTGGTATTGGATGCCCAGCTTGTTGTATAGGTCCTGCAGGTTCGGGATTTGCATGATGACGCCGATGCTGCCGACCGACGAAGCCCGGCTGGCCATGATCTCGTCAGCGGCGCAAGAGATATAGTAAGCACCCGAGGCGTCGACATCCGCCGCTGATACGACTATCGGCTTACTTATCCGCTTTACCTCTTCGAAGATTTCTTGACTGGCCGCGGCGCTGCCCCCGGGGCTATCGACGCGTAAAACGATCGACGCGACCCTGGAGTCCTTGTCGGCTTCACGCAGCTGGCCGATTATAGACTCGGGTGTCGCTGTGGCACTGCCGCTTAACAGACCGCTCTGCGATGAGGACGCTATGACGCCGTCCAGATGGATCACGGCTACGCTGCCCCTGGCTGTCATCGGAGTCGCGCTGCCGGCCGCGCTGGCGACCGCAATGGCGGCAACCATCGATCCGCAGCACAATAACAGCACCAGAACAACACCGATTATTACCCCGATGGTCCAACCCTTCTTAGACATTAAAGTCCTCCCCCTTCGCTCTACTCGATGGTTAGGCCCGTAGTATTAGACAGGACCTCATATTCGGTTTTGTCGCCCGTTCTAGTGAAAACCATATTAAGAGCGCCGGCGCCGGCGCGGAGATTATCCAATCTAACCATATTGAGCCAGCGCGGCAAAGTAGGTTCTACAATGCGAAAAACCCCACGCGGAACATCGGGCATGATCCCCAGCATAGCCTGCAGCAACAAAAACATGCTGCCCGCCGCCCAGGCCTGCGGACTGCAAGACACGGGATAACCGACCGGCGGATGAGGTATCCGGCGTGAAAACCCGCAGAAAAGCTCAGGCAATCGATAATCAGTGAAGGTCAGCGCGGCGTCAAATAAGCTGGTCGCGATGCGATTGGCCTCGGCTGTATAGCCGTATTCCTTGAACCCCCAGGCAATCAGACTGTTATCGTGCGGCCAAATAGTACCACAGTGATACTGCATCGGATTGTAGGCTGTGGCGGTTTTGCTCAGGGTACGTATTCCCCAACCGCTGAACATATCCGGCTGCATCAGCCGATGTACCAACTTTTTAGCTTTTGTTTTGTCGACGATACCGCCGAACAGACACTGACCGGCATTGGACGATACCACTTCGACCTTCTCTTTCTCTTTATCCAGAGCCAGAGCGAAGCAGTTGTCAGCCGCCATCCAAAAGACGTCGTTAAAGCGTTCCTTGAGCGCCGCCGCCGCCTCGCGAAGGCTCATCGCCCGGTCCTTGAACCCCAGGTAATCATAGGCTTCCGCCAGGCTTGTTTTGGCCAGGTAGACGTAGGCTTGAACTTCCGCCAGAGCAATCGGCGGATCGGCTACGGTCGCGTCTTTATGCGCAATGCTGCCGCCGCTGTCCTTCCAGCCCTGGTGTGTCAGGCCGCGCTGCGACTTCCGTTTATACTCCACGAAGAGGTCGCCATCGGCGTCGCCGTACTCGTCGATCCAGTTCAAGGCTAAGTCAAGATTATCTTTGATTCCAGTTAGAAAATCGCCGTCTCCGGTCCATTGAAACAAGCGCGCTGCCAAAATGACATAGAGCGGAGTAGCGTCGACCGTGCCGTAGTAGGGGGTGTGCGGAACCTCGTTTAGGGAGGCCAATTCACCCCGCCTTATCTCGTGCGCGATCTTGCCGGGCTCTTCATCCCGCCACCCGTCAACGACCGTGCCTTGAAGATTGCCGAACATCGCGAGAGTCTCACGCGCCGGCGCCGGATTCAACATCAACGTTTGCAGGCAGGTAATCAGGCTGTCCCGACCAAAAGGCGCGACAAACCAGGGCACCCCGGCCGCCATGGTCGTACCTTCCGGACCGGTGGTCAACAACTGCCGGATATCACGTTGGCCGCGTTCCAGCACGGAATTGAACAGTTCATTGTCAGTAAAGATACGGGTGCTGTCTGTATCCCAGGCCTGATAGGAGCGATGCAGCGTCGAAGAGACGGTATCGAAAGACAGGGTGCGCCGCCGTTCCGTTCCGACAACCGGTTTGAAACAAAAATTAATTATCTTCGTCTCGCGCGCCTCGAAGGCCAGCCGGTAAGAAATAGTCGCTCCCTCCGGCCCGGTTTGAACCTGAGTTGGTTTAGGATAGAGCTCGATTTTGGTCTGCCGGAAGACGTCATCCAGACCGACGTAAGCCAAACTTAAGAAGCGCCCGTCGAATTTGGGTTTAAGGATAGCTCCGCGCCTTTGCCGCCGCAAGCCCCGGACCTCGAAGATGTCAAAGAAATCGGCGCCAACGATAAACTGGATCGTGACCTCGATGGGGACCTGATTGTAGTTCTTCAGCCGGATGCGTTCGTAAAAATTGTCCTCTATGGTTCGCAGGCGCCGGATGTTCAGGGTGTCTTGGGGAACGCGAATGCCGGTGTCGCTCTTAATGTCAGGATTAGTCAGCTCAATGAAAGCCCGATAATCCTGCCCGGCCGAAGATGACAATAATAGAGGTTTCTTGCCTTCCAGGTAGATTTCAAAAGTTGACAAGAAGCGGGTATCTTGATGGTAAAACCCTAGGCCGAAGGGGTTGCCGCGCGGGATCGTGCCCTCTGCGTTCGTGTAAAGGAAAGCTTCGCCCTCCTTGAGGACCAGTTTCTCAACCTCGACTCCGGCCGTGATAAACGGAACACCCTCGTTGAGCAGGCGAATGACGTCTTCGGAGGCGATCACTTGGAACTCTTCGCCGTGCGGTCCTTTTACCACACGTTCCTGCATAATACTCCCGGGGGTTTGGTTATTGTCTAGCCCAATAACAAATGTATGAGGTCATGCCCTTTGTCGAGCTGCAACGAACCATAGGCGCGAGCGTTCTTCTCTGAGAAAGCGGTCATATCGTCGGCTTTTGCGTCGGTCGCGTACAGGGCGAACGGCACCGGCCCGCTGCCATGGGTACGAAGACTAAGCGGCGTCTCATGGTCTGGGCTGACCAAAGCGCGGTAACTGCCCATCTTTTTCAGCTCGTCTAGAACGGGTCCCACAATCTTGGCGTCAAAGTCGGTCAGCGCTTTGACTTTTTCTTCTATTAAGCCTTCGTGCCCGGCCTCATCCGGCGCTTCGACGTGAACAAAAACAAAATCGCCCTCCCGCAGAGCAGCTATCGCGGCCCTGGCTTTGCCGGCGTAATCGGTATCGAAGTATCCGGTCGCACCGGCGACCTCGATGATTTTCAATCCCATGTAGAAGCCGATGCCCTTGATGACATCGACTGCTGATATTACCGAACCGGTTAGGCCGAAACGCTCCTTGAAAGTTGTCAGCCGAGGCGCGCCGCCCTGACCCCAAGGCCAGATAAGATTGGCCGGATGCATTCCCTCGGCCAGACGCGCCACGTTGACCGGGTGGTTGGCTAAGATCCCGCGAGACCGGTCGATCAGGTCGAGCAGGATATCCGCGCCTTCCCCGCTCGGGAGAACGTCCTCGGTGGGACGATCCAAGACATCGTGGGGCGGCCGGCACACGGTGGCGTCCGATCCGCCTTCCTTAAGAATCAACAAGTGCCGGTAGCTAACACCGGGAGAGAAGCTGATGGTTGGCGACCCTAACGCCTTATCCAGTGAGGCAATAAGGTCTTGCGCCTCGGGTGTTGTTATGTGACCGGCGCTATAGTCAGTCAGCTGGCCTTCGGTCTCGGTGATGAGGTTGCAGCGATAGGCGTATTCGCCGGGCCGCAGGCGAATACCGCGGTAGGCCGCTTCCAACGGACCTCGACCGGTATAGTATTCGCGCGGGTCATAACCCATTAACGACAGAGTGGCGATGTCGCTGCCGCTGCCCATCCCCGGCGGAATCGTCTGGACCGTTCCGCCCCGGCCTTCGCGCGCCATAAAATCCATGTTCGGAGTGGCGGCGTATTCCAACGGTGTCTGGCCGCCCAGCTCGTCGCAGGGATAGTCGGCCGCTCCGTCCGGCACGAAAAAAACGTATTTCATTTAGGCCCCGGTGACCAGTTTACGAATGGCTGCGGTATCCGCTTCGACCTCGATGACCTCTCCGCCGCCGCTGTTGACAGCGGTGTCCGGATCCTTCAAGCCGTGTCCGGTTAACACGCAGACCGCTGTTCCCCCGGGTTCGATTTGGCCCGCCGCGGCCGCTTTAAGCAACCCGGCCACGGACGCCGCCGAAGCGGGTTCGGCGAAAACACCTTCCGTTGAGGCTAAACGGCGGTACGCAGCCAGAATTTCATCGTCGGTCACCATCCCAATACCGCCGCCGCTGTCCTGGCCGGCGGCCGCCGCTTCCTGCCACCGCGCCGGATTACCGATACGGATGGCTGTGGCTATCGTTTGCGGATCAGCAACGATTTCGCCGCGCACTATCGGCGCCGCGCCCTCGGCTTGCCAGCCCAGCATTTTCGGCAACTTCTTCACCTGACCGGCTGCCTTGTATTCACGGAAACCTTTCCAATACGAGGTGATGTTGCCGGCGTTACCGACAGGGATAGAGAGATATTCGGGCGCCTCTCCCAGACTGTCGCAGATCTCGAAAGCGGCCGTTTTCTGACCCTCGACGCGATAATCATTCAAGGAGTTTACCAGGGTAATGTCGGACGTCGCCGTAATCTCCTTGACGATTGACAAAGCGACGTCAAAATTGCCTTTGACTGAGAGGACCTTAGCGCCGTGTACCAGCGCCTGAGCCAGCTTGCCGTACGCGATCTTCCCTTCCGGGATGAGAACGAAACACTTTAGACCCGCGCGCGCCGCGTAGGCGGCCGCCGAGGCCGAGGTGTTGCCGGTTGACGCGCACATAACCGCGGTCGCGCCGTCCTCGACTGCTTTACTGATGGCCATGGTCATGCCGCGATCTTTGAAGGACCCGGTCGGATTGGCACCGTCGAATTTCAGAAAGACGGTCAGACCGATCTCCTTACTTAAGGTTTGGGCATAAACCAACGGTGTATTGCCTTCCAGAAGCGTAATAACCGGGGTATCGCCCCCAACGGGTAGATACTCATGGTATTTGACTATCAGCCCTTGCCAGGGCTCGGCGGGACCGCACATTTTAGTTCCTCCTGTTAGGCATAAGGCGCGAGGCGTGAGGCATGAGAAACCTACACCTGTTCCACTCTTATGACGTTGACGACTTTACGGACAACGTCTAACTTCTCGATTTTGGCGACGGCGGCCCGCAGGTTCTTCTCCCGAACCGGATAGGTTATGAAAACCAGTTGGGCATGGTTGCCCGCCCCGTTCTTTTGGATGACGCTGGCTAGACTGACGTTGGCATCCCCGAAGACCTTAGAGACCTTAGCCAGCACGCCGGGTATGTCCGTTGACTCGATGAGCAGATAGAACGAGCTGATCAAGTCATCAATAGGCTTGACGGGCTTAATCTCAAAGCAGGTACAGCCGATCTTACCCGTGTCGTTGTTTTGAATATCGCGCGCCACGGTAACGATGTCGCCGATGACAGCGCTGGCCGCCGGCAAGCTGCCCGCGCCCCGGCCGTAAAACATAACTTCACCAACCGAGTCTCCCTCGACGAAGATCGCGTTGAAAACGTCATTGACGCTGGCCAGTGGGTGGTTCTTGTCAATCATCGCGGGGTGAACGCGCACGTCCAACCCGTCGGCTTCCTCCTTGCCGATAGCCAGAAGCTTAATTACGTAACCCATTTCGTCGGCGTAACGGATATCGTCCCGAGTAATGGACGAGATGCCTTCGCGGTAAACCTGAGCGGCCTTAACCCGGTCGTTGAAAGCGATGGAAGACAGGATAGCGATCTTGGCCGCTGCGTCGCCGCCTTCAACGTCAGCGTCTGGATTGCGCTCGGCATAACCGTTCTTTTGGGCTTCCTTAAGCGCTTCCTTGAATGATATGCCGTCCGCGGTCATTCGGCTTAGAATGTAGTTCGTGGTACCGTTAACAATGCCGACGATCCGGGAAATCCGGTTTCCAACCAAGCCTTCCTTGAGGGGATGGATGATCGGGATGCCTCCGCCGACGCTGGCTTCAAACAAAACATCGACGCCCATCTTATCGGCCAGCCCCAATATCTCTTCACCGTCGTTGGCAATTACCTCTTTATTCGCGGTCACAACCTGTTTCCCGTGCCGCAAGGCTTCGGCGATCAATGATCGGGCCGGTTCTCGCCCGCCGATTACCTCAACGATGATATCAATCTCGGGATCATGCACAATCGACGCGGCGTCCGTGGTGACAATGGCCGGGTCCACCTTCAATTGCGGATGGTTCTTGATCTCTTTGAGGTCCTTGACGGCGATCGCCTTGACGATAAGGTCGGCGTCTACCAAGCGTTTGAGCTCGGGGCGGCGCTTTTTCAGAATAGAATAGACGCCGCTGCCGACAGTGCCTAAACCTAGCAGACCGATGTTTATTTTCTTCTTCATAAGTTGGCTCCTATCGTAAGAGAATAAGGAGTATAACGATTATAAGGATAGAATCTGCCTGACCTCTTGGTCTTCATACTCTTTATACTCCCGATAATCCTTATAATCTTGCGTTTATCCTTCTTCGAGTCGTACCAGGTCCTCATAAGTTTCCCGGCGGGCGATAATGCGAGCCTCGCCCTCTTTGACCAGCACGACAGCCGGCCGCGTCACTCTGTTATAGTTATTGGCCATGACATAGCCGTACGCGCCTGTCGCCGGTGTTACTAGTATATCCCCGACCTCGGGCGTCGGGATAATGGTTTCCTCGATGAGGATGTCCCCTGATTCGCAATGTTTGCCGGCCACAGTCACCTTCGCGGATGCCGGATCGTCGGCCTTGTTGGCGAGCAGGGCGTCATACACCGCGTTATAAAGCATCGGCCGCAGGTTGTCGCTCATCCCGCCGTCGACTGAAACATAAGTTCGGATACCCTTGATCTCCTTGATCGTCCCGACGCGATACGCGGTGACCGCCGCGTTGCCAATTATGGAACGCCCCGGCTCGACCAGTATCTTTGGCATCTTTAGGCCGTGCTTGGCGACGCCGTCCCTGACGCTGCCGACAACGGTTTCCGCGAACGCTTCGATCGTCGAGGGCTCGTCATGGGCTTTGTATTTGATTCCCAGTCCCCCGCCGGCGTCCAGCTCCTCGACCTCGAACCCGGTCGCGTCGCGCGTTTCTTTTATGAAAGCCATCAGTATCTCGATGGCCTTGTCGTAGGAATGAAGCGCGAATATCTGACTGCCGATGTGCGCGTGGAACCCGATCAACTCCAGATGCGGCAACGCCAGCGCTCGTTTCGTCGCCTCCGACGCCGACCCGTCCTGGATGCCAAAGCCGAACTTGCTGTCCTGCTGGCCGGTCTGTACGTAGGCATGGGTCGAGGGCATGATGCCAGGGGTAAGGCGCAGCATGATCTTCGGCTTCTTCCCCAAGTCACCAGCCATCTGGTTTAGCAAAGCCAGCTCGTCAAAGCTATCGACAACGATTCGTCCCACGCCGGTCCCCAGTGCCAACTCCAACTCATCGGCCGCTTTGTTGTTGCCGTGGAACATCAGCCGGGTCGGCGGGAATCCGGCGCGCATTGCGGAGTAAATCTCTCCCCCACTCATCACGTCCAATCCTAAACCCTCTTCGTTGATTATTCGGCAAACCGCCAGCGCCATGAACGCTTTGCCGGCGTAGATGATTTCCGTTTCAGCGCCGGTCGCTTTAAAGGCCTGGACATAATCGCGGCAGCGCGCCCTAATGGTGTCTTCGTCATAGATGAAGAGGGGCGTGCCGAATCGCTCGGTCAGCTCGACAACGTCGCAGCCGCCGATTTGCAGATGTCCGTTTGACGCGATTTTGGCGGTAAGAGGTAAGACCATAGGGAACTCCGTTTAAGACTGGCGCAATTAACTCAGTCTAGCATAGGCTTATACGCTGGTCAAAGCATAATAATTGAGCGACCCGAACCAAAAGCCGCCGCGCGGTAAGCGCCGGTAATCCACTCGCCAAAGAACGTTCGCTGGTCCCAGCGCGCCCAGCTCACTCCGACGGAAATCTGGTGACCACTTCAGCGCTACGTAGCTCTGAAGTGGACCATGTTCACCTATATTTCCGAGGCCTTTGGACGGTGGACTCCCCACGCTTTCCTAGGGTTACGCGACGCGGCTTTCTCATAGTCCGCCCAGCCATCTTCTACACAAGCAACTTTCCACAAATTGCTTCGTGCTTCGCTAGGCCGCAAACGCGCAATCGAGGACTCCGTTCAGGAGTGAGGACTGGCGACACGCTCCGGCGCGTCTTGCTTTCGGGCCGCATACTAATCCACAGGTCGAGCAGCACTTCACCGCTACGTAGCGCTGAAGTGACCGTGCAAAACAGCCACTGGCCATACGCGCTTAGCCTGCGGCGCTTTAACGCTTTAAAGCACTAAAACGCTTATTGCTTTAGTCGCAGTAGTAGAGCGTCGCAAACGCGACTTGATGACT
>JANXYU010000010.1 GCA_025355855.1 Actinomycetota bacterium
ACAACGTCTTCTTCTTCGCCGATGACCTCGCGGGTCAATTCATCCATGCCGGCTTGGCCGACCTGGCTTTCCGCTTTGGCGTAGCGCGTTATCGCCGCGAGAATCTCTTCCTTGGTGGCCACCACGGGTTTAACCTCGAAACCGGTCATCATTCTGAGATCGTCAAAGATGAAGACGTCGGTTGGGTTGGCTACGGCGACAATTAGTTTGCCATCCTCGAATCCAATCGGCAAGGCTGTGTTCTTTTTGGCGATCCGTTCGGGGACTAAAGACACAGCGCCAAGGTCAATGACGTACTCCGACAGATCGACGAAGTCGAGACCTAACTGATTGGCCAGAATCTTTAACAAGTCTGCCTCTGTCACCAGGCCGATCTTAACCAAAACGCGTCCCAGCGGTTCCCCGCTCTCCTTCTGCGCCTTAAGCGCTTCGGTCAGTTGTTCCGGCTTGATGACGCCCTGCGCGACCAACAAATCTCCTAGTTGACGGCGGTTCTCTTTCATTGCCATCTAAGCCACCACCCTGACAACTTCCTCAAGAGACGTAATGCCGGCCAGCGCTTTATTAAAACCGTCTTCCTTCAGAGTGCTCATGCCTTCTTTTATAGCAGTGCGCATCAGCTCGTCCGAGCTGGCCTTCTTTACTGCCAGCTCGCCGAGGTTCTGACTCATCAACATTACTTCGTGTATGCCCATACGCCCCCTGTAACCGGTGTTGTTGCACTTGGAGCAGCCGACTGGCTTATAGAATTCGTAGTCTTTCCCGTCCTCGACCGGGAAGCCGAGGTTGGCAACTTCCTGAGCGGTCATTGTGTGCTTTTCCTTGCAGTGTTTGCAGAGTCTCCGACCCAACCTCTGTGCGAGAACGGCGTCAACCGCGGAAGCGATAAGGAACGGCTCTACGCCCATTTCAGTCAGCCGGGTTATGGCGGACGGCGCGTCGTTGGTATGTAAGGTCGACAGGACTAAGTGGCCCGTCAGGGCGCTCTCGATGGCAATTAGGGCGGTTTCTCTGTCGCGGATCTCGCCAACCAGCAAGCAATCGGGGTCACCGCGTAGAACCGCGCGCAAACCGGCAGCGAATGTCATCCCGGCCTTGGTATTGACTTGCATTTGACTTAGCCCGGGCAAGCGGTACTCAACCGGATCTTCTATGGTCATAATGTTTTTCTCAGGTACGTTAAGAACGTTTAAGGTGGCATACAAAGTTGTCGACTTGCCCGAACCTGTCGGGCCTGTGACCAGGATGGTCCCGTACGGCTTACCTATAGCGGCTCGGAACATCTCCAGCGTGCGAGGGAAAAACCCGAGGTCTTCCAGGGTCAGCATGATGCTTTCCTTCTCGAGGATACGCATGACAATGGATTCACCGTAGACACTGGGCAGACTGGCGACGCGGAAGTCGATAGCGCGGTCCGCGACGACCAAGCCGATCCGTCCGTCTTGCGGAACCCGCCGCTCGGCTATGTTCATGTCGCTCATGATTTTGAGCCTGGAGATCAAACCCGCCTGAATCTTCTTAGGGCTGTGCATGATCTCCCGCAGCACTCCGTCCACCCGGTAGCGAATACGCATGTCGTCTTCCTGGGGTTCGATATGGATATCGGACGCGCCCTCGTCAACCGCCTGATTGATGATTAGGTTCACGAGTTTGACGATCGGGGCCTCTTCGGCCAACTCTTCCGCCTCTTGCGTCGCTTTGGCGGCGTCAGCGGCTGAACCGGTTTCCTCAATCGCTTCTTCCAGAACGTTCTCGCTCTGCGCGTAGCGATCGATCGCGGCCAGCAACTCTTCCTTCGTGCTGACAACCGGCTTGATCTCAAAGCCGGTCATGATCCTTAGGTCGTCAAACACGAATACGTTGGTGGGGTCGGCCGTCGCCACGACTAACTTGTTCTCGTCAAAGCCAATGGGCAGGACGAGATTCTTGCGGGCGACGTTATTGGGCAGCATCGCGACTGCGGACAAGTCTATTTTAGACTCGCCAATATCAATGAAATCCAAGCCCAGCTGTTCGGCCAGCATCTTTAGAAGGTCCGTCTCGGTTATGAAACCCGAATCGACCAACAATTGCCCTAATGGTTCGCCGTTGGCGCGCTGACGGGCCAGAGCTTCTTCCAGTTGCTCAGGAGATATTTTGCCGCTTTCAACCAGCAGGTCGCCCAGCTGCTTCCGGCCTTCTCTCATCTTGCCTCACCTGCCTCGTCAGCCGCCAGGTCTACCGCGCGCCGCATGACATCCAGCGGCGCGACTTGGCCGGTCCATATTTCGTAGGACAATGAACCCTGGTGAACGAGCATGCTCCGACCGTTTATAACGGTGCATCCTCGTCCTTGGGCGGCGACAAGGAATGCGCTGAGCGGAGGAACGGTGCTCAAATCGGCCGCTGTCGCGTCGGGACCAAGCCCGTTCACCAGGTAGGTCAAACCTTCTAAGGAAGTCTTGCCAAGCGGAGTCGCGTTAATAACGATGTCCGCGTGAGAGGCGATTTCGGAAATGCCGGCGTCGTTTAAGGAATGGCCGGTGAACTCGATTGACGGGTTAAGAGATTTGACAATGTCCCCCAGGCGGTGAATTGCCTCGGGTCGGCGCGCCAGAACGTCTAACGAACTGATCTCGGCAATAGCCAGCGCCGCCGCTACAGCGCGTGCCGCCCCGCCAGACCCGGCGATCAAGACTCGCCGACCTTCGACGGGCACGCCGGCGTCTTCCAACGCCTTGCGAAAACCGGCGCCGTCTGTGCTATAGCCTTCTAAGCGCCCATCTTTGTTTACAATCGTGTTAACGCTGGCAATTACCTCAGCTGTGGGATCGACAAAATCAAGCAGCGGCAGCACGCTCGCTTTGTGAGGCATGGTGACGTTAACACCGGAGATATCAAGAGCGCGAAGGGCGGCAACTGCCGCTGTCAGCTGCGAGCGGGGTACGCGAAAGGGAATATAAGCCCAGTCAAGACCGGCTGCGGCAAAGGCCGCGTTATGCATTGCCGGCGATAGCGACTCGGTAATCGGATCGCCGAATATGCCGACCAGTTTGGTGTGTCCGGATATCATAGCCACGTTCCTCCGCTTAACCGTTTGACGACGTTGTTTGTCTTTCGCCCAGGAACGCCGTCCGGTTCAATGTAAGTTTATACTTGCATTTAGCGCTATGACAAGTATCGGCAGATTAGCGGAATACTTTATGGGCGGAAACGTCGCTCGAACAGCCGAACCAGGCGCGTGAGGAAAAATTCTCTGGGCGTCACGGGATCGACCAATATCGTTGCCACTCCCGCTCGATTGCCGCCCAATACGTCAGTAAATATCTGATCGCCTAGGGCTGATACGTCGGACGCCGGCATCTGCAGCAGCGCCAGCGCCTTTCTGTAACCTACAGACATCGGCTTCTTCGCCGGAGCGACGACGGGGACACCCAAAAGAGCACCCATGCGTTCGCCGCGGTGCCCACCGGCATTGCTGACCAAGACAACCCGAATACCGGCGCCCCGCAACTCTTCAAACCAGGTAATTGTCTCGGGAGTCGGTTCGTCGCCCCTCCAGGGCACAATCGTATTGTCGAGGTCAACGATCAGGCCGCGAAGCCCGCGCTCGGCCAGCCAGGCGGGCCGAACGGCGAGGATGTCAGGAAATATATAGTCGGGTGAGAAAACGCCCATTCTAGAGGCCTTTTTCCGCTTTTACGTTGGAAAACTCTTCATAAGACGAGGTGAACGTATGGCTGCCGTTGTCTCCGGTCAAGACGAAGTAGAGATAGTCGACAGCGGCGGGATGCGCGGCCGCCTCGATCGATTTCAGTCCTGGCGACGCGATCGGTCCGGGTGGCAAGCCTTCGTGTTTATAGGTGTTATATGGCGATTCGACCTCGAGGTCCTTATAACTCAATGATTCCTTACGTTCCGGCAGAGCAAACTCGACAGTCGAGCACATCTGGAGTAACATACCGTGACTCAAACGATTATAGACAACAGCGGCGACAAGCGCCCGTTCATCGTCGAGCTTCGCCTCCATCTCTACCATCGACCCAATGATGACCACATCATTCAGAGTGTATCCTTTCGCCTTCGCGTCACTAAGGTTCAGGCCGGCGGTTTCCTTGGCGAATTGCCGCAGCATTAGAGTTACCAAGTCTCGCGCCGTCGTTCGGTCGGTGATCGTATACGTTTTGGGAAACAGATAGCCTTCCAGACTTACCACGTTTAGCCCTTTAAGAAACGGAAAATCATAGCCGTCGCTTACCGCGGCCGCCTCAAAAGCGTCTTTGGTTATAGGCGTTTTTTTCGCGACGATCGCGGCTGTCTCGGCGACCGTCAAACCCTCGGGAATAGTCACCGTGTAGAATTTCTTTGTCGGCCCGCGCCGCAGTGTGGCCAGAGCCTCGGCATAGGACATGCCGGTCCGCAAGTCATACTCGCCGGCTTGGAGATCATCCTGGGCGCCATTGTCTTTTATGTAGAGACGGAAAATCAGAGAGTTGGCGACAACGCCCCTTGCGGCCGCTAAGTTCGCGATCTCAGCGCTAGTCGAACCTGGCGCGATAGACAAACGTACTGGTTGACCGCCGCTCGGCCTAAATACAAATAGCGCGGCGCCGCCGCCGATGATTATGATAAGGACGATTGCGGCAGTCGTCAGTAACGCCCGGTTAAGTCTGTTTTGCTTTCTTACCATTCTCTCCGTCCAAGTGGGCCTGCAGAATAATGGCCGCAGCCATCTTGTCTATTATCTCACGTCGCTTGGCGCGCTTGACGCCTTGTGCCAGTAATACCCTTTCGGCCTGCGCGGACGTTAGTCTTTCGTCTTGAGCAACCAGGGCTACTGACGTCTTGGCGCGTAATAGCTCGATGAATTTTTCGGTGGCGCGCGCTTGCGGACCAATGCTGCCGTCCAGGCGGCGCGGCTGCCCATAAACGATCCTATCAGCCTCTTGGTCGTGCAAGATGTCCAAAATGGCCCTAATGGCTAGATCGTCATCGGTCCGGGCGACAACTGTTAAGGGAAACGCGGTTGTTTGATCGGGGTCGGATATGGCGACGCCGATGCGGACTTCTCCGACGTCAAGGCCGATGACTCTCATGCCAGCCGGTGGGCTATCTCTTTTCGGGCAGTCTCCACGGCTTCGGCCAAGCCGTCTGTCTTTTTTCCACCAGCTTGCGCCAGGTCTCGACGTCCCCCGCCACCGCCGTCAATCGCTGTTGCCGCTTGGCGTACAATCGCCGCCGCGTCTAGCTGGGACCCGTCCAAAACACTGCCAAACGCAACAATTAAATTAGCTCCATCGGCGGTGCTGCTGCCTAGGACTATCGCGGCGGTCCCGTTACGATTCCGAATCTCGTCAACGACCGCGCGTAACTGGTCCAAAGATTTGTTGGGCAAAACGCCGGCGATAATGAGAGCCGGACCTGCGGGTGTACCACCAGTCACCAATTCGGCCGCCTCGGACGAACCGAGGCGACTCTGCAGCGCCGCAATGTCTCGCTCCAAAGTCTTTTGTTCTCTCAAGAGATGCTCGACTCTGCCGGGGAGTCCGGCTATATTAGTCTTTAGCTGGCGCTCGACCTCACGCAAAACCACCTCGTTCTGATGGGCCAGGCGCAGTGCGCCCAGTCCCGTGACTGCTTCGATACGACGCAGGTTAGATCCGACTGAAGACTCGCTAGTTATTCTGATTTGCCCAATGTCGCCGGATCGGGCGACGTGCGTACCGCCGCACAACTCGCGCGAAAAATCCCCGATCTCCAAGACACGGACGTTCTTCCCGTACTTTTCTCCGAACAAAGCCAACGCGCCGCTCTCCGTCGCGTATTTATAGCTGGTCGTATAGGCCCGCACCGGGTGATTCTCAAGTATCTTCTTGTTCACTAGGAGCTCGATATGCTCAAGTTCCGGGGCCGACAGACCCTTCCCGTGAGTGAAGTCAAAACGCAAACGGTGTTCATCAACGTGGCTGCCGCCTTGGCGGACATGCTCGCCAAGGACCATGCGCAAAGCCCAATGCACAAGATGGGTCGCTGTATGATTGCGCCGTATGGCGGCTCGCCGTTCGTTATCTATTGCCGCGGTGGCCGGCTGGCCAGTGATGACATTACCAAACACCACCTTACCTCGATGCGCCGTTAACCCCCGCACCGGCGGATAAGTCCAGCTTATATCTATTACGCCCGTGTCCGTCTTAACGGTGCCGGTGTCGCCCACCTGTCCGCCCAGTTCCGCGTAGAATGGAGTTTGGCCCAGGACGATTTCGACGTCTTCCCCGCTTGTCGCTTTCTTCACCACTGTCCCGTTATGTACGATGGCGCCGATTACGGTCGTCAACGAAATGTCTTTATACCCCAAAAACTCGGTTGGACCTGCCTCGTCAAAGATTTTCGCGAAGACACCCTGCTCCTCTTCCCCGCGTTCCATCCCTGCGGCGTTCTTGGCGGTCTGGCGTGCTTTCTCGGTCAAGGCCGCGAAACCTGATTCATCGACGCCCAGTCCTTGCTCCGCCGCTATCTCAACCGTCAGCTCAAGTGGAAAACCGTAAGTGTCATACAGCTTAAAAGCGGTCGCGGCGTCTATTGCGGTCGCTCCCGCGGTCGCCACGTCTTCCAGAAAACCATCCAGAACAACGAGGCCCGCTTTGAGTGTATTGCGAAACCGGTCTTCCTCATCTTTGATTATCTCTTTAATGAAAAGCTCATTTTTACCGACATCTTCGTAGGCCGTGCCCATCAGCTTGACAACCGTTTCTACCAACTCAGGAAGAAAGGCCCTGTCCAGCCCCAATATCCGTCCGTGCCTGACCGCGCGTCGCAGTAACCGTCTCAATACGTAGCCGCGCCCTTCGTTACCTGGCAGAATTCCGTCATTGATCATAAACGTTATCGCGCGGGTATGGTCGGCGACGATCTTGAGCGAAATATCTGTGCGCGCTTCTTGCTTGTAGGCAACGCCTGAAATCTCAGCTACCTGTTCTATCAGTGATTTCAAGACATCCGTTTCGAAATTGGTTTTGACATTCTGTAGGACGCTGGCGACGCGCTCCAGGCCCATCCCTGTGTCGATATTCTTCTTGGGCAGAGGATGCATTTCGCCGGCCTCGTCCCGGTTATATTGCATGAACACGAGGTTCCAAATCTCCAGAAACCGGTCGCAGTCACAACCGACCCCGCAATCAGGACCGCAGGCCAGTTCGGGGCCGAAGTCATAATGAATTTCCGAACAGGGGCCGCAAGGGCCTGTCGGACCCATGCTCCAAAAGTTCTCTTCTTCGCCTAGCCGGACAATGCGATGTTCCGGTACACCGGCTAAGTTACGCCAGATATCGAATGCCTCGTCGTCATCTAAGAATATGCTTACCCAGAGGCTGGCGGGATCAATGCCGAGTTCCTTGGTGACAAACTCCCAGGCCCACGGAATGACTTCTTGCTTGTAATAGTCGCCGACGCTGAAGTTTCCTAGCATCTCAAAGAATGTTAGATGGCGAGCGGTGTGACCGATCTTGTCGATATCCGTAGTGCGCAGGCAGCGCTGCACCGACGCCAAACGGGTATGTTCAGGTCTGCGATCCCCGCGAAAATACGGAATGAACTGGACCATACCAGCCGTCGTCAACAATAAAGAAGGTTCGTCGGGAACGAGGGATGATCCCGGCACGACCGTATGACCGCGCTCTTCAAAGAACCGCAGGTACTTATCTCGGATGGCCGCGCTCTTCATTATTCGACCGTGATGCCTTCCGCCTTGATGGCGGCCGTCCGTTCCTCTTCAGTCATTAAGGTAAAGGCCGCTAGTTCGTTGATGATCGCCGCCGCGGGGACCGCCAAAACGACGCCCCAGAAGCCAAACAACGAGCCAAATAGCAGCAAGATAAATATAACCAAAACCGGATGGACGCCGATCCTGTCCTTCATCATCACCGGCGCTAGAACGACGCTGGCCACCTGAGTAAGAATTATGAAGTAGACGCCGACACCCAGTGCATACCAGCCGCCTTTAGTCACCCAGGCAACAATGATTGCCGGAATCGTGCCTGCGACCGGGCCAATATATGGAATGATCTGCAAGAAGCCATTTATTACACCAAGCAGAAGCGCATATGGAACACCCGCGATCAAAAGGCCGATGCTGCCCAAGACGCTGACGATTATTGCCAGAATCAGCATTATGCGCAGCACGTCCTGGATAACGACATTCATGCGGTAGGTAAGATATTTACTTTCGGGACGCCAGGCCTCGGGCACCATGCGGAAAAATCCCCGACTGATGGAAGCTCTATCCTTAAGCAAGAAGAACGCGATCAGAGGCGCCAGGACGAAATCGAGTAAAAGCGAGATGAAACTGATGGTATAGCTGGGAATATGGCTCAAGGCGCTGAGCGCGGTGGCTTGCGCGCTCTTAACAGTGGCGTCCAAGGCCTTGGTGGCCTGGGGCGGCAGGCTGAATGCCCGGTAACTATTCTGCCAGTTGTTCATGGCGTCAGTAACACTTTTTTGATACTTCGGCCATTCTTTGATTAGTTGATTGACTTCGGTAACGCCCATCGGAACCAAAAACAACAGAAAGATTGTCAGCAGAGCAAAGAAGAATAAATAGGTCAACGCGAGCGCCATCACACGATTCATCCCCCGCCCTTCCAAGAATTCTAGAATTGGCTTGAGCAGAAGCACTATTATGACCGCGAAAAGAAAAGGCCGCAGGATTAGGCTGACCTGGCCAACCGCCAGCGCGGCAAAATAGAGAAGGCCGATGACGCCAATAACGCCCCAGCTGACGATTGCGGCGACCCTAAACTTGTCGACTGTCCTGTCGGTAAAGAACCTCTTATTTATGCTAACGCCTCCGTTATTTCCTTTTCGCGCGCCCTCGCGCAAAGCCCCGCAGAGCTCCCGTTAACCCGGCGCCATAGCCGGCTACCTTAATTAAGGGAGACGAAACCGTTTGTTCGATCAGGCCGCCTATGGTATCGATCCGAGCCACCGCCTTCTGAATCGAATCAGTCGCCTCGTTTACCTTTGACATCTCGTTGTTGACCTCGTCAACCGTCGTTTTCAGCTTACCCAACAGCTGGTCAACCTGATCGACAGTCTTGCTAAGGCGCAACGCGGCCGGAACAAACGAACCGATCAGAACGGCCAGGGCCAAAAGCGCGATAGCTCCCGCGATTTGCACATAGATCATGGGAAATAACCCCCTTATTCGTCCTCACCGTCGCCCGTTTGGGCGCTTTCGTTGATTTTATCACACTTGCTCGGGTCCATTCGGCTCTTGATGTCGGCTTCCTGCCCTTGACCGCTCGGTTCGTAGTACTTCTTATCGCGTACCGCCGCCGGCAAGTAATCTTGGTCGACAACGTGTCCGGGATAGTTGTGCGGATATTTGTAACCTTGTCCATAACCGTGTTCTTTCATGCCCGGGTGGGGGGCGTTACGGATGTGTTTGGGCGGGCTGGCGACCATACCGCTCCCGACGTCCTTCAGCGCCTGTTCTATAGCGCGATAGCTAGCGTTGCTTTTCGGCGCGGTCGCCAGATAAGTAACCGCCTGCGCCAAATTGATCCGGGCTTCCGGCAGACCGATGCGTTCGACCGCTTGAAACGCGGCCGTTGCCACTACCAACCCCATTGGGTCGGCATTCCCAACGTCTTCCGAAGCGAATATAACCATTCGTCTAGCAATGAACTTTGGATCCTCGCCGCCGTAGATCATTACGGCCAACCAGTAGATGGCGGCTTGCGGGTCGCTGCCGCGCAGACTTTTGATAAACGCTGAGGCCACATCGTAATGAGCCTCGCCCTTCATGTCGTACACCAGAGCGCGGCGCTGCATTGCCTCTTCCGCTTCTTTCAGAGTAATGCGCCTGTTTCCCGTTTTGTCCGGCTTGACGGCGAGAACCGCCATTTCCAAGCCGTTTAGTAGGGATCGAGCGTCGCCCGCAGCCATGCTAAGGAGATGCTCCCTCGCCGCCGCGTCCAGACTGACGTGAGTATTGCCTAACCCTGCCTCGGTATCGGTCAACGCGCGCTGCAATATGCGTCCCAAAGCTTCTTCCGTCAGACCTTTAAGCTGAAAAACTCGAGAGCGGGAGATAAGGGCCGAATTTACTTCGAAATAAGGATTTTCGGTTGTCGTTCCGATCAGCACAATCGAACCGTCCTCAACGGCGGGCAGCAGGGTGTCCTGCTGAGCTTTATTAAACCGGTGCACTTCATCCAGAAGCATGATTGTCCTGCGGCCATACGCGATTTTGCGCTCCCGAGCGGCCGCGATCACCTTCCGAACATCCCCAACCGTAGCAGTTACCGCGCTGACCTTGGCGAACTCCGCTTTGGTAACGTTGGCAATTATTTCTGCGAGGGTTGTTTTGCCGCATCCGGGCGGACCCCAAAAAATCGCTGAAGACAAGGTATCGTCCTCGATGGACTGGCGTAACAAGGTTCCCGGTCCGACTATAGCGTCTTGACCGGCGTAGTCTTCCAAGCGGCGGGGCCGCAGACGGAGGGATAACGGAGCGTTAGTAGCCGCGGTTGACGGCATCGTAAAGCGCTTGATCCAAGCGGGCCTTATCGGAATAGCCGGTGTAGCTGCGGATGATTGTAGACTTGTTGTTGAAGATGAAGACTTGCGGAACGTACTGCACTGGCAACTGTTCGCTTAAGGCGCCGTAGGTCTGCGGCTTATCCGCGTTAAGTAAGATAAACGTGACTTGACTGGCGTATTGTGTTTGCAGTTCAGCGATGCCTCCCGCCATTTGGTCACTAATGGCGTCGCCCTCGCCGTAGAACTCGACAAAAATCGGTTTCTTTGCTTTTAGCGCATCGGCGAAGAACGCCGGAGTGTCGACGTTAGGCGTAAACAAAATGTTAACCGTATACTGATCAGGGTATTTGTTTACCGATGTGTCGACCGACTTGACTGTTAAGGTCGAGGGAGTCGGGATTTTTTTTAGCCCGGCTGGGCTCGTTGTCGTGGCTGTCGTCGTTGTCGTGGTAGTGCCGCTCGTTGACGTTGTTGTTGTGGCAGTGTCCGTGCCGCCTCCGCAGCCGGTCAATAAAACCGAGGCTGTGACCAACAAAAGACTCAGAGAGGCGGTTCTTCCTAGAACTCGACTATATTTTGGCTCCATATGACTGTCCTTTGTTTACATCAACGGCAGATTTTGCCTAACCGATATCGTATTCTATCTAAGCTTAATGTTCAATTCCCTCAGCTGTGTTTCATCCACAGTGTCCGGCGCTCCTGTCATTAAATCGGCTCCTGTCTGTGTCTTGGGAAACGCTATGACGTCGCGGATCGTATTTCGTCCTGCCAGGATCATAACCAACCTATCCAAGCCGAAGGCCAGTCCGCCGTGCGGCGGCGCGCCATATTTAAAGGCGTCCAGCAAGAAGCCAAACTTGGCTTGCGCGTCTTCCGCCGAGTGACGCAGTATCCCGAACATTTTCTTTTGCAGCTCGGGTTCGTGAATGCGCAGACTGCCGCCGCCCACTTCGACCCCATTTATTACAAGATCGTAGGCGTCAGCTGTCGCCGCCAGCGGATCTGAGTCTAGCAGGGGCAGCGATTCCTGGGTCGGCATGGTGAACGGGTGATGCACCGCCTTCGGCCGGTTCTCAGCTTCGTCCCATTGCACCAGCGGAAAATCGAGTACCCACGTAAGATTGAACGCTTTTGGATCAATCAGGTCTAGGCGGCGCGCCATTTCCAGCCTCAGGTTGCCGATCGCGTTCTGCGCCATATCAGTTTTGTCGGCAATCATCAGCATCATATCGCCCGGTTTGGCGCCTAGCCTTTCCGACAGCTCAGCGAGTACTGCGGGCCCAAAGAACTTCTCGATCGGGCCTCCATAAGAACCATCATCGTTGACGGGTATCCAGGCCAGGCCTTTAGCGCCGTACCGGGACACGTATTCAGTTAAGCCGTCTAAGTCCTTCCGGGAAAGCCCAGCGCAATCCGGAGCGGACAACCCAAGAATCGAACCCCCAGCCGCGGCTACTGACGCAAAAACCTTGAATTCGGCGTCGGCGACGATATCTGTGGCGTCGCCTATCAGCATCTCAAAACGCGTGTCAGGGCGATCCGTCCCATATGCAGCCATTGCGTAAGCGTAGGACATCCGTGGAAACGGGCTCGGCAAATCGACGTTTAACGTAGAGGTAAATATCTCGGCGATCATGCCCTCCGTAACATCCAATATGTCATCCCTGGTCACAAAGGACATTTCCATGTCGATCTGGGTATGTTCCGGCTGTCGATCGGCGCGCAGGTCTTCATCCCGAAAACAGCGGGCCAGCTGGTAGTATCTTTCCATCCCAGCGACCATGAGTATCTGCTTAAACAATTGAGGCGACTGCGGTAGCGCGAAGAAATGCCCGGCTGAGAGCCGGCTGGGGACGAGAAAATCACGGGCGCCTTCCGGTGTGCTTTTCGTCAGATAAGGCGTTTCCACCTCGATAAATCCATTCCTGTCCAGGTACGTATGCACCGCGCTGACAACGCGATGACGCAACTCAAGCGCCTCTCGCATCACGCCCCGGCGTAAATCCAGATAGCGATATCTTAAGCGCAGCGCTTCGTCGACATTGATTTCGTCGGCAATCTCAAAGGGCGGGGTTTCAGCCCGGCTCAAGACGGTAAGTTCAGTGACAGCGATCTCGACTTCGCCCGTTGGCAACTTCGCGTTGATGTTTGCCGTGGGCCGTTTGTTGACCGTGCCGCGAACAGTGATAACGAATTCGCTGCGGAGAGCCTCCGCTTGGGCGTGCGCTTCACTTTCAACCGCCGGGTTGAAAACAATCTGGGCGATACCGCTTCGGTCTCTAAGGTCGATAAAAATCAATCCGCCATGGTCGCGGCGCGTCGCCACCCAGCCCGACAGCGTTATTTCATTTCCCGAGTCAGATGCGCGAACCGCTCCGCAATCGATATCTTTATACTTGTGCCCCACTCTTACGTCCCTTCTGATCTTTGGCTTCTAAGCCACGACTCTAATGATTCGGGGTCAAGAGCCGTTTGCTCTCCGCTACCCATATTCTTGACGACATAAGCGCCGCTGGCCAGTTCCTCGTCACCCACGATTAAAACAAAGGCGGCCCCTGCCTTATCCGCGTAGTTGAGCTGTTTTTTAAGTGCCTTATCGGAAAAATCGACGGCGACCGCGAAACCGCCGCGCCGTAGTAATCTCGCGGCGGCCAGGCCCGCCCGGCGTGCCTTTGGGCCCAAAGTCGCGACGTATACGTCGGGGCGCGTGGCCGGTTGTTCAATCGTCTCTGTTGCGAGCAAGACTCTTTCGACACCGACCGCGAAGCCGATGCCGGGCGTCGGGGGTCCTCCGAGCTGCTCAACCAGACCATCATAGCGGCCGCCGGCCGCAACAGCGTCTTGCGCCCCCAAGGCGGTGCTTTTGATCTCAAAAGCAGTTTTAGTGTAGTAGTCCAAACCGCGTACCAAACGCGGATTCGGCTCGGCCGCGACACCAATGAACTGCAATGCCGTTAAGACGGACGCGAAATGATCGGCGCAGTCGGTGCAGAGATAAGCGGTGATTAGCGGAGCTTCCCGCAGTGCGACCGCGCAACCCGAATTCTTGCAGTCAAATACCCGCAGAGGATTGGTCTCGGCTCGGTTCAGACACGTCTGACAAAATTTGTCAGGAGCTGCCTGAACATAGGCCCTTAGTAACTTTGTATAGCCGGGCCGGCACGTCGGACAGCCAACACTGTTTATATGCAACGTTAGGTCTTCCAGACCTGCTGCCCCGAGGCTTTCCAAAGCGCAATCGATTACCTCAGCGTCGAGCGCGGGGTCCGCGCTGCCCAAAGCCTCGACTCCGACCTGCCAGAACTGGCGTTGGCGTCCGCCTTGAGGTCTTTCGTATCTAAACATCGGTCCCTTGTAATAAACCTTAACAAGTGGATTGGAGCGTCCCAGATCATGCTCGAGGTAGGCGCGCACGACGCCGGCCGTTTCCTCCGGACGTAAGGCGATCTTCCGCCCGCCTTTGTCGACAAACGCGTACATCTCTTTGTTGACTATGTCTGTTCCGTCCCCTATTCCCCGGGCAAATAGGTTCTCTTTTTCGAATATTGGCGTATCTATCCGGCCGTAGCCGTAGTTCTTATAGACTGCCTCAACGGCCGCGAAAAATCTGTCCCAGCGCGGTGAGTCTCCGGGCAGAATATCCTTGGTGCCCTTGGGGGCCGTAAACTCGCCCACTATTCACGCCCCGATTCACCCGGCGGCTTGGCCAGGCGCTTGATCGTGACCGTTCCGACTCTGTTGCCGACAACCTTGTCGACAATAAACGTCAAATCAGCCGTCTGAATAGTCTCGCCTCTCTTTGGTAACCGCCCAAAAAGCTCAAGCATCAAGCCGCCAACACTATCCACCTCGGGAAAGTCCAGCTTCACGTCGAAATATTCGTTCACGTCATCGATAGGTACGCGTGCGTCGACTTTGACGGCGTTTTCCCCAAGAGGCTCCAATTGCTTCTCTTCTAGATCATACTCGTCGTAAATCTCGCCGACGATCTCTTCCAGCAGGTCTTCGATAGTTACCAGACCCGCCGTACTTCCGTATTCGTCGATAACTATGGCCATGTGGATCTTCTCTCGCTGGATCTCGCGCAACAACTCGGCGACCCGCTTGGTCTCCGGCACGAACATGGCCATTCGCATGATCTTCTTGACCTCGAAATCATTCTGTCCCGTAGCCATTACGCCCAGCAAATCGCGAGCGTAGAGAATGCCGGAAACGTTATCAATGGTGTCTTTATAGAGCGGTACGCGCGAATGGCCCTCGCGCATGATTATTTCGAGCGCCTCGTTCGCTGTCGCGGTTACCGACAGGCTAACCATGTCGGGCCGCGGCGTCATGACCTCGCGCACGATTGTATCGCCGAATTCAAAGATGTGGTGAATCAACTGTTTTTCTTCTTCCTTTATAACGCCTTCTTCCTCGCTGATCTCAACCGCGGTCAAGAGCTCTTCCTCAGTCATATATGGTCCAGGCGTCGTTGTCTTTATGCCTACGATGCGAGTTGAGAATCCAGCAATGCGCGTGAGGAACGACACGAGGGGATGAAAGACTTTGGTCACGCCTAGTATTGGTCCCGCGATACGCAGAGCCGTCTGCTCAGCGTTTTGCACAGCATAAGTCTTGGGCGCGACCTCGCAGTAGATAAATATGACCAGCGTCATGAGGGCAGTCGCTACAACCGATCCCCAGCTGCGAAAATACTCGTAAGCTAGGGTGCTGGCGATACTAGTTGCTGTCAAATTGGTAACCAGCGTCAAGAGGAGAATCGTGGTCAGAAAGCGGCTGCGGTCTTCCAAAAGCCGCAACAGCGTATCGGCCCGGGCGCCATGTTCTTCCGCCATCCGGCGGGCTTGGACAAGAGTTACCGTCAGTAAGGCTGTTTCGCTCATTGCGAAAAAACCCGCTAAAAACAACAGAACCAGCAAGGCTGTAATCGCCATAAGCGCCGTTACGGACACTTTTAACTCCCCTTCAATCGGCTGACAATAAAGATAGTCGCAATGATTACGGCGTTTCCGCAAGCCACCAAGACGGCGGCCGCGGCAACGTCTTTGGCCGCCTTAGCAAGGCGGTGATAGTCCTCTGTCACCAAGTCGATCGCATATTCCAGACCAGAGTTAATCAGTTCGGTAATAATCACCACAGTGACCGTTAGCGCCAGAATCATATACTCGGTCATCGATAACCCCAGCCACGGGCTGACGGCGGTCACGCCTATAGCAATCAAAGCGAGATAGCGGCTGTTTTTTTGGTGCCGTAGAGCGAATAAAAGGCCGGAAAAGGCCGTCGCAACGCTCTCGCCGACGTTTTTATGCTTCACGCCGTGGCCCCGCATCATCAGTCGGCATCAACCGTTCAACCAAGAATGTCTGCCTGGCTGTCATGGCTGCGTCTTGCGCATCGTCAGCGTGGTCATAGCCCAAAAGATGGAGTAAGCCGTGTAAAACCATTTCCATAGCTTCCCTCTCCGCCGAATTGCCGTTGCGCGACGCGTTTGCGGCGGCGACTTCGGGGCAAACGATGATGTCACCCAAAATAGCTACAGGAGACACGAATTTGTTGTCTCCCGTAGTCTCGGTCAACGCGAACGATAAGACGTCCGTCGCTTCATTTCTATCGCGGTACGCTGAGTTTAAGCTGGTCATCTCGTTTTTGTCAACAAAACTGACTGTAATTTCGCCAGACCCATGACTTTTCTCAAGTGCTAGCGCCTGCTCGACCAAGGACGTGACAGCCTGCTCATCGATCACAATCACGTCTTGTCGATTTGCGACGAAAACCTCACCCGCGCCGGCCGCGTCCGTCTCTATTGTCATTTAGGTCAGTCCCGCTTGCCGGTACGCCTCAACAATCTGTTGGACAAGCTTGTGGCGCACAACATCCTTAGCGTCCAAGTGGATAAACGCGACGTCTTCGACGCCCGCCAAAACTCCTTCAATCACCGTCAGGCCCGATTCTTGTCCGGTCGGCAAATCTACTTGCGTATCATCGCCGGTGACAACCGCCTTACTGCCGAAACCCAGCCGTGTTAGAAACATCTTCATTTGTTCCGGGCTGGTATTCTGCGCTTCGTCTAAAACTATAAAGGAATCGTTCAGGGTTCGGCCGCGCATATAGGCGAGGGGCGCCACCTCGATCGTCCCCCGATCCATGAGATAGCGGAAGTGATCCGGATCCATCATGTCGTAAAGGGCGTCGTAGAGCGGCCGCAGGTAGGGATCGACTTTTTCGTACAAGGTACCGGGCAAAAATCCCAGCTTCTCGCCCGCTTCAACCGCCGGGCGCACCAGGATGATACGGCCGAATTGTTTATTGGCCAGCGCGGCGGCAGCCAGCGCCATCGCGAGATACGTCTTTCCCGTTCCCGCCGGCCCGATGCCAAAGGTGATCGTGTGGCTGCGAATGGCGTCAACATAGTCCTTTTGTCCAGGCGTCTTCGGCGTGATGGTCTTGCCTCGGTGCATCAGGAGAACATCGGAGAAGACCTTACTGGGCTGGCGCGACCCGTTCTTCACCATATCAATGGCCACATTGACCTTGTCCGCTGAAAGCGGCTGACGCTGCTGGAGAGTCGCCGCCATCTCCTCGAAAAGTCGGGCCGCTTGATCGACCTCATCAACATTGCCGCTAATTGTGATTTCATTGCCTCGAACGGATATCTTGCATTTAAAACGGGGTTCTATCAGTCTGAGCCATTCGTCGTTTCGCCCAGTGATATCAACCATCGACACATGGGCCGGCACGGCCAGCTTGGTTTCTTTGTGCTCTACAGTCAAAGTTTGCCTCACGCCTCGCTTACGACAACAATCCGCGGGCGATCTCATTGATTTTCTTGCCGTCGGCACGCCCTTTGGTGCGGGGAATAATCTGCCCCATAATCTTGCCGATATCGCCAGGTCCGGATGCTCCGGTCGCGGCGATTACCTCTTTGACCAAAGCTTCTACTTCCGCGTCTGTCATTTGTTCCGGCATATAGACAGACAGTACGTCAGCTTCCGCTTGCTCCTTGTCGGCGAGGTCAGTCCGGCTGGCTTTGCTGTATTCCTCGATCGCTTCGCGTCGTTTCTTAACCTCGCGTATTACGACCCCCGTCAATTCTTCATCCGTTAGATCGCGCATTTTTTCTTTTTCCATGTAGGTTATGGCTGACGACGCGAGCCTGAGGGTCGCCAAGCGAAGTTTGTCTTGCTCTTTCATCGCCGTCTTTAGATCTTGGTTGATACGTTCCTTCAGGTTCACGCGATTGTCTCCTCAACGGCTTCCGTAAGCAGGGATACCTCTTGAACAATATACACCAAACCGCTGGTGAGATAAAGGACAACGCCAATATAGAAGAGCCAGCTAAAGACGGGTAGATCCAAAAACGCGACACTGAAAAGAAGTAGCACGATCGCCGCCATTAGATAAAAGTTTGTGACCCTGCCAAATTGGTTGACGCGAACCAAAGGTTTCTTTAGATATATCCCTAGCATATAGCCCAAGACCATAATCGCATCGCGGCCTGCTAACGCAGCCAGTGCCCAGGCTGGTATTGCGCCCTTAATGAAAAGCCCGATAATCGCAGCGAATATCAGGGCACGGTCGGCAAAAGGATCGGCCAAGCGGCCGAATTCCGTGACGCCGGAAAACCGGCGCGCCACATACCCGTCCACTAGATCACTAAGAGCGGCGACAGCGAAAAGGAAAAAGGCAGCCGCCTCAGAATGGCCGCCTGGCCAGACGAGCAGAACAAAAAAGATTGGGATCAGCGTTAGCCGAAAACACGTGATAACATTTGCCATCGTGTGACTATTGTATTAGAACTAGGGCGTCCCTGGCTACACCGACGTTTCGGCTAGGCTTGGGCGGCGTTCCGCAGAGTCTCCGCCTTGTCGGTTTTCTCCCACGTGAAATCGGCGTCATCGCGCCCAAAATGCCCATACGCGGCCGTCTTTTTGTAGATGGGGCGCCTGAGGTCAAGGTTTTGAATAATCGCGGCCGGTCGAAAATCAAAATTCTCTTTGACGAGCTCCTCGATCTTTTTCAGCTCGATCGTCTCCGTACCGAACGTATCGACCAGCACACTGACGGGATGGGCCTTACCGATCGCGTAAGCGACTTGGATCTCGCACTTGGCCGCTAGTCCCGCCGCCACTACGTTCTTCGCGGCGTACCGCGCGTAATAGGCGCCGGACCGATCGACTTTCGTCGGGTCCTTACCGGAAAAACAGCCTCCCCCGTGCCGGGCCATGCCGCCGTATGTATCCACTATGATTTTTCGGCCTGTAACTCCGGTATCCCCCTGAGGTCCGCCGATTTCGAAACGTCCGCTAGGATTGACGAAAAGATTCAGGTGCTCGTAGTCAACCATGTTGGCCGGCAAAACCGGACGCACCACGTGTTTTAAGATATCGTTTGTCATTTGTTCGTTGCTGACCTCGGGGCTGTGCTGGGTTGACACCACTACGGTTTCAATGGCAACCGGCCGCCCGTCCTCGTATTCCACCGTTACTTGCGTCTTGCCGTCCGGGCGCAGATACTCAAGGGTGCCGTCTTTGCGCACCTCGCTTAACCGCCACGCCAGTTTGTGGGCCAAGATTATCGGCATGGGCATCAATTCAGGGGTCTCGTCACAAGCGTAACCGAACATCATTCCCTGGTCGCCTGCTCCCAAAGTGTCAAGCAATCCGTGTTCGGCCGATTCGCCGGTACGTTCTTCAAGCGCGTGGTTAACACCTCCAGCGATGTCGGCCGACTGCTCGTCAATCGCGGTCACGACTCCGCAGGTCTCATAATCGAAACCATACTTGGCTCTCGTATAGCCGACGTCGCGGATCGTTTGCCTGACAATCTTAGGGATATCCACGTAGGTCGATGTGGAAATCTCGCCGGCTACAACAACCAACCCCGTGGTTACGAGCGTTTCGCAGGCAACTCGACCCGCCGGGTCGTCACTTAGGATTGTGTCCAGTATCGAATCCGATATCTGGTCGCAAATCTTGTCCGGATGCCCCTCGGTCACTGACTCCGAGGTGAACAACTGTTTCTGATGATTCATCAAAATCCTCCTTGGCCATGATTTTGGCCGCCTTGACAGGCAACTGTTTTGCCCTTTTTAGCAAATAAAAAGCCCACGTCAGTTAACATGGGCAAAACGAAATTCTCGTTTTCTCCTATCTGCCCGTGAAACCGGCGGGAATTGGCACCTTGGCTCGTTTTCGAGCTAGGTTGCCGAGGTTTCACAGGGCCCGTTCCCTCCACCTCTCTTGATAGCGTCGCTTAACGCTTGTTATTTATTTTACTATACTGGAGCATAGGCCGGCAAGGATTAGCAAAACTCCCTCGGGACATATCCCGAGGGAGTTAAATTTAATGACTCTATTGGTTATTCGCCTAAGGTTTAGGCCCTAAGACGCGCTGGCTTTCGCGTGCTTGGTTTTTGTCTCGGTTTCTTGGCTGATCTTTTTCGCGTCATGGGCCATTGACTCAGCCTTGTCCAAGACTCGGTCGCGCCCGCTGTCAACCGCTTCCATCGCTCGTTGGCGGGTGTCACCGATCATTTGTCGGCTTCGGTCGTACATATCCCCGGCGCGTTCCTTGGTTTCCTCAAACATTGCCTTGGTTTTTTCTTGCACTTCGTTCGCCTTTTCCATAATATCCTCACGCGTTTCTTTGCCGGCTTTGGGCGCCAGCAACATACCCGTTACCCCGCCTACCGCCGCTCCTACCAGCAAACCCCCGCCAACTTTGTAAACGTCATTCAAAGTCATCATAACAACCCGCTCCCTTCTATTGGACATTCACCACTCTTTGGAATCATAGAAGCAAGGCGCCTTCTGCGGTAACTAGGCTTTGTGCTAGTTTGGCTGCAAGATGCGTAAGAATATTAAAAACTCGTGCTATTTACGATTTTATGATCTTCGGCCTACTTCGTCTTCCCTTCGAGGTAGGCAACCATCGGGTCCGTCACCAGCGGTACGACATCGCCGATCATGTGCGGCATCAGCTCGTCCATGACCTTCGGCATCAAGGCCGGCATCTGGTCGGCCATATACTGCGGCATCGGCACCCTGTCGGCCACGCGGCTCAACATGGTATTCATCACCTTCGGCAGCATCATTGGCAACAAGCGCGGGAACAAGACCGGGAACATCGGTTTCATCAGGTTCAACGCACCCGGGATTTTGCCCATACCGCGCATCATTGCGCCCATTCCGAAGGGCATGGCATCGATCAGCTCAGGCCACATCGTGCCCATCAGGTCGGCAAAGCCCTGCGGAGTCATCAATGAAATCATCGCTTCGAAGACCGCCCACTGAGCCTTCACCTCAGGATGCGGATCGGGAAAATCGTATCCCAGAGCGGACGCGGCGTAGCGGGCCAAATCGACAACCTCGATATCGACGTCCCGCTTATCCGCTGCGGTACGGAACTGAAATTCGCAGCATGGACACAATGCCAGCAGCTTGGTGGCCCCGGCGTCCAACGCCTCGTCTAGTCGACCTTTGCCTAGATCATAGGCAATCTCCGGATCGGCGATCAAGGTAAGTACGCTGGCACAGCAGTGAGCTTCTTCGCGACAGTGCTCCATCTCTACCAGCTTGGTATTGGGTACGGCCTTGATCAGGTCACGAGGCGGATCATAGACTCCGCTGGCGCGTCCCATATGACAAGAATCGTGCCAAGCTACGGTGACTTCTTCCCCCTCCTGCTCGGGGAATTTGAACTCACCGGCGTTGATTTTCTCCGCTAAAACCTCGCTATAGTGCTTGACCTTTATGTCATAGTCTATGCCTAGCTTCCTGGCCCAGACCGGATAAACGTGGCGCCACATCATGTCGCAAGCCGGACAACTGGCGATAATCGTGTCGCCGCCCAAGTCTTTGACATGCTGAATATTTTCTTTCATGTTGTCGGCGAAGACATCCCACTGCCCTGCCACGAGCATCGGTGTCCCGCAACAGTTCTCTTTGTTGCCTATGGTTGAGAAATCGACCCCGGCCTCGTCTAACAAGCGGACGCTAGCTTGGGCAATATCATGCTCAACATAACTGGCGGTACAGCCGGCGAAATAGACATTCTTGTTCTTTTGTCCCGGTCCATGTTTAGCGATCATATCCTCCGGAAACCAATCCCAGCGGTGTTCTCGCTTACCGGCCCATATGTCGCCTTGCGCCTGCAAGGCCTCGCTCATCATCGAAAATGGCGGAATAGTCATCCGCTTCTCATCGTTGATCAGGATTCCGCGCAACTTCATCCAAGATTCCTCGATGGGCAGATTCTCAGAGCAACGCGTGTTACAAAACTCACAGGTGGTGCAGGCCAGAATGGTCTTCACCATAGTCTGGTTCCATTCTTCCTTGCCTTCCATATATTCGCGCAGCCAGTACCATTTGCCGCGCGGACTCTGGCTCTCCCAGCCGCGCCCGTAGAACTGGTCACACTCTTCAACGCAATAGCCGCACTGCGAACACGCATAGGCATACCAGGCAACATCGGCCGGAATGTTACGCACCGGTTTGTGCGGCCTCTCACCGATGTCTGTAGTCGCGGCGTTGCCGAAACGGCGAGCTAATGGTTCCATGCTAATAGCTAAACCCATGACGGTGTTAAGCAGGCCCATGCCAGTGACCTTGCCTGGGTTCATAAAGCCGTCCGGGTCCACCTGTCTTTTGAACGCCTTCAGTCTCTCGAAGCGTTCCGCACCCAGAATCTGCGGCGCTCGTTTGGCAAAGAATACGCCGGTCGCGTAAGCGCCACCGCCGAATTTCTCAGCCGCCCGCATAATTGTCAACGAAAGCGCGAAAACAAAGTTGTATTTGAATTTTCTTTGGTCGGCCGGGATGAAACCGAGAATGACGACTTCAGGCTGCCCGGCTTTGCCGTCTTTAATGACGACGCCCTCTTTGACCAAGGGCTGATCAACGGTTCTTGAGATCTCGTTCATGCCGTCGGCCAGATTCTCAAGCGGGATGATGACCTCAGCCGGCACCAGGCTCGGCCCTAACCGCTTAACGGTCATTGTCTTAAATCGGTTCTTCCATTCGTGTTCCGCCATCTCCGGCGGCAAATAATCGCCGTTATGCTGGCTGGCCAGTCTATCCAAGCCGGGCTTGACCGCCGCCTCATCCTTTACCCGGTAAGTGATAATCACGAGATAGGCTTCCGGCAGCATGACGCGATGTTCGGCCTCATGGTCCCAGTGAACTGTCAGCGGGCTTTTGTTCTTAAGCGCGGCCATTTGGGGATTGATAAACAGAGTCGACCAGATGGGCAGGTCGGAGACAACTAAGTCTTGGAGAAACTTCTGCAGGTCGGCCGGATCCTTAATAGCGACGGCAACGACCTTTTCGTCCTCCAGCAACCTTAGCTTAACCGTTACTTCCGTGATAAAACCGGTGATGCCTTCTGCCTCGCTGATCATTTCCAGATCGGCGCCGTTGAATTCCCGAACGGTGCCATCTGGCAGGACTGCCCGCGCGCTGACGACATTGTCGACGAACCAGCCCGCTTCATAGGAGCCGATGCCCGCGCCGCCCTGGGCCAGCCAGCCGCCAACCGTCGAGGACATGTAGCTGGTTGGATAAAGGCGCAGAGTCAAACCATCTTGGGCCAGCTTCTTGTCTAAGGTTTCCCAGATGATGCCGGGCTCGACTGTAACTGTCAGTTCCTGCCTGTTAATGGATTTAATCTTGGCCAATCGATAGGTATCAACGACGATGCCTTGCTTGATGGGAACCGCTCCCGCGTATCCCGACGTTGCCCGGCCGCGAGGCGTGAGCGGCACACTGTTGGCCCGAGCCCAGTTCACTAGGCTGACAACCTCGTCTTCATTCACCGGCTGGACGACGGCGTCAGGGGTTGTATTGCCAATCAGGGGTTTAATCAGACTGGGAATCTCAGCAATATCGTGACCGTACAAACGGCGCTCAAGCCGTTCAAAATTCGCTCTATCTCCAAAGGTTTCTTGCAGGAATTCTTTGTCCTTGGTGCTAATACTTGACATAAAAACAGCCTCCTACGCCGACATATAATAATATCCTTATATCATTATAGCAGGAAGGAGGCCGTTTATCAATATCTATTTATATATCCCGCAAGCCAGTGTTTCGCGTTATTCCTCGACGCGTTTACGGGCTGGTCGTCGTCCCGCCCATGCCGGCTGGGGCGCTTGTCGAACCACTCGTCGAGCCGCCCATAGCGCCGCCCTGACCACCGAATTGAACGACGAGGCTGGCCGCTTTGTCCAGAACCGCTTGGCCGCCGATGTCTTTAAACGGCTGGGCCATTTGCGCTTCCTGGACGCCAAGCACTTGCTGCAGCATCTTCGACGATATGCCTGTTTTAGTCGCGACAGCCGCCGGCGTCGTATCCAGCGTGATCCAGCTTACGTCCACATTCGACTGGGTCGCCGTCGTTCCGCCTGTAGTTGTCCCCGACGCGGCCTGATTTGGCGGGGTCGTACTGTTTTTGTTATTTCCGACGGCCGCCATGACGGCGATCAAAGCGACGATAACCGCGACAATCGCCACCGGAATCCAAGGATTGATCTTCCGCCCCATAGAGCTTGCTGAGTCTTGCTTGGTTGTTTTCTTGTCTTCCGCCATAAATCGTTACCTCCGAGTTGGTTTGCCAAAAGCGCGAGCCCCTGGCCAAGTGTTATCACATTCCATTATAACCGATTATCACTTGGTCTTCAGGCAATCTCTCGGGTCGTCGTTCTAGAGAGTGATTGAGCGGCCCGGTTCGGGAATAATCACTTGGTGTCGGCCGCCGAGTATTTCGTCGAACATCCCGGGGTGTTCGGTATGAATCGGGATTATGGCCCCCGGCTTGACTTCATCGATAAACTCCACCAGTTCGCGCGACGAAATATGGCCGGAAGCGTGATAGCCCGCGACGAATTCAACTTCGCATTCCTCCGGGCGAGCGCCCAACCGCGTGAAGTTTATGCCGACCGTTTCCAGACCGAACCGGGTCAACCAGTTCCCCAACCGCCAGACGTCGATCTCCATCTCTTCGCTGAATGCCTCGCAGGTGGAATATATGTAGACGCCGCCATAAGGTTCCAAACTCAGGAGTTCCTTGATGTCCCAAAAACTGAAGGCCAAAATATAGGCAGCCATGTCTTCTCGCACATCGGCGCAGGTAATATAGCAGGCGCCGTAGAGCTCCTTGAGACGTTTCTCCCATTCGAACTCCGTACCTTTGGTCTTGGCATAAACAACCAGGTGCGGGTCGTTTAGAGCGGCATTGATGGTCTCGTCGGCGTGGCCCATCGCATGCAGGAAGAATAAGTCTTTGGTGGTAACGGCCAGTCGGCGGCCCGTTTCCTTGGCTATTTCCAGGAATATCAGCAAGCGCTCAATGTTGCGTAGACCGAAATCGGCCAATACCAGCTTGCCCGTCGCGACCCGCACGGCCGTAAGACAGTTCTGGTGGACATCTTCCTCGCTGGCTCGTTGCTGCACGTCGGTGTCGTTACCTTTATGGCCGCCGACGTTTGTCCCTTCTATGATTAGATAGTCCGGCCTGATCGTGACAAGCCTTTCTTTAAAAGCGGCGCTGACCTGTGGACGCCAGCCATGCATGCGGAAATCGCCCGTATAGCAGACGCTCTTCCCGTCAACCTGGAAAACATAAGCGGTTGCCCCGTAGACGGAATGGTCGACCGGAATCGCTTCAAACTCGATGCTGCCGACCGCGGCGGGCGCGGCGACCAAGCCGGTTGTTTCGCAGATGTAGTTCTTGCTGTCTTTGGTCCGCTGTGAGACAAAGGTATCCGCCCAGAAGCCTTTGACGTTGCCAAGCCGGTCTGTGCAGTTCACAGCCAAATACGGCCGCTGGTGGTACTCCGAGCGGGTCTTGGTGAGCTTCGGCTCGGTGCCGTCCGTATCGACAAGGCGGGGCGTTGTAAAAACGTTCTCGGCTTCCAGGCCGGCGGCCCCGCTGTCCTGAGTGGCCTTAATCATCATTGCGGTCATTTCGGAACAATAGACCGGCGTGTTTTCCTTTAAAAGGCCGAGGTAACCGACATGATCGGCGTGGGCATGCGACAGGAAGACAGCGTCAACGCGAGTATCCGGTTCCCCCTTCAGCTCAGGCGCGAAGAAGAGTGAATCCTCGCGATATACGCCCTTTAGAGGGGGCACCAATCCTAGATTAAGCAGGTCATATATGCCGTGGGTCGCAACCCTCGGTGTTAGGAACTCTTCGAAGTACTTGCCGTTTTCCGAGAAATTCATTCCGAAATCTAGCAAGAGCCCGGTATCGTCATTTCTTAGGTACAGTTTGTTGCCGCCTATGCAGCCGGCGCCGTCGTAGACGGTAAGTTCGGCGCTAATCCTTCTTCCCCCAGAACGCGTAGGCTTCTTCTTCCATCTTGTCCAGACGGGTATAGTAATCGGCAAACTCGTTTAAGTGCGCTAGCGCGATTTTGCCGGTTATCACGGGGTCGTCATCGGTAACATTGGTGTGGGGATCGACGGTGCCGTGCTCCAGCTCGACATCCATGCCCCGTCTGAACTGCTCAACGTCCCACTTGCTCCAATCAATGCCCAAACGTTCTCCGACCTCTTTGGCTTTCTCTGCGGTAAATACCTGCTTACCCATTTGCCCTCCTCGTAATCCTTGTACTCTTCGTAACCCTTGTACTCTTAGCTTACCGCTTTGCGCATCGGCTGCCGGACGATTGTCTTCAGTTTTTCCGGCGCCGTGCGGTTCGGGTCGCTTAGATAGATTTCGTGATGCTTGCCGTCTCGCGCGTAGCCGTTCGCCTTAATCCAATCATGGACTTTCTTGATGTTCTCGGCTTCCTCGGAGTATGGTCCGATGTGCATGATCTGCGCGGCCAGGCCCTCAGCATACGGTTCCAAGCGGACTTTTGGCAGCGCTACCAAGGCTTTCTTGTCGGACGCAACCGCTCGCGCCGCCGTGAAATCGTCCTCGGTAACGAAGTCCGGCATTCTGATCATCATAGTCCAATACCAGTCGTCCTTGGCTTCCGCCGAGAAATCACGCATATCGGGAACCCACCAGAGCCCCTCGAGCGGTATGACCGCGAAGTCCGCGGCCCGCGAGTTTTTAAGCGTGAATTTAATCGTATACGCCAAACTATATAAGGCCTGCATGGCGTCCGGGTATTCGGGTGTAGTATTCGGATTTCCCCGGCCGTCGATCTGCAGGAAGTTGCCGGCCGGTACGTCCACCGGGACGACCTTCCCGACCGGCGCGGTATAGAACTCTTTCATCGTTTTCTTCATGTCTAACTTGTCCACCGCTATCTGACCTCCTCAACAATCTATACTCCATTTAAATGGAGTACCGTATTCGAGACTTAAAACAGGGTGTCTTTCGGTTCTGATTTTGATTCGGGCAAGGTCTTCGGTTCGGGTTCCGGCTGTGGCACGGCCGGTTGCTCCACTTCTTGGCTCGGCGCGTGTAAGGCTGACTCAGCCGTCGACCCACCCATCTCCGCGCGTAGCTCGTCCAAGAATCGGATTTCGGCGCTGATGGCCGCTAGCGTTCTGTTGAAGATAGCGGCGACGAATATATCGCCTCTGGCCTGTCTTTTCTTACCCTCTAGCTGTGCGGCTATATTGTTCAACGCAACTTGCCGAGCTGCCAGCAGCGGTTCCGCCGCGCTCTTCTCCAGCATCTTGACGTTCGCTATGCCCAGAAGGAACGAATCAGCCGTCGGCACCGGGTCGCTGATCAACCTGACGACCTCCCCTTTGAGGGTTCGCTTTCCGGCTTTCGTGACGGAATACAAGCGGCGGGCACGATTACCGGCGAGCTCGGTTTTCGACTCTACGAGCCCTTTCTTCTCCAGCGTCCTTAACACGGCATAAATCGACGAAAAGGCTATGTTTGTCCACTCCCTCATTCCTCTCTCGGCAATCAATTTGTCGATCTCATAGCCATAGCGGGGCCCTTCGACGAGCAATCCCAGCAAAACTATTTCGTTATCATTCAACAACGTGTCATATGCCATGTCGGGCAAAATTCCTCCCTATCTAATTGTGGAAGTATATTATAGCCCCAGATTATATCCGGACCATGTGCTCTGTCAATAGCATAATAAAAAGTTCTCTAACCCTATAGGTTAGGTTAATGTGGCCGATAATATATAGGTGGCGCTGGCTGCGAGCGGGGCATGTGCCACTTGAAGTGCTCGTTGTAGTCGTGATATATTAAGAGGCGGTATGTTAAAGAGAATCTTTAGTACGACAGCGTTCATACTTTTCGTCTTCTTGCTGGCCGCATTCGGAAGCTGGCCGGCTTTGGCTGCCGACAGCTACACAGTTAACAGCAGCCTCCGCTTTAACCCGCATGTTTCCGGCGCGCAATTGGACGCGTATATCGCCGGCGTCTACCCCGACAGCCCTCTGGTGGGCTTAGGCCAGACATGGGTAAAAGTCGGCGCCAAGTACAACATCGATCCTGTCTATTTAATGTCTCACGGCATCCTGGAATCAGGCTGGGGGTTTAGCTGGCTATCCGCCAACAAGTTCAACATTTACGGCTGGAACGCGTATGATAGGGACCCAGAAGGAATGGCTTCCCCGTATACGTCCTACGCGCAATGTATTGAAGCGGTGGCTTCCAACATAAACAGCATGTATCTAACTCCCGCTGGAGACTACTATACCGCTCTAGGGCCGACGCTGCGCGGCATGAACACTCACTACGCGACGAGCAAGACTTGGGCTGCCAGCATCGCGGAGCTAATGAACGACTTTGCCGCGACAGTTCCCGGTTATGTGTTTCCGCCGCCGTTTCGAGAATATGACGCCAGCTACGCGGCAGTCGACGTTCCAAATACCATCCAACCGGGCACGACGCACGACTTTATCGTCAAAGTGACGAATTCCGGCGACGCCGCTTGGCCCGCTCACGGGACGTGGCGGTTAAACTACTCTGTGGCGGATTCCGCCGGGAACACATTCTCAGGCGGTTCCATCGACATGCCGGCGGAAGTACGCAGCGGAACGTCGATTCTTCTGGATGTGCAACTGCAAGGGCCGCCGACGCCCGGACTCTACAAAGCCGTGTTTGATATAGCCAGAACAGGTGCGACCGCTTATTCAGCTATCGGTATCGCGCCGCTCTCGCTTTCCTTTACCGCCGTTAGTTCCAACCCATATTACCAGGCCGCCTTTAACCTCGCTCAACCGATGGCCGACACCGTTTACAGTGGCACCTCTTTGGACACCTATGCCGTGATCTCCAACCTTAGCCCCTCCACGTGGCCGGCCGATTTAACGACCTGTGGCTACCAATGGATCGACGCCGATACCGGGCAAATCATCGCCGTTAACGCGCTGGCGGGACGACCGTCTTATTATGTATTTCCGGGCAATACCGCCCAAGTGCCCGTAAAGATCAACGTTCCCGAGCGGCCGGGCCGCTACATCTTCAAATCGGGGCTGGTCGATAACGGCCTAGCCTGGTTTACCTCCAACGGATCGCCCGGTCTGACCTCTTTGGTAACCGTCGTTCGTGATTTCGCCGTCCGCTATCGCCTGATCGGCGAGCTAGGACCGCTCTGGGCCGCGACGCCTAAAGGGATCAATATCGAACTTACCAACACGTCTCGCATGACTTGGAACGCGCACGGCGCCGTTCGCCTAGCTTACAGCTTTAGCGACGGCGGCGGCCATGAAGGCTATTCGACGCCGCTCTCGCTGCCGCGCGACGTTAAACCGGGCGAGACAATAGTCCTGCCCGTTACGCTTTCCACCCCGATTACGGCGGGCGCCCGAACGTTATCGTTTGATCTTTTCTATAACGGCGTCGGGTGGTTTTCGCAAGCCGGGGCTGCGGCCGGACAATTCGCGGCCGAGCCGCGTTGGGACATGCAGGTAAGCTACGGCGAGGTTGAAACAGGCACGGTTTCAACAGGCCGCTACACTTCCGTCCGCCTAAAGGTAACCAACACGTCGCGGATGACTTGGCCGGGCGGAGGCCGCCTGCGAGCCGGATACAGGCTCGGCTACAAACCGGGATACGAAGGCTTTGTCGAGGCGGCTCCGGTTCTTACGCCCGTAGCGCCGGGGCAAACCACCGTGATTGAGTTTTCCATTTCTGATCCTGCGCGAAACGGCGTATACAACGCTTCTTTTGACCTCCACCTTGATGACGCCGGTTGGTTCTCGCAATTTGGCAACACGACTCCCTCGCATATGCTTATTACCGGTTCATAGAAGCCCGTAATCTGCTATTCTTTAATTATGAAACGTAACTCATTCCTTCTGGCCGGACTGCTTTCGGCCAGTCTGTTCATTGTCAGCGGTTGCAGCCTCCTACGGTCCTCGTCTTTGTCTGACGCGCAAGCACTGCGGGGCGGCATTAAGCTCGCGCGGTCAGACCGCGTCCTGGTTATAGCGCCTCATCCGGACGATGAATCACTTAGTTCAGCCGGCATCATACAAATCGCGCTGGCCCATAGTGTGTCCGTCAAGGTCGTGGTAATGACGTCGGGTGACGGATACAAACGGGCTTGCCAAACAGCGTTTAACGTCGCCGATCCCTCCTATGCCGACTACCGACGACTGGGCAATCTCAGACACCTGGAGAGCGTGACAGGGATGAGCCGTCTGGGGTTGAACCGTAAAGACCTGATATTTCTGGGCTATCCGGACGGCGGAACAGATGCCCTGTTCACTAAGGATTGGGACTATAACCATCTTCATCTGGGAGCGAATGGCGCGCGCCGGTCACCTTATCTGTTCGCCTTTGAGCGCAATGCGCCCTATTGCGGCGCTAACGTCACCAAGAATCTGACATCGATAATAGAGGAGTTCCGGCCCACGGTCATAGTCTACCCGGGCGCCGAAGACGTCAATCACGATCATTGGGCGACTAACGCTTTTGTCGAATATACTCTGACAGAGATGCGATACCGGTGTCGAAATTTGACGTATCTGGTCCACCGAGGCAGGGCGTGGCCCTCACCGACGCACTACGCGCCGTCCGACAGGCTAATGCCTCCGAGACAGTTGACTGACGTTGGAGCGCACTGGTTTACGGTACCCCTGTCTGATCGCCAGGAACACGGCAAGATGGCCGCCGTCGCGTCCTATAAAAGTCAGTTGCGCTTGACCCCGGCATATCTGGACGCGTTTGTCCGCAGAAACGAGCTGTTCGCCGTTTATCCCGATATTACGGTCGGGCCGAGCCCCGGTGACCCCGCCCTCTTTAATGGTACCGTCACGGCCGGCCGGGTCCTCCTCGATCCTAGCAACGATACTTTCGCCAACGACTTGTCAGGTTACGGGGATCTCTTGGGAGTTTCTTTTGCCTATGACAATGACAAGGTCTGGTTCACGATTAACACAGCCGACGGCATGAGCCCCGGGGTTATCTATGCCTACCACCTAAGGATATTCAACAGAGACAAAACAGTGAGCCGCGTTGACGCGCAGGTGCTGGACGGAAAGGTCACCTATCCACGCTTCGCCGCTAACACCCTGAATCTCAAATATACGACCCGGTTGCGCCAGAAAAGCACTCGAATGGTTCTGGAGCTGCCCGGGAAGATTGTCAATGATGCCGATTACGCGATGCTAAGTGCTGACACGTATACCAAAATGGAAAGCAAGTGGATCGACCGGACCGGCTGGCGCCGGCTGGTCTTGCATTAGGTTTTGGTCTTGCCGTTTGGTTTACTGAGCGCGGCCGCGAACAATTCTGCGCATGTTTCCACGTAAACCGAACGGTCCTTCGCCCCCCGCTCATCATGCTCGAAGACGTACGCGGCCAACACATATTGGAACAACATATTATAAAAGACCTCGCTGAGGCGATCGAAATTCGCTTTAGCCACGACCCCGTCCTCAAACATTTTGAGAAAATATTCGTTGACGTTAGACGCCATGTGCACGGGGATAAGGGCGACTAAACGGGCCAGCTCCGGGGTGCGCGGCAACTCGATTATCGACATTCTAATATACGGCAATTGTTCCAGCGCGGCGTCTAGGTAGCGGTTGGCGATTCCCGTAAGGTCTTTCTTTACGTCACCGGTTACGTGATCGCTAAGCGCCTTGGGCATTATGGACGGCGGAGTGAATCGCTGCAGACTCTCCTCAAACAGGTTTTCCTTGTTCCCGAAATGGCGAAACAGCGTCACTTCGTTGCAGCCGGCCTTTTCGGCGATTTCCTTAGTTGTCGCGCCCGTGTAACCTTTGTCGCTGAATATCTCCATCGCGGCGTGGACGATCGCCTCTCTGACACTCAATCTTGAAATCTCCTTGTCTTTAAACAGAGGTTGTTAGACTTAAATGCAAGTGTTCACTTGCTTATTATATCGACCCGTCGACCGGTTGGCTATAGGTAGCTTCTAGCACGCGTTTGGGCCGGTCTATTTCGGTTGAGTTTTGGCCAGGTATCCCGCGATGGCGGCCTGGTCCGCGTCGGTAAACTGCGCTCCGTGAGTGCGCATGCGATTCGTCAAGGTTATCCAGCCGGCGAAGTCGTCTTTATGACTGTGAACCTTGCTGAGCGGGTGGCAACGCGTGCAGACATCGGGCACCAGCTGCGCGCCGCGGGCGATTTGCTCGGCCGTAGGCGCCGCCCAGCACCCGACAATAACTAAAGCGATGGCGTGGGACACGAAAAATACTGCTATCGCTTTTGTTTTACTGTTTCTTACGGCCATGTCGTTTTTGTACTCCTTATAACCTTCGTACTCTAAAGAGGTTTATATGCTTTGTGTATCGCCACGGACCCCAGGCCTAGCTTGCGGTAGGTGACGTTTTTCCAGCCAGATGATTCGATGAATTCAGCAAATTCTCGAGCGCCTGGGAACGCTCTGATGGAGCGGCCGAGGTATTGGTAAGCTTGAGGGTCGGCCCCCAGCAAACGGGCAATCAACGGCACGATATACAGCATATATAAGTAGTACCCGGATTTCAAAACCGCCGGAGGCTGGCTTACTTCCAGACACACAAACATCCCACCCGGTTTCGTGACCCGCAAGAAATCTCGCAGGGCTTTCTTGCGATCTTGAATATTGCGAAAACCGAACCCGATAGTAACTACGTCGAACACCTCGTCCTCGAAAGGAAGATGCATTGCGTCGCCTTCAATAAGGTCGACATACTCGCTTAACCCAAGAGCTTTGACTTTCTGTTGCCCCAGAGCAACGGCGGCTCGCGAAAAGTCAACGCCGTTAACGTGGGCTTGGCCGTGCTTCATACGGGCCAGCTCAATGGCCAGATCACCGGTACCGGTGCAGACATCTAGTATCTGGTCCGCTTCGACCGACCGGGTCGCGCGCGCCACGCGGCGCCGCCATCCGACGTCAAGACCTAGACTTACGATCCGGTTCAAGCGGTCGTAACCCGGGGCGATGGTGTTAAATAGTCGCTGGACATCCTCGGGAGCCCGCTTATTGTGATCGTATCCCGGCGGTCCGGCGGCTGTCTTACCCTCCGTCAAGTTTGTCTCCTTTTGTTATAACCCGTATTTAAAAATCCCTCGCAGGCCTACCGCGGCTCGCGCCAATGAGTAACTGAAGGATTTCCCGCGCACCGGCGCGGTCTCATTCAACACCCAACCTAGTAGGATCCCCTGAGCCGCGCCGAAAATAACCATTTTTGCCACTTTGGTATCAAGATCACGGCGGTACAAACCTTGCGCCTGGCCGTCCTTGAGGATATCTTCAATCATATCGATAAAGTCCATGACCCGGTTGACCGTGTAGTTGTTTAGAAACATCGAACTCTGCTTCACATCAACGAGAAATATCTCCGCCAGCTCCCGGTCCTTCTTAAAGAGTTTAATGACTGTCGAGAACATAACTTTCAGCTTATCGTTCGGATCCGGCAGTCGACGAACCTTGATTCTCAATTCGTCGATCATCCCGCCCCATTTCTCGTCGAACAAGGCCAAGAGCATTTCCTCTTTGCTGCCAAAATAGTTATACAGAGTGCCTTCGGCCACGCCGGCTTGCGCCGCGATGTCACTGACACGAGTCGCGGAGTAACCGTTCTTAACAAACGTCTTAAGAGCGGCGTCCAGAATGATTTGGCGATTGTGCTTTTGTCGCGCCACGCTACCCCTTCGGGGTGAACTCGTCAAAAATTAAGGCTGCCAGCGCCGGTTTACTTAACCGGGCCGTGTCTTCTACCCTGCCGTCCGCGGTGAGAATGGTCGCTTGATTGAAGTCCGAGCCGAGGCCGATATCGCTCCGAGATATGTCATTGGCGACAATCACATCAATCTTTTTGTTCTCAAGCTTAACTTGAGCGTTATGAATAAGGTCGGATGACTCGGCACTGAATCCGATTAGCCATTGATGCTTCTTCTTCGCGCCCAATTCGGCTAATATGTCCGGAGTTGCTTCCAATTTTAACGTCGCTAGCTGGCCTTTCTTAATCTTCCCACTGGCTGCCTCAGTGGCTCTGAGGTCGGCCACAGCCGCCGCCATGACTACGATATCGGCCTTTGGATATCGCTTAACAACCGCCGCCCTCATCTCTTCAGCCGAGACAACTTTAACGAAATCGACATCGGCTGGCCGTAGCAATTCGGTGGGAGCTGAAATCAACGTCACCTTCGCTCCCCGGGCAGCCGCGGCTGCCGCCAGCGCGTAACCCATTTTTCCTGAACTTCTGTTTCCTAGGTACCTGACGATATCTATCTTCTCCTGAGTACCGCCGGCGGTTATTATCACGCGCTTGTTCTGCAACGTCTGTTTGCCTTTGATCATCGTCAGCGCGGTATCGATTATGTCGCCTTCCTCGGCCATCCGCCCTTCCCCGTAACCTTCCGCCAACGGGCCTTCCGCCGGCCCTATGGTCCTGATTGCTCTTTCTTTGACCAGACGCACATTGTCTTGGGTGGCCTGATTCTGCCACATCCGAGTGTTCATCGCCGGTGCCAGCAGAACCGGGCATCCGGCGGCCAACACAGTCGCCGCCAACGCGTCGTTGGCCAGACCCGCGGCCATTCTTGCGATGAAGTCGGCGCTAGCCGGGGCCACAATAATTAGGTGCGCGCTGTTAGTAGCGCTAATGTGGTAAATGGGTTCGTCGGAAGAGTCGAAAAGTGTGGTTATTACGCGTTGGCCGGTTACGGCCGCGAACGTGAGCGGAGTGACAAATTCAGTGGCTGCTTTGGTCATGACCACTTGCACGTTGGCGCCTTGCTCCACCAAACGGCGGGCGATGCCAACCGACTTATACGCGGCTATGCCCCCGGTAACACCGAGGATGATGTTTTTGTCGCGCCACACGAGAGCCTCCGTGACTGAAGAGATCAGCCGGCGTCCGGGGTGTTTTCGGTCTCGCTTAGCTGGGCCTCGACGGCGGGTTCGACCGTTTCCTCCGGCTCGCCCTCGTCCTTGGTTACCTCAGGCGCCTTGACCGCCAGGATGGCGGCCGCTTCACTGGCGGCGCTGGTTTCGGCCATGGTCGTTATTTCCTCCGAAACAGGCTCGACATGAACGATGTCCACCTTGCCGTCCGCGATCTCATCCAACGCGATCATTAGAGGCTTCTTGATCATGAGCTCACTGACAGGCGGCGGCACCGCATCGTCTTGGCTGGTCTCGCCCGGATTTCGGGCGTTTAGAAAATCGGTTATTTGCCGGGTTCGTTTCGAGGCTCCGACAACCAGAGCGAATTTACTTTCCGCTTTCTCTATGAGCTCGTCAATCCTCGTTTCTGTCATCAACGTCTCCTCGCGGTGCCCTAGCTCGTGTGGCTCTCTATGATCTGCTTCAGTTCCCCTGCCGCTTGCTCAATCTCCGTATTGACAATGGCGTAGTCATACTTGTCCATCTGAGCCATCTCGTCTTCGGCTGCTTCAATACGCCCGTTAATTTCGGCGTCACATTCCGTTGAGCGGCCGCGCAAGCGTTCTTCCAGTTCTTTGAACGAGGGAGGCGCAATGAATATTGTCACGGCCTCCCCCATTTCATCTCTTATTGATTTAGCCCCTTGGATATCGATTGCCAGAATCAAGGATATTCCGTGAGCCAATTTCTCGCTGACAGCTGGCGCCGGCGTACCGTATCTGTTGCCGTGCACAACCGCCCACTCCAGAAACTCATTTGCCTTGATCCGTCTCTCGAACTCTTCGGCCGTGAGAAACCAGTAGTTGATCCCGTCACGTTCACCCGGTCGGGGCGGCCGCGTTGTCGCTGTGACCACTCTCTCCAGATTGGCCGGTCCGGGTAGGACTAAACCGACCAATGTGTCTTTGCCTACCCCGGACGGGCCAGAAATAACAAACAGCTTGCCTTTTTTTGGCACAAATACCTTGTTACTTAACAACCTTTTTCAAAAGGCCTTCGCTCTGACGTACGCCTAGGCCCTGAACTCTTCTGGTCGGGCTGATGCCCAATTCCTCCAGAATAGCGGCCGCGCGCACTTTGCCGATACCCGGAAGTGACTCTAGGACAGCGCTAACCTTCATACGACCGACGATCTTGTCGTCCGCCTTGTCTAAGCACTGCTTCAGGCTCATCGAGCCATTCTTCAGCTTAGCGCGCACTTCGGCCCGCTCGCGCCTGACCTGAAGCGCCTTTTGCAGCGCCGCTTGCCTGTCCGCAGTAGATAGATTCGGTAATGCCATACTACTCCCTCCTTGTGTGTGTGGAAATCCGATGACGGTGCTAATTATACTAACGCCCCTGTTCACAATGCAACCGCTTTTTATCACAATTTCAATTACGTCTGCTACCTGGGCTTTCTATGGCGTTTCCAACGGCGCAGAGCGGGCATTTCTTAGGTTCATATGCAATAGTCGCCACGGTGACCAGGGATTTCAAATCATGGTTGGCGACAGAGTCGAGGGCCCCGCGATTCATCAAGCACGCCGCGCCAACAACCCCTCCGCCTGATCTCTCCACCAGCTCGATGACTTCGGCGACCGATCCGCCCGTCGTGACAACGTCTTCCACAACCAAAACTCGCGCGCCTGGGTTGACGCAAAAACCGCGCCGAAACGTCATCGCGCCCTGGGCTCTCTCCGCCCAGATAAATCGGGTGTCCAGCGCAAGCGCGGTCGCGAACCCCAAGACGATGCCCCCCAACGCCGGGCTCACGACAAGGTCCACAGGCTGGCCGTCGTAGAGTCTCGCGATCTCGTCGCCCATTCTTTGTGTGAGGCGAGGACTCTCTAGCGCGGCGGCGCACTGGTAATAGGTGTCCGCGTGCAATCCGCTCGTCAGTTGGAAGTGACCTTTCTTAATGGCACCCGCGTCGTGCAGGATTTCGAGGATTTCCTCTTCGTTCATGTCTTCTCCTTTAAATCCATGTCTTGCAGAATTGCCGTGGCGGCCTGCTTCGGATCCGCAGCCGCCGTAATAGGCCGGCCCACGACAAGAAAATCGGCGCCTTGCGACCGCGCGAAGCGGGGCGTTGCGACGCGTTTCTGATCGTCTCTGCCGCTGCCGGACGGACGGATCCCGGGCACGACCGTCAAGAAATCGTCGCCGCAGGCTGTCTTGACGCTGGCGCACTCTAACGCCGAACAAACGACCCCGTCCAGTCCCGCCTCGCGAGCCGCCGCCGCCAGTAAAGGTACCGTTTTGCCCGTGCCCGCTAACCCGATCCTTGTCAGCCAAGTGTCGTCCAAGCTGGTCAAGATGGTTACGCCGACAATCAAAGGCACTGTGACTCCCTGCCGCTCAGCTTCTTCCCGGGCCGCTTTTTTGGCGGCTGCCATCATCTCCGGGCCGCCTAACGTATGGACAGTCATCATGAAAACACCCAAGCGGGTCATCGCGCGCACCGCGCCGGCCACTTGCTCGGGAATGTCAAACAGTTTCAAATCAAGAAAAACACGCAAGTTAAGTTTGGCCAGCGCCTGGACGACCATCGGGCCGCTCGTATTAAACGCGGTCGATCCGATCTTTACGGTCGCCGCGAACTCACGCATCGCGTTGGCGGTGCGCATCACACCGGCCAACCCGGGCTGATCGATGGCAATAATCAATCTGTCATTGGCTTTCATAACCTCGCCTTGCCGATCAGTTGAGTGACGTTGTCATAGTTGTGCTCCCGCAAATAAGCGTCTATCCCGGCTACAACCTTTTCCCCTGTTTTCGGCTCGACAAAAGTCGCCGTGCCGATTTGTATGGCGGCAGCGCCTGCCAGCATGAATTCGATGGCGTCACTAGACGTTGTTATGCCTCCCAGACCTATTACGGGAATATCGACAGCCCCGGCTGCCTCATAGACGAGGCGCAGGGCAATCGGCTTGATCGCCGGACCGGACAAGCCGCCAACCACTCGGCCCAACGCGGGCTTCTCCGCGGCGATATCGATTGCCAGGCCCAGGACGGTGTTAATTAGGCTGACCGCGTCGGCGCCGGCCGCCTCAACCGCCTTCGCCACTTCAGTGACGCTGGTAACGTTGGGTGTTAGTTTGACAATCACAGGTTTGTTGGCGATGTTTTTTACCGCTGTTGTAACGTCGGCCGCTAAGCGCGGACGGCAGCCGAATTGGATGCCGCCGCGGTCGACGTTGGGACAGGAGACATTGATTTCCAGACCTGAGATGCCTTCAACTTCACTCAAGACCTCTGCCACGCGAACGAACTCTTCGATTGTCTCTCCCGCAATCGAGGCGATCACGGTCGCTCCCAGGCTTAGCCAGAGCGGGAGTTCTTCTTCGACGAAATACGTAACACCCCTGTTTTCCAAGCCTATCGAGTTCAGCATGCCGGCCGTTGTTTCCCAAACGCGTGGCGCGGGATTGCCGCTTCTGGCCTCAAAAGTTACGCTTTTAGGTATGACGGCCCCCAGTCTAGCCGGATCTGTCAGGCGGGCGTAGTCAAGCCCAAATGTGCCGCTGGCCATGATGACCGGATTCTTTAGTTTTATACCGGCAATATCTGTGTCTAGATTCATCTTTTCAGAATGTTCACTCGTCGCGCCTTGTTTACTGGACCTATAAAGACCGCGACTCTTTGCCCGGCCTTGATATCGGTAAATGTCAGGCGTTCTTGGCCGGTTATAGTCTTGTTTCCAATGACCAGTCCCAGCCAAACGGGCGCTGTTTCGGGCAAGAAGAATGTTAGCGATTGCTGGGTAACATCCGAGCGGACACTTATTTTCGGCCCCAAAATGCTCTGTTCGTTCGAGATCACGAATCCAGTCGCGTATCGTGATATCTCGCCGCCGGGTTCGATATATTCGTTCTTAAGAACCGGCTCGATATTGTAACCGGGCAGTCTTTCGATTCCGAACCACCAGATGCCTGCGGCCAGCAATAGAACCGCTATAGCCGCGCCCACGGCAAGTACGTAGCCCTTATGGTAGTACCACAGGTCGCCTAGCCAATCCATACAACCTCCTCAGCGCTGAAGACCGGCCCGTCGGCGCAAACCCGGCGGTAGCCCGCTGTCGTCATGACAGCGCAGCCGAGGCAGGCGCCTATACCGCAGGCCATCCTTTCTTCCAGCGAGACCTCGCAGTGGACATCATATAGCGCCGCGATAGTGGCCGCTCGCCGCATCATGACTGTCGGCCCGCACGCGAATACAGCGACCGGGCCGGGGCCGGCCGAAATCTGTTGTTCCAGAATATCCGTAACGTAGCCGCGGTGACCCTCGCTCCCGTCATCGGTTGTCACAGTCACCTGGCAACCGAGTGACTTGAAGTCCGCCAAGCAGGTCAAGCAGTCTTTAGAGCGAGCGCCCAAAAGAACTGTCACAGCCGTTCCCTTGGCGCGGTAGGCCTGCGCCAAAAACATTAGCGGCGCTACTCCTATTCCGCCCCCCACTAGAATTGTTCGCTTGTAACGGGCGTCCACTGTGAATCCGTTGCCCGCCGGCCCGATGGCGTCGACAGCCTCTCCCGCTCGCATCGCGGCCAGCGCGGCGGTACCGGCGCCTTTGGCTTGGTAGAGAAACGCGACCGCGTCGCGATCATCCAGCCCGTGGATGGATATGGGACGGCGCAATAGAGGCTCCAGGCCCGTTCCTACCCGGATGTGCGCGAATTGGCCGGGGCGCGCGGTTTTGGCCCAGCTATGGCTGCGGACGGTTAGACGGTAGAATCGGTCCCCCACCACCTTATTTGAGATAATCTCCAGCTTATCTTGCGTCAAGTGTCTTTCTGTCACGTCATCCTCGTACTCGTCGAGCTGTTTGTAGTTTCCGCTTAGCCGTGATAGTCCTGGATCGCCTTTACTCCAATATCCTCTTCCTGCATCGCCTCAATGCCTTGGATGGCCGCCTGAGCGGCGCTCATCGTGGTTATCAAAGGCACACCGTAGAAGGACGCCGCGGTTCGGATATAGTAGCCGTCGGTGCGCGGCCCTTTGCCTAAGGGCGTGTTTATCATCAGGTCGACCTTGTCTTCCTTAATCAAGTCGATCACATTGGGACCGCCTTCATGAATCTTGTTAAGGAGCATCGCGTCAATGCCGGCCTTTTGCAGGGTGTCGCCGGTACCGGCAGTTGCGCAGATGCTAAAGCCCATCTTGGCTAGGCTTTTCGCTATGCCGATGATGTGCCGTTTGTCTTTATTGTTGACGCTTATGAAAACGTTGCCGGATACCGGCAAAGCGGAGCCGGCGGCCATTTCCGCCTTGGCGAAAGCCTTGCCAAAAGTCGTATCTATGCCCATCACCTCGCCTGTCGATTTCATCTCCGGACCAAGAACGGTATCCTGCTCCGGGAAACGTCCGAACGGCAGGACGGCCTCTTTGATGGACACGTATTTTTCGTAGTCGGCGCGCTCTGGTTTAAGGTCCTTGAGTCTGCGGCCGGCCATCACACGCGCGGCCAGTTTGGCCATGGGTACGCCGATCGTCTTACTGACGAAGGGCACCGTCCGGCTGGCGCGAGGATTGACCTCAAGCACGTAGACGGTGTCGTCTTTAACGGCGAACTGAATATTTATCAGGCCGATAACTTTTAGCGATTTGGCGAGTTGGCGGGTATGATTTTCGACAATCTCCAGGAGGCTTGCGCTAAGCGTATATGGCGGTATGACGCACGCCGAATCGCCCGAATGGATGCCCGCCTCTTCGATATGTTCCATGATTGCGCCGATGAAAACGTCGTGTCCGTCGCAAACGGCGTCAACGTCGACCTCGATGGCATCCTCCAAAAACTTGTCGATTAGAACCGGGTGCTCCGGCGACGCTTTGACCGCGTTCTTGATATAACCCTCAAGCATATCTTCAGAATAAACGATTTCCATTGCCCGCCCGCCGAGCACGTACGATGGACGGACAACGAGCGGATAACCAATGTCTTTGGCGACCACAAGCGCCTCTTGATAACTAAAAGCCGTTCCGTTCGCCGGTTGCTTGATGCCTAACTTAGCGATCAAAGCGCCGAAACGCTTTCGGTCTTCAGCCAGATCGATGCTGTCCGGCGAGGTCCCCATAATGGGCACGCCGGCGGCTTCAAGCGCGCGCGCCAGTTTCAGGGGAGTCTGCCCGCCAAATTGAACGACGACGCCATCCGGGCGCTCCGCTTCAATGATGTTCATAACGTCTTCGAATGTTAGCGGCTCAAAATAGAGTTTGTCGGACGTGTCATAGTCGGTCGAAACGGTTTCCGGATTACAGTTGACCATAATCGTCTCGTAGCCTTCACCTTTTAGGGCGAAGGCCGCGTGTACACAGCAATAGTCGAACTCGATCCCTTGGCCAATGCGGTTAGGTCCGCTGCCTAAGATCATCACCTTTTTACGCCGGGAACGAACCAGCTCTGACTCATGCTCGTAGGTTGAGTAGTAATAAGGCGTGTAGGCTTCGAATTCGGCCGCGCAGGTGTCGACCGATTTGAACGTCGCTTTGGTGCCGTCCGCCAGCCTTTGGGCGCGGACCTCGCCTTCCGTTTGTTCGAACATAAAGGCGAGCTGCCGGTCTGAATACCCGTGCCGTTTAGCGCGGCGGATTATGTCGGCCCGCGGGCCCGCCGCCCGCATTTCTCTCTCAAACTCCACCAGTTGAAGTATCTGGTCCAAGAACCACGGATCAACGCCGGATAAAGAGTGAACCTCGGCGATCGGCATACCGGACGTCAGGGCGTGTTTGATGTAGAACAATCGATCTTGGTTCGGAACGCGCAGTTTCTCGATCAATTGCGCTTCGTCGATATCCCCCTTGCCGTCGGAGCCCAACCCGTAACGGTCGGTTTCCAGAGAGCGAACGCCTTTCTGAAGAGCCTCTTTGAAAGTTCGCCCGATGCTCATCGCCTCTCCGACCGACTTCATTTTGGTTGTTAATGTCATGTCCGTATCCGGGAATTTCTCGAAGGCCCAACGCGGGATTTTGACAACGACATAGTCAATCGTTGGCTCGAAACTGGCCGGGGTCTTTTGGGTAATGTCGTTCGGTATCTCATCCAGCGTGTAGCCGACCGCCAATAAAGCCGCAATCTTCGCGATCGGAAACCCGGTCGCTTTACTGGCCAGCGCACTAGAACGCGACACGCGCGGGTTCATTTCGATGATTAAGAGCCGGCCGTCATCGGGGTTGATCGCGAACTGGATGTTGCTGCCGCCCGTCTCCACGCCTATCTCACGAATAATCGCCAACGAGGCGTCCCGTAAACGTTGGTATTCCCGGTCGGACAAGGTTTGTGCCGGAGCTACCGTAATGGAATCGCCCGTGTGCACGCCCATCGCGTCGAAATTCTCTATGGAACACACGATGACCACATTGTCCTTGATGTCGCGCATGACCTCGAGCTCGTATTCCTTCCAGCCGATAACGGACTCTTCTACCAAAATCTCAGTAATCATGGACTTGCGCAGGCCGTCTCCGGCAATGCTGTCAAATTCCTCTTGGTTGTGCGCGATCCCGCCGCCCGACCCGCCCAAAGTAAAGCTGGGTCGGATTATGGCCGGAAAACCGATGTCCTTGGCCAGTTCGCGCGCTTGTTTTAAGGAATAGGCGAAACCGCCTTGGGGCAGCTCCAGGCCGATACTCTTCATGGCCTGGTCGAACAGATCGCGGTCTTCGGCCTTTTGGATCGACTCGAGTTTGGCGCCGATCAATTCGACTCCGAATTTATCTAAGACGCCCGATTCGGCCAAAGCGACGGCGGTATTCAAGCCGGTCTGCCCGCCTAACGTCGGCAGCAAAACATCAGGTCGTTCTTGCTCGATGACGCGCGCGACGAATTCCGGGGTTATAGGTTCGATATACGTTCTGTCCGCGAACTCGGGGTCAGTCATGATTGTGGCCGGATTCGAATTGACCAAGACCACTTCGTAACCTTCGCGGCGCAGCACTTTACAAGCTTGCGTCCCGGAATAATCAAACTCGCAGGCCTGACCGATTACAATCGGACCGGACCCGATGATTAAAATCTTCTTGATGTCAGTGCGTTTTGGCATCAGCGCATCAACTCGATAAACTCGTCAAACAGATACAAGCTGTCATGCGGCCCCGGGGCCGCTTCCGGATGGTATTGGACTGAAAAGGCGGGAATGTCGCCGCAGCGGATCCCTTCAACTGTCTTGTCGTTCAAATTTATGTGCGTAATCTCGACGCCGGTGTCGCCGTAAGCGCTTTTACCGGGGAATGATTCCGCGTCGACCGCGAAGCCGTGATTCTGGCTCGTAATCTCCACGCGGCGCGTCCGCAGATCCATAACCGGATGATTGGCGCCGCGATGACCGAATTTGAGCTTAAAGGTGGAGCCTCCCAAGGCCAGTCCGAGCAACTGATGTCCTAGACATATGCCGAACAACGGAACCCTCCCCAATAGGCCGCGAATCGTCTCAATACCGTAGGTGACAGCGGTCGGGTCGCCTGGACCATTGGCTAGCATCACGCCATGCGGCTTTGTCTTCAAGATGGCGGCGGCCGGCGTAGCGGCCGGAACAATCGTAACTTTGCAGCCGCGCCGCGTCAGCTCTCGCGGGATGTTAAACTTGGCGCCGTAGTCTATCAGGACAACATTTAGATCGCCGCCCTCGCTGCCCGGCCAGACATACGATTTGTCGCTCGTGACGCTCCTGACTAAATCCAGACCGACAATCGACGGATAGGCGGCCAGCTTGCGAGCCAGAGACCTTTGGTCGAATTCCACACTCGATATGGCGGCTTTCATCGCGCCCGCAGTTCGGATGTGTTTGGTCAGGGCTCTGGTGTCGATGTCCTGGATACCGACTATCTCGTGGCGGCGTAGCATGTCGCCCAAAGTAAACGCGCCGCGATAATTAGAGAACATACGCGACTCTTCCCGCACGATAAACCCGTTCAAAAAAGGCTGCCGGGACTCTTTGTCCTCCATGTTCAACCCGTAGTTTCCGATATGCGGGTAAGTCATGGTCACAAGCTGACCGGCGTAAGATGGATCCGTCAAAATCTCCTGGTATCCCGTCAAGCTGGTGTTGAAAACGGCCTCGCCGAAGGTTTCACCTTCCGCCCCCATGGCCGCTCCCTCAAACGAAGTGCCGTCCTCTAGCAACAAAATCGCCGGTTTATAGTCTGACAAGCTTGCCTCCCACAATTACATCCGCCGCGCGTCCAGTAAGTTCCCAGCCGCCGTACGGGGTGTTCTTCGATTTTGATTGCAGTTTACTCGGGTCAACCGTCCACTCCCGCTTCATGTCGATCAAAGTAATGTCGGCGACCGAGCCAACGCTTAGCGTACCGCGCCCCGTTTTGTCGAGACCCAGCAAGCGCGCCGGAGCGCAGCTCAGTTTGTCGATCAAGACCGGCAGGCTGATAACATCCTCTTTAACTAACGCCGTCAACATCACGCCCAACGTGCTTTCCAGACCTATCTTGCCGCAGGCAGCGTATGCCCATTCACATTCCTTTTCCTGAACGGCGTGCGGCGCGTGGTCGCTAGCGATGGCGTCGATCGTGCCGTCTACCAGACCCTGCCGCAACGCGAGAACATCCGCTTCTCCTCGCAGTGGCGGATTGACCTTATAATTTGTATCGTATCCAACGCAATCTGAGTCGTGCAGTGTCAGATGATGCGGGGTGACGTCGCAAGTCACGGGTATGTGCTGCAATTTGGCGATCTTGACCATCTCCATGCTGCCCTTAGTGGAAATATGAGTCAGGTGGACGCGGCTTTTAGTCAGCTCGGCCAGCCGGATGTCCCGGGCAACTATGACCTCCTCGGCTTGCGCCGGGATCGGTTTTAAACCTAGCAACGTCGAGTAGTATCCCTCGTGCATTTGACCGTCGCGCGACAGGCTGTGGTCTTCCGGGTGAACAATCAGCGGCACGTCCAGCATCTTGACGTATTCCATTGCGCGCCGCATCACTTCCGCGTCCATGACCGAGCGCCCGTCGTCGCTGAACGCCACGGCTCCGAATTTCACCATGTCGCCCATGTCAGAGATTTCCTTGCCGTCCAACGCCTTGGTGATTGCGCCCGTGACATAGACGTTTACCAAGCCGACCGCTTCCGCGCGGTCGCGCAGCATCCGGACAACCGAAGCGTTATCAATTACAGGATCGGTATTAGGCATGCAATTAACGGAGGTAAAACCGCCCGCCGCCGCGGCCCGTGCTCCCGACTGGACCGTTTCTTCGTCTTCTCGCCCGGGTTCACGCAAATGCACGTGCATGTCGATTAGGCCCGGCGCGACTATCAAACCCTTAGCGTCATATACCTTAACTTTAGGTTCAGCTTTCAGTTTGGGACCGATTGCGGCTACGACGCCGTTTTCGATGAGCACGTCGGCCGGTCCGTCAAAATTTCGGGACGGGTCAACAACCCGGCCGCCTCTGACAAGCAACCTAGCCATTGGCGCCGCCTCCCAGCAGTAGAAAAAGTACCGCCATCCGTACTGCCACGCCGTTGGCGACTTGTTCGGTGATGACCGCTTGGGACATGTCGGCAACCTCGCTGGCAATCTCCACGCCGCGATTCATTGGGCCCGGGTGCATGATTAAAGCCTCGGGATTCATCAAACCAACCCGTCGCTCCGATAGTCCGTAACGGCCGGCGTATTCGCGCAGACTCGGCAGGAGACTTTCCGATTGTCGCTCGAGCTGCAACCTCAATAGGTAGACGACGTCCACTTCCGGCAAGACGTCGTCCAGGCTGTACGAAACCTGGCAGCCAAGTCCCTCCACCTCGGCCGGAATCAGCGTCGGCGGGCCCACGACGGTAACCGCCGCGCCCATCTTCGTCATCCCCAAAATATTGCTGCGAGCGACGCGCGAATGCGCGATATCTCCAACTATGGCTATCTTCAGGCCGTCGGTACGTCCCAACTTTTCTCTAATGGTGTAGAGATCCAGCAGCGCCTGTGTTGGATGCTCGTGCGCCCCGTCACCGGCGTTCACAACGCCTAAACGGCTAACCCGACTTAGGAAGTGCGCAGCTCCGGCTGCGCTATGACGAATTATGGCCAAATCGGCGTTCATGGCTTCCAGTGTCGCGGCCGTATCTTTTAGGCTTTCGCCCTTAACTATTGAAGACGTCGAGGCCGAGAAGTTGATCACGTCGGCACTCAGGCGCTTGGCCGCCAGCTCGAAGCTAGTGCGCGTGCGGGTACTTGGTTCCAAGAAAAGGTTGACCACGGTGCGTCCGCGCAGCGCCGGGACCTTCTTTATCTCGCGGCCGCTGACTTCCTTGAAGGAATTCGCGGTCTCCAATATCAGTTCGATATGCGCGCGCGACAGTTCGCGGATGCCCAGCAGGTCCTTACCGTCAGTCAGCATCGGGCTCACCCACCACTACCTCGTCAACTCCGTCTATATCGGTTAACCGCACTCTTACGTCTTCCTTCCCGGCGGTCGGAATGTTCTTGCCCACATAATCTGCTCTAATGGGAAGTTCGCGGTGGCCGCGATCAATCATAACGGCCAGCTGGATGGAGGCGGGCCGCCCGAAGTCCATAATCGCGTCAAGCGCGGCCCGGACAGTGCGCCCGGTATAGAGAACGTCGTCAACAAGGATAATGTCCCGGTCGGTTACGTCAAAGGGAATATCAGTCTGAAAGGCTTCGGGACGCAGTTTCTTACCTATGTCGTCCCGGTAAAAGGTAACGTCCAGGGAGCCAAGGGGTTGAGCGAGCGGTTCGATCGCCGCAATCTTATCCTGGAGGCGTTCGGCCAGATGATGGCCGCGACTCCGCAGTCCGATAATTGCCAGGGCGGCGGCGCCTTTGTTCTTCTCGATCACTTCGTGCGCAATGCGGGTCAACGCCCGATCCATATCATCAGCCGAGAGAATTTTGGCTCGTACTTTGAACCCCATTGGCGCCTCCCGTATTTAGCTTACAAAAAATGCCCTCTTGGTCTCAACGTGCGAGCGCAAGAAAGCATACCATACCGCTGTATGTTTTTGATCTTTCTCCTTGCCGGCCTCGCAGGACCGAACTTAAAGGTCTTGAACTATCCTATCAACCCAGCTACTGATGTGTCAAACTTTCGGACGCGTTGCCACGTATGGTTTATAGCTTCCCCGATAAGCAGTAAAAAGAAAACGCCATATTCTATCTGACCCGGCCAATTCAGGCCCGCGCCGTTCTTCATGTAGATAACATACATCAACATGACGCCGCCTGACAGCCAGAGAAAAGCCGGCGAAGGACGCCACGCAAGGAACGGGATTATAAGTAAGACATACCATTGCGGCAAGTACGGCGTGACGACCAAAAATAGGGCCGCCATCAAAAACAGTCCGTCCATCGTTGCCTTATCACTGCCGTCTTGACGCAGCCAGACAACTAGCGCGCCTACGGCAAGCGCAACGATCGCAGCCGCGTCGTAGACGTTGTTCAAGCCAATGCTGCGGCCAATGATCGCCTCTATAGCACCCTTTATTCCCGAGTTGAAATATGGTTGATTCCCAGCTTGAGTCTTTAGCCCAAACCACGTTTCCGCGGCGCTCAGATATGGCAGACAGGTCACAGCCAGCGTCAGTATGAAGGCTAAAGGGAAACGCCAGTCTTTCTTCCGATATAAAGCCGGCAACATAACGGCGGGCGTGATCTTTGCGGCGAATGCCAGCGCGCCGAAAACCCCGCCCAATACGTCCTTGCCGCGCAAGACCGCCAGCACCGCGGCCAGGACGAACAGGATGGCCAGGCCGTCAATGTGACCGCTTTGACTGATCTCCAAAACCGCCAACGGACTCCAGGCGTAGATAACGGCTCGCAAGGGATTCAATTTAAGCCGTCTCAAAATCAATACCAAGAGCCAAAGCGAACCGATGTCAGCCAAACCAAGGAGCAGTTTGATCAGCCAGACGGGTGCGATTCCGGGCAAGGCGCCAAGCCAAAACACTGCCTCGGCCGCCGGCGGGTAGACAGCCGCCTGCAGCGTGTAGCGCGGGCAAAGCTGCTTATATAGGGGGTCGTTCCACAACGATTTCAATGACGCGTCCACAGGTGTGTGATTATAAGGATTTAGACCAGCCGTCTGAATCTTGCCTTCCCACGCGTAGCGGTAGACATCGTCTGATAAAGTAGGCGAACAAACAACCATCATCATCCGAATAATGACCGCAACCAAAAGGATGACCGCCAGGCTGCGTTTATCGTCGGTGCGCGTCCGCCAGGCGATACGGACGCCAATCAAATAGATGACAAAGACTAGCCAGAAGATGATTTGAAACGCCACCGGCAGCTCGCGTTGGTCACCTAAACCGGCGATGGCGCCGTAACCTAAGATCGTCAGTATTCCCAGGCCGAAGAGTTTGTTAGAAGGCATCGTCCGTCAGAGCTTTGATCTCATTTGCGATCCGATCTAGGATCGCCGTCTGGCGAGCTCGCTTCTCAGCTCCCGTTTTGGCCGCGGCGCGCGGCGCGAAATCCGCGACCATAAATGTTTGACCAAATCTGACGCGCACCTTGGGCAGGCGGGGCAGTCTAGCTCCTTTCGGCCAGATCAGGCCCGGACCCTGGAGCCCGACCGGCAAGATCGGCACGTTCGCCATATCCGCGAGAAAAACGACTCCCGGCTCAAGGGGACCCAATCCGGGCTCCCGAAACCGGCCGCCTTCGGCGAACACTATCACGGCGCTGCCCTGGTAGAACAGGTCGAGGATCTTTTTTAAGCCCTTGCGGTCCGGCTGGCCACGCTTGATGGGATACGCCCCAAGGTGTAGATAGAACCAGCGCGATATCGGGTTTACAAACAGCTCCGCTTTCCCCATCGCGTACAGCCGCCGCGGGTTGCCGGTAGATATGAAGAATGGGTCAAGATTACTTTGGTGGTTGCCAACCACCATAACCGGTCCCGCCATTGGAATATTTTCGGCGCCGGCAACCGTCGTCCGAAACAGAAGTCGCCCCAAAGGTACAGCGATCGAGCGAACAAGCCAGAAAAACATCTATACCTCCGGGCCGGCCAGGCCGGCTTCCTTTGCGAGTTCGACGACCGCCTCAACAGTCGCGGGGATCGTCATGTTGCTGGTGTCGATCACATGAGCGTCAGCGGCGATTTGCAGCGGAGACGCGACGCGTGTTGAATCGAGCTTGTCTCGTGTGGTTATCGCGTCCGCCACGTCTGCCAAGTCGACGTCCACGCCTGAGGCCTGCATGTCTATTAGACGGCGCTTCGTTCGTGTCGCGGGACTAGCGTCCAGATATATCTTAACCGTCGCGTCCGGAAACACAACCGTTCCGACGTCGCGGCCTTCGATAACGGCGCCCTTCTCAGCTTGACCGGTCAAGTACCGTTGGCGCTCTACCAATATGCGCCGCACCTCCGGGTGGCTGGATACGGCGCTAACGGCTCCGGTGACGTCGGGCAGTCTAATTTCGCAGGAGACGTCTTCGCCGTCCAGAAACGTAACAACATCCGCGCCTTCCAGGTCAGCCTCCTGTTCGATCACGGTTTGCGCGGCCAGTTCCTTGATGCTTGGTCCGTTCGCGACGTCTACCCCGTTATGTAAAACCTTTAACGTCAGAGCCCGGTACATCGCGCCCGTGTCGATATAATCAAAACCGAGGCGCTGAGCCGCTTGCTTGGCCACAGTACTCTTGCCCGAGCCGGCCGGTCCATCGATTGCGATCACCACGCGCCCGCTAGACCGCGGCACCGGTCAGCATCCTCTCAAAGCCTGGAAACGATATGTCGATGCAGGCTTCGTTATCGATGACCGTCTCGCCGGCGGCGATGACGCCCGCGACGATCATAGCCATGGCCATGCGGTGGTCACCCAACGATTTTACGGCCGCACCGTGTAAAGGAGTCGGCCCCTTGATGACGAGGCCGTCGGCTGTCTCTCTGATTTTGGCGCCCATTGATCGGAGATTGGCGGTAATGACGCTCAACCGGTCGGATTCCTTAACGCGCAGTTCGGCTGCGCCTTTTATACTCGTCTGTCCAATCGCCTGAGTCGCCGCGACAGCCAAAATCGGTATTTCGTCCACCAGGCGCGGTACCGTCTCCGCACTGACCGTGGTGGCGCGTAACGGCCCCGACGTAACGATGATATCTGCCCGCGGCTCTTTGTTTTTGATCGTCATGGCGTCGTAGGTTATCGGCGCGCCCATTGTTTTTAAGACATCCAGCAACCCGATGCGCCCGGAATTCATGCCGACTTGCCTGATTACCAACCTTGACGACGCTGTCAATATAGCGGCGACAATAAAGAAGGCGGCGCTGGATATATCACCCGGCACGCTGATGGCGGTTCCAGTTAGCGTCGTGCCGCCCGTCACAGTCACTCCCCCGCCCTCCGCCGCAACGGCCGCACCCATTACCTCCAACATCCTCTCGGTATGGTCTCGTGAGGGATAGGGCTCTCGGACCGTGGTCCGGCCGGCGGCGTATAGGCCAGCCAACAGAAGAGCCGATTTTATTTGCGCGCTGGCCACCGGCGTGTCGTATTTGATTCCTTGCAGCGCGGACCCGGTAATCGTCAACGGAAGCTTATCGTCCCCGCTCGGTCCGGATATTTGCGCTCCCATGGCCGTCAATGGCGCGACTACCCGGTCCATCGGCCTGCTCCGCAAGGATTCGTCGCCTGTAATCGAGCTCGAGAATGATTGGCCGGCCAGCAGACCGGTCATAAGCCTGGCTGTAGTGGCTGAGTTGCCGGCGTCCAAAACACTTTCCGCCGCCCGCAGCCCGTTTAGGCCGGCGCCGTGGACCACTACGACTTCTTCTCCAACGCCGTCAATGCGAACGCCTAGGGCGCGCAAAACAGCCGCCGTGCTTAAGCAATCGCCTGTGTTAAGGAAGTTATCAATGTGTGTCTCGCCGTCAGCGATCGCGCCCAGCATTAGCGCGCGGTGTGATATGGATTTGTCGCCCGGCATTGTCAGCTCGCCGCGCAGACCGTTAATGGCCGTAACGGTCAAGCTCATTTCAACCGCCGTTCCAGGCTGGCGCTGTAACCGTGCCCGGTCAGGGTTTCTTCGACGCGGCGGGCTTCTGATTCTCCAAGTACTGAAAGACGCAGTAGACCGTTGTCGGCCTCGGTTGAATGAACGATCTGAATGTCCTCGATATTGATCCCGGCGTCAGCTACGAGAAGCGTGATTTCGCTTAATACCTTGGGTCGGTTCGGAACTACCACGGTCAGTTCGTAGACTAGAGGCATTTCTGCCTCCTGCAGTCTAGGCAGGTCTTGACGCACCGCTCGCGCGTTGGCCAATTTCAACCGCACGCCCTCGGCGTCGCCTTCCCGCAGCAGTTGAGAAAATGTCTCAAGCTCATCCTTATATTGATCTATGAGCAATTGAATCGCTTCCCTGTTTTCTAGGCAGATGTCGACCCAAATGCCCGCCGGGCTACCCGCTATCCTGGTCATGTCGTAAAACCCGCCGGCCGCTAGCTTAAAGATATTGGCGAAATCACGTTTCTCGGCCGACGTCACGTTTACCAGACTGGCTGAGAGGATGTGCGGCAAATGGCTGATCGCACCAACGACTCGGTCGTGCGCCGTCGGGTTCAGTGTAAACACACGGGCCCCGATCCTTCCCAGTAGATTATGCAGTGATTGCAGCGCGTCCGGGTCGGTTGCGGCCGTTGGAGTCAAAATGTAAGGGGCATTCTTGAACAAGTCCGGACTGGCGGCGTCGACGCCCGACAATTCGCTGCCGGCCATCGGATGTCCGCCGACAAAACGAGCCCGTGTCTCCGCGACTATTTCATCTGCGGCGGTCACAATGCGGGCCTTGACGCTGGCGGCGTCGGTGATGATAGCACCCGGCTTGGTCGAGCCGGCGATCCGCCGGACCTCCTCGACAATCAGAGAGGCCGGAGTCGCAACGAAAACTATATCGGCCCCGCGCACGGCGTGACCGCAATCCAGGTAACCCGTGTCGATGGCGCCCATGGCGATTGCGCGATCAAGAGTTGCTTGGGTGCGAGCGCACCCGCTAACGTGCTCCAGTCCGGCTAGCTTCTTCAGTGCCAAGCCCAACGAGCCGCCGATCAAGCCGGTGCCGACAATGGCGGCGGAGCGAATCTCGTCCACCGGTCGGCCTACATGCCTTTGCCGAAAACCCGTACGGCTTGTTTGACGTTCTTCATCAAGGTTTCAAAATTGTCATATTTCAAAGACTCGTACCCGTCCGACAAGGCTTCTTCCGGATTCGGGTGCACCTCGATCATCAAGCCATGCGCTCCGACCGCAACTGAAGCGATGCTCATCGGTTCGACAATATCCCAACGACCGACTCCGTGCGACGGATCGACAATGATGGGCAGATGGCTCAGTTTCTTGACTATAGGCACACAGCTTAAGTCAAGCGTGTTGCGGGTGTAGGTCTCGAATGTCCGAATGCCGCGTTCGCATAGGATGACGTCGTTGTTTCCCCCGCTGACCACGTATTCAGCCGCCATCAGAAATTCCTCGATCGTTGAGGATAATCCTCGTTTGATCATCACCGGCTTGTTGGACTGTCCGACGTATTTTAGCAATGTGAAGTTCTGCATGTTGCGGGCGCCGATCTGCAGTATATCGGCGTACTCGACGACCAGGTCGACATCGCGCGCGTCCATAACCTCGGTTACAATTGGCAAACCCGTTATGTCCCGGGCTTCCGCCATTATCTTCAGACCTTCTTCCCCCAGGCCCTGGAAGCTATACGGAGAACTTCTCGGCTTGAAAGCGCCGCCGCGCAGAATCTGCGCCCCGGTCTTGGCGACGAACTTGGCTATATCAAGGTAAACTTCGCGGCTCTCCACCGAACACGGGCCCGCCATCACGGTAAAATTGTTCCCACCGACCTTGACCCCGCGAACATCGACAATCGTGTCAGACGGATGGAACTCCCGGCCGACCAGCTTGAAAGGTTTAAGTATCGGGACTACGCGCTCGACACCAGGGAATGTCGCCAGCGGCAAGTCCCGAGCCTTCATTGTATCGCCGACCAGGCCGATAACAGTCGCGAACGCGCCCTTGCTGACATGGACGTCAACCCCGACCTCTTTGACCTTCTCTATTAGATGGTCAATGTCGTTGTCTGTCGCGCTTTCGCGCATGATTATCATCACGTGCGCGTCACCTCCCCTTGTGAAGTGCGTTTTTATCATTCAATACTATCAAAACGCCGCCAAGTAAGCGAGAGCGGTCGTCTCCCATGAAAATTCGCGTATTGCTGTTTTGTGCAGTCTCTGGCGGTGCCCCTGATCCATCGTGTCATAAAGTGACAACACTCTTGTTACCGCCGCCGCCATCTGGCGCGTCAGGTTCCCGTTCGGCCGCAGAGCGGTCAACCCAGAGTCGCCCAGTTCTGCCGCTAGGATGTCCAAAGGGGCACGCAAGCCGGTCTGGTAGGTAGCGATTGGAATCGCTCCGGCAGCCGCCGCCTCGATCGCGCTCAATCCGTAGGCCTCTGGATATACGCTGGGCATTAGTGATACGTCCGCCGCCGCGAAGGCCGGCGCCATCTCGTCGTGCGCCAGGTGTCCCAAAAATGTCACGTGCTTGGCCAGTCCGCGCGCCGCTGCCAGGTACAGCGCGCTTTCCTGTTCGTTCATTACCGGTATGACCTGGCCCCAGTCGCCTGCCTCTCCCATGTCCGGCGACTCGCTAACATACGCTGCCGCACCTGCTACGTCCCCGGCCGACAATAACTCGATTATGCGGCGCAGGCTTGGCTCCAGCGGTCCGTCTCCCGCTAATCGCAGTTCAAAATCCGGGTTATCTCGCAATATCAGAGGTAAAGCAGCGATAAGGTATTGAGGCCCTTTTGTCCACAATAGCCGGCCGGCAAAAATCCCGACCGTTTGCTTTCGTGCTGTAACGCACGAAAGCGGCCGAAACAGCATTGTGTCGACGCCAGGCGGGATAACGATTGTCTTGCTGCCTATATTCAGGCCCGTGGAGTCGGAGAAATCAATCACGTCCGCCACACTCGAGTCGCTGAGAGCGGTGATCGAATGCGCGTCGCGCGCGGCGCTGATAAAATATGGAACCAGCCGCGGATCAGCCTTAAGACTGAAGTTGAGCGCGCTGCCGTGAATGGTCATCGTATATGGCACTTCTTCCAGACCGGCTTCGCTTAATGCTTGTCTTACCTCATATGGCTGCATAATAGCGTGGTTGGCCTGGACTGCCTCAGGCGGCCAACGTCGAAAGATTGTCGCGAGCGCCACGATATTGTCATCAAGATAGGCGTCAATTTTTTCTGTCGCAGCCTCTTGGAAGGTATGATTTTCGAAGGATTTGTCGCCGGAGGCGACGTAGGTCAGTAGCAGCCCGTGAATGTCCGGCCGGACGCAACGGCAGGCGCCCGCGTATTGTCTGTCTCGTTTGAATATAGTCGTCAGGCTGTGGTTAGCGGAATCAAGCGCGTACGCCGCGTCGACAAAATCGTATTTTTCGGGAGTCTTCTCCTGGCAGACCAGGGTAACGTCATGTCCCAAGCTAGTAAATGCTCTGGCCAGCTCACGAACGTAAATGCCGCTGCCGGAATCAGCCAGGAAATATCCGTGGACAACCGCTATCCGCATTTTTGTCAGACCTAGTCGCGCAACTTGCCTGTCATTGCGAGGCGCATCATCCGCGTCATCCCCCGCCACCGCCGCGCCCCGCTGAAGGCATTATAGAACCCGCCGGTCGTATGGCCCGGCTCCTGCGCCGCAATCGCGACGACCAGACGTCCCGTCTCCTCCGGAGGCACTCCTATGGCGTCTAGAATAATGGGAACTTTGGCCGCTCTCGCCTCCATGTTCTTGCCAACCCGCAAGTCGCGATAGAAATCGGTTGCCACCATACCGGGACTCAGCAAATGAACCGAGACAGGATAATTCTTGTTCTCTTCCGCCAAACTTCTGGTGAGACTGGTGACCGCGGCCTTGGTCATCGCGTAAACAGAGGTGTACGGGCTGGCCTTGCCGTCATAGCCCTTGCCTGTCATGTTGACCAAGATACCGCCGTTCTCCTTGAAATAGCGCAGCGCGACGCGCGACCCGTTGACCACGCCCAACACATTGACCCGCACAATATCCTCCGCTTCGGCAGCCGTCATCTCGTCCAAAGCGATCACGCCCTGAGGCAAACCCGCGTTATTAACCCAGACGTCGACCCGGCCATAGGCAGCGATGGCCTCTTCCATAAGACGCTCAAGGTCACCCGGTTCGGTAACGTCACACTTGACGCCTGTGGCGCTCAGATTACGGGCCGCCAGATCCGCGACCGTCTCTTCCACCGCCAGCTTATTACGGCTGGAAACAACCTGGGAGGCTCCCGCGACAGCGCATGCCTCCGCGATCGCCCGGCCAATACCGCGTGTCGAGCCGGTAACGACAACGACTTTTCCCGTCAAATCGATCTTGTCGCTCACTTCATCTCCTTCATCATCGCGGCACGAGCCGGGGCAAGGGTTTTTGTCAGCAGCGCGACATAGCGGCCCTGGTAACGAGCTCCGTCCAGCTCGTTGTCGGTCGGCATATGCTTATTGTCATGTCCGACGACTGTCGAGGCCCCGTAGGGGGAGCAACCTGTAACTTCGTCGAATCTGGTCTGTCCCGCGAAATTGTACGGTAAGCCGGCGATTATCATGCCGTGATGCAGCAAAGTCGTGTGAAAACTGAGAATCGTCGCTTCCTGGCCGCCATGTTGGTTGTTCGAACTGGTGAAAACGCCCCCGACTTTGCCGGTTAACTTCCGAGCCGCCCAGATCGAACCGCTAGTATCCAAAAATTGCCGCATCTGCGCCGCCATCATCCCATAGCGAGTCGGCGTGCCGAAAATCACACCATCTGCTTCGCCCAACTCATCAAGCAGGCACTCTGAGTAGAGGGAGCACGCTTGATGCGCCTCCCAAGCGCCGGCTTTCTTGAGCACTTCCTCGGGAACTGTCTCCGGTACTCTGCGGATGCTGACCTCAACGCCGTCCACGCTGTTTGCTCCCGCTGCTTCCGCTTCCGCCATCTTCAGGATGTGTCCGTACATGGAGTAGAAAACAACCAGCAGTTTCATCAACAACAGCCTCCTTTAATGCCTTGTATCTGACTAGATCGGGTTCCCCGACCCGTCTTTCATTACGAGTTTCTGCGGCGTTTTGACGGCCGTATATTCCGCCCCCGCCTGGTCGGTGTAGATGAGGGTAAACGAATCATTCGTGACAGCGGTAACTGCTACCTTGCCTTTTTCAGGACCCCCGATAGCCCACTGGGTCGCCGCGTCAATCTCGGCCATCGTGGTGCCGTCCATACCGGAATAGGTGCCGTCATGCGTGGCCGCGTAGGCGTCGGTCGCGGAAACCGCCCCCGTCAGAATGGCCTTCGCCATAATCGCCGTGGGTTTGGAACCGACCACATTGAGTATTGATCCCCCACCAGACAACCCCAGCAGATAATCAAGCCCAAACGACGCCAGCGTGCCGACAACGAGAATCATAACGCCTATCAGGGCCCAGTTGCGTCTTTTGATATCCTTGCCGACCGCCTTGATGACCGGCGGTCTGGACTGTCTTTCCTGTTCCTCTTCTACCATCGTTTCCCCAAACTCTGACTTAGTTTTTTGTGTTGGGCCTGGGTCAGCAAGCGCCGGCTTTTGGCCTGCTGTAATATCCAGGCCGCGTCACGCACGGTTATCCCCGATCCGATCAGCTCGTGGCGGGCCATACGATCGTTGGTAACCATAGTGTACAAATGAGTCAGCGCGATGGCCGCCGTGTCCCGCTCGCCGCGATGCAAGAAGGTTGTATTGAACCCGGCGCTTTCATTGGCTTCCGGCGGCCCCGCTTCGACGACCCGGACCGCGCCTGCCGCCACGTCACCCCGAAAAATCTCCCGGCCGATGCCGCGCGCCACGCCCTCCATCTCGCGCCGTACAGTTTCGGAGACCACAACGCCCTCTTCACACACGGCGTGCAAAACGTCGGGCCGCTCCAAACGGCAATAGAATACTATTAGTACATCCGTATCGATAATGAACTGGCTCAAATGATTCCTTAGAGTCCCTGGTCGATCCGCTAGAATGGTCGATTAGGCCGGAACTTCGGCCGATAACCCAGCGTCCGCCGGTATCTTTTTCGCAAGAAGACAGCGCTGACGGCCGCCAAAGACAGAATCCCAGGAAAGCCCAGGAATGGTTCGCCGCACTCTACCCGCGTCCCGTCGCGTTACCAGTGGCCTCGTGTATCTCTAAACCCCAGTATATTGGTTTCTCGGCGCGCGGTATAGGTCCCGCTCGCCTGCTTTAGCGCTTTAACGCGCTAAAGTGTCTCCAGTGTAAATAGCTCTTTTGCCAATGTGTTCGCGACGACCAGACAGGAGTTTGCCGTTGGACCACTTCAGCGCTACGTAGCGCTGAAGTGGTCCTGAGTCAAAAAACATTCGGAGGGAAACAATTATGCAAGGCTCGTCGCCAGAAAGCATACAACCATGTGAACGCGTATGTTGTTTGAGGCGCGCTTCTTGCCTTGGTGCTTTAAAGCGCTAAAGTGTTCTTTATATATGACTAGTTACTGGAGACATAGGGTTTAACCCGGGCCATACCGGTGACCGTAACGGTAGACATAGGGCGGTTAATAAGACCGCTAAATAGCAGCGGCACTTCCGCCCGACACGTCACCATGACGTGCGTTTTGGTACTGATGACGGTTACGCCGACAACATGCATCCCTCGAGCTGTGTTTAGATTCTTTTTAATGAATACTTCGACTTCATCGATCGCGACATCGCGCTTCTGGTTACCGGTTGCGCTGGCCTCAACCACGTCAATCCGTCGAGCCGTTTCACGCGCCGCAATATCGCAAGCCTTGTAAAGCTCCGCCTTGGAAGCTAATATCCGCCCAACATCAATGCTTAACCCTAACATCAACAGCAGGACAGGCAAGAATGCGACTACCATAATCGTCACAGATCCTGTTTCTGCCGCCATTAGATAGGTTTTCTCAGATCTCATCTTCACGCCTAGAATTCAATTTCGCCAACGTCCTGTAACGAGCGCGCGAAAGGTATACTCGGAAGATTTTCAGTCGCCTCGGAATTGTTGATAGAACGATAACCGTTTATCGGGATATCGCAGTAGAGAGACGCGGTCGAGCCATCTGACGCCGTGAAAACAAAATAGTGGCGGCCCGAGCCGGCATGGGGATAATAAACCTTGTTCTTGAGAGACACAAGCGTTGACGGGTTCTGCAGACTACGGCTGACGATCTTAATTTGGTCAAGGTCTCGACCGGTATTTGTTCTTTGAACAATCGCATATTCGTTAACTGAGGCAATCGGTTTACTAAAGGAACCGGTCACAGCTAGCGTCAGATGCGCTTGTTCGTCTTGGCTAGTATGTTGCTCACCGTCTGAGGTCATAAAATGCCAGCGCGTAAAGACAAAAGGCGGAGCTTTCGAGACCTTCACGGTGCCGTGCAGCGGCTCCGCCCAGTGTCCTTCCACTATCCAAGCCTGATAGTTTTCCCAATACCCCGATCCTATCCAGACATTTATGATTTGCCATTCGTAATGGGAGGTGTCTTGCCAACCCCAGTAGCCATAATCGTGCCTAACCCACCATATGGAACGCCAGCCGGCACCCGGACAATATGTATCTTGGTGGTGAGAATGCGCACCCCACGTCCAATTTGAGTAGCATTCTAAACCACCGTAATATTGCGGACACCGGCGGTCGGCATATTGATACCACCATCTGCCTCCCCACGCCGGCCAGCCCCATGTTGGATCGCTAACCATCCAGGCGATTACCGTGTCCTCATGGCTGTTGTCTATCCAGTAGCAGTAACCAGTCGATACCCATGTATATTGACCTCGCTGTTCCCAATGAGAAGTGTCTATCCACCGTTGTTGGCTCACGTAATGCGACGTGTCGATCCACACTTGTTGACCAAGGCTGTTGCCCGTCAACCAGGCGTCACCCCTTGCTTGTCCGCACAATGCGAAGAAAATCGCGAAGACAAGAGCGAAGCAAAAAGTAGATCGTATTATGCTATTTATGAATGTTTCATAAAACGGCGTCCGCGTCATCGACTGATTCATGTATGGCGAACAGTTACAGCTTCGAAAGACGCCGACACAACCCAGCCGCACTGATTTTTCACCTTGTTGCAGCTATCTGCGTCGCCTTAAATGTCCCATCAGCTTGCTGCTCACCTAAGACGGTCACTTGGATACCCGCGGTTAGCGTCGAATAATCAGCACTAGATAAAAGCCCACCTGCTGAACCTGACACCATTGGTGTATCTTTATTAGCCAGTACCGAAATCTGTCTACCGTTCATATCGTCAAGCATGAAACCTGTCCCCAATAACTCTCTGACCTTGCCCGCAACTAATGACTCGCGCCCGTGATCAACCTCCCTCGCCTGGCCTGCCTTATTTGGTTCAGGTGACACTGTGATTGTGGTGGCAATAATTCTAGTCTTTCGTCCGATTGCTAATTTTGCTTCGATTGTAATGATATTGCCTGACTTAATGACTGTCCGAGGCGCCTTCCTAGGTACCATGTCGCCCGTCGGCTCTTGAGTCACGCTTAAATATTTAGTACCCGAATCGGTCTCAATGAAATTGCCGGATGCTAACTTTGGTTTTCTGCTAAGTTGGCTTGGATCAATTACCATAACCGAGAGGCCCGTCGTTTGGACGCTAGACACACGTCCTACCAGCGTCACGGGCGATAATATTTTTAAATCTTGTTCAACCCCTGACGTGTTTTTGATATCTCCGCGCGAACATCCGACAGTAAAAACAATCATTAAGCCGACAACGACGCACACATGAATTTGTTTTTGTCTAAACATTCTTCTCCTTATTGGGCGAGCGCATCGATTAGAGACTGCAAATTGTTCATCAATACACCACGTAGTTGTGGAAGTAACATAATCACGGCTAAGATTATCAGCCCGATCCAAAAAACCTGTTCGGTTATCTCCGAACCAACCTCTTCAGCTAATGCTTTTATGGCCTTATTAAAAAGTAGCAACTTTCTCACCTCCTATTACGTAAGATTTTTGAAGTTCATAATTGCGGGTAAAAGATACACCAGCAAAACAGGGGGAATAATGAACAGAAATATCGGCATCAACATAGTGGTCGGCAGACGGTTCGCGCGCTGTTCGAATTGAAGCTGTTGTTTCAGGCGAACCGAATCCGCTAAAGTGAGGACTGCATCGCTTACTGGCTTTCCTTGTCGCTCTGCTTGCAATACGGTCTCAAGAAACTGTCGTAACTCCGGGGGACCACCTTTACTGATTGAGGTGTATGCATCTTCTCGTCGGACACCTGCGGCGGTTGTCGACCTTGCCTTCGCTAGCAGCGTGCCAAGTGCGCCTGGCACTTTCTCCACGACATAGTCAACTGCTGAATCAAAACTCATGCCAGCCTGCAGGGCCAATGCTATTATTTCCATTATGCCCGGCAGTTCGCAGCTAATATCTCGCGTCCTTGACCGCGCTCGGCGCTCTAGTCCGATGACGGGCAAGTATGCCCCGCTCACGAGCGCGAGGGCCGCCCAAAGAAAGCGTGCCGGACTACTAGGATTCAAGAGAATCAAACTAATCGCGAATAGACCGCCAATCACTAATTGGACGTAAAAAACATCCCCCGTGTTTTTTAGAATTGAACCAAGACGGCAAGGTAAGGGGCTAGCCGCTCGCAATGTTGTGTCTAGAAATGCTTTGTATCGGTCGGGCAAAAAGTACAGGGGCTTTCTGCCGGGCACTCCAATCCATTTTGATGTAGCCCTTTGGGTAATAATCGACGCCGCTATTCCCGCCGTCAGAGCGCCCAGTATAACGACATATTCACTCATCGCCGCCCTCCGTCTGGAGCCATAGATGTCATTCTGCTTAACACGTAGAAACCTGTGCCTACTGATATCGCCGCATAAACTAGAGCAGCCATGCCCACACTTGTTCTTAGATAGCCGGCATACAGAGGATTAAGCGAATAGACAGCAAACAGAAAGCAGATGGGTATGAGCGTCACAAACTTAGCGGTGGTTTTTTGCTGCGCGGCAAGGGCCATAACTTTCTCGGAAGACAGAATCCGACTACCAGCCAGCTTTGCCACTCGATCGAGAACGGCGCTTATGTCTGCGCCAGTGGCTCTGCAAACAACGATTGCGTCAACCGCGAAAGTGAAGATTTTGTCATCGATGCGCCGTGCCGCCGCCTGCAGCGCATCATCAACGCCTCTTCCATGAGCAATTTCTGCCCCAATCAATAAAAGTTGCTGACGCATCGGGTCTTCGGTTCTGGTGGCAACTTCAGCTATCGCGTTACTCAACGACGGATTACCATATAAGGCGCAACCTAAACTACTAAGAACCGGTTCCATCTGCCGTTTCAGTTTTGTCCGACCTCTGGTTTCCATATATCTGCGAATCATCAAAGCGAAGGCTGGAGCGATAATTGAGACTATTATGTTTGTAGCGAGCGGGTATCCGAGACCTGCTCCGAGGATAAAAACACCTGCGTGTACAGCAAATGAAAGATAGGCGATGGAGATGCTGGTCGTTTGCCGCGTGTTTTTAGTCCTAAGGGCCAGCTCCTGAAAGTCTCTTTTCTTCTTGTCCTGTCTTGATAAGGCGGCAAGTGCCCCAAAGGTCACCGCCAGGAACACGAGGTAGGCAGTAACCGCGGTCATTCACCCTCCCCACTATATTGAACGTCCAATTGATATTCTTCATCGGTGCCCAAACCAGAAGCCAGCTTGCAAATTTCTACGACTCGCCTGGCCTTGTAGCGACCACCCTCAAGCTCGATGCCACGAAGAAAAACAACCAAGTCAACAACGCGAGATACTTGGCGTCTTATGGCAGGCAAACTGCTGTTCTGTTTCGCCATGGCCGCTAGCGTCTCAAGGCGCCAGAGCGCGTCAATAACGCTATTTGCGTGGATCGTGGAAATCGAACCTCTATGGCCGGTGTTTAGCGCATGCAAAAGATCATATGCAGCCTCGTCTCTCACTTCACCCATTATTAGCCGGTCCGGATTCATTCTCATGGCATTCTTAATAAGGAGACTAAAGGATATTTCGGTATGGCTTTCAGTATTTCTCGACCTCGTCAATAGGCGACGCACATGCGGTCTATCGATTCGGAGCTCGTAGGTATCTTCCAGCGTTATAATTATTTGGTCTGGTTCAATCAGCTTGGCGAGGCTGTTAAGCAAGGTCGTTTTGCCTGCCCCAGTGCCGCCGGCGATTATTATGTTGCTCTTACCACGCACCGCTTCGCTCAGCAACTCAGAGCCGGACGCGGTGATAATTTTTCCGCTGACCCAATCAGATAAAACTAGATCCATGCAGCCAAGTTTTCGAATCGTCACGTAATAGCGATCGGCCGCTGGCGGGACTATTATGTGACATCGACTCCCCTCATAAAGATCGCAATCACAGGTTGGATTCATGACATCCACTCGTTTGCCGACTCTAGCTGTGATCCTATCAATGACTCGAAGAACGTCGTTTACCGACCCAAACCCTTCCTGTACTTTGCGACGCGAGTCCCCGGTTACTATGAAAATGTCGACATCTTCAATCAATATGTCCGTGACTTTTTCGTTACGCAGCAATGGTTCAATAGGCCCGAGTCCAAACATATCGTCGGAAACGTACTCTAGTAACGCGCCGTATGTATCGTTGCCGCGTCTTCCGGCAAAATCTACAAGTTCGTCGCGTACCGTTTTTTCAGCAATGTTTCTCGACATTGCTTCGTAATTGCCGTCTTCGCCTTCGAACGACTCCAGCGCGATTTGCACGCGGTTTTTGATGTGCTTAAGGACCGTCTGTCTATCGTGCGCAAGTGTTCTCATCGCGGTCCCCTCAGTCGTTGACATGACCGGCCACGGCGATGCTAATCGACCCTGTATCCAAAGCCTCCGCCAATCGTTCACTTTCAATTTTTGTCACTTTAACCAAAACTCCTTGCATATCTTTTAAGCCGCCACGTTGCGTATTATAAGTAGTCTTAATTACTTCAACGTTCGCCAGAATCGTTTGGCTTTTGAACGTGTCTTGGCTGGCCTGCGACGGAATAGCGATAATATTTATCTTTGCGCCTGGGCGAAGAAACCCAGCGAATGCACTTGCATTAGAAATAGGGATAAGAAAAACATATTTGTCTGTTTCTATCGAATTAGCTCCACCCTTTCTCGTTGTGCCGCTACGAAAGCAATTGGGTGACAAATAATCGCCGGGCATCCTCGTCGTTGAAACAGTCTTACCAATTACTTCATCCGGCTTGCGAAGTATATTTTTGCCAAGCGTGCTAGAAGGAACGTCAATATTTTCGATCATTGCGGCTGTAACTTTGGATCCGGCCAAAATCGTTGTTCTAGCCGCAATAACTGTTGTCGTACTAAAAAAGGATTGCAAGATAATTAACGCTACAACCATGGCCGCGAAGCCAGCTAGCGCAGCGTAGGCAAACGTTTGACTCGGCTTTTGTCCTTTCCTTAGCATTCGCTCTCCTTTTTGTGTCTGTTGCTTTTTCTTTACGTTCTAGGTTTGCTTATAGTGTGTGCCCATTTCCTTGCAAAGGTAAAAAAGGGTGGCGGCGGGGATGCCCCGCTGCCACGCCTTGCGCAAACGGTAATATATTGGTTCAACAGGCTATATTTACTTGCCCAACGACCTTTCACGCTGTGACACAATGTATTCATCCAAATCGCTTTTTTGGACTCTCCACGACCCGGCGCCGGCACCGATCCTAAACCCAAGCAGGATCTTCTTGTTGAGCATGTCGTAGACCTGCGCCTCCGAAAACCTTAGCGAGTAGGCAACCTCTGACACAGTCAATAGGCGTTTCGGATCAGCCATCCTGGCTTCTTCCTCGGCCGCGGCTTTCTCGTGGTAATTCTTGACGTCGTCGGCGTGAATGAACTTACGGCGACCGATGCGACTAGTCCTGAATTCGCCCCGCCGCATCATCTTGCGAACCGTGTTTGGCTCCAGTTCCATGATATCGGCAGCTTCTTCCACACTGATATACCCTGATTTGCCAGGTGTCATCGTGCTGCTATGTGATTCTTGCTTGTCTTCCATCTCGCGAATGAGGCTTCTGAGATCGTCGTTTTTTGTGACTTTCGCCATTTCGGGCACCTCCTTAACCGGTCATCCCCGCTATCGCGCCACGAATTCTTTTAACAATCGTCCTACGCGGTTGGTGGGACACCAAATCTAGCCCAAACAATAGCTTCAAGATATCACTAACTGCCGGATATGTCATTTCACACCAATATTTTATAAAATCGTCTTTCCCACCTTCTGATGGACCTTTGTCGCATTCTGTAACAGTGCCTGCCAGCGGCATCTCCAGCCAATGTGCGTATTCCCGGGCTCTTCTTACTCCATTCTTTAATCTGTTTATTGTCAGTGCTTTAGTAGTGTCGGAACGCACAAAACTCTTTCTTGCCTCCACTCGGGCCAACCCGCCAATACTTTCTGATGAGACAAACAACACGGCTGTTGAGAGATCTAAAGCCTCTAAAGTAATAGGGCTCAAGTCGTTTGGTAAATCTATAATTACTATCTGGAACATTCGCCTAGCTTGATCAATGAGATCGACAACGTCGTCAATACTGATACTCTCTGCCTGATCAATTGTAGGAGGCGGCTGCACAACCGCAAAATCGGCCCGCCTTGGCTTTATTAAGGAATCAATAAAGCCCTGGCGCCGGTCGGTGACATTGTCTACAAGCCTGCCGATGTGCGGCAAGACTGGCAGATCGAGAATCGTTGCGATGTCACCGGGCCCCTCTGTAAAGTTCAGATCAATCAACAAGACATCAAACTCGTGGAGTCGTTCTGCTAGACATAATGCTAAAGTGGTTCTGCCCTCCCCGCCTTTCGCACCCCAAACCGCGATTACTTCTTGGCTTACCACTGATACCGCGTCGCTGTTGCGAGTCTGGCGTTCAGTTAATGGTTCTTTAGGCTCTCCAGGTTCATCGCTCTGACTGAATCCGGGAGCCAAGCTGCCGGTAATGTCCCAGAACTTGGCCTCCAGATCGCCGTCGATAATGCTTGTCTGTGCGTCGTCTGCGCATCCAGCTTGGACTAATGCCGCACCAATTTTGTCCGCCGTTATCGGACCGCAAATATTTGCGGCAGCGCCGAAAAAGGTATGTTCTTGCGATTCTGTCTGCTGAACCGCGACAACTCTACAACCAGTTTCGCTTTGCGCCCACTTTATGAAGTCTCGCGCGGCCGGCAATTCAACGTCCACGAAAAGAGCCCGCGGGTTAAGCTCCTCGGCTAAAGCGGTCGCAGCCATGATGGAAGATACGGCAATCGCTTCGTGCCCGCAGGCCTTAATTCCTGCCGTGCTGGCGATTTCGAGATTCTGATCATTCGTGAGCACTAAGCACAGCATTATGGTCTCTCTTCGATTGACATCTTGGCAGATCCGTACACGACGAGGCCCTTGGCAGATGAAGAAATTCCTGGAACGATTCCTGTTAGGAAACCGGGTACTTGATATGTCACTCTAACGTCGATATCATCGCCTGGCTTTGGATTATCCGGCGCCTCTATAACGACAGCAACTCGTTCTCCTTTGTGCCACCCAGGCAGAGTGCTGTCCGCAAATCCGTACGCGACATCTTCCGCCGCCTGAGCAGGATCAGCTGCGATGGAAGCTTGTCGTGCCGCTTCGAATGAGGCGGCCTGGACCGCGGTTTCTGCGTTGAAGTATAGGCCAAATTGGACAACCGCTCCCAAAAGCACCAATAACACGGGAAGCCATATAATCATTTCGATAGTGGCGCTTCCATGCTCCTCATTCACCTTATTCGATCACCATTCCGCCGTAGCCAACGACACTCGACTCGTCGCGGCTAAAGTCGGCACTGGAGCCGTACTTCATCAGTTCGGCCTTGCTCACACCGAGTTTGTTAACCGCGTATAGCATGGTGGCCACCGGTCCATAACCGCACATTGTAATGTCATTTTCATAAACGGTACTTAGTAATCGATCTGGGTCAAGGGCCAAAATCGCGTCAATCGCCAGTTTATCCATCTTAGCGGCGTAGGCGCGGGGTTCGTAATGAGTAAAGTCGGTTGAGGCGACGATGATAATCTCTTCGTGAGATTCGGCGACGACGTCTGCTAGGTCGAGCCCGACGCGGCGATATTCCCGGGCATCCGCAAGGCCTTGCATAGAAATGGGGGCGAACGCGAAATCGTTCGTCGTTAAGACCTGGAGAAATGGAAGTTGGACCTCAATAGAGTGTTCCAGGCGATGCGCGTCACGACTAATTTGCACTGTAGGCGCTGCGGCAACTATCTTCTCGACCAACTCTTGGTCAACTCTGGCGTCACCTAGCGGCGTCTTCCACACGTCGCTATCGTCCAACGAGACCGGCAAGCCGAAACCGGAGTGATTTGGCCCGATAATAATATATTTTTTGGCAGGCTTTATGCGTCCGTAGACCGCGCCCGCCTCGGGACCCGAGTATTCGTAGCCGGCGTGAGGAACAATAATGCCTTTCGCCCCAATCTTATTCCCGGCGGCCGCGCCAGCCTCGATTAGTTTGGTCACCTCACGACGCAGGCCTTCCTCGTAGCCGAGATAGAAAAGTCCAGACGCATAGGGCATTCGTCGGTCTATCGCTACCATAAATCCTCCGTTTGCTTAGAAAGTGAAACGTATTCGCCTTCGAGTGAACGTGTTATATATTTTTGTATTTCCAGCAAAACTAAGATACTACTCACTTTATCGCATTGCAAGCCCGTTTCGTAAATTATCTTGTCAATTGTTTTTGGCATATTAACAACAGTCGATAGCACGGCTGTTTCATCGGCCGATAATTGCGGTGTGTTTTTCGATGGGATTCCTTTATTTTTTTCGGAGAGATTTGTATGCGCCGGCAGACCTAGTTCGTCAAGTATATCGCGAGCTGTCTCCACGAGACAGGCGCCGGCTCGTAACAGCTTATGCGGCGTTTTTGTGTTACGGCTACCGGCCGGTCCAGGGAGAGCGTAGACGTCTCTGCCTTGTGACAATGCGGTATCGGCGGTAATCAACGTGCCGCTTCGCTCCGCGCCTTCCACGACTAATACTCCTGTTGACAACCCGCTAATAATTCTATTTCGTGAGGGGAAATGTTTCCCTTGCGGGCGCGCCCCTGATGGAAACTCGCTTAGCAGAACCCCCTCGCGCCCTATTCTCTCTTGCAGGGCTTTGTTCGCATAAGGATAATAGACGTCCAATCCGCAGCCAAGAACCGCGACTGTGCCTGATCCACCATCTAGTGCGCCTTTGTGCGCCGCGGCGTCAATACCCTCTGCCAACCCGCTGACAATAATGATGCCGTACTTCGATAACTCAAGGGCTATCTCGTATGCCATATCCAGCCCGTATCGCGTCGCCCGACGCGAACCAACAATTGCGACGGTCAACGCGGTTGGCTCGTTTAGTCGATCAAATAATGGCCCTTGATAGTAAAGGATCTTCGGCGATTGAGGAACTGTGCGCAGAAGTATCGGGAACTTCTTGTCGGCATTGACGATAGCTTTGATCATACTATTCTTATTTCTCTATCAAGTGACCGATATTGTAGCGCTTCGGCAATATGATTTGTACAAATATCAGCCTCTCCTGTAAGATCTGCAATCGTTCGGGCGATACTTGTAATCTTCGAATACGAACGGGCCGACATCGCTAGTCGATCGACTGCTTGTCCCAGGAAATCTTTTGTCTTTACGTCCATAGGACAAAACTGCGCAAGATGTCGATTCTTCATCCTCGCGTTTACATTTATGTTTGTACCCGCGAAGCGCTTCTTTTGGCACGCTCTTGCTTTCGCGACGCGATGCCTGACGGTTATTGACGACTCCCCGGCTAAATCCGACGTCAATTGGTCTCGTGATACCCTGGCTACTTCGACATGCATATCGATACGATCACGAAGCGGCCCGCTGATTCTAGCTCGGTAGCGACGGATTTCCTGCGGTGTGCAAGCGCAGTCCACAACAGGATCACCAAGGTAGCCGCAAGGACAAGGATTCATCGCTGCCAGCAAGACAAAATCTGAAGGATAGCTTATGACCCCCGCCGCGCGCGAAATTGTGACGCATCCGTTCTCGAGAGGTTGTCGCAAAACTTCTAGCACATGCTTCTGAAACTCATTTACTTCATCAAGAAACAGGACACCATTGTGACTTAGGCTAATCTCGCCGGGGCGAGGGATAGCGCCTCCTCCAATTAGACCAATATCCGAGATTGTATGATGTGGGCTTCTAAACGGCCTGGTTACGACTAGGGCCGTAGTCGCCTCAAACGTACGAGCAGCGCTGTATATTCTAGTTGTCTCAATAGCCTCCTCTAATGAGAGGCCTGGCAACAACCCGGCAAACGCCTCTGCCATCATCGTCTTTCCAGACCCTGGCGGACCAAACATCAGGAGGTTGTGACCGCCGGCGGCAGCGATTTCTAAAGCCCGCCGGGCGGCGTGCTGTCCTCTAACCTCTGCTATATCGCGCTGGACGTTCTCCGGGAACCTTGAGGTTGGAGACTTGTCGGGTACATACGGCATAATTTCCGCCTCGCAAGACAAGAAAGAGACGCATTCGTATAGGTTGGCGACAGGTATGACTTTTACTCCTGAGACGAGCGCCGCTTCCGCCGCGTTTTCGCGTGGAACGATCAGACCGTCAAGCTTTTGCTCGCGAACCAGGATTGCGAATGCCAAAGCTCCCGCGACCCGCCGTATGGAACCGTCTAAAGCAAGTTCCCCAACAATGGCATACCGCCCAGGTCGACGAATGCTCATCTGACGGGTCGTGGCGAGAACGCCGATGGCGATAGGCAGATCAAAAGCTGGCCCTTCTTTTTTGACATCCGCCGGCGCCAGGTTGACAATAATACGTCGCTTGGGGAATTCAAACTCCGCGTTAAGTATCCCAGCCTTCACTCGCTCGCGAGACTCTCTGATTGCTGCGTCCGGCAGTCCCACTATTGAGAAGTTTGGCAATCCAGACGATACATGTGCCTCAACGTCAACTGGCATCGCGTCGATACCGAATAGTGAGGCCGACAATATTCTGGCAATCATTATGAGAAAGCGTCCTGAATATGGTCAATCTTCACAATCGTACCGCCCTGTGTCATTTGTACACCGATTACATCAATTCGCACATCCGAAAAAACGCTTTCCAAATTATGAACTCCGCCAAACGATAGATACCCATTTATTACATTGCGAAGTTTTCGCTGTTTTGCGGGTCCAACCGCCTCGAACGCCTCACCTGCCCATGTTCCAGATCGGGTCTTGACTTCCACAAAAACTAACGTTTTATCGATCGATGCCACAATATCAAGTTCCCCAATCTTAGACCTGAGATTTCGGCCGATGATCATATATCCGCGTTTGCGTAGATATCTAGCGGCGGCAAGCTCGCCACGTCTGCCGGTTTCATGTGATATACATTTCGTCATTACTCTAATATGTCGTGTATGTTACAGTCTGTCAACTGTTTTTGACAATTTATGCGCATTTTAAGTAGATTTGGAGTGACTTGAAAATCTATTCTATGACGACGCCGCGCGTTTAAGCGCTAAAATCATTGACAGCGAAAGATCTTTCTATTTTCCGGATTTGCTTGTAGACGTCCTGACGCCGGACTTGCCTACTTCAGCGCTACGTAGCGCTGAAGTGTTTGAACGTCAAGACGTTGCGGCTGTGATTGAAGCGAACATGTATTTCGCCTAAATGACGACGACAGACGCTTAAGCGGCGTGATTTGGCTGATAAGTGCTGTGCATTTTCAAGCGCTTTAGTGCTTTAAAGCGCTAAAGTGTCGCTACCGAAAGCGCATTCGCACGTTGCGTGGCTTGTTCGGATCTCTAGATTGCGGAGACTTTGGCCTTCAGGCATTGCGGGTCGTCGGCCAGGTAGTCGGGGGCGCCAGATGCTAAGGTGGCGGCGTATGCGATGGCGCGGCAGCCGCGGCAAACTTCCCAGCGGTCGCAGTCCCCACACTGGCCCGTGTACGCGGATTTCTCACGCAGGTGTTCCAGGATAGGATTGGTCGCCCAGATCTCTCGCAAGGAAGTTTCTTTAATATTGCCGATGGCGATATTCAGTCGGCGGCAAGGCATCACCGTGCCGTCGGGCAGGATCGTTACTCCGGACAAACCGGCCGCGCAGCCGGCGACGGCGGTCGAACCGCAGGAACACGGATCGGGGTCGTCGTTGATCGAGCATGAGAGCGGATCACGGGTTATGGCGGCGATACCGTCAACCCTTAGGCTATGAATGAGGCTGAACGCTTCGGCCAGTTCCTCAGCCGATAACATCTCGTTGATCATGTCCAGTCCGCGGCCTTCCGGAACCAGCCGCCCGAAGCCGATCCGTTTCGCCCCCACCTCGGCGGCAAGACGCGTTACTTTTTCTATCTGATCTACATTCTTCTTGGACAGCGTGACGTTGGCGGTCGCGTCGACGTCAGCCTCGGCCAGCGCCCGGAAGCCCTCCGCGGTACGGGCGAAAGAGCCTTGTCCGCGGATGTAGTCGTGTGTTGAGGGAACGCCCTCTAAAGATATCTGCACGGCTTCTACTCCAGTCTCCGCCAGCCGGGCAGCGACGACCGCGTCGATGAGGGTGCCGTTGGTCATGAGAAAGGTCTTGAAGTTTGCCACCCGGGCGGCGTCCAGGATGGCGAAGATGTCGTCGCGCAGCAGCGGTTCCCCGCCCGTGAATTGATAAGACCCGGTAACGTCCAGATCATAGTCGGCCGCCCAGTCGTCCAACATGGCCCGGTGGTCGTCCATAAACGAAAGAATCTGGCTTGTCGGCATCTCAATGTAACCAACGCCTTGCTGGTAACAATGCCGGCAAGCCAGATTACATCGGTCCGTTAGGTGCCACTGAATAAAGTAATCGTAGCTTTGTCTCATATTATTTTGACCCTACCCGTTAGCGCCGACCGGCGCCGTTTATGAACCTTTTCAGCTGTCTCAGCTGCGACAAAAAGCCCGGCCGCTTCTCTCGGTATAAGCCTTCTTCAGGTTGCGGAAGAATGATGTTTCTTTAGCCTTGGTTGACTTAGCCAAGTCTTTGATGCGTTTCATCCGCATCACCTCCATGCCACTCACGATAACACTATATGGGGGTAATACTCAATGAAAGCGCAGGTTATATAACCTATTGGTAATGCTTATGGGTTATGGTCGAGTCGCTTGCACCTTGACGACCATTAGGGCGCCGGCCATTATCGGCAGGACGGACTCGTCTATGTCGCCGGACTGGAGAAGGGCGGCGGTTTTGTCATCGCGGCCCACGCGGTCGGCGGGCAGCGCGGTTTCGTCAACAACCCGGCTTTTCTTGAACCCGGTTTTTTTTAGCATACGCAGGTAATCGTCGGCTGAAAGGTGGCCTTCCAAAAACTCCGTCCCCGAGCGGACGGCTGCGGCGGCTTCCTTGGCGGCGTCGCGGCGCAGAACAGGCTCGCACAAAATCAAGCGTCCGCCCGGTTTAAGGGCGCGGAGGATTTCCCTCAAGACGCGTTGTTTGTTGAAAGAATACGTGACCGCGCAATTGGTAACGGCTACATCGAATGTTTTGTCCGCTACGGGGAGGTTCTCGTCCTCGCCAACCCTGACCTCGACCTTGCCCAAGTCAACGGCGCGAGCGGCGGCCCTGATCGTGGAGACCACGTCCGGTGATTCCTCGACCCCTACGACATGGCCTTTCGGCCCGGCGGCTCGGCCAGCTAGAAAGATATCGGCTCCCGTCCGGTAACCAACGACCAGAACGGATTCGCCGGGCTTGATCGCGGCGACGGCCATCGGGTTGCCGCAGCCGGCGTTAACGGTGATCCCGTCCGGCAGTTGCGCGATCTCATCGAGAGAATACCCAAGGTCCTCGGCCTGGCGAACAAACCGCGCGGTCGCTTGTTCCTCCGTCTCGGCCCGGTTGGCCTGGCGTATCGCTTCGTCGGCCGCCTCTTCCGTGTAACCTCGGCGGGTCATCTTCCTTATCTCGTGCAGCTCTTCATAATCCATACGTCCATTATAGAGAAAGAGAGCGGCTCACGCCGCCCTCTTATATTTTTCGTATTTCGCCCTATCAACCTAAGTCAGATTATCTTCTTAGGTGTTTAGATCGACGTAGGCGTAGCTGCGTGACTGGATGTCGATGTCTTTCATTTTTGCCCGCAGGCCCTTGGCGTCTTTACTGACGTCAAAAATCAAATATCCGGTAACCGTTTGGCCCGGTTCGATGGCCGCCTTGGTCAGGCTGGTCTTGCCCATCGCGTTGATATAGACGTTGTTGTTTCTAGAATCAAAGGCGTAAGAGTTGCTCGCGTCATCAGCTATCTCAACCTCGTCTCCCGTGATGTTCGCGGTTTCGGTACCGTCGTTTTTCAGCTGCAGGTTTAGAATCACAAAATTGCCCTCGGCTGTAAATTTTCCCGTGGCATCGGCGCGTTGAATGGTCTGGGTGATTTGGACGCCCAAGACTTTCCACGTTGCCTTGCCGACCTTGAATTCGTCCTTGACCTTGTACGTCTGAGTTGTCGAGCCGCCCCCGCCGCAGGCTACGACTAAAACAAAAAGAATAATGACGGCAATCGCCGCGGCGCCATATCTAAAGCTCTTCTTCATATTTCCACCTCCTTCTAAGAACGCTCTTCAATACTACAATCGGTTATCGACTAACTAACGCTGTAACTTAAATACAAAACCATACCGGTGGGAAGGGCGCCTAGATCTTAAGATCGATCAACGCGGATTTGGAAGACGTAATATCTAGGTCACGGACCTTTAGTTTGATTCCGTTGGCGTCCGCGGACACGTCAAAGGCAACCCAGCCGGACACGGTTTCGCCCGGCTCGACACGGCCTTTTATTAGGCTGTCCTTGCCCATTGACGTCAGAAAATCGCTATTTTGCTGGGAGTCGAAATTGTAGGTGTTGTTGTCCGCGTCGACCAGCTCGATCTCGACGCCGGTTAGATTGGCAGCTTCGTTACTGATGTTCTTAAGTTGCATATTGATGAAGACGAACTCTCCGTTGGCTTTGGCGCCGGAGGTGGTTTGTTTGACGCGCTCGACGCCGATGACTTTCCAGGCGCCGGTACCCACGACTACCTGCTCATTCATGAGGTGTGTATCGGTTCCGCTGCCGTTTGAGACGGCGCAGCCAGTGATGATGGCCGCAGCCACAAGAACTAAGATGAGGCCGGTCCAAATAAATATGCGCTTCAAGATGCCAACCCCCTTTGTATCCTATGTTACGAAGTTAGTATAGCATAATTGTCGGTATAAGTTATGAGAACCTTAAGGTATTCGGGAACACAGGGGAAAAGATTACGCCAGTTCGTCGCTTTCTTCTCTAGCGCTTCGGCTCATCAATGCGGGCACGAGCTCAGCCGGCGGGCGGCCTTCATATAGCACTTCGTAGACGTGGTGAGTTATCGGCATGACAACGCCCATCTTTTTGGCTAGGTCGTGTAGGGCGTGCGATGTCTGGACGCCTTCGGCGATCATATGTATATCGTCGTAGATTTCCTGCACCGTTTGGCCCTTGGCGAGGCGTTCTCCCACCAAGCGGTTGCGGCTATGCCGGGAGAAACAAGTCACTACCATGTCTCCCACGCCGGCCAGCCCGCTAAACGTCATCGGGCGCGCGCTCAATGCTATACCCAAACGGGTCGCTTCCGCCAACCCGCGGGTCAAAAGAGACGCTTTGGAGTTGTCGCCGAAGCCCAGGCCATCGCTCATTCCGGCGGCCAAAGCAACGACGTTCTTGGTCGCGCCGGCGATCTCTACACCGATGATATCAGGATTGGTATAAACGCGAAAATACGGCGTCATATATATTTCCTGCAGGCGTTTGCCGACGGCATCATCGTGGGCGGCGACAACTGTCGCACTGGGAATCTCGGCGCCGACTTCCTCGGCGTGGTTGGGTCCAGACAGGACAGCCACGCGAGGCCGCACATCGGCCCCTAAAACATCTTCAACAACCTCGCTCATCCGCATCATCGTGCCGTTTTCGACACCTTTAGTCTGGCTGACGATTATCGTGTCCGGCCCGATATGATTCTTAAGCTTTTGGACTACCTCACGCATGGCGTGCGAGACCACGACCAGTATGGCCACCTCGGCGCCTTGCAGAGCGACAGCCATGTCGTTGGTCGCGACGACAGTTTCGGGCAAAACCAGGTCTTTTAGATAGACGGGGTTGTGGTGGGCGGCGTTTATGCCGGCCGCGACGTTTTCCTCCAAGGCCCATAACGCGACATCGAAACCTTTTTTTCCGAGCAAGGCGGCAGTTGCCGTTCCCCAGCTGCCCGCTCCGATGACCGCTATTCTCACTTGTCTTCTGCCGCCTTCCGTTTTCTCACTTCGACTTTTTGCCCGATCCGGGACTCTTGTCCCTTGATCAACCGCACCAGGTTTTTCCGATGCGTCAGAAATATCCCGCCGCCTCCGATGACAGCGAAGATTACAATCGGCCACTCGTAGTGCAACAAGATTATCACAACGGGATATGCCAGGCTGACAATTATACTGCCTAACGAAACGTACCGGGTCACTAATATTATCAAGACCCAAGCCACGAATAGAACCAACGATACCTGCCACGTCAACCCTAGGCTGACGCCAAAACCCGTGGTCACCCCGCGTCCGCCCTTAAAGCGCAAAAAGACCGGCCAAATGTGGCCGGCCACGACGGCCAGCCCGGCCAGGACAACGGCGTACTGCGGCAGATTTAATTGCCAGGCCGCGACAGCGACCAAGACACCTTTTAGGAAATCCCCGAAAACCGTGAACCCGGCGGCCCAGATACCCGCGGTACGCAGAACATTTGTCGCGCCGGTGCTGCCGCTGCCAAACTTGCGAACGTCAATGCCTTTGACCACGCGAGCCGCGACATAGCCGAACGATATCGAACCGATAAGATACGCGGCCGCCAGGGCGAGCACTGTCTGCAGACCGACGTTCACTCAGCGGCCCTCCTGGCCTCGGTCCGGTTTTCTTTCGAGCGAAAACGCAGTTTGATCGGGCAGCCTATAAAATCGAAATTCTCGCGCAACCGGTTCTCCACCTGTTTTTTGTAGTTTCTGGTGACGGCCTTGGGATCCAGGCGCGACGTGGTGAAGAAAATAAGTGTCGGCGGCTCGGCTTTGACCTGGGTGCCGTACATAATACGAAAAGATTTGCCCTGGGTGTGGCCTTCCAACGGGCCCGCGTTATCCTCGACGAAACGGTTAAGGTCGGCGGTGGGAATGCGATCGCGATAAGCGGCTATAACCTGATCAACCAGTTTAAACAGCTTATCCAAGCCGCGGCCGGTCAAGGCCGAGGCCGTAATGAACGGGGCGTAATCGACGAACCGCAGTTTATATTTCATATCCATCAGGCGTTGTTCCGCCACTTCACCATCCACCAAGTCCCACTTGTTAAGAATGATGATGCAGGCCCGGCCGCGTTTTTCAATTGCCGCGGCGACTCGCTGGTCTTGATCGGTGACGCCCTCTTCGGCGTCGATTACCAGCAGAGCGATGTCGCAGTGTTCCAGGGCTTCCATGACGCGGATCGAGCTGTAGTATTCGACGTCGTCCGTTACTTTGGCTTTACGGCGCAAACCCGCCGTATCGACGACAACGTACTGACGGCCTTCGTAGATAATGGTTGAATCAATGCTGTCCCGAGTGGTCCCGGCCATGTCGCTGACGATAGCCCGGTCGGCATTGTTGAGTTTGTTCAGCAAGCTCGATTTGCCCACGTTCGGGCGACCGACAATCGCCAGGCGGGCGGCCGGCTCGGCCTCGACGCGGTCGTCGACCGGCAACGCTTTGACCACCACATCCAAGACGTCACCGATACCGATGCCGTGGATCGCGGATATGCTGAACGGATCGCCCAGGCCAAGCTTATAGAAAATGCTTTCATGCGGCGGTTGGGCGGGATTGTCCCACTTGTTTACGACCAGCACGACCGGTTTCTCCGTACGTCGCAATATGTCAGCCACCTCTTCGTCAGGGCCGATCAACCCGGTCACGGCGTCGACAACAAAGATTATGGCATCGGCCTCGCGGATGGCAAAGAGGGCCTGGGCCCGTATGTCGCGCGTCAGATTCTGGCTTTCGTCAAAGTCCAGCCCGCCTGTATCGACAAGCGTGAAATTTTTACCGGCCCAATCAGCCGGCAGATATTTGCGGTCGCGCGTCACACCCGGCGTTTCTTGCACGATCGTCTCGCGCCGTCCGATGATACGATTGATCAATGTTGATTTTCCAACGTTCGGCCGTCCAACGACAGCAACGAGTGCCATATTAATGGATTCCTTTCGTTTGTAAGTTAGCTGACTTTTTCCAGCGCGGCGATCACGTCGCGCAGAATATCGGGAGACGTGGAAGCGCCTGTTGTGACTCCAACGATGTTGCCAGGCGTGAACCAGTCGTTCTGTATCTCGTCGGCGGTCTCTATATGATGCGTAGGCGTCCCCGCCTCCCGGCACATCTGCGCCAGGCGAGATGTATTGGCGCTATTCTTGCCGCCAACCACAACCATTACATCGACCTTTTCCGTTAGCTCCAGGGCGTCGGTTTGGCGCCGCGCCGTCGCGTTGCAGATAGTATTAAAGACCTTGAGCTCGGCGACCTGAGTCGATAACGCGCCGGCCACCGCTTGCAGTTTCTCCGCTGATTGGGTCGTCTGGGTCACCAGGCCGATCTTTCGCTCGCGCAGCGGAATCAGGTTCAGGTCGGCGGGTTGTTCGATAACTAACGCACGTCCGCCCGCGTGCCCCATTATTCCCAAGACCTCCGGATGATCCTTCTCACCTAGGATAACGACAAAATATCCCTGCGCGGTCATCTCTGCCGCTCGTTTTTGGGCCTTCTTGACGAATGGGCACGTCGCGTCCATGACAGTAATATCTCGATCCTGCGCATCTAGAATGACCGACGGCGCCACGCCGTGCGATCGGATGATGACCGTCCCGCCTCCGATCGAATCGAGGCTGTCGGTCGTGTCAATACCTTTGGCGCGGAGAGATTCTACGACCTGCGGGTTATGAATGAGTGGGCCCAAGGTGTAGATCGGCTTACGGCCTGATTCGGCTGCCGAGCCGGCCATATCCAACGCTCTTTTGACGCCGTAGCAGTAGCCTACCTGTCGGGCGACCTTGATTTTTAGTTTCTTAGCGGACAAGACAAACGCTCCGTTCGTTATTAAACAATATATGTCAATTCTAACAGCTCGAAGTATTTGTCGTGTCCGGAGTTAAAAAGCGCCGACCATGACGTTGTATATTAAACGCTTTCATCTGTTGAAAACGACGTGGATATCGCGCGTAACGAACTGGACCAGGGATTAGGTGGCTTGACTAGCGTCCAGCAATACCGTATAGTTTCCTTGTTCGCGAAATCTGGCCGAATAACTGTGGTATTAGCGAGCAAGACCGCAAGTGCAAGTCATGAATTGGAGGTAAGAAGAACTTGGAAAGCGGAAAAGTGAAATGGTTTGACAACAAGAAAGGCTACGGCTTCCTGGAAAGGGAGGGTGGCGATGATGTGTTTGTCCACTTCAGCGCCATTGAAGGCGACGGCTACAAAAGCCTGAGCGAAGGCCAAGCTGTCGAATTCGAAATCGTCGACGGCGACAAGGGCAAGCAAGCCAGCAACGTTAAAATTAGCGAATAAAGCTTCTTTGCGTGCCATATAAAGAGGGGCTCTTCGGAGCCCCTCTTTTTTTATGCTATATTGCTTTCATGCTATTAGACACCTACATCCCAGCCGCATTCATCTTTCTCTACGGGCTGGCCATTGGCAGCTTTCTGAATGTGGTCATCTTTCGGCTGCCGCGCCACCAAGGGATAGCCAAAGGCGGCAGCGCTTGCCCGGGTTGCGGCAACGCGATAAAGTGGTACGACAACATTCCTGTCCTGAGCTATATCATTCTGCGAGGAAAATGCCGGGCTTGCGGCACACGCATCTCTCCTCGATACCCGGTGGTCGAATTATTAACAGCCGTGCTGTTGACGGCGATCTATTTTCAACTAGTCTGGATCGGTTCACCGTACGGGGGCCTGGAGCCGGCTTGGACCGCGGCCTGGATTCTGCGATTGCTGGCTTACCTCTGGTTTGGCGCCGCGTTGATTGCTTGCGCCTTTATCGACGCCGAGCATCGCATTATTCCTAACCGGATCGTCTTTCCAACGTTCGTTATCGGCTTAGTCCTTTTGTTAGGCGCCAATTATCATGCTTGGACTCGGATGTTGCTAGGCATTCTCGCCGGCGGCGGCATTCCGCTCTTGCTGTTATTGCTGAGCCCACTATTGCTAAAACGGCAAGGCATGGGCATGGGCGACGTCAAACTGGGCGCGACAATGGGTTTGTTTCTGGGGTGGCAGCTGGTATTGCTGGCCATCTTTTTCGCCAGTTTGTTCGGATCGTTCTATAACTTACCAAAGATGTTCGGCGGCCCCGAAAAGCGCCGTCAGGTTTTCCCTTTTGGACCGTTCCTGGCTATTGGCGCGCTCACCGCTTTCTTCGTAGGAATGCCGATCATCACCTGGTATCTAGGCCTATTCAGCCTATAGTTATCGGTGTGTCGCTTTACTTCCATTGCGAGGAGCGCAAGCGACGCAGCGACCTCCCGGTTGCCTTTCCCCTCTAAAAATGCAGAGATGCCTTATAAGCCTTGGAGCAGACAGCCGAGCAACATGGGGGTGTTGCGCGGTTCCAGGTGGCGTTTAAGACATCTCCGCTGTAGGGTTTTGAGAGCGAACATCTGTTCGCCTTTATTCAATGATACCAGATAGACAATTCTGTTGCAATACTGTTTTTACGCTTTGTCGTCGCTGCCGAACAGGCGTATCTTCCTTTCTACTACCTTTTGTACCGCCTCTATCCCCAGCGGCATGTATTTATAAGGGGTGACGTTATCCGGATCATCGGCAAACTCGAGTTTCAACCCGTCATGGAAGGCGATGCGCAGCTCGGTGCTCACATTGATCTTCGATACACCTAGCTCGATGGCTCGCCGTATTTGATCCGCCGGGATACCCGAGCCGCCGTGCAGTGAAAAATATGTCGTGACGCGTCCCGTTATCTCAGCCAAACGATCGAAATCGAGTGTCGGCGGGTTCTTATAGACACCGTGGATGTTGCCTATGGCCACCGCCAAAACGTCGACTTTGGTCGCCTCGACAAAAGCGACCGCCTCATCCGGAACGGTCAACGTGTCGGGTGAGATCTTAATTTCTTCCGCGTGCGACTCGGACGCGCCGGTGATGTGGCCGATTTCGCCCTCCACCAGCAATCCTTTCTCATGCGCCAGCGCAACGACTTGTTTGGTAAGGCTGACGTTCTCGGCATATGGCAACGCCGAGCCATCCAGATGGATGGATGTGTAACCGGCCTCAATGGCCTGACGGGCTTGTTCTAAATGTTTGCCATGGTCCAGATGCAGGACAACCGGGACAGCCACTGTTTCAGCTAGTGCTTTGACCTCAGCGAACGATATTGCGGGTGACATATACCCCATTTCGCCCTCGGACGTTTCGATAATCACAGGAGCGTTGAGTTTCTCCGCCGCCGCGATAATCGCTTTCGAGACCTCGAGCAGAGATGTATTGAAAGCGCCGATGGCGTAACGACCGGCGCGCGCCTTCTTATACAGTTCAGCAGACGTTACCAGCATATTAGTCTCCTTTTTTGAGCGAGGGTTTTTATACGAGCGTTTTTACCTTAATGTCTTTGTAACGCGCGGCCAGTTGCTCGGCGGCCGCAACGGTCAAAGAGCCGGCATGCGCTCCATCATTGGCGACTACGGAAGCGGCATTTGCCGAGGCCAGCCGCAGCGCCTCCGCGACGTCACCGGCGGTGTGGACTAGCCCGGCTACGTAGGCGGCGCCGAACGCGTCGCCCGCCCCAGTCGTGTCAATCACTCTGGCCGGATAGGCTGGCATGAAGTAGATTCTATCGCCAGTGGCCGCGTATACGCCGGCGGCTCCGTCCGTGATTACTACGTGACGCGCTCCCCAGCCCCGCATCGAGCCCAGGAGATCGGGAATCATCCCCGTTGCCGCGCTTGCGTCAGCCGAGTGAACAAGTTCAGCGGCTTCTCTGCGATTAACTATCAAGACATGAGCGGCAGCGATCAGACCGCGCAAAGCCGGGTAGCCAGCGGCGATTTGAGTCGCCCCTGGATTTAAAACAAGCTGGATGGAATCGGCCAGCACCTTGGCTTCAATTTGCGGCAACAACTCGGTCGAAGCGCCGATCAATGAGGTCAGATAGAGCCAGCGGGTATCGATGCCAGCCAGGTTATCTATCGTCAGGCCCGCCCCGGCTCCAGGATAGTGAAACAGGACATGGTCTGCTCCAGGCACGGTTATAACGAAAGAAAGGCCGGTGTGCAAAGTACGGTCTCTCTCGACATAGCGGTGGTCGACGTGCCGCTTGGCCATTTCCTCCAGCAAAACGTCTCCGGTTCCTTCGCTGCCTATGCGAAAAGCGGCGGCCACGTTTAAGTCCATTTTTGCCAGAGCGAGCGCCGTGTTCAGCGCTCCGCCGCCATACGAGAACGCAGCGTCGTTGGTCACTATCTTTGCGCCGTACTCGAATCCGAGATAGAGAGGACTGGCCGACCCAGCTGGCGGGCCGGACAAGACCTTGCCCTCTGTGACGCGAAAGAAGATGTCCCGAGTTCCGGTTCCGATGGTTACAAAATCAAACACACTCATACTCCCATGTCATCTTCGTGCTCCTTGTAATCCTCGTACTCTTTCCCTTAAAACGTATGCCTCGTCTCAAACGCCGCAAACTCGCCCGTCGACTGTTCCCAAAATACCTCTACACCGATGACGTGAGCGGCCGGCGGCCCGGTATAGGACCAATCGATCACGTGCTGGACATCCTCCTTAGGACCCTCCAGAGTGAGTTCGACCGAACCGTCCGCCCGGTTCCTCACCCAGCCGGTAAGGCCGGTGGCGCTCGCCTGCTCCTGCGCTTGGGCACGAAAGAAAACCCCTTGCACCTTGCCAGTCACAATCACCCTTGCCCTTATCGCCTGAGTTCCGCTCTTGCGTGCCTCGTAATCCTGACGGTCTTTGTCGCCCCGGCGCTTCGCTTCGTCGGGGTAATCGTCAAGATAGTCTTCGCTGTCCTGAATCTTTCGCCTCTGATCCGGAATCACGCGCTCGGAAGGCGCGGTCGGTTTGCGAACCTTCCTGTACGCTTCTAGAAAGTCCTTTTTTTTCGCTGGGTCTTTTTCTGCTTTCATAGCCGTATTATAGGTTGGCTGGGGGCCAAAATGCTAAATGTTTCACATAACAAGCCGATATTATTATTAACCCCGTCGGTGGGGAATACCCGAAAGCTGGTGTACTATGAAAGAAGATTATATCGAACTTAAACTTCAGTTCCTGAAGGGGCAAGTCGAGATCAAAGACAGCAAGGATCCCGATTTCCCGGATGGCCAGTATCAGTCATATTCCCGTCTGGTGCGCAAGGTCGGCGACAAACTCTACCTCGAGATGGTCATGTCGAATAAGAATTCGCACTTGCGTTGCCGCAAGTGCAAACGGCGCATTCCGCTGTTCTATCCTTTTGGTTACGTCTACAAGCAAATTGCCTGCAGCGAGGGCGAATCGATCGTAGTCTGCCTTGACTGCATGAGCAAAACAGCCGACCGCGAGATGTCCGCGTTTATCATGACCTACGGTCAGGCTGACCTGCCCCCTAGCTGTGACAATTGTCCGGACAAAAATGACCCGGCCACCTGCCCCGTTAAACAGAAATGGGACAAGATAGGCGGCGAAGTCACGGAAGAGATTGAGACGTTCTTAGACGAGAGGGAACGAAAAAAGCGTTAAGACGTCTAGACAACGGACGGCCGGGTTTCGGGGAGGTTCCCGGCCGCCCTACTTTGGCGGAGAGCTTGCTGGTGCGCGCGAAAGCGTCCGGCGAGCTCTCTTCCTTTTGCAGGGATTCCTTAGCGGTTTAGTCTCGCTAAGGCTGCCGTCAGGTCGGCGGGCAGGTCGTCTTGAAAACGTAGCCGCTCGCCGGTCAGCGGGTGGTTGAACGTTATGCCGGAGGCATGCAGAAATTGCCGTTTCAGACCTAGCGCCGCGTCGGCCTTTTCGCCGCCCCCATAAAGCGGATCCCCCGCAACCGGATGCCCAAGATGCAGCATGTGGACACGGATCTGGTGGGTCCGTCCGGTCATTAATGAAATCTCTATTAGCGTATAGCCTTTGAGCCGTTCAATCACGCGCCAGCGAGTTTCTGCCGACCGGCCTCGTTTCGGCGCCACAGCCATTTTTTTGCGGTCCTTGGGGTGCCGGCCGATCGGTTCGGTGATTACCCCGCTGTCCGCGGGCAATTTGCCACGCACAAGAGCGGTATACGTCTTCGCGATCGTCCGACTCTTTAGTTGATTGGATAGGCCGTGGTGCGCGGCGTCGGTCTTAGCGACCAATATCAGCCCTGAGGTGTCTTTATCCAGACGATGCACGATACCCGGGCGATCTGTGCCGCCGACCCCGGACAAACCTCGAGTATGACTCAACAAAGCGTTAACCAGCGTTCCGGAGGGGTGGCCCGGTGCCGGATGTACGACCAGTCCGGCCGGCTTGCTCAGGACTATCATGTCGTCGTCCTCGAATTTGATTTCTAAGGGTATGTCTTGCGCGGTCATTGAGGACTCGGTCGGCTCGGGTATCTGGATTTCCAGAATCATGCCGCCCGCGGGCAGATCCGCTTTGGCAGCCGGACGGCCATCCAATTGAACCATTTCAAGGTCAACGAGTTTCTGAATGCGGGCGCGTGATAAACCGGAATGCCGGGACGCCAGAACGTCTAATCGCTCACCCGACTCCTCAGCGGTAATCTTAAAGCGCAGACGCTCGACGGCCACAGCTATAGAGAATGGGTCTGGCGGCGGCGGATCAGCAGAAAAAGCGCGACAGCGAAGAGCGCGACACTTATCAACTGCGCGAACGTGAATATGCCAAACAGATGCCAGGTCGCGAACCGCGCGAACTCAATGAAAAAGCGACCGACGCTGTAGAGCAAAATGTAGACCAAAAAGATGGAGCCGTCCTTCCTAAAACTCTTTCCGCGCTCGAGCCAGCCATAGATAATACCAAACATCGCCAGCGCCCAAAGCATCTCGACAAGCTGGGTCGGTAGGTATCGTCCGGCGTAACCGTTGCCTACGAAATGCAAAGCCAGCGGTGAATTACTGGCGATACCGTAGCAGCAGCCGTTCAAAAAGCAACCGACGCGTCCGATGGCTGTGCCGATGGCCAGCGGAGCGGCGACGCAGTCCGCCAGCTGGATGACGTTAAGGTTGCGAACACGCCCCATGACGTACATGGCGATTCCGCCCCCCAGAAGGCCGCCGTAAAAGATCAGGCCGCCCTTCCAGATAGCCAAGATATCACCAGGCGCCTTCGCGTAATAATCGGCCCAGTGGGCAACCACAAAGAACAGTCTAGCGCCGACCAGGGCACCGACCGCTACGGCCAGCACTAAGTCGTAGGCGATATCCGGATCCATGCCTCGTTTGGCCATCTCGCGCCGCATGAAATAGAGGCCAACCAGAAAGGCTAAGGCCAGCATCACCCCAAATGACGTGACGGTAACCCCGCGCAGATTAAACAGAATCGGGTGCATCAGGCTCTTCCTTTCCCGGGTTGCGCCGGATATCGACGATCATGGCGATGATAAGCAGGATCACGCCGGAAACAATGGCGGAATCAGCTACGTTAAAGACGGGAAAATGGGTGACGTGCACAAAATCCGTCACCCAGCCCAAGCTGACGCGGTCGATCAGGTTCCCTATGGCGCCGCCTAATTCCAAACCTAACGCGACATTAAACCACGCGTTCGATTCCTTGGTTTGCAGATAATAGAACAATATGAGGCCGATGGCAATTACTGTCGCGATGACGAATAAAGGTTGACGGTGCGAAAACAAACCGAAAGCGGCGCCGGTGTTGCGTACGTAGGTCAACTGTAGCCAGCCGTTGATAAGCGGAATGGTCTGGCCTTGTTCCAAAGCCGCCCGCAAAGCGAACTTCGACGCTTGGTCTGCCGCTAGGACAAAGCCCGCTACCCCTAATAGCCAATACATTACCTTTTGCTTTCCTCGGCCGTTTTGCAGGCCAGGCAAAGGTTGGCATACGAAACAGCTTTCAAACGAGCCGGGTCGATAGCGCCGCCGCAACGATCACAAACCCCATAGGTGCCGCTGCTCAGTTTGGCAATCGCTATCTCGACCTTGGCCAGCATGTCTTTGATGTTGTTTTCCAGTGTTAGGTCGCGCTCCCGTTCAAAACGGGCGTTACCATTGTCAGCCGGATGCTCGCCGTGGGCTGTCTCCCCGCTCATGTCCGACTGCAACATCTCGAGGTTACCCTCGTTAATCTCTTTGAGTTCAGCCAGGAGCGTCGCTTTCTCCTGGTTCAGCCGGGCCAGATACGTCTCATGCATCTTAGCTTCGGTTTCTTTGCTCGGTTCCATCATTCACTTCCTTCGGTAGGCCATTTCTTTACCGTGGCCGCGCACCGTGGACATAGTGTCGGGTGCTCACTATCGGCCCCTACCTCTTCATTATAGTTCCAACAGCGCTCGCATTTCTCTCCGGATGCCTTACTGACGCGAATCGACAGACCGGGCTGAGTGGCAGCCGGGAACGCGTCGGAGGGGACCGCCGCGTCGCTCACGTCGATCTGGCTGACAATAAAAAGCATCGGAAGAAGCTTCTTGTTGTCTTCCAGCACGGCTAACGTCTCGCCAGAAGAATAAAGCTCTACTTTAGCTTCAAGCGCGTTGCCGATCAGTTTCTCGTTGCGAGCGGCCTCTAGAACCTTTAGCACGTCGTCGCGTACGCCGATGAGGCGGCGCCATTTATCCAGCATCGTATCCGGCTCCAACGACTCGCCGGTGATCGTCTGCCACATCCCCGTGAGGTGCACGCTGTCGACAACTCGCCACGATTCCGGCAGCGTCTGCCAAACCTCTTCCGCGGTGAACGACAGGATCGGCGCAATCGCCGTTACCAGGGTCATTAAGATCTCGCGGAGCGCGGTCTGGGTGCTGCGGCGTTCGCGGCTGGCCGGCAAATATGTGTAAAGCCTATCCTTCATCACGTCAAGGTAGAAGGCGCTCATATCGACGGAACAGTAATTGTACAACTCTCGATAAACGTCATGGAATTGATAAGCGTCATAGGCTGTGGTTACGACGGACATCAGACTTGCCGTTCGGCGAACGGCCCACTGGTCTATCTCATCCATATCCGCGTACGGAACAGCGTCTTGGACCGGATCAAAATCCGCTAAGTTTCCCAGTAAAAAGCGAATGGTATTGCGAATCCGCCGGTAAGACTCTCCCACCTGGCTGATGATCTCGTCTGATATGGCAACGGCCGGGCTGGAATAGTCGCCTGACGCGACCCACAAACGCAGAATATCGGCCCCGTTGGTAGCCATTAGGTCTAGCGGATTGGTAACATTGCCGAGTGATTTTGACTCTTTTCGGCCTTGACCGTCAACGGTGAAGCCATGTGTCAAGACATTCTTAAAAGGCGCGGCGTCGCCCACTCCGACGGAAACGAGGAGCGATAGCTGAAACCAACCCCGGTGCTGATCGCTGCCTTCCAGATATAGATCAGCCGGCCAGCGCTGATCGGCGCGGGTGCGCAGAACCGCTTCGTGACTGGTTCCGGATTCAAACCAGACGTCCAGTATATCCATGCCTTTGCGCAGCTCGGTGCCGCCGCAATGGCCGCACACGGCGTCGGCGGGCGCAATCTCACGCGCCGACTTGACATACCACATGTCGGCGCCTTCGCTGCGAAAAAGATCCTCGATGGCACTCAGACTGCCTTCCGTCACAACCGGTTCTCCGCAGGCCTCGCAGTAGAAGATGGGCAAAGGCACACCCCAGGTTCGTTGGCGAGAAATACACCAGTCTGGACGGTCCTCAACCATAGCGGTTATTCGTCTCTCGCCGCTTGCGGGGATCCAGTTGACCGTCTTTATCGCCGCCAAGGCTTTTTGACGCACGCCGCCGGCTTCCATGCTGACAAACCACTGGCGGGTCGCCCGGAAAATGACTGGATTTTTGCAGCGCCAACAATGCGGATAGGAGTGCATGACTTGGCCCGAGGCAACCAACAAACCTCGCTTATCGAGGTCGGCTACAATCAAAGGATTTGCTTTAGTGATGTGTTGTCCGGCCCACTGGCCTGCTTCGTCAGTAAAGACGCCGGCGTCATCGACAGGCATTATGATCGGGAGGCTGTTCTCTTGCCCGACCTGATAGTCCTCAACGCCATGCCCCGGAGCGATATGCACGCAGCCAGTACCTGTATCCAACGTAACGTAGTCGGCCGTGACCACAACAGATTCTTTGTCCAAAATCGGGTGCTTTACCCGCAGTCCGGCCAGCTCCTTGCCGGAGAAAGTCGCGATCACTTTAGTGTCTTTCAGACCAGCGGCATCAGCTACGTCATTGACGAGGCTGGCGGCCACAATCAGGACATCGGCGGCGGTTTCGACGGCCGCGTATTCCTCGGTAGGGTGCACGGCGACGGCTACGTTGGCCGGTAGAGTCCAGGGAGTGGTAGTCCAAATGACTATGCTCGCAGGTTTCTTTACTCCGGCGAGCGCTGGGAATTCAGAGACAAGCGGAAAACAAACGTATATAGATGGTGACGGTTCGTCCGCGTATTCAATCTCGGCTTCCGCCAGCGCGGTCTTATCGTGGTAACACCAATAGACAGGCTTGAGACCTTCGTAGATAAGGCCTTTCTTATACATCTCGGCGAACACTCTGACGATCGTCGCTTCGTATTCGTGATTCAAGGTTAGGTAGGGGTCAGCGAAGTTACCTCTGATGCCCAAACGCTTAAACTCGTCGGCCTGGCGTTTTACGAATCGTAGAGCGTAGTCTCGGCACAGGGCTCGAAATTCCGCCGCCGGAACCTCTCGGCCGTCAAGCTGCTTTTCAACTTGGTGATCAATCGGTTGCCCGTGACAATCCCACCCGGGCACGTAGGGCGCCCAAAAACCGCGCATAGACTTGTAGCGGACGGTGATATCTTTTAGGACTTTGTTGAGCGTGTGACCCATGTGGATATCGCCGTTGGCATAGGGCGGCCCGTCGTGCAGAATAAAAGACGGACGTGATTCGTCGGCGATGCTGCGACCGTAATTATCAGTGGTTTCCCACATTTCTAAAATCGCCGGCTCCCGATTAGCCAGGTTGGCCTTCATCGGAAAAGATGTAGCCGGCAGATTAAGGGTCTTCTTATATTCCATTAGAGCCTATATGTCTTTCCAGAAGCTCTCGTCTTCGACAATCTCTATATCGTCTAAGTTGGTCTTGCCGGTCTTGGCTTCGGCCTTCGGCTCAGTTTTATCATTAACGTCGGTAACGGACGCGTCATTGCTAGGAGACTGAGTTTTTGGCGACGAGGCAACCCCATCGGCTACGACCTTAGTTTCTTTAACTTCAGGTTTTTTGTCCGCTGGTTTCGGAACCTCCGCCTTTGCCGGCGCCGGTTTCTCGGCTTCCTTGACCGCTTCAGCCACGGCTTCTTGCAGTTTCGCCCACTCGGGCGTGACAGCGCTGGCCTTTGCGTTTTCCGTATCGAACGGCGGTTTCTCGGCCTCTGCCTTGGCTTCCTTGTCAGCCTTGGCCTTCGCCGCTGTCGCCTTCTCTTCTGCCTCAGCGTCGGCGGCTTGCTGCGCTATCTCTGCCATCAAGGCCGCTGCATTCGCTTTGGCATCCTCGGCCTTTTTGTCCAGCGTCGCCTTATCCTCGGCCGCTTTCTCGTCGGCTGACGCCTTGCTCGCTGGAGCGGCTTCTTTCTTAGCGGCCGGCTTGTCAGCCGCCGCCATCGCTCCCGTATCGTCCGAAGCGTCATTGCGAGGAGTCTGCTCTTTAGGCGACGAAGCAACCTCCGCCGGTATCTCAGTAATCGTGCCCGGAATACTGCTGGCCGCCGGCATTACTGATGGCTCGACCGGACGCGCGGCCGGCGCCGCGTCCGCTTCCATCTCACGACGGCGTTCGTCAAGAACAGTCATGTCTTCCGGCAATATCCATTTCTGAATCTCTTTCTTGTCGCCCAAGGCGACCTCGTCTAAGAGCTTCAGATAGGACTGCAACGTAGATTTTAGTTTAAAACGGAATTCCTCTTCGATCTGCTTGACGACTGCTAGAGATTTTTGCAGTTCGCGATGTTGGTCGCGAGACGCTTGGACTAATTTATGCGCTTTGATCTCCGCTTCGCGCAGGATGTTCTCAGCTTCTTTGGTCGCGTTCTTGCGCACGTCGTCAGCCGTCTCTTGCGCGGCGACTAGGGCCGCCTGCATCCGCTCACCGATCAACTCGTATTTCTTGTTTTCCTCCAGTAAACGGTCAACCTCTTCTTTGACGTCGATGTTTTCTTTGAATACTTCTTCGTATGACGCGGTTACCCGGTCGAGAAACTCGTCGACGTCTTGTTCTTTGTAACCCCGAAAACCGGAGCTAAACTCCTTTTCCTGGATATCGCGCGGCGTAAGCCTGGCCATAGTGTTTCCTCCTTAAAAGACACAAACAAAAGTGTGAACGGGGCTTAGAAAATCATCAGAAGTAATCTGACGACGAAGTAGCGTAAAACCTCTAGAGTAATTATAGCTATCAAGGGTGAAAAATCAATGCCGGCACCGCCTACCGCCACCGCGGGTATCATGCGTCTGAACAGCGCCAAAAACGGCTCCGTGATGTCAATGACGAACAGGGCGACGGGTCGGAGTGGACCGGCGTTGCCGAGCTGCGGCACCCAGGAAAGCAGAATCCTGACGATTAGCAGCCAGTAATAAACGTAGAACGCAGCGTCTACGATCTGTACAAATAGTGTCATGCTAGGCCTTCGCCCGCTTTGACCTCTTGTTCAATGGCCCACGCGCGGTCGGCGGCGGCCTTAACGCCACGTTTGATAATGTCTTCTAGTCCGTCGGCGGAAAATGAGTCCAAAGCGGCCGCGGTCGTACCGTTCGGCGAACGCACAGCCTCGATTAACTCGCTCGGCGTTTTCTTCGCGTATTTAAGCATCCGGGAGGCGCCGAACATCGTCTCATGCGCTAACCGGTAGGCTGTTTCGTGGTCCAAACCCAACTCGACGCCCGCCTCCGTCAAAGCCTTGATAACCAGATAGAAATAAGCCGGGCCGCTCCCGTTTAAGGCTGTCGCCGCGTTCTGCAGAGATTCGTCGATGACGACCGCTAAGCCAACTGCCGAGAAAATGGCCGTGACGGACGCAATGTCTTCGTCGGTCGCGTGCGTCCCTCGGCTGATCGCGGCCATGCCAGCACCTTTTTCTGCGGGAGAATTGGGCATCACGCGAACAACCCGAGCGCCAGGTTTCAGTTTGGCTTCGATGACGGTGGCCGGAATTCCGGCCGCGATAGAGATGACTGGTTTAGCTGTGTCCACCGCGTCCGCAATATCGGTAGCGACGGCCGGGATAAGAGCGGGCTTAACGGCCAGTATGACTAAGTCGGCCGCGCGTGCGGCGGCCGCGTTAACCGCGGACGTCATAACATTGTATTGGGACGCTACCTGTTCGAGCCGTTGGGGATCAGGATCGGCGACTGTTAGATTATCTGGTTGCGCACCTGACCGTATTAAACCGCGGACGAGAGCCTCCCCCATCCGGCCGGACCCGATAACGGCGATTCTCATATCTTGTATGGTCATGATTAGAATTGGTTGAAGAGACCTTGCTCTTGCATTTTGAGCTTATCTTCCGCGGAGACTTCCATTTGAGCCGGCACTAACAGGAAGACTTTATCGGCGGCGCGTTGAATACTACCGCCCAATCCATACGTCAAGCCGCTGGCGAAATCTATCAGGCGTTTAGCTAAATCAGTATCGACATACTGCAGATTCATGAGGACCGGCACATTTTGGCGATACTTTTCGCCTATTTGTTCGGCGTCCCCGAAGCCTTTCGGGTCGATTATATGCATCGCGTTCTTCAAGCCGCCGTTCGCGCCGCCTGCGGGTCGAACAGGACCCCCGGCGGGAGCGTTAACGGGCGCGACTATATTGCGCCTGACCTCTCGCGGATGAAGTTTGCGGACGTTGGGTTCGGTTTTGTACGGCGGCTGCGGCGGCGCTTCTTCCGCCGATTGTTCCTCGTAGTCATCGAACTCCTCGTCATCCACCAGACCGAGATACACCATGGACTTACGCCAAAAACTCATCTTTCGTGTCGCCTCCATTTTCGTCTAAAAGAGTTACTCTAACCCCAAATAGTATAGCAGTATCAACATGTAAGTGGCCTGGCTCCCATTATGGCCCGGCCGACCCGAACAATGGTCGCGCCCTCTTCCACGGCGACCTCGAAATCATCAGTCATTCCCATAGACAGCTCGTCACAATCCGGCAAAACGCCTGCTTTTAGTTTGTCTCGCCACTCGCGCAGGGCGGCGAATACCGGTCTGGCCGCGTTGGGATTGTCAACTAGCGGAGCCATGGTCATTAGGCCTTTTACGACAATATTCGGTAGTCGAGCCGCGGTCTCCGCCAGCGCCGTAAGGCGCGCCGGCTTAACGCCGGACTTGGCTTCTTCTCCGGCGATGTTGAGTTCCAGCAATACCGGTTGCACCCGATCGGCCGCGCGCGCGCGCTTGTCAATGGCGAGCGCCAGCTCAGGGCTGTCAACGGAATGAATCAGATCAACCCAGTCGGTGACGAGTTTAACCTTGTTGGTTTGAAGGTGACCGATGAAGTGCCAGGCGACCTGGCGGCCATTAACGATGTTGCCTAAAGCGGCGTATTTGTCGGCCGCTTCACGGGCGCGATTCTCGCCTAACGCGGTGGCTCCGGCCGCAATGGCCGCCGCGACCTTGTCAATAGGAAAAGTCTTGGTTACCGTCACCAGCGTGATCTCCCCGGGAGCGCGGCCGGTCCGCGCGGCCGCCGCGTCAATGCGTTCATTAACGACGGAAAGCCTGCCTCTAATTATATCGATGTCGTGATTATTCACAGCGAGGGGCCCCTTGTCGCATCATTCCGTCATTGCCTGCCTGCTGGCAGGCAGGCGAGGGGCTCAAGAGGTGAGCCCCGAAGCAAACTCACCCGCGAGCCTCAGCGTCGCGAACCTGGAGAATCAAAAACCGTGCCTACGCCAGTTCTTCCATCTCGCCGGTAATCATGAATATAACCTGCTCAGCGACATCAACGGCGTGATCAGCCATGCGTTCGATGTTCCGGCTGGCCAGAATGATTGAGGTCGACCAGTTAGCTTCGCACGCTTCATCCCCTAGACACACGCCCAGCTCGCGGATGAGACGTTTAAAGCTCTCATCGATAGCGGCGTCCATATCCGGCAGGGCATGGGCCAACTCCAGGTCTTTTTCCTTAAAAACCTTCAGGCTGGCGGCGACGACTTCTTTGGTCTTGACGCTCATGACGCTGATGATCTCTTGGATCGATTCCGCCTCTTCGCCGGCCTTCAAACGTTTGGAGATCTTCGCGATATTAAAAGCGTAGTCGCCCATTCTTTCCAGGTGGATTACGATTTTGAGAATCGAGCTGATCAGCCTAAGGTCTTTGGCAACCGGTTGCTGGCGGGCCAGCATATGCAAACTGCGCTCCTCGATGTTCATGTTCATCTCATCGATCACGTCGTCTTCGGCAATGACCTGCTCGGCCAGCTCTTTATCCGGACCCATCAGGGCATCCAAACTCTTGTCGACGGCGACCTCGACCAGCTCGCCCATGCGGACGACTTCCTGGCGCAGATCCTCTAGTTCCTCTTGAAATGTCTTACGCGGCAAAGGGTCCTCCTGATAGTCTAGCCAAAGCGGCCGGTGATGTAGTTTTCCGTCCGTTTGTCAGTGGGGTTGGTAAATACAATGTCTGTCATATCGTATTCTATCAATTTGGCCGGCAGATTAGTATCTTCGGCCAGAAAAAAGGCGGTGTAGTCGGAAACTCGCGCCGCCTGTTGCATATTGTGAGTCACGATAACGATCGTGAAATTGTCTTTCAGCTTGTCCATCAAATCCTCGATCTTTTGGGTCGAAGTCGGATCGATGGCCGAACACGGCTCGTCCATCAGCAGCACCTCCGGATTAACAGCCAGCACTCGGGCGATGCACAACCGCTGCTGTTGACCTCCTGAAAGATCCGTGCCGGGCTGTCCCAGCTTATCTTTGACCTCTTTCCAGAGGTTGGCTTTGGTCAGACTGTCCTCAACTATGGTGTCCAGCTCGGCTTTGTTGCGTAAACCGTGAATCCGCGGTCCGTAAGCGATGTTTTCGTAAATCGACAGAGGGAAAGGGTTGGCCTGCTGAAAAATCATTCCGACTCGGCGGCGCAGATCGACAACGTCGACGTCCTCCGCGTAGATGTCTTTGCCGTCCAACAACACTGTGCCTTCCACCCGCGTGCCGTCTATTAGATCGTTCATCCTGTTGAGCGAACGCAAGAATGTCGATTTACCGCAACCGGACGGGCCGATGAACGCGGTTATCGCGTTGCGTTTTATGCCGACGGTCACGTCTTCCAAGGCCTTGAAATCACCATAGTAAAAGTCCAAATCGTGAACGTCGATCTTGTCTCCGCTCAACATGTTTGCTTGGATCGCGTCCGCGTGTACTGCCTCCGCCAAAACTTCCTCCTAACGTTGTGTCTTGTTGAATATCTTACGGGCGCTCAGGTTGAAAAGCAAAATGATGACCATCAACAACAGAGCCGTTCCATACGCTGTTTTCATTGAGATGCCCTCTGTCGCCAGCAAATACAGATGCGTGGTCATGGCCCGGCCCGGCTCGTTCGGAAATATCGGCAGGTTTATAGCCATACCTACGGTGAACATTAAGACCGCCGTTTCGCCAAAGACCCGTCCCACGGCCAATACGACGCCCGTCAGGATGCGCGGCATCGCGGCCGGCAGGATAACGCGGCGAATCGTCTGCCACTTGGTCGCGCCTAAACCCATGCTGCCCTGCCGCCAAGCGTTAGGAACCGCCTTCAGGGCGTCTTCCGTCGTCCGCATAAGGATAGGCAGCGCCATTAACGTCAGCGTCAAGGCGCCTGACAACATCGACCAACCGAAACCAAGGATATAGACGAACAACGCCAAGCCGAACAGGCCGAGTACGATTGACGGCACCCCGCTTAAGGTGTCAGCGCCAAAGCGGATTATTGTTACCAGACGACCCTGCTTGACGTACTCGGACAGATAGACGGCCGCGCCGACGGCGATCGGCGTGGTAAATATCACGGTCAAGATCGTTACATATAGGCTGGCGACGATGGTCGGGAAAATGCCGCCGGATTGTTCGATGCCGTGCGGCGATGTAAATATGAAGCTTAAGCTCATGGCCGGCAAACCTTTAACGACAACATAACCGATAATCATGGCGAGAATGGCAATCGTCAGAAAACCGTTTGCCCATAATATGCCCATCGCGATCTTGTCCATTATTCGGCTGCGCATATCAGCTCCTCTTCCGCGAAACAAACCTGATCAACGCAACAAAAAAGAACGAGATCATGAAAAGCACTATACCCATGCCAAACAATGCAGTCTGATGATCGCCCGAGGCATATGACATGTTGAGGGCTATTATGCTGGTCAAAGCACCGACCGGGCCAACCAGGCTTTTCGGGATGATGGGCGCGTTGCCCAAAACCATCAAGACGGCCATTGTTTCGCCGATGGCGCGCCCCATGCCTAGAATGGTCGCGCCGATCAAGCCGTTTTTCGCGGCGGGCAGTACGACCCGCCAAATCGTTTGCCACCGGGTAGCGCCCATGCCGAAACTGGCTTCGCGAAAACTCTTCGGCACGGCTCGGATCGCGTCTTCTGATATCGTGGCGATAGTCGGAAGGATCATGATGGCCAGAATTATCCAACCGGTCAATAGACCGAGACCGGAACCGCCAAACAGCGTCCGGACGACGGGCACGATGATGAGAATACCGAAGAACCCATAAACCACCGAGGGGATGCCGGCTAACAGCTCGACAGCCGGCCGTACTAACTTCTGGACGCGTTTTGGCGCTATTTCACTCAGAAAGATTGCGGTCATTATCGCCATCGGCGCCCCCAGCGCCAGGGCGCCGGCGGTCACCAAAAAGCTGCCGATGATAAACGTCAAGATGCCGAATTGGTTGTCACTCGGTGACCAGTCCAGACTGAACAAGAATTTAAGGACTCCGACTTTCTCGAAAATCGGAAAACCCTTGATGGTAACGAAAATGAAGACCAACAGGACTCCGACAATCGCCGTCAGGGCGCAGATTAAGAAAACCGACTCGAGTGCTCGTTCGCGCCATTTTAAGAAGTTCATTTGGGCACCCGCACGAATTCATGGCTGACGATCCCCGTTTGTATTTTGTCGCTCAGGATAAACTCGGTAAAGGCCTTGGCCTCGCCCTTCGGTTTTCCCTTCGTCAGGAAGTGCAGCTTGCGCTGCAGCTGATACTTGCCGTTAATGATGTTCGTTTTGCTCGGTAACACACCCGCGTACTTAATCATTTTGACGTCGCTGGTGACATAGCCTAATGAGATGTAACCGATCGCGGCCGGAGTGCTGCCCACTATGGATCGAACCTGGCCGGTGCCGGGCTGAATCACCGCGTCCTTAGTGAACGGGGTCTTGTCCAGCGCTTTTTTTAGAAACGCTTCTCGGGTTCCCGAAGCTTCGTCTCGGTTGATAAGCACGATTTGAAGGTCACGACCGCCGACCTGCCTCCAGTTGGTTAGCCGACCCGTAAATATGTCTTTGACCTGCGTTTTGCTAAGATGGTCGATGGGATTACCAGGGTTAACGATGATAGCGATGGCGTCGATGGCGACGACAGTATCCACCAAACCGAGATTGGTCTCGTCAGGCGTCAGGTCGCGTGACGATGTGCCGATATCCGAAGCGCCGGTAACGGCCGCCTCGATGCCGGCGCTTGAGCCGCCGCCCTGGACGCCGACTTTGATGCCCGGATGCTCGGCTTGATATTCCTCTCCCGCCGCTGTAACCATGGGCAAGACAGTTGTTGAACCGGATATGTTTAGGACTTTTCCATTCGTGGCGCGCGTACACCCGGTCGCGACTAGCGAGGAAGTGATGAGGATAAGCAGTCCTAAGACGGCCGCGTAGCCGCCTCGGCGGGATTTGATTGTTGTCTTGCCAGCCTTAAGTGTTATCTTCGCTCCCGGTAATCAAGGCCTTGTCTGACGCGGCCTCGATCTAGAGTATCGCCGCTATCGTTGCCTGCCGTCCGCACACCTTGGCGCGGCGGTATGAAAAGAACAGGTCTTCCCGGCAGGCGGTGCATAGCCCGCTGACGGAGATATTCTCGGCCGGTATTCCCGCGGCTTGAATCTCGTCGGCCGCGATGCCCGGCGTATCAAGATATATCTTTCCGCCGCGGCGCTCCGTTCTGGCGGGCGCAAAAAGAGCCGCTCGCTCGGGATCTACGTCGTAGCAACACTTCCCGATTGCCGGACCGACAAAGGCGATTATATCACCTACGCGCCCGCCGCTGTCGGCCACCAACACATCGATCGCGGCCGTAACAATTCTAGAGTATAAACCCTTGTAGCCGGCGTGGACAACAGACGTGTAACGGGTAACAGGATCGACCAGGATCACCGGGACGCAATCGGCGGTGAATACAGCGATCGGTGTGTTCTGAAGGCCGGTGACCAGAGCGTCCGTGTCCGGGATGGCGGAGTCGTAATCGGTCGCGCCGGCGCCGTTATTCGCCTGGTCGACTAGAGCGATGTTACGGCTGTGCGTTTGTTGAGCGGTCGTGAGCCGAGTCGCGTCCAGCTCCAGCGCGGCCGTCAACCGCAGCCGGTTGGCTAGAACGTTGTTTTGATCTTCATCGACGTGTGCGGCCAGATTCAAGGTGTCATAGGGAGCCGGACTGACGCCGCCCCGGCGAGTCGTGAAAGCGATAAGTATTGACCTCTCACGGAGTAATTCCGGAGAGGCCAATACAGGTAAACCGTTTATGGTTGTAAGTTCAAGTTCGTACGTTTTAGTCTCGTCTCAAGAACGTCGGAATGTCGAGATCCTTGTCGTCCCCAAAGAGAACCTCTTCATGCGGCTCCTCGTCGCCTTCGATCGTTTCCGCCAGCTTCTTCGTGCCGCCGCTCGCTTTGTCAAAACCGGTCGCGATAACCGTGACCCTCACTTCGTCCTTTAAGGTCGGATCGATAACCGCGCCGAAGATAATGTTAGCTTCGGGGTCAGCCGCGCCAGAAATAATCTCCGCCGCTTCGTTAACCTCGAACAGGCCCAAGTTGTCCCCGCCGCTAATATTGAGCAGCACACCGCGCGCGCCTTCAATGCTCGCTTCCAGCAGCGGACTGGAAATGGCTGCTTTGGCCGCGGACACGGCCCTCTCTTCCCCACTGGAGATGCCGATGCCCATCATCGCCGTACCGGCGTCTGTCATGATCGTTCTCACGTCGGCGAAGTCAAGATTGATCAGACCGGGAACGGTAATCAGATCGGTAATGCCCTGAACGCCTTGGCGCAGAACGTCGTCGGCGACTCGGAAGGCTTCAATAATAGAGGTTTGCTTATCAACGACCTGCAACAGACGGTCGTTCGGAATGACGATCATAGTGTCGACTTTTTCCTTGAGTTTCAAGATGCCGTCATCAGCCTGGAAGGCGCGTTTGCGTCCCTCGAATCCGAACGGGCGAGTGACGACTCCTACTGTAAGGGCGCCGATCTCTTCCTTAGCTATCTCGGCGATAATGGGAGCCGCGCCGGTGCCCGTGCCGCCGCCTTTACCGGCAGTGACGAAAACCATGTCCGCGCCCGCTAGCGCCGCCTTGAGCTCATCTCGGCTTTCCTCGGCCGCCGCCCGGCCTACCTGCGGGTCGCTGCCGGCTCCTAAGCCGCGAGTCAGTTGGTCGCCGATGTGGACCTTTTGGTCGGCGTCGCTCATCAGCAACGCCTGTGCGTCTGTGTTGACGGCGATAAACTCAACGCCCTTTAGACCGGCGTCGATCATGCGGTTAACGGCGTTGGTGCCGCCGCCGCCAACGCCAACAACCTTGATGACGGCCAAATACGTTTGTGTCGTATCAGTCACTTTTGTTACCTCCTCAGGCAAGTGTTTAACCTTGATTTACGGCTACAGTTCGTTACTACATATTAAAGTAAACCTAAAGTAAGGATATAAGTCAAGTTGAAAAATTGCAGAGCTCAAGTTATGGTTTAGTGTTCTTGCCGCTAAGCAATGTGAATGAGATGTCCTGCGTAAACCAGTTCTTGATGCGAGCGGTAATGTCTGCCAGTCCCCCGTCGCCGGCCACGTCATGTTTTTCATCGTCCGTGTGCGCGGCGCTATACAGCAAGAGGCCGACGCCGGTGGCGTAAACCCCATTCTTGACGATGGCTGCGGGACCGACGATGTTTGTGGGACGGCCGACACGGGCCGGCACGCCCAGCGATTCGTGAGCCAGCTTCTCAATCCCTTTGAGCTGGCTGGCGCCGCCTGTTAAAACTATCCCTCCGGCCAGTAGTTTTGTCATTCCCGCCGCGTCCAGTTCCCGTTTAACCATAGCGAACATCTCTTCCATGCGCGCCCCGATGATATCGGCTAAATTTGCCGTCAGGACGCTGCGCGCTCTATGGCTGTAGATGTCTTTGACCTTGATCACCGCAGTCGGGTCGGCTAGCCGGCGCGACGCCAAGCCGTTTTTGAGCTTGATCGCTTCCGCTTCCTCGAGCGATACTCGCAGTCCGACGGCGACGTCCCGCGTCACGTGATTCCCCCCGAACGGCAGGACCTTTGTGTGACAGATATTGCCTTCGTTGAACACAGCCAGATCCGTGGTTCCACCTCCGATATCGATCAAGGCCGTGCCCAGCTCGCGTTCGTCCGGTGTTAAGACGGCCTCCGCCGAAGCGATCGGCTCCAACACGATATCACTGACACCGATTCCCGCCAGTTGTACGCACTTCACCAGATTGGCGATTGACGGAATCGCGCCTAGCACGATATGTGTTTTGACCTCGATGAGCTTAGCTGACATGCCTAACGGTTCTAGAACGCCGTCGACTCCGTCTAAAATGAACTCACGAGGAATCGCGTGGATGACGCGATACCCTCGGGGTACCTGGGCGTTCAGGGATTTGTGAATGACGCGGTCGCGCAGGTTCGGATCTATCACGCGGCCGCTCTTACGGACTGTCAGGCCGGCTGAACTATTTGTCGACATGACGTGATCGCCGGCGATACCAACAACCGCGTGCTCCGGGACTAGACCGGCGGATTGCGCGGCTTCCTCGAGGGCCCCGCGAATCGAGGCGACCGTCTTGGCAATGTCGACAACAACGCCCTTACGTAAACCTCGGCTTGGACTTTGCCCCACCCCGATGATCTCAGGCGGCTGTCCCGGGCCCTTGCGGGCTACCAGCGCGCAAACCTTTGTTGTGCCAACATCTAGCCCGACGATTATTCTATTTTGAGCTTCAAATAGGGATTCGGCCATTGCGCCCTTATCCTATTGCTTTCGCCGCGGGATTGGACGGCACTCTGACATCGATGTATTGCCAACTCTTACCCTCGTTGGCGGCTTCAGTCAAGATAACCTTGATCGCGTAGTTCTTCTGTTTTGTCATTTCCGCCTTTCCGTACATGATCGTCGGGCCGCTTTTTAGCTTGAACGCCAAGCCGTCAATTGACGGGGCCGTCACCGATTCCACAGACGGTGCCAGTTCCTTGTCCAGGACTGCCAGCGCTTTCAGGGCATTACGAATCGATGCGCCAGTGAAACGCTGACCAATCTCACGTTCATCTTCCGGCGGAGCGTTTAAGACGACTGCTTGACCCGTAAAAATGTTCGTGTTTTGGCGCTTGATGACAACCAGATTCTCATCTACCAGGTAGAACCAGGTCCCCATCACGATAACCGCCGCCGGCTGTCGCTCCGCGACCTTGATCGTGACCCGCAGAGGAAACCGCCGCGTAACGCTCGCTGATTCTAGCCACGGCTCGGTCAACAAACGCCGCCTGACATCACTCGAACGCCAGTCAAAGATATTGGTCTTAGTGGTCAGCCTAGACAATTTTAAGATCTGGGCCGTTGCTATCCGCTTGTTGCCGCTGATATCGATGCGCCTGATATCCAAGTAATCCGATTTTGCCAGAATAAACAGCGCTTCGGCGACAATGGCTAGCAAAAGAAGAGCGCTCAGCCACTTCAGCTGTTTGTTTCGGCGTTGTTCGATAAGTATGCGGCGTTTGGCAGCCGCGCTTGACGTTTTGGCTTTTTTCAATTGTTACTTCTTTATTGTTTGGGCTTAAGCTTAAGGGAGGCGCCGCGCAATATGGTCTCAACCAGGTCTTCGAACTTGACTCCGGCGGCGGCGGCTGCTTTAGGAACCAGACTCGTCTCGGTCAGACCAGGCATCGTGTTAACCTCGAGACAGACAAACCGACCGCTCGGTTCCAGGATAAAATCAACTCTCGACACATCAGAGCAGCCGATCGCCTCGTGGGCTGCTACCGCTTGTTCTTGCAGACGAGACGTCAACGTTTGATCAAGATCCGCCGGACAGATATATTCGGTCATCCCTGGGGTATATTTCGATTCATAATCGTAAAACCCGCCAGCCGCCCGCACCTCGACCAAGGGCAAAGCGCGCGGGGGTGTGCCAATCACAGCCGCGGTCAACAACCGGCCGTCGACGAATTCTTCTACTAGAATCAAATCATCATATCTGTAGGCTTCAGCCACCGCCGGCGCCAAGCCCGCTTCGTCTTTGACAACCGTCACCCCGATCGTCGACCCTTCTCGACTTGGCTTTACGATTACCGGATATTTAGCTACCGGACCAGTCGTCGGGTAATCATCCGCCACCGGGATATCCAGGGAACGAAAAACCGCCTTGGTCATGATCTTATCCATTGCCAGTGAACTGGACATGACGCCCGAGCCCGTATAGGGGATGTCCATCAGCTCTAATAAACCCTGGATGGTGCCGTCTTCGCCATAACGGCCGTGCAGGGCGATAAACACCGCGTCGGGTCGTATTTCGTCCAAACGCTTCCAGACAGGCCCGGCCGCGTCGATTTTGCAGACATCGTAGCCGCGCGCTGTCAGCGCTCTATAAACGGCTTCTCCCGTCTTTAACGAGACTTCTCTTTCGGCCGATCGGCCGCCCAGCAACAAACCTATCTTGCCGAGTATAACCGGCGTCGCGGCATAGCGTCCTGCCCTATCGTCAACCATTAAAACTCGCCGACCAATTCGATTTCCCGCTCCAGGTCGATATGGCTATGTTCCTTGACTTTCTCTTGCACCTGTTCAACCAGTATCAGCACGTCCTGCGCGGTTGCCCCGCCGACGTTCAAAATAAAGTTGGCATGCATTCGGCTAACCACGGCTCCGCCTACTTGCATTCCTTTGCATCCGGCCTTTTCAATCAGCTGAGCCGCGTGTTTGAATTGCGGGTTCTTGAAGACACTGCCCGCCGTCTTAGCCTCGATCGGCTGAGTGCGCCGCTTTAAATCCAGAGCCTCCACTATCTCGGCGGTTACTTCAGCCGGATCACCCGGTTCCAAACGAAACGTCGCGCTCAGGATAATACCTTTCTCCTTGATGTTACTCATCCGATAACCAAGCTTAATATCGGCCACCGTAAGCATCTCAACCTCACCTTGAGGATTAAGTATTGTTAAAGTCTCGGCGATGTCGGACATTGTGCCGTCGTGGCCCCCCGCGTTCATAACCATAGCACCTCCGACCGTACCCGGAATACCCGCCGCGAACGCGATGCCTTCCAGACTCTTCTTGCGAGCGCTGGTCACTAATGTGCCCAACTTGACGCCGGCCTCGGCCATGATGACGTTATGCTTGATGCCGACCCCCGTAAAGCTGCCTCGCAGCTTTATGACCAAACCCTTGTATCCTTTGTCGCCGACCAAAAGGTTGCTCCCATTGCCGATCACGAAGTATGGAACGCCCAGTCGACTTGCCTCGTTGACCGCCTCGATCAACTCTTCGGTGTCTACCACCTGAGCGAAGTATTGGGCCGGCCCACCGATCTGCCAGGTCGTGTGTTCCGCCAGATTCTCGTTCTTTACGATATTAAGCTTCATTGTCGGCAAGCTCCTCCAATAGCTCTTCCCCGAGCGCCCAGATGTCGCCGGCGCCTAACGTCAGGAAGATATCTCCCCCGGCCAACCGGCCGGCCGCGTAATCGCTTATATCCGCCTTCTTAGGAAAGTAGGCGACGTCCTTGAATGGATCTTCTGCCAAAATGTAGTCAACGATCAGTTTGCCGTCAACACCGGGAATCGGCTCTTCGCCGGCCGCGTAGACATCGGTCACGATCACCGTGTCCGCGTCCCCGAACGCACGGCCGAAATCGGCCCCTAGAAGACTGGTGCGGCTGTAGCGATGCGGTTGAAAAGCCGCGACCACCCGCCGCCAGTCACCGCTCTTGGCAGCCCGCAAAGTGGCGGCTACCTCGCTAGGATGATGCGCATAATCGTCGACCACTGTTATCTCGTTTTCAAAGCCCTTAACCTGGAACCGCCGCCGCACACCCGTGAAAGCCCCCACACCCGCCGCAGCCGCTTCGAATGTTAAGCCCAACGTCAGGCCCAAGACGATGACCGCTAGCGCGTTAGAGACGTTGTGGACGCCTGGTTGAGCGATGGTCGCCTCCCCGAGCCGCTCGAGACCTTGCCAGACCGAGAAAGTTGAGCCGGCCGCGCCGGTCTCGATATCCGACACACGCCAATCAGCGTCATCGTTCTCCAGCCCGTAAGTGATAAAGCTCCTCTTAAGCGCGGGCATTATCTCGCGCAAAGCGGGACTGTCGGCGCAGACTATCGCGATGCCGTTAGCCGGCAAATTATTGACGAATTCGATGAATACTTTTTGGATGTCGGCCAGCGAGTCATAAAAATCAAGGTGATCCGCTTCAATATTGGTGATAACCGCGATTTCGGGCCGGAGGTTCAACAAGCTCGCATCGCTTTCGTCCGCTTCCGCGACTATGAATTCGCCCGCGCCGTTCTTAGCGCCGCTGCCGACGTCGTTTAACTCCCCGCCGATGAGGTAAGTCGGCTCCAACCCGCCCGCTTCCATCATCACGGCCGCCATTGATGTTGTGGTCGTTTTGCCGTGCGTGCCCGCGATAGCAATGCCGCGCTTGGTTTCCATCAACCTTGCCAGAAGTTGCGCTCTTTGTATTATCTCCGCTCCTGCTTCGCGCGCGGCGCCCAGCTCAGGGTTGTCCGAACGGATAGCGGAAGATACTACGACTGTGGCGCCCGGGGTGACGTTTTTCGCCGCGTGTCCGATCTTTACTTTTGCACCCATGCCGGACAGAGCTTTCGTGTTGGCGCTTTCCTTTATATCGGACCCGGAAACGGCGTAGCCAATCGAGAGAAAGACTTGGGCCAAAGAGCTCATCCCCGCCCCGCCGATCCCTATGAAATGCAGATTCTTGTTGTCCGGCTTCGTTTGCTTCGTAATCCTCGTGCTCCTTGTAATCATTGTAATCTTCGGGTCTATTCTACTTTATTCGCTAGCCCTATAACCAGATTCGCCAACGTCGACGCGGCATCCGGATAACCTGTGGTCAAGGCCGCCCTCGTCATAGTCGCGAGTTTGTGGCCGTTGCTCAGTAGTTCTGAGGCCACAGCGCTTAGTGATTCGGCCGTCAGATCAGCGTCCGGTAGTAGGACGGCCGCACCGGCGTTAACCGCTATAGCGGCGTTTTTGGTTTGATGATCATGTGTCGCATGTGGGTATGGAATCAGGATGGCTGGTACGCCATAGGCTGCCAACTCCGCCAACGTGCTGGCGCCTGCCCGACAGATTACGAGATCGGACGCCCGGTAGGCTAGTCCCATATCGTCCAAATATGGGAGCATTTTAACGTGAGGATTGGCGCCGGCCGCGCTCCAGCCATTTACAATGTCGGCGAAATCGCGGGCTCCGGTCAAGTGCAGAATCGTCGTATCCGGCCCCGCCAGCGTCGCGTAAGCCCGAACGGCCTCGTTGTTCAGGTGACGTGCTCCCTGGCTGCCCCCGAAGATGGTTACCACACGGCCTGCAGCCGGCAGATCAAGCTCGCGCCGCGCCGCGCCGCGTTTGGTGCCGAGGCGATCCAGCCGGATGGGATTTCCGGTCACGACGACGCGTCTGTTTTTTGGCCAGCTCTTTATCGCGGCCGGTCCCGCAACCGCGATAGCGTTCGCCAGGCGGCCAAGATAACGATTGGCCATACCGGGAACCGCGTTTTGTTCCTGGATCGCTACCGGTAACCCGCGGGCCGCGGCTGTTCTGATGACCGGAAACGTAACGGCGCCCCCAAATCCTACAGCTACGTCCGGCTTGAATTCGTCGAGCCAGACCGCGACGCGTTTGGTGGCACGCTTGATCTTAAAAGCGTTTGTCACCAGCTCGGGGGAAAGTTTCCGGCGGAAACCGGGCACATCCAAACGACGGAAGGCGTATCCGGCCTGCTCAATGAGGCTGCTTCCCAGTTCACCCGAAGCGGTTATGAATAGAATGTCCTCGCGTTTAACTCGTGGCTCTAGTGCCGCGGCTAGAGCGAGCGCGGGATACAGGTGTCCGCCTGTTCCGCCCGCGGAAATAATCACTCGCATCGATTATCCCTTCATTTGATTTTCTCTCGCGTGAGGCGATGTTTAAGAGTACCCCGATCGCGGCCAGCGTAAAAGACAATGACGTGCCGCCATAACTGACAAACGGCAGCGGTACGCCGGTGATGGGCAGGATGCCTGAAACCGCCCCCATGTTCAAGATGGCCTGGACGAGTATCATGGCCGTGATGCCTGTCGCGATAAGGCGGTCAAAATGTGTGGTCGCGCGCAGGGCGATCTTGACCCCGGCATAGGCTAGCGCACCGAAAGCGATCACGACGGCTATGGTTCCTAAGAGTCCGAATTCCTCCCCGATTATCGCCAGAATAAAATCGGTATGCGCCGCCGGCAGATAGAAGAATTTCTGTTTACTCATACCCAATCCAACGCCGAACCAGTGGCCGCTGCCAAGCGCGATCAAAGACTGGATGATTTGAAAACCGCTGTTCTGCGGGTCTTTCCAGGGATTTAGAAATGATGTAAAACGGGTCAAACGATAGCCTTCGGTGGCAATCAAAACCGCGACAGCCCCTACCGCGGTACCGCCCAAAGCTAGAAGATGTCGCCAGCGTGCCCCTGCGACCAGTAGCATTATGAAAATAACGCCCGCGGCTATCAAGGTTGTGCCAAGGTCCGGCTGCAGCATGATCAGTGTCGCCATCACTACGAAAGCGGGTAACACGGGCATTGCCATCTCCCGCCACTCCCCGATATTCTCTCTTTTCCTAGCCAGGTAGGTCGCGGCGAATAGAATCAGCGCGAACTTGGCAATCTCGGACGGCTGGAAACGGACCGGCCCCAAATCGATCCACCGGCTGGCGCCGTTAGCCGCAACGCCATATCCCGTTACCAAAACCATCGCTAGCAAACCGGCTGTTATGACGTACAAAATGAGGGCATAGCGCCGGACAAAACGCCAGTCCGTGCGGGCGAGAATAAACATCCCGACGAACCCGATAATCATCCAGACCAGTTGTTTCTTGATAAAATAAAAGCTGTCGCCGTAATCGGCAAGAGCGGTTGCGTGACTGGCGCTAAATACCATGACCACGCCGAATAAAGACAGAGCGACAACGACGCCCAGCAACAGATAATAGCTTCCGCCTGTTTCCGCCGGCGCCCGGCGAGCCGGACGTTTTGCCGCCGGCTTAGCCATTGCCGTTCGGCGGCTGGCTGATGATGTTCAACTGCCGCACCTCCGCTTGGAAATCGTCACCGCGAGCGGCATAACCCGGATACATATCGAAGCTGGCGCAACCCGGGCTCAGCAGAACAACATCCCCGGGACTCGCCAGGTCTCGTGCCGCCGCCACGGCTTCGTGCATCGTAGCTGCGCGCGCCAACTCGACTCCCCGCCCTGGTCCGGCCTCCGCTACAACCGCGGCTATCTCATCGGCTGACTCGCCGAACGCGACAACTGCCTTAACGCGCTCTTTTAGAATCGGAATAAGCAGGCTGAAGTCCATACCTTTGTTCCGGCCGCCGGCCAGTAGCACCACTGGTTCGCCGAATGCCTCGATGGCGCGGCGAGTCGCGTCTGGATTGGTCGCTTTGCTGTCGTCAAAGTAAACCACCCCGTCTATCTCCGTGACGCGTTCAACGCGATGCGCCAGCCCCTTGAATGCTTGCACGGCCTCAGTTACCCGAGCCGCCGGGATGCCCCATAAAAGAGCGGCCGCCGCCGCCGCCAAGACATTTTCAAGGTTGTGGGCGCCCTGCAGCGCGAGGTCGGCCACGACGCCGTCAACTACCGGCATGTAACGGGGCGGTAAGACCGCCCAAATGCGTCCGCCATCAACGAACACTCCCCGGTCGGTTGCTTTATAGATGCTATAAGGAACAACGGTCGAGGGCACAACGTCCATGACCTCCGCGGCTAATTCGTCGTCCAGATTTATGACGGCGAAGTCCTCGTTCGTTTGTTGAGCGAATAACTTGGTTTTAACGTCTTGATAGGCGAACATGGTCCCGTGTCTGTCAAGATGGTCGGGGGTGATGTTCAGAAGAATGCCGATCTTGGGCCGGAACTCTATCACTGTCTCCAGTTGGAAACTGGACACCTCGGCGATGATAACCGCCTGCGGCGCCAACCCCTGGATCGCGTCAACCATCGGCAGGCCGATATTGCCGGCAACAATGTTGGGGATACCGGCCGCGCTAAATATCTCTCCCAACAGTGTCACTACGGTGCTCTTACCGTTCGTCCCCGTAACCGCGATGATCGGATGGGCCGTAAGGCGGTAGGCGAGTTCGAGCTCCCCGATCACTTCGGCCCGGCTGCGTTTAGCCATCTTTACCGCGGCCGAGTTGATGGCTACTCCAGGGCTGACAACCACAATGTCATAGCCGCGCGCCATCGAGCCGTTGGTCTTCCAGGCAACGTTTTTAACTCCCAGTCCGGTGAGTTCATCCGCTGACGCTTCCGTGGCGGTTTGATTGGAGTCAGTGACACTGACATCAGCGCCCAAGCGCGCCAAGGCCTTGGCCGCGGCCGTTCCGCTCCTTCCCATGCCCAGCACGAGCGCCCGGGTATTCGCGTAGTCGCGCGTCTCCTTGATCATAGCTTGAGAATCTCCACGAAAAAGATCGTGAACCCGGCGGCCGCCATAATCGCGGCAATAATCCAAAACCGCACGACAACCTTAAGCTCGCTCCAGCCGGACAATTCGAAATGATGATGCAACGGAGCCATCTTAAAAACACGTTTGTGGCGCGTTTTATAAGACAATATCTGGATAATTACCGACAAGACCTCCACGACTAAAACGCCGGCGATCAGAATCAATAATATCTCCGTCTTGGTGAAGATGGCGATCGCGGCAATAGCGCCTCCCAAGCCCAAAGAACCTGTATCGCCCATGAATATCTCAGCCGGATGGCTGTTGTACCATAGGAACCCGACACAGGCCCCGATGACTGCGGCGCCGAACACGGCCATGTCCAGACCGTAAACGATATGAAGATGCCGATATTGCATGAAGCCGATGATCGAATAGACGCCGGCGATAATTACCACATTGCCCGCCGCCAACCCGTCTAAACCGTCGGTAAAATTAACGCCGGTCGTTGTCGCCAATAGAACTATGAAGACAAAGAGAAAGTAAAAAACGCCGATGTCGATTGTCAGCCCGAGCTGAGGGATACCGACCACCGAGGCCTGCGGATAAGCGAACTGAGTTGCCCCCCAGGTCAAGAACAGCGATACCAGGAAGAGCAGGAATATCTTCCACTGTACGGTAAGCCCTAGCGACCTTGCTTTATGATTTTTTATAAAATCGTCGGCGAATCCGATGCCGCCACACATGAGCGTGGTCAATAGCACGACCAGGCCGGCTTTGGTAAACGGCGCACCTAATAGCTCACCAGCAATAAAGGCTACCGTTATCGCGCCTAGCACCAAAACTCCGCCCATGGTCGGAGTGCCGCTCTTAGCTAGATGCCGTTCCGGTCCTTCTTCGCGGATCTGCTGGCCTATCCCTTCCCGGATGACAAACTTAATCCATAGCGGGCCCAGCAAAAGCGCGATGGCCAGAGCAATAACGGCCGCGACGATTATTTGATACACTCGACGATCCTTTCGAGACCCAGAGCTCGCGAGGCCTTGACGAGCACAACGTCGCCCTCACCCAACTCTCTTTTCAATATTTCGCAAGCTTCTTCCAGCGACTGTGGAGCGAAAACCGCGCCTGGCGCAAGGCCGCCTGCCGTCGCTCCCGCGGCGACCACCGCGGCGTTGTCACCCAAAACCAGCAGCATGTCTACACTGTTAGCGGCGCATAACCCGCCGACCGCTTGATGCGCTGCTTCGCTTATGTCTCCCAATTCAAGCATGTCGCCAAGGACGGCGATCTTACGGCTGCCCCGCAGCGCGGCCAACGTAGCCAGCGCCGCCTCCATCGCGGCCGGCGACGCGTTATACGTATCGTTCAATATTGTTGTCCCGCCTGCATTTACAAGCACCGCCATTCGGTTGGCACTAGGCGTGACAGCGGCTAGACCCGCGATTACGTCCGAAGGAGCGGCGCCGACACTCAAAGCCGCCGCGGCCGCTGCCAAAGCGTTCATCACGTTATGAGCGCCTGGGACAGGTAATGTCACGGGCATCTCTAGCGGCTGACCGGCTAGAACAGCCCTGATCGTAAAACTGGCTCGGGCCATTTCATCGAGCCCGATATCGCCTACGGTAACGTCGGCGGCCGGTCCAAAAGTAATTAGGGTCGCCGTCGTTTTAGCCTTGATCTTAGGTGTGTACGGGTCGTCGGAGTTTAGCACAAGCGTCGTTTTCTCCGTCATCGCCTCGGCCATCTCCGCCTTGGCCGCGGCAATGTTGTCGCGGCTGCCCAGCAGCTCCATATGTGAATCCCCGATATTGGTGATAACGCCTGTGTGCGGTCGCGCGATGGTCATAAGTTCCGTGATCTGGCCGGGCCCTCGCATTCCCATCTCAACTACGATGAACTTTGTGTCTTCCTCGACCGCCGTGAACGTCGCCGGTAAACCCAACTCGTTGTTGAAGTTGCCCGATGCCGCTACCGTCGGGCCGGTAAAGCTCAGAATGGAGGCGATCATGTCCTTCGTTGTCGTCTTGCCAGCGCTGCCGGTTACAGCCACGACTCTGGCCTCAGTCTTACGCCGGATTAAGCGCGCAATGTCTTGATAAGCCTTCAGGGCGTCGTCTACCTCGATCAAAGTTATGTGGGTATACATCTCAGGAATCGTTTTAAGGAACGGGAATGCTTCGTCCGGTTGGGCGATGATACCCATAGCGCCGCGATCAACGGCTTGCTCGATGTGCGCTCGGCCATCCGTTTGCGCGCCCGGGAACGCGATGAACAGGTCGCCGACGTTCGTCGTCCGGCTATCAGTCGAAATGCCCGTAAACGCGGTCATGTTGCTCATTCCCGAGGTCATATGGCCGCCACATTCGCGTGTGATCTCGCCTGCTGTCAGTTCAATCATCTAATTGCCAACGCTCCTTTAGGATTTCCTCCGTTACCGACCTATCGTCGAATGCCACCGTCTTGTCGGCGAAAATCTGTTCTTTTTCGTGGCCTTTGCCTGCGACTAAAACAATGTCACCGGCTTCCGCCAGCTCTATCGCCCGCCGAATGGCGTCGCGCCGGTCTGCCACTGTGACGCAATCGTCATCAATGCCGCTCTTGATATCGTTTATTATGGCTTCCGGGTCCTCTCCCCGAGGGTTGTCCGAAGTAATCACCACAATATCAGAACCTGCCGCAGCCACTGCTCCCATCAGAGACCGTTTGCCTTTGTCCCGGTCACCGCCACAACCGAACACGGTTATCACGCGGCCGGCCGCCAGCTCTCGCGCCGCCGCCGTGGCTCGGGCGAGACTATCCGGCGTATGAGCATAGTCTATGACAACCGAGAAACCGCGGCCGCTATCCAGACGTTCGAAGCGCCCTGGAATCTGGCGTAATTGCGCCAGTCCAGCCGCGACAGCCTCCCAAGAAATACCTTGCGTTCGCGCCGTCGCCGCGGCCGCCAGCGCGTTAATGACGTTAAACGCGCCCGGCACTGGTGAGACGACGGCCTGTTCTTGGTCCGGGGCGACGATTGTAAAGCGCGCTCCGGCAATGTCTATATCCACGCCGGTGACGCGATATTCGGCCGTCTTATCCCGTCCGTAAGTAATTGTGTTAGCCGTCTCTTTGGCCAGGCGTCGACCGTAAGGATCGTCAATATTGATGACGGCGGGTTCGGCCGCACCGGCAAAGAACGCCCGTTTAGCCTCATAATAACCCTCCATACTGCCATGATAGTCCAAATGGTCTTGGGTCAGATTGGTAAACGTCCGGACGGCGAAGGTCACGGCCGCCGCTCGATGCTGCACTATCGCGTGCGACGAGACTTCCATCGCCGCCATTCGTACGCCCGCGTCCGCCATCTGCCGCAACAGCTTCTGCAGCTCATATGACTCCGGCGTGGTCCTGGTGACGGGAACTGTCGTGTTGCCTATTCGGTACTCGACGGTTCCTATCAAGCCTGTCGCAAATCCCGCGGCTCGGTATATGCTTTCCAGCATATACGCCGTAGTCGTCTTCCCGTTCGTACCGGTTATCCCAGCGAGGCTGAATTTGTTCGACGGCCTACCGAAAAAACCGGCACTCATCACGGCCAGCGCCAGTCTGGTGTCGCTGACGATCCATTGCGGCGCGCCCACCTCGGGCAGCGCGTGATCGACTACTAACGCCGCGCATCCCGCCGCGACAGCCGCGGCCGCGTAATCATGGCCGTCCGCTTGTGCCCCTCGTAGCGCCACAAAAACCGTCTCCGCCCGAGCCCTTCGGCTGTCGTAGACGATATCTTTCACCCTGACGACAGGAAGGCCGGCTGGTTCGGACGCGTTCAACCCGGTCAACAGCTCGGTTACGGACATGCGTTTTGCGCTTTGAATAGGCCCTCCATTTACACCAATTCTACCATATGACTAGCGCGGAGCCCGCCCGCCGGGGGCGATCTTTAGCCGCTTAATGCTGAATTCAGCGACGTCGCGAAACACAGGTGCGGCGATGGTCGCAGCGTAGAGCGGCTGCGGTCCGGTAGCTTGAGGTTCGTCAATGGAGACGATTATCGCCAACTGGGGGTCCAGGTTAGACACATATCCGGCAAATGTCACGATCAGCTTGCCCGCTTCGTAGCCGTCCGGCCCCGATTTTTGCGCTGTTCCCGTCTTGCCGCCAACGTCATACCCGGCGATGCGGGCGTTCTTGCCGGTGCCGTTTTCCACCGTATCGATCATGATTTCCTGCATGTGACTGGCCGTATCTTCCGATATGACGCGGCTATCCTGGGATTTGAATGTCTCAGACGCGCGGCTGTGCGCCGAACGGTCGACGCGTTGCAAAACATGCGGCCGCGGTTTTTTACCGTTGTTGGCAATCGTGGCCACGACGTCTACCATCTGCAGCGTGGTGCCGCTGACGCCCTGCCCGTAGGGGATGGTCGCTATGCTAGTGTCTGACCAATCATTTGGCTGCGGCAAAATGCCCGCTTCTTCACCGGTCAGATCAACGCCGGTAGTATTGCCCAAACCGAAAGCCGTCATGTACTTGTAGAGCTTGTTCTTGCCAAGTCTTTGACCTAGCTCAATGGTGCCGACGTTACTGGACAGTGCGACGATGCCCGAAATGGTTTGATCGCCCTTGCCTTCCCCGTCGTATTCGCCAAACTGCTGGCCGGCTACGGTGATTTCGGCCGGCAGACTGAAAACCTCATCCAATCCGACGGCTTTTTCTTCCAGGGCTGCCGACGCGGTTATGACCTTGGCCGTCGATCCAGGCTCGTAGACCTGACCAACCGCCCGATCCAACAACTGGACGTCGGTCACCGAGCCGATATTGTTGGGATCGAAACCCGGCGCGCTAGCCAAAGCCAGAATCTCGCCTGTGGTTGGATTCATGACGATGATGCTGCCGCCTTGGGCGCTGTAGTCTTGAACGACTTTATTAAGCTCTACTTCAGCTTTATATTGGATATCCTTATCTATTGTCAGATAGACCGGGTCGCCCTCCGTGGCGTCTTGCCGGGAATATATGCCGCCCGGGATGGGGTCTCCGGCTGGATCACCCTCGACCAGCAGTCTACCTGCTTTTCCCTTGAGTGCGTCGTCATACACGCTTTCCACTCCGGCTAGCCCCTGGTTATCTATGCCGGCAAACCCTAAGGCGTGCGCCGCCAATGTCCCGTTCGGATAGTATCGTTTGCGTTCCGGCAGATAATTGATGCCATCCAGTTTTAGGGCTTTGATCTCGTTGACCGCGTCCATATCAACCTGACGCGCCACATATATGAATCCGGTTTTTTGGCGCAGCTTAGCTTCGATGTCACTGGGTTTCTGACCCAGGATGGGCGCCAGCTTAAAAGCGGTCGTCGCGGGATCCTTAATGAAGTACGGGGTAGCGTAAACGCTGGCCGCTTCCCTGTTAACGGCCAACTCGGCGCCGTTGCGGTCATAAATGTTGCCGCGTTCTCCCGACAGCTGCACCTCGCGCACGCGTTGGCCAAGCGCCAGCGCCGCGTATTTCTTCGCTTCCACGCTCTGAACGATAACAAGCCTCGCGGAAATTGCCGCGAGGCTTGCTATGAAGACGATTAAGAGAAAAATTAGTCTTGTTTGAGCGCTATCCTTCCGTCTGGCCGCCATCTGCCTTTACGCGGCCCTGGTAGCGCGTTGGCATTTCGCGGACGCGCTCTTCAGGCAAAAATTCTTTGACGCTGACAGATAAGGGCAACCGCTACAATTCATGCTTATCTCTCCTCCTCCGTATTTAGGAAAGCGTATTCCGGGGAGGTAACGCCATTTCCGGGCAGGCTAATAATCTTAGCGTCGACTGTCGGCTCCGTCATGGCCAGTTTGTCGACCGCGACGCTCTTAATGCGTTCTAAAGATGACATTTTCGCGTTGGCGATACGGATATCCTCGCTCAACTGCTTCTCAGTCTCAATATTGTTTTCCAAACGTTGGATGCGGTAGCTATTCTCGGCCACCATCGCTTTGGCGCTGACGTTAATCAAAGCCAAAGGCGCCAGAACAAGTGATGAGGCGATTAGGAGCCCGCATAACGATCCCGACAGCGCCCGTCGAGAAGTATTTTGAGGGAGGGGCCGACGAGAGGGTCTGGAAGTTGCTTTTCGGGGGTAAGCGGGGTAATAGGGGATATTCCCAATTGCTTTTGGCGCTGCTTGCATCTTCGGACCTCCTCCCTCAAACTCTTTCGGCCGCCCGGAGCTTCGCGCTTTCCGCTCTCGGGTTGGAAGCCACCTCGTCGGCGGCCGGCCGTAACGGTCTTTTTGTCAGAATGAGCAGCCGCTCGCCTGTTTCTAGCGACGTCTCTTCCGCGTATTCCTTGAAAGTCGTTTTAACGATCCTGTCTTCCAGCGAGTGGTAAGCGATCACTACAATCCGCCCCTTTTTGGCTAAACAAGATATTCCTTCCCGGAGCGCTTCCTCGAGGGCCTTGAGTTCCTCATTGACCTCGATGCGAAGCGCTTGAAACGTTCGCCTCGCCGGGTGGGGACCGCCTTTGCGGGCCCCGGCCGGGATAGCCGCCCGAATGACGTCCACCAGTTCGAACGTCGTCGTGATCGGCCGGGTTTTTCTCCGTTCCACGATGAACTGCGCGATCCGCGCGGCCCATCTTTCTTCTCCGTACTGCCTGATGACTATGGTCAAGTCACGCTCGTTGTAGTTTCTGACCACATCCGCCGCCGTTACGGAACCTGTCTCGTCCATCCGCATGTCCAGCGGCCCGTCCTGTCTAAAACTGAATCCTCGTTCTCCTGAATCGAGTTGGTGGGAGGAGACCCCGAGATCTATCAGTATGCCATCTAGTTGCTTGATTCCCAGGTTCTGGAGGGTGTGCCTAACGTTCCTAAAATCCGTTTTGACCAGCGCGAGCTGTTCGTTATATGAAGCCAATCTCGTCTCGGTTTCGTGCAGCGCGGCGGAGTCCTTATCGAATCCTATGAGTCTCCCCGCCGGGCCGACGGCCTTGAGGATCAGCTCCGCGTGGCCCCCTCCCCCAACAGTCAAATCTGCTATCACACCGCCGGGCCGGGGGTCCAAGTATTCCATGACCTCCCGCGGCATTACCGGGGTGTGCCCGTATTTCATTGTCAAGATCCGGTTAAATCCCCAAACCGGCCAACTGCTCCGCAATTTCCGAGTAGCTGGATTCGGTCTCGGCGCTATACTTGGTCCACTTCTCTTTGTCCCAGATCTCCGCGCGAGCGCCGACGCCGATAACGACGACGTCTTTGTTTAAACCGGCATAATCGCGCAAATTCTGAGGCAAAGACACGCGGCCCTGTTTATCGGGAGTACCCTTTGCGGCGCCGGAGAAGAAGTTACGGGTGAACGCCCGGGCATTTTGATTGGTGAGGGGCATCTCGCGGATCTTATCTTCGAGTTTGCTCCACTCCACGGGGGTATAGACGAAAAGGCAATCTTCCAGGCCCTTGGTGACAACCAAACCGTCAGCCAGCTCCTCCCGGAATTTAGCCGGCAGAATGACCCGTCCCTTGCCGTCGATGAGATGTTGAAATTCCCCCAAAAACATCTGTCTGCTCCTCCTCAAAACCACTACGTTCCACAATTTACCACTTTGTGACACTTAAGTCAACTATATTATCGGTTTTAGGGATAGATACTTTAATCCTGTGACCAGGCATAACAAAATTTATTTGGGGTTGTTTGAAGGATATTTCACTTATTTCGGGGTTTAAGGGTGCCTTATACTCTTTGTAATCCTCGTACTCTTTGGACCCTTATTACGGATGAAATCTGGGACGGCGTTTTTTGGCGACCAACGAACCGGCCACCAGAAGAGCGCTCAGGATAGCGGCCGCGAGGGCGGCGTCGTTGTAGGTATTGACGAAGAATATGGTGGCAATGATTGCCGCTCCTCCGCCGTATCCAGCCAGCAGACTGCGCCGATGGCTCTCTTGTTGGTGCTCTATGGCGCGCAGAAGCTCGGTTTGACCCTCGACCTTGACCCGCAGTTCGCCCCGTTCCGCCAGGCCGATGACGCGTTCCATGTCGACGGGCAGCTTTAATAACGCCTTCCCTATCCGTTTAACTTGTTTAAGGATGTAGTCGTTGCGCACCTCGCGCACCAGTTTGTCGACTGCCGGTTTGGCCTCGGCCAATAGATCGAAGCTAGCGTCCAGACCCGCCAAGAGCCCGATCATGGTTGCGAACGCCTTGCCGACGTAGGCGAAATGCACAGGGATCGTAAACGGGTTGTCCCGCATCAGCGTCCGGATATCTTCCTGGACGGCGTCAAAGCTTTCAGACGAAATGTCGCGGGGCGTTGAAATGCCGCTATAGCGGTCGAAGAGCCATGTCAGGGCGTTACGAAGAGGCGCGGGGTTCAAGCCTGGTCGAACAAACTTAAGGGCTACCGCCGCCGTTATCAGGTCGTCCGGGTCTTTCTGGACAACGGCGACGACCGCGTCTACAAATCGACCCCGATCAGCCAGGGTAATCTCCCCCATCATGCCGAAATCGAGGAATGTGACAACCGGGCCAGGATTGACGAAGAGGTTGCCGGGATGCGGGTCGGCGTGAAAGAAGCCCGTCTCGAGGAACTGGCTCATGTAGATACTCACCAGGTGACGGGCCAGCTCGGTGCGGTCGATTCCGGCGGCGTCCAGGCCCGTATAGTCGTTTACCTTTACGCCGGTGATATATTCCATCGTTATGACCCGCTCTGTGCTCAGCGCGTCATATATCAACGGCACACGGACATCCGCGCGCGATGCGAAATCACTGGCAAATCGCCGGGCGCTCTCGGCCTCACGAGCCAGGTCCAACTCCTCGCCCAGCACCCTCTGGAACTCATCCACCAACCCGCTGACGTCAACTTTATCGCCTACCGCCGTGAACCGCCGGACGCCTTCCATCAGATAAATGAATGTCGCCAGGTCGATATCGATCAGGCGCTCAATCCCGGGGCGCTGCACCTTGACGGCGACTCTGGTTCCGTCGGCCAAAAAGGCCTCGTGCACCTGAGCCAAACTGGCGGCTGCGATCGGGATAGGATTGAACGTGGTATATATGTCGGCCAGCGGACGGCCAAAATCCTGTTCGATGAGCTGTTTGACGGCGGCGTAGTCCTCCGGCGGCACCTCGTCCTGGAGCTTCATCAGCTCTTGGATGTAGGCTTCCGGCATGACGTCGACGCGGCTGCCGAAGAACTGGCCCAATTTGATCAGCACACCGCCCAGCTGGACAGCGGTTTCGCGGAACTGGATGGCGCGCTTGCGGTGACGCGCGGCCATGCGCTCTTCCGCCACCCGCAGGTCGGTCTGGCGAGCTATCCTAGCCTCACGCCAGAAATCCCAGACAATGCCGAGAAATAACCGGGAGAAGGCCCAGGTCCTGGCCCGCTTATTGATCCTACCGTTCGTCGCCATTAGCGACTGAACGCCCCGTCTATTTCTTGTCCTGGGCGTCGAGACGTTTGACGACTTTGTCTAACGCTTTCTTGAGTTCAGTTATATCGTCTTTGGTCGCCAGGTTGGCCTCCGCGACCATTTGCTTCAGGTATTCTTCTTGATGCTGTTTCATCTCTTGCTTGCGCTCATGCCACTCGGTCTTTACCTTTTGCCCGGTTTCGGCCCGTTTGGCGCGCCACTCTTCCATCCTGGCGCGTCGCTCTTGCGCCACTTCCTCTGCCATTTCATCGATGCGTCCTGTCGCGTCATAGGCGTACAGAAAAACGTCTCTCCAATTACCCATCCCTATCGTCTCCTTTCTCACGTCCCCCACATTGCTTGCAAAGCCTACGTCAGGTATCGGTTGAAGAAGTCATGATGTGGGAGCAGGTCTGTAAGCCGGGTTCTGTGCTTTAGTGCTTTTAAGCGCTAAAGCGATGACCATCTATCTAGGACCGGCGTTGCCGCCGGCCTCAAGCGACCGACCCGGGAGTCTAGGGACGGGCCGCCCCCTCGCCAAAGGCGAGCTCCCCTACACGGTCTTGCTCCAAACGGGGTTTACCCCACCAACCGGTCACCCGGCCGGCGCGTGCGCTCTTACCGCACGTTTTCACCCTTACTCCGCGTGAAAATGCGGAGCGGTACGTTTCTGTGGCACTTTCCCTAAGGTCGCCCTCGGTCGCCGTTAGCGACCGTTCTGCCCTGCGGAGCCCGGACTTTCCTCTCACGCCGGTCCGGCAGGCCGAAGCTCACCGAAACCAAAGCAAGCGGTCATCCGACCCGCTCCCGTATATAAGCATACGGCTGTCAGGCCGAGATTACAAAGCGGGTCTAGTTCTTGCCTTTTTTCTTGGGTGGAGGATCTTCGGCCGCTAACACCTTAGCCACGGCGACATTGTCCAGCGGTTCGTCCAGCTGGTCGTCAAGCTGTTCGGCGCGGCGCGGGTCGATTTGTTCCTCAACCTCTTCGTCTTCTTCGTAATATTCGTCGTAGTCTTCTTCCCAATATTGGCGCCGCAGGCCAAAGAAAATCATCAACGCCGGGAAGTCTTCGACGAACGACAGACAGATATGAATGAGTGTGACCGTGATAATCAGCGCGGCCAGAGTGAAGTGAATCACCCGAGCCAAAGCGGCGGCCGACGCCACCGACCCTGTCCAACCTAGGAACTGGTTGGGCCAGAACATCGACAGACCCGTGATGGCCAGAAACGTCAACAGCACCGGAAAAGCATAGCCATAGGTCAGCTTCTGCATGCCGTTGTATTTGCTGAGATGGGGATAATGCTTGCGTACAAACATGTAATACATCATCGCCTGGGGCATGACCTTCGCGTCCTGCTTGGTAAAGGTGAATGCCTTACGGTCGATGAAGATAGCGTAGACTATGCGGATAATCATGAATACGATGACGGCCCACATCGCGATGTAATGAACCTGCTGGTTAAAAGGTTTCAACCCCGGATAGAAAGGAAAACGGATGTAAATACCGCTGACCGCCAGCATTATCATGTTCACGACGTGCAGGAAATGGATCAGGCGCGGAAATACCGGGATGACCTCGTCGTGTTCCGGCCATTGTCCGAAGCGGAATTTCTGACGGAACCGTCCGCTGACACCGTTGCCGACCAGCTGAACTATCCAAAACAAAACCGCGGCCCCGACCAATCCCGCCGCGATGACGTCGGCCCAGACGTTTAACGATGCTAACATTCCGCTCCTCTAAGACGTGTGTTTACCTTGAGAAATCTATCGTCAAGAATACTATAGTACTTTACACCCTGCCTAATACTCGATGCCAGGACGAGCGGTAATCCCGGCGTCATAGGGGTGTTTAATGTTCCTCATCTCGGTGACCAAGTCGGCCAGATCGAGCAGTGACTGGGGCATGTCGCGTCCGGTCAAGACCATCTCAACGTCGGTCGGCCGGCCGGCCACCAGCGCAACCACGGCGGCCTCAGTCACGATGCCCTGGTTAATCACATGGCTTATTTCGTCCAAGACAAGCATCTCCAGCCTGCCTTTGAGCAGCAGTGTTTCCGCGCGAGCGAAACCTTCGGCCACCCGGCCGGCGACGCGCGCGCGTTTAACGTCCGTGACCTCGCCCATCAGGTCCTCGCCATATTGTTCCAAATCAATAGGCAGGATAGCCAGTTTTGTAGCGGCCGCTTCTCCCGTACCTCGCGCGTCTTCCTTAAGGAACTGGATTATGACAACGCGTTGGCCGTGTCCAGCCGCGCGCAATGCCAGGCCCAGCGCCGCCGTCGTCTTGCCTTTGCCGTCTCCCGTGTAGACCTGGACCATACCTTTTTTCTTAGCCACGACGTCTCCTATAGATACTCGACTTCGAACCGTTTCTTAAAACGCTCAAAAACACGCAAAATCGGTCCGCCTAAAAACAGTACCAACAAGAAGTTTACAACAGCGCGTCCCGTATCCCAAAAAGCAGACGTGGCTAGGTAGAACACGCCATATTGTGTGATCGCCGCCACGCCGTGCCCCGCGTGCCCCAGATAAGGCCAAAACCACAGGTTCATGATGCCCCCATACAAGTAACCCCAGATGAGACTAATAATCGCCAAAATCGCCACGCCGCCGCGCCGGGGTCCGCCGGCAACGATCAACGGCCGGAATAGAGCGCCTGACATTCCGACCCAGCCGGTCGCGACCATTTGGAAAGGCACCCAAGGACCGAGACCCCCGGCCCAGAAAGCGGAGATCAGAATCGTCAAACTACCCAGAGCGAACCCGAAAGACGCCCCCCACGTACACCCTGCCAGGATCAATAGAAAGAATATCGCGGATCCGCCCAGCGGCATAGGTACGAAGCGCAGGGTAACATTTATCGCGGTCAGCGCGGCGAGCAGGGCAATCTCTTTGGAGCCGCCCTGGCGCAACAAGCCGCCGAATATCAGCGCGACCAATGCCGGCATCAACAAAAGGAACATGAGCGGCGCGGCGTTACCGCTCTGAACGCCGGTGCCTTGGCTTGCCGCCGGCGGAAAGATGAACGGATAGGCGAACGCCGCCACCCCGACCAGGGAAGCGATTATCAGAATGATTGCGTTGACCGTCCGCTTATTCATGCCTTCTGTCGCCTCATGTTCTCTTGGAGCAAAGGCGCCGGGCGGCCGCGTCGCGAAGTTAAGTTCTCGACTCGCAGGCTCACTCGAACAGCAATATCGTTTCTATATATCACTGTGCATGCTCCCGCCTTCCAGATGTAGCACCCGATCCGCCACAAGCGCGGTCATGTCGCTGTCGTGAGTCGCCAGAACAACCGCCGCTCCGGCCGCGGCCTGGGCGCGTAGTATCTGCGCCAATCGTACTTTTGCGCCATGATCTAGACCATGCGTCGGCTCGTCGAGCAGTAATAAGGACGGTTGGCCCGATAGCACGGCGGCCAGGGCGACCCTTTGTTGCTCACCTAAGCTTAGATCTCGCGGGTAGTCGTTGACGTGACTATCCAGATCAAACTCTTTCATTAAACTATCTGAGCTTCTCATTGAGTCGCTATACGTCATTGCGAGATGGTCGGTTCCGGACCGATGAGGCAACCTCCCATGGCGCGCGTTAGCTTGAACGTCGACGCCTGTATTCAGCTCCTCGCCCACAGTCTCGGCGAAGAGCAGCGCGCTTGGACGCTGCGGCACATACCCCGCGTCGCGCAAAATATCCGCTGCGGACATGCCGACCGTGTCCCGACCATTTATAACAACTTGGCCGGCAAACGGTTTGATAAAACCAGTGATGGTTCTAAAGAGCGTCGTCTTTCCTGAACCGTTGTTGCCCATCAGAGCAACTATCTCCCCGGCGCGGACACTGAACGCGGCTCCGTCCAACACTTGCCGTCCGTCGTAAGCAACCGATAAATCACTTACATCAAGCACAAACGGTTGGTTTTGGCTTTTGTCCTTTTGTAGGAGCCGGTCTTTAGACCGGCTCTCCGTGGCGCCGACCTGAAGGTTGGCGCCTACATTAGGACTGGGGCTTAGCCGCCCCTGTTTGATCTCGACAACCCGGTCCGCCGCTGGCAGCAAAAGATCCAACCTGTGTTCCGCCACGATAACCGTCAATCCCAACCGCTTATTTAAGTCTTGCAGTAGTTTAACCAGATGGGCGGCGCTAACCGGGTCCAATTCCGCGAGAGGTTCGTCAAGCGCCAGAATCTTGGGCTCCAGACTCAAAACCGACGCGATTACGACCTTTTGTTTTTCCCCACCCGACAAGGTAGCGGTCCGGCGACCGGTTAGTCCGGCCAGGCTCATCTCACGCATGGCTCGCTCTACCCGCTCGGCGACTTCAACGCCGCCTAACCCTAGATTACGCGGGCCGAAGGCGATCTCTTCCTCAACGGTCTCCGTCACGAGCTGGGCGCCTGAATCCTGAAACACCAGGCCGACGTGCGGGCTTAGCTCGGCCACCGCGGCCGTCTTCGTGTCGATGCCGTTGACGGTGATTTGTCCGCCGAACTTGCCTCCGTAGAAATGCGGTACCAACCCGTTCAGACACCTAAGCAAAGTCGACTTGCCCGACCCGGAATCGCCGGCGATCAGAATGAACTCCCCGTCATTGATTTCCAGGTTGATTCGGTCCAAGGCCAGTCGGTCGGCAGCGGCGTAACTAAAACGAACATCGTTGAACCGGATCAATTCGGCCACACCGCCGGTACCGCGTACAAACATAAGACGAAACCGATCAAAGGGTTAAAGGCGGGCGCGGTCAAGACCGGATAGGGCTGATAGCCTAAAGAGGCCCACCCCGTGACAGAAGCGGCGACAATCGCGCTGACTGCCGCCAACGCCGTGCCGAGCAGAACCAGGTTCCCCGCTGTCCAGGGCTCCCTCTCCAGCCGCACCGAGGCCGCGGCCGGATTTCCGTAGGCGCGTGATTCCATAGACTCAGCGGTCGTAATCGCCTTTTCTAAGCCCGTCACGACCAGCGGGGTTAATACTGCGCCGGCTCTTTTGACCCGGCCGGCCACTCCGCCGCCATAGTCTAGCCCGCGGATGAGCTGCGCTTCCTGTATCTCGGCCGCCGCCGCGCCGGTCGCCGGGATAAAACTAAAGGTGACCGAGATAACGGTCGCGGCCGAACGCCAGGCTCGAGGCAATAACCGCACCAGCTCAACCGCCCGGACCTGTAGATTAAACGCGGCAAAACCCAGCATGCCCAACAAAAAGGTCAGCCCGAAAACGGCGCCGAAAACGGCGGCCTCAGCGGTTACGTTGCCCCCGATGATCGGCGCCCATTGCGGAATCTTAAGGAGAATCGTTTCGCCGGTGTGGGAAATCAGAACGTTATAGATAAGAGAGATAAGAATGAATGCCAAGCCCAACTTGAGAAACGAGCCCCAGACGCGGCTCTGGTCGGCCGGACGAGGCGAGGCGGTGAAAACAACACCGACGGCACCCAGTAGAATTATCTGGTAGAGCGGGTTCTTGATCAGCGAAGCGGCTGCCAGGACTGACGCCAACCAGACGCACCACGCCGCGGTCCTCGGCCTGCGCCCCGCTACGTTTTTAATCCCCTACGCCTTCTTCCTCATAAAGCCGAAGTACAGCCCGATCAAGATTATGGCCAGCAGTGCCGCGACCCCGAAGCCAATATACAAAGCCCGAGCGCTGCTGTCGATGCCGCTAACCTTCTTGGGAGCCGGCGGCTGGTGATACGGGAATGTGGCCACAGCCAGCGCCGGCACCGCCGCGCAAGTGGTTGACAGATTGTCGTCAGTCACGGTTCTTTGATAAGCGACAGCGCCGTCCGCGTTCTGCAAACTCATCAAGAAGCCCATGGGCGTGACGTTAGTCTTTACCCAGGTGTGGGATTCGATATCCTGACCGGCCGCCAGCAGGGCCTGAATGACCCAAGCCGTTGAGTTTCCGTCCGAGTCGGTGCCATAGGTCGACGGCGTCACGAACGGAAAACCGCCGTCTTTATTTTGCTGAGTCTTGAGAAAATCAAGTGCCTTCTTGACGGCCGTTGACGTGGGTTTCTCGCCCGCCCCTATCAATGCCTGAATGGCCAGGGCAGTTGTATTCGTGTCAGCTCCCAGACTGTTCTTTTTGTCCAGCGCGAAGCCGCCGTTGTCTTCCTGGTTTTGGGTCAGCCAACCGACCGTGGCCGGGTCGATCCTTTGACCGGCCGATTCCAGGGCCAGCATGACCCAGCAATGAACGATCTCGGATGTGCCGTACCAGCCGGTCGCTTTCTCCCGCCCTTTTTCCAGCACCGCCAGCCAATTCGTATCGCCGAAGGTCTTCGGGTTCTCACCCGCGTATTCCAGCGCCATGACCAACTGAGCGATTTTGCCGGCGTTGTTGACCACGGCCGTCGGATCCGTGTCGGTCAAGTCTGAGACGTTCGACACCAAGTAGCCGATCGCCGTCTTGCCAGCCGCCGTCTTGGGTAATTTGGCACCCGCCGACCTTATAGCGATTATCGCTTGGCACGTCTCGGTAACAGTACTGTCCGTGACCCCAAAACCGCCGTCATCATGAATCTTTGTCTTCAGATAGGCCGCGCCCCGCAAACTCGCGCTTTGGCTGCCGGTCGACGCCAGGGCCGCGCCTTGTCCGAATAGCATGGCCATAGCGACGGTGGCCGAAGCCACTTGAATTGCGATATTTCGTTTCATCAAATTACCCCTTCTCTTGTCTGTCCCTAAATGTCACGGTGGTTACGAAAGATTACAACGCAACCCATCCCTGGTGCTTGGTTTTTGTAGGTGCCAACCTTTAGGTCGGCACCCGGCGATTTCTATCGCCGGTCTGAAGACCGGCGCCTACATTGCCTTTTACATTATCCTAGGTTTACCACCCGGAATGCAAAGAGTCTTATTCCAGATAGCGGCCCGCCGAGTTGTCAAACACAGTTTTTGCTGGTAATATCAAAAACCATGTTAAGTCACCAAGCTCTTGAGTCGATTACAATACTATTATGATCCGCAAACCGACTATCACCCGTCTTGCCGCCTCTGCCATTTTTCTGGGCGCGCTCATGCTGGCTCAAACCGGCACCGCGTTCGGGATTATTGACGCGTCTGTGGCTGTGACCGGCAATACTGTCAGCATTAACCCGAATCCGGTGTGGGCGCAAGGACTGCCGCCCGCGATGCAATGCCTGGTCTGTCACGCCGATCCCCAGCTTAAGGATGACAAGGTGCTTAAGTCGCTGTATTTCGGGCGTGAAGAGATTTCGAAATCGGCCCATTTGAACCTCGGCTGTGCCGGCTGCCACTCCAACTACACCGACCCGCCGGCTTCCGCCCATGAGGCAATCAGTAAACGCGACAACAAGATATCCTCATCAATCGCCCGCGCCTCGTGCGTGAAGTGCCACAATCACACCGACGAACAGGCGGCGCTTAAGGCCAGTGCCCACGGCGGCACGCCGACGATCGATGCGACTCACGCCCAACCGACTTGCCTGGATTGCCATACGTTTCACAGTATGTCGGTCGCCAAGAAGGATCCCGCGTGGGCGCTAGACAAACATATGAGTTCGAAAGAGGTCTGCGGCAAATGCCATGAGGCTGAGTGGGCCTCCTATAATGATTATTACCATGGGCGCGCCTATAAAGCGAAGGACTCTCGTGCTCCGGCCTGCTGGGATTGTCACACCAATCACAACGCCCGCTATATCGATGAGACGGAGTCTTCAGTATCGAAGAAAAACATTAAGAAAACTTGCGGCAAATGCCACGACAAGGTTGATGATTCGTTTGTCAGCTACGCTCCGCTGATCCACCAGCACGATTCTCTGGTGGCCAAGAACCCCCTGGTGGTTTGGTTCCTTGAGCTTCTCAAAAAGCTTAGCCCTAAACCCGCTTTAAAGGTCGAGTCGTAAGAGTATCTAATCTATCTTCAACAGGCTTAAGAACGCCTCTTGCGGGATGTCGACCTTACCGATCGTCTTCATCCTCTTCTTGCCTTTCTTTTGTTTTTGGAGAAGTTTGTTCTTGCGGGTCACGTCCCCGCCGTATAACTTGGCAGTAACGTCCTTGCGCATAGCGGAAATGGTTTGCCGGGCAATGATCTTGCCGCCGATAGCCGCCTGGATAGCCACGTCAAACATCTGGCGATTGATGGTCTCTTTCAGCTTGTCGACCAGCTTCCGGCCCTCGAAAGGCGCCGTGTCCTTATAGGTGATCATGCTCAGCGCGTCGACCTTGGAACCGGCCAATAGAATGTCCACCCTCACCAGGTCGCTTGTCTTATAGTCCGTGACCTCATAATCGTAGGTCGCGTAGCCTTTAGAAACCGACTTCAACGCGTTAAAGAAATCCTTGATTATTTGGGAGAGAGCAAATTCGTAAACAACCTCGGTCGTTCGGGCGCTGATGTAATGGATGTTTTGTAAGTTGCCGCGCCGCTTTTGACACAGTTCCATCACGGGCCCCATGAACTCCGACGGCGTTAGGATCGTCGTCTGCACGAAAGGTTCCTGGATATGGTCGATGTCGCCGAAAGACGGAAACTCGCTCGGGTTGTTAATCATCTTGTCAGTCCCGTTTTTCAGAAACACGTGGTAGTTAACGTGAGGCGCTGTGACCAGGAGGCTGACGCCGAACTCCCGTTCCAACCGTTCTTGGACTATCTCCATGTGCAGCAGGCCGAGAAATCCGCAGCGAAAACCAAAACCCAAGGCCGGGCTGCTTTCCGGCTCGAACACCAGGCTGGCGTCGTTTAGTTTTAATTTGTCGAGCGCGTCACGCAGGTCGGCATAGGCGTCACCGTCGATCGGATAAAGGCCCGCGTAGACCATCGGTTTGGGGTCGCGGTAGCCGGCCAGAGACGCGTCGGCGCGGCGCTTCTCTTCCGTGATAGTGTCGCCGACTTTCATGTGACTGACGTCTTTGACGCCGGTGATGATATAACCGACCTCGCCGGATCCTAACACGTCGACCTTGGTCATGTCAGGTGATATGACGCCGACCTCCTCGACCTCGGCCGTAAAGTTCGTGGCCATCAACCGCAGTTTCATACCCGGCCGGACCTCGCCGTCCACCACGCGGATAAACGCCACAACGCCGCGGTAGGCGTCGTAGGAGCTGTCGAAGATAAGGGCGCGCAAGGGCGCTGCGGCGTCGCCTCGCGGCGCCGGCACCTGTTCAACGATCGCTTCTAAGAGCTCCGGCACACCAGTCCCGGCCCGGGCGCTGACCTCGAGAGCCCCGGTCGCGTCCATCCCCAAGGCCTGCTCGATTTCTTCCTTGACTGTGTCGGGGTCGGAGTTGGGCATATCAATCTTGTTAATCACGGGAATGATCGTCAAGCCGGCGTTATCGGCAAGATGCGTGTTGGCGACCGTCTGCGCTTGAACGCCTTGGGTAGCATCGACCAGCAGCACCGCGCCTTCGCAGGCCGCCAGACTACGGCTGACCTCGTATGAGAAGTCAACGTGACCCGGGGTATCGATTAGATTAAGAACATATTCTCGACCGTCGCGCGCGGTGTGTTTCAGCCGGACCGACTGGGCTTTGATGGTTATGCCTCGTTCTTTCTCGAGATCCATCTTATCCAAATACAAATCGACGTGCTGACCTTGCGGAAACATATGGGTCATTTCCATGAGCCGGTCAGCCAGGGTCGATTTGCCGTGGTCAACGTGCGCGACGATACAGAAGTTCCTGATGAGTTGGGGATCCATTTGTTGATTATAGCAGATAGGACAGGGTGTCACGCAGCGTATCGACTCCTGCCAAGGCTCTTATCAGCCTTCGCATATCGAGACGCCGCCGACCCTATCGAGTCGCCGGCAACGCGGGCAACGACAAACAAGCAATTGTTGCGCGATAACGCTTTAGCGCTCTAAAGCGCTAAAGCGCGCGGCGGATGATGTCTCCGGGCTTCGCGTCCGCTGCGTCAAACGATACGGCCAGGTAGGTTTCGGTGGTGCCCGTCGCGACGCCGTCTTTAACTCGCTCAACCAAAACCTCTACTTCCCGACCGGTAAACGACGCGCGATATTCCGCCGCGTACCGCTCGCCCGCTTCTCGAGCCTGCCGGCTCCGGGCCGCTTTTACACTGTCAGCCACCTGATCGGGCATATCGGCCGCCGGCGTTCCGGCGCGGCGCGAGTACTGGAAAACATGCATCCTGGCCGGTCGCACGGCATCTAAGAACCGCATCGTGTTGGCAAATTCCTCGTCCGTTTCGCCCGGAAAACCCACAATCAGGTCGGTTGTAAAGGCAGCGTCGGGATTGGCGTGGCGAATGCTATTAATCAAGCGCTGGAACTCTCCCGTTACGTAGCGCCGCCCCATTCGCTTAAGCGTCCGGTTATCTCCGGCCTGCAGCGGTATATGCAGGTGAGGGCATAGATAAGGAATACTTTCATTCCGACTTTCCAGACTGTCGTTCCGAGCGTCAGCGAGAAATCCTATCAAATCCAACGTCACGTCTTCTGGCTCGATGGAACTCAACCTGACCCGCGCGACATCGGGAACCGTCAAGACTTTTGCGATCAATTCTGCCAAGTTTGTGGCTTTGTCTTTGCGAGGCTGGTTTGTCGCCGTGGCTGTCTCAGCAGGGCGGTTACCGTACTTTCCCACATTTATCCCCGTCAAAATGATTTCTCTGGCTCCGGCCCCTGTGAGATCACCGGCTCGCATCAATACCTCCGACTCCGGCACACTGACCGGGTTGCCGCGCGCGTCCGGAACGATGCAATACGCGCACCGGTTGTCGCAGCCGTCTTGGACTTTCAGGTAAGCGCGAACACGTCTTTCTTCCTGTCCTTTGTTTTGCCTGTCGTTGCGAAGCTGGTTTTCAGTCCCCGACGTTGTTTGTCTTTGCGAGCGAAACGAAGCAATCTCATCAGGGCGGTTACTTCCATCGCCGTTCGAGCTACCTGATGCGCGAGCTGCGCCACTGCGGGCCGACCGAATATCGCGTTGTTCCGTCATCGCGAGGAGCGATGTATTCGGCGACGAAGCAACCTCACGCGGACGTGCCTCACGCCTTGCGTGGTCAACCACCTGCTCCACCAGCCCGCTCTTCCCCGCTTGCCCCACAACCAGTGAGACGCCCTCAATCGCCGCCAGATCTGCCGCCGCAACCGACGCATAGCATCCCGTCACAACGACCAGCGCCGTTTCGCCGGCGCGCCGTTTAACGGCCTGGTAGATAGCCTTACGCGACTTGCGGTCCGCCTCTCCGGTAACCGTACAGGTATTAACAATGATGACGTCCGCCGCCTCGCCGCGTCCGGCCGGCTCCAGCCCCGCCGCGCTCAAACCAGCGGCAATATCTTCGCCTTCAGATTGATTGACTTTACAGCCTAATGAAACTACAGAAAAGTTCATTAACCTTCCTCGGTTTGGAGAACTCAACACAAAGTAATAACACTCAGGTCAGCAACCACTTCAGCGCTACGTAGCGCTGACGTGGTTGCTGACATGGGGTTTTAACTTAAGTAAGCGTCACGCGGGATATACTTTATGTTCCGCGCAGCGCGTCTATCGCCAGAGCGGCCGCGACGATTCCTGCCGTCTCGGTACGCAAGATGTTCTGACCCAGCGTCACAATCGTCCCCCCGGCCTCGTGCAGATCCACGATCTCGGTGTCGGCAAAGCCGCCCTCCGGGCCGATCATGATCACGACCGCCAGCCACCTCTCGTCCCCGCGACCTTTAACCTTGCTCGCCAAGGCCTGCCGCACGGTCACGTCCCCGGCGCCTTCCCAGGGAATCAGTACGACGCCCCCCTCGGCGGCAACACGCTTCAGCCCGTCCATCACGGCCGGCCAGGACGCGATCGCCTCGACGACCGGTACGGTCACGCGGCGCGATTGTTTAGCGGCCTCCAGCGCGGTCGCCCGCCAACGCGTCAGTTTCTTGTCCCCACGCTCACCTGTATACTCGGCCACGCTGCGTGCCATTGCGATCGGCACGATCCTGTCGACGCCGACCTCGGTCAGCTTCTCGACGATCAGCTCCATTTTCCTGCCCTTGGGTAATCCCTGGAACAGAGTCAGTTCATACCCCTTGTCGCCAAACTCGCGTGAATGGGAAACCATGCAAACAACCGCGCCCTGTTCAACGGCGGTTATCTCCGCGTCATAGACACGGCTTACGCCATCCGAGATCGACAATTTGTCTCCTGGTCCCAACCGCAACACGCGACTGATGTGGCCGGCGTCGCCGCCGGTTATCGTTATTTGATCGCCGTCAACATCTTCGGGTCGCACAAAGAATCTTCTCAATGTCTCTCCAGTTAGTCGCGCCCAGGGTGGACTACACGATTCCGCACCCTTATCTTTCATCCTTCCCCCTCTAAGAGGGAAGAACTAGTGATCTATTTTCCCCTCCCTTGAGGGGAGGGGAATTGAAGGGGTGGGTGCGGATCTTCCCTTACGTCAACTCCTCCATTATCACATCAACCACGCCGGCCAGGTTGCCAAAAACTTCATTGTTCCAGAACCTCAAGACCGTAAATCCCTGGCCTTCTAGCCAATTGTCTCTAGCCTGGTCATATGATTCCGTCTCAGAATGCTGTCCGCCGTCGATTTCAATGACCAAACTTTTTTCCAGACAAATAAAATCGACAATATATTGTCCCAGCGGCTGCTGCCGTCTGAACTTGCAGTCGCACAATTGTGAATTCTTCAGTCGCGACCATAGATACCGTTCAGCCTCCGTTGGTTCGTTCCGAAGGTCTTTGCTTTTGGACGTTAGATCGTCGCGGTATTGCCTGGCGACTATCGCACCCACCCCCTCGCCCCCTCCCCTCAAGGGCGGGGGACTATCTCTAGTCCTCTAAGCCGTATCGCGCGCGCCAGTAGGCGCGTATCGCCGCTCGAACGTTGCGGCGGACATGTTTTGTGTAAGGCGGCGTTGTATCGGTGGCGGCGTCATAGGCGCGCCGGGTGTCGGGATGCCTCAGGACGTCGTAGGCCTCTTTGACCAAGACAAACTGCCTAGCGGCACCAGCCGGGTCGGCGAGATTACGGTCGGGATGATAAAGGCGGGCCTGGCGGCGGTAAGCGTTGCGCAGGCCGTTGGCGCTGACGTCCCGGGTGACGCCCAGGATACCGTAGTAATCGGGCCTCGGGCCCCCAGTGGCGGCCATG
>JANXYU010000027.1 GCA_025355855.1 Actinomycetota bacterium
TTGTGCAACTGCGAAGAATGTCCTGCGTAGCTCCATTATGCCGGAGCGCTAGCGGAGGCCAGTCGCAGCGATGTAGGGCTAGTGTTCCTGTTGGACTCCGGCCTGCGGCCTCCGTCCTTAACGGCGCTAGGAACGGCAGGCCATCTTTTGTGCAACTGCGAAGAATGTCCTGCGTAGCTCCATTATGCCGGAGCGCTAGCGGAGGCCAGTCGCAGCGATGTAGGGCTAGTGTTCCTGTTGGACTCCGGCCTGCGGCCTCCGTCCTTAACGGCGCTACGGCTGGCAGGCAGGCGCGGCAAACTCGTTCGCCAACGTATAATCTGCGTCCACTTCAGCGCTACGTAGCGGTGAAGTGGACAAGTTTGCTTATGAAAACGCTTTGCGTGGACAAACCGCTTTAGTGGTTTAAAGCACTAAAGCAAAGACGTAGGATACGAAGGCTTTAAATACGGATTTACGGCCGTTAAGAAAGTAACGGTATAATGCTCCCATGGACAAAGCGATTCCTTGGATAGCCAGTGTCGCCGGAGCGGCTGTGGCTGGGTTAATTCAAATCAAGCAAGATCAATTGTTGCCAACCGTCGCGTTCTTGCTGCTGGCCGGGCTGGCTTTGGGCGCAATGTGGCCGCACGGGTCGTGGCGCTGGGGTTTGATTCTGGGCTTGGGTATTCCTATTGCTTATCTCGCGGCGCCGTGGTTAGGAGTCGCGGTAATAGAGAGCAGCCGGCCGCACATTTTGGTCTCTTTTTTCTCGATTTTGCCGGCGCTGGCCGGTACTTCCTCAGGCGTCGCCCTGCGCGTTACTTCTTCGGGTGGCATTTCGCGCAATCCGTGATCCCATACTTCTTGTGCTCGTCGACGACCTTCTTGTCAGCGCTGTGACAGCGGCAGCCGGGCGGCAGGACGCCGCCGGCAATGTTAATCCTCTTCCCTGTTGGATCGACAGCTATAGAGGGTCCGGGCGCGCCGCGGGCCAGCACAACATACGCCAAAGCGCCTACGGCTAGGACCAGGACAAGAAGGCCAAGGGAAACCTTAGTGGCCCGTTTCTTCATTCTCGGACACCCCCAGGCATTCCTTGGCCTTCACGCACCAATCAAGACAAGACTGCGTCATTTCCCGCACGATGACGTGGCCGCAATTCCGGCATCTCGCCCTGGTTTCATCGGTCCAAATCTCAACACTTACCTTACACCACGGGCAGGTGATGTCTTCAGGTTGCGGTTCGCGTATCAATTTGGAGCCGGGACATTGTTCCGCCATGTTAAATCGCCTCTCTTCTTAAATATCATCATTAGTACTCTATGCCTGACTGGCGCGCCGCGCTAGTGTGCCAACCGTCGCTTCTCGTAACAAGTCAGTCAGGTCAGTCTGAATCCCGCCGAGGTTACGGCGAATCAAGCAATCCCGCCTACCAGCGCATTCCCTGTTGGACACGAAGCATTTATTGATCGCCACTGGACCCTGGACCGCCTCGACAACCTCCAGCACTGTAATGACGTCCGGGTCTTTTTGGAAACATACCCCGCCGCCGCGCCCCCGCCTAGTTGCCACGACACCGGCCGCATCCAGCTTCTGCACGACCTTGCGCAGAAATGTCTCGGGTGCCCCGGTCACTGCGGCCAGCTCACCCAGCGGGTGAATCGTATCGTTGGCCGTCTCGGCCATATGCACCAAAGCGCGCAGCGCGTAATCTGTGTTTCGCTTGATCAGTTCCATGAAACCACCTAAAGTTATCTTTTATAGGACTATTTTAGTCCTCTATTATATCGAAAGTCAAGCACCTGTTATAATTGTCCAATGATTTCATCCCGGTTTATCGCGGTCATATTACTGGTGGTCGGCTGGACGATTTTCATGACACCGCAAGAAATGCCCCGCCGCTGGGTCAAGAATTGGTCCGGCGGCTATTCCGCCGTCTTTTGGCTGACCAAGGTTATCGCGCTCACCATGGTTGTCCTTGGCGCCGCCGGCCTACTGTTGGCAAAGTAGTCGCCCTAGTCCTGATAGCCCTGGGAGCAAGCGGAATTCTTCTGCGCAAGTATAGACAGGTTTCAATTAGTCTGAGGCTTTTGTTTCGCGCAGTACTTCGTCAAGAGTCGTCAGCCCTTGCTCGACTTTCTCCAGTCCATCCTCAAGCAGCGACACGTAGCCGCTGGCTTTGAGCAACTGTCTGATCTCTGGTTCCGGCGCCTTCCGCAAGATCAATTGCCGGAGCGACTCATTGACGTATATGACCTCATATATGCCTGTACGACCCTTGTAACCAGTAAACTGACAATCCTCGCAACCGGCTCCGTGATACAATGTCAGCCCGCTGGCCGACCGAAGCCCGACTGACTCTAGTATCTCAGGCGCTGGCGTGTATTCGGCTTTGCATTTGGGACATATGGTCCGAACTAAACGTTGCGCGATCACTCCGCTCAGGGCGGACGAAATCAAGAACTCATCAAACCCCATATCAATCAAGCGTGTGACCACACCCACGGCGTCGTTCGTATGTAGCGTGGACAACACCAGGTGCCCCGTTAACGAAGCGCGAACAGCTAGATCAGCCGTCTCTAGATCCCGGATTTCGCCAACCATAACGACGTTCGGATCTTGCCGCAAAATAGCTCTTAACCCTTGTGCAAAAGTCAGCCCCCGTTTGGGCAGCACCTGCGCCTGGTTAACGCCCGGCAAGTCGAATTCAATCGGATCCTCAAGAGTCACAATATTGACATGGTCACTGTTTAATAAGCTCAAGATGGAATAAAGAGTCGATGTTTTGCCGCACCCGGTCGGGCCGCAAGCAAGAACCAGGCCGCTCGGGCGCGCAATCAACCGATTCACCAAAGCGAAATTGGCCTCGGTTAAACCGCTGCTGGTTAGAGCCACCGCGCTGGCGCCCTTACCGATAATTCTGATTGCGACCTTCTCTCCGTTGGTGGTCGGGAACGTGGCGACACGCAGGTTAACCTCTTCGCCGCCGATGGTCCTGATTATCTGTCCATCTTGAGGCTCGTGTTTCTCGGTAACATCCATTTCGGCCAAAATCTTGATTCGCGATACTACAGGGATAGCCAGGTGCTTTGGCAGGTTTGAGAAGGTGTGCAGGAAGCCGTCTACACGGTATCTTACTCGGGTCGAGTCGCGCTCCGGTTCGATGTGGATATCGCTTGCCCCAGCCAAAAGTGCCTCAAGCATGATTTCGTCGACCAATTTCACGAGTGGTGGCTGCTCGGCGAGCTGCGTCAACTTGGCGCCGGGAATCCGGTTACTCGCGATTAAACCTAGGCTTGCCTGGCTGACGGCGTCAGCTGTTCTTTCCAGCAAATACGCGCCGCGATAATATTTGTTTATTGCTTTTTGAATGGTCGTTTTGTCGGCATACACGGGGTTGATCGCCATTCCGGCATGCAGTCTCATGTCCTCGAGAGAAAACAAATCGCCGGGGTCGACCATCGCAACGGTCAGCATGCCCTGAGAAATCGAGAGAGGCATAAGATGACGTCGCCGCGCCATCTCTTCGGGAATTAACCTAAGAATATCTAGATCGACTCGTAGGTTTTCGTAGCTGATTTCCAATGCTGCATTTTCCGCCATAATTCCTCCAGCTCTGTAGGCGCAAAGTATTAATTACCATACCCAAAGTTGGAGAAGGCAAGATACTAGGTAATCACCTGGAAAATACTGCCTGAAAAGCAAGGTCTTAAGAATGTCAATATTGGTTGCCTAGTCAACCGGAATGGCGCAAACCTCGTCGTGGATAATCAGCACCGGGCATTTCGCTTTTCTGATCATGTTTTCGGAAAGACTGCCGATCAGCATCTCTTGAAAGAAGCCTTTACCGGTACTGCCCATTACAATCAGCGACACCTTTTCTTCTTTGCCAATCTTGAGGAGCTCTTCTAAAGGCACGCCGATCCGCACGTCCGTCGTCACATGAATACACGTGCCTTCCATGGCTTTCGCGCTGGTCTTTAGCTTCGCCAGCGTTTCTTTTTTGGCGGACTCAACCCTATCGGCGACGACAGTTTTGGGATCGATAATGTGGGCCATGATGACTTGCCCGCAGAACGGCAGGCTCATACCTTTGATGTACTCCAATGCCGACTGGGCGCAGGGAGATCCATCGGTTGGATAGAGAATCTTTTGGAACGATTCGGCACTTCGTTTTTCCACCTTAACTCCCGTGTCGTCCTGCAGCACTTTGTGCTTAACGACCAATACGGGCATGGTCGCCTCCCGGGCCACGCGGTCTGATACGCTGCCTATTAATACTTCGTCTAATAAACCTCTCCCATGGCTGCCGATCACAATCAGATCAACCTGTTCCGCGGTTGCCGCCTTAAGAATCTCCCGGTAGGGTGTGCCGATTGGCACAAGACTGGATGCTTCAAGACCATGTGACCTAAGCCACTCCTCTTTCTCTTTAAGTGCCGCCGCCATGCGTTCCTGGCGCGCCATGGTGACCGGGTATTCCTCCGCCTCTTGAATCGTATGAACTAAAACAATGTGCTCGGCGCCGATGTCTTTGAAGCCCGCCACGTATTCCAGAGTCTTTTCGGCGTAGATCGAAAAGTCGGTTGGGAACAGTATTTTGTTAAACAAGAAAAATCAACTCCTTAGGTTATTTAGAACCTAGCGAACAGGACCACCAAATGCCGCGTCAGATTAATGATCGGCTCAGGATAAATGCCCAAAGCGAACGTTACGGTCAACGCGATTGCGATAAGCAGCCACACCAAGCCCGACACCTTCATCTTTGTGGTCGCGCGCGCCGGGGTTAGATACATCTGTCGGACGACACCGAAGTAGTAATAGAGGGAGATAACGCTATTGATGACACCGATCAAGGCTAGCCAGACATAGTGTTTCTCGATGGCGGCGCTGAAGACGAGGAACTTTCCGGTAAAACCGGCCGTCAACGGAAACCCTAACATCGACAGCAAAAATACGGTCATCGCTGCCGCCAAGACTGGTGCGCGAGTGCCAAGGCCAGCGAAGCTCGTGATCTGGTGCTCGTGTGTAACGCGGCCGACCGCCACGACTATGGTAAACGCGCCGGCAGTCATTGCGGAGTAAGCCAGCAGATAGAACACCAGCGCCCCCATAGCGTTTTGGCCGGGTACGGCCAGCGCGATCAAGGCGTAGCCAACGTGCGCTATGCCAGAGAAGGCCAGCATCCGTTTTATATCCTTTTGCGGGATGGCCATGATGTTGCCTGTCACCATAGTAAGAACAGCCATTAGCGCCATCAACCCGGTCCATTGCGGGGTTAAGGCCGGGAAAGCCGTATAGACAAGCCGCAATAAAACAGCGAAACCGGCGATTTTAGGTACAGCTGAGATGAACGCGGTGACGCAGGTCGGCGACCCCTCATATACGTCGGGCGCCCAAAAATGGAAGGGCACGGCGGCGATCTTGAAACTGAAACCGGCGATTATGAAAACCATACCCAAAAATAGGACAGGATTGTTGGCCTTTATGCCGGTCAGGCGGGCCGCGATCGTCGTCAGGTTTAGTGTTCCCGTGAGACCGTACAACAGGGACATGCCGTACAACATCAAGCCGGCCGTAAGTACGCCAAGAAGAAAATACTTGAGCGCCGCTTCGCTGGATTTAGAGTCGTTACGCTTAAAGCCCGCCAAAATATATAAAGGAATGCTGGTTAGCTGGATGCCCAGAAAGGCGACAAGAAGATTGTTGGAACCCGTCATAACCATCATGCCCAATGTCGAGGCCACAATCAGAAAATCATACTCCCCGGGATGCGATTTTGGCCTCTCCAGAAACCCGACCGCCAAAAGAACCGATAACGCGGCGCCGATCAAGATAACGACTTTCAGAACAAGTCCGAACGAATCGATGACGAACATATCCGCCATCACAATGACCCGCTGGCCCATTAGGTTCGCGGTAAACCCGGCGGCCGCGAGCAGGCCGGAAACCGTGGCCAACGCCAGGATGAGAGGCTTGCGTTTGGCGCCCAGCACCAGGTCGAGCACCAACACAGCTAACGCTGTCGCAAGTACGATCATTTCCGGTATCAAATAAATAAATTCTCGGGCCAAGACCCCATGTCTCCCTTCTTAGATTCTATTTGACGATAACAAACAGGACGTAGACGATTACCGCCAGCGCAACGAAGCCGGCCAGGATATAAGTTAGGTATCTGGGTATCGATCCGGTGTTGACCCGCCGGCGGGTCGCTTCGCCAATCGTTTTAATGATACTGACACCGGAATCGTAAACGTTGTTAATCACAACCGAATCAAACTGGGCCGCGCGATATCCCCCGTGCACCGCCAAGGGCCCGACAGAATTCACGACCCCGTCTAGAACCTTTAGATCAAACCAAGCGGCGGCGGCGGCCAGCCGCATGGTCGGTCTCAAGATCAGGAACTGATACAGTTCATCGAGGAAGAACCGGCGTTTGGCGATGTTGAAGAAATAGAACATTGTCCGGCCGAAACGCTCTTCCGATAGATTTCGTTTATACATCACCCAGGCCAATCCCATCCCTGCCAGGGCGGCCGCTGTCGACAGGCCCATCATCAGGTAATCGGGGGCGGCGGCGATGTGCTCGGCGCCGGGGAGAGCGATGAACTTCGTGAACCAGTTGCCCAAGAGAGGCGAACCGGCCAGCCCCAAG
>JANXYU010000004.1 GCA_025355855.1 Actinomycetota bacterium
TATGACAAAGACTGGGCCGATCAGCTTCGGCAGCACTTGACGGCTGTCGGTCTATCGCGCTATGCGAACGCCGAGGCAATGACAGCAACATTACGCCCTAAAGACGAAGCAGAACATATTGATAAAGCCCTGGCTGCAATCGTCAAAGCGTATGAGATTAATCCATTGACAATCTTCATGTATGATATAGCCTGCTTTGAAGAGACGAAAGGCAACAACGAGGCAGCATAGGAAGCATTTAGCAACTTCCTTAAACTCCAATCAAAATACGAGCCATATCTAATATCACTAATATCACCAACATCAAATCTCGAGTTTCTAATCTCTGCCCCCTTAGAAATGGTTTGGTCTTTCTAAGGGGGCTGGTGCCCCCGACAGGATTCGAACCTGTGGCCTACCGCTTAGGAGGCGGTCGCTCTATCCAACTGAGCTACGAGGGCAAGTACGTACGCGGCGAGCGACCGGAAGGGAGCGCGGCACTCTGACTTATTACCTTTTCAGCGCGGCCTCAATAATTTTACCGATCAGATCGGTAAAATCAACACCCGCGTGGGCGGCGGCCATCGGGAAAAGCGACGTTTCCGTCAATCCCGGAATGGTATTCAGCTCGAGTACATATGGCGTATCAGTTTTGGCTTCGACAATGAAATCGACGCGCGATAAATCGCGGCAACCCAAACACTTATGCGCCTGCAAGGCTAGGCTCTGGACCTTCTTAGTCAACGCGTCGGGCAGGCGGGCTGGGATGAAGTACTCGGTCGCGCCCATCGTATACATCGCTTGGAAGTCGAAATGGCCTTTCTTCGGCGCGATTTCGACGGGCGGCAGAGCTCGCGCACGTTCAGCGCCTAAAACGCTGACGGCGACTTCCTTCCCGCGGACAAACTTTTCCAGTATTACTTTGTCTCCATAGGAAAACGCGCCTAACAGCGCGGCTGTGATTTCTTCTTCCTTTTGCACGAAATTGACGCCTTGCGCTGACCCTTGGCTGGACGGTTTGATCACCAAAGGGAGCCCCAGGCGGGCGACAATGTCTTTGACCACATTGGCCGCACCTAATTCTTTGACGGCTCCGGTCGACAGAGCGATGAAATCCGGAGTCGGGATGCCTTCCCGCAAAAATATATCTTTAGACAGAGACTTATCCATGCCCAGGACACTGGCCAGAACGCCGCTGCCGGTATAGGGCAGGCCCATGGCTTCCAGGAGGCCTTGGATGGCGCCGTCCTCGCCGAAGCGGCCGTGCAGGGCGATGAAACAAAGGTCAGGTTTTTCTTCCCGAAGGTAGCTGACGATGTGCTCATCGACGTCAAGGCTGACTACGCGATATCCTAACGCCAGTGCGGCCGCGGCGACGCGGTTGCCGCTCTGAAAAGAGATGTCGCGCTCCAGTGAATGTCCGCCCAGTAGTACGGCGATCTTAGGTTTCATCAACGGCCTCCTAAAGTTTCAAGCTTCGGTAGAGTTCCATCTCCTGCTCGACGACCTCGGCCAATCGCCGAACGCCTTCCCGGATGTCGCTCTCTTTCATGAATGAATAGTTCAGACGCATGCAGTTGCGCCCCGTGCCGTCAGCGAAGAAGGCTTTGCCGGGTACATAGGCGACCTTTTGCTCAACCGCCTTGGCCAGCATGTTCGTTGTATCCAAATATTCCGGCAACGTAACCCACACGAAAAAACCGCCCTTGGGCTTGGTCCATTTCACGCCGCGGGGGAAGTATTCAGCGCAAGCGTTAAGCATTTTATCCCGCCGCTTGATGTAGATGCCAATCAGCTTTTTGAGGTGCGTCTTCATATCGGTTTCCCCGAAATACGCCGTTACGACTCGCTGAGTGAGACTGGAACTGCACAGATCCGCTGCTTGTTTGGCAAAAATCAGTTTCTCGCGGATCGGACGCGGCGCCACAACCCAGCCAACGCGCAGACCTGGAGATAGAATCTTGGAAAAAGTACCTAGATAGACGACATTGTCGGGATCCAAGGTCTTAATGGACGCCAGAGGTTCTTCTTCAAACGACAAGCGCCGGTAGGCGTTGTCCTCAACTATCAGAGTGTTGTATTGTCGGGCCAGTTTGACAAGCTTCTTGCGCCGGGCCAGCGACATAGTAACGCCGCTGGGGTTTTGGAAGCTGGGAATGACATAGATGAAGCGGGGCGTGATGCCGCGACGCTTCAGATTCTCCAGGGTTTCCGCCACTTTATCGACCTTTAGGCCGTTGTCGTCGCATTCGATCTGGATGATGTCCGCTTGGTAGCTAAGGAACGCGTTTAAAGCACCGACATAGCTCGGCGCCTCAGCGACGATCGTGTCGCCCGGATTTAGGAAAATCTTGCCGACTAGTTCGAGACCCTGTTGCGAGCCGTCCGTTATGACAATGTCATCGGGTGTGCAAGCGACGTCCTCGTCGGCCATAAACTTGGTCAGCCACACGCGCAGCGGTTCGTAGCCTTCTGACGAACCATAGTTGAGAGGCCCCGGACCGTCTTTCATGACTTCGCCCAGGATACGGGACATCTTGTCCAGATTAAGCGCCTCAGTATAAGGAGCGCCGCCGGCCAGCGCGATGATGTCTGGGCGCTGGGTGACAGCGAGCAGGTCCCGAACCTCGCTCGAACGCATCGACTCGGTCCGATCCGAGTATAGGTGTTGCCACTTATCAAAAAACATTTCCTGGGGTGATTGCTGGTCTTTCACCTGTTCACCTATAGTTTGCGGGGCATTAATGTAAAGCATCATTATACTATACTTTTCCATATTGCTTATCTTTTAACGCAGGATTAGAATGAAACATACAGGTCAATGACGGCAATTTCGTTAGTAATTCAAGGAGGTAAACGTTATGTCTGATAATGGTGGAGATTTCTACAGTTTCTTGGGCGGACTGCTTTTTGGCGCGGTCGCCGGCGCTGCGGCTGGCATGTTACTGGCCCCGAAATCAGGGGTAGAGACCAGGCGTGATCTCAAGGAGAAGGCCGAAGAGGTTTATGATCGCGGCCGCGAAATGTACGCGGAGCAGCGCGACAGGCTCGACGAAGCCATTGAATCGGGCAAAGAAGCCCTGACATCGAAAACCGAAGAGTTGAAATCAAAACTGGAGGAAGGCGCGGCCGTCCTGCGGAAGTCCGAGACTAAACCGGCGACCGGCGGGGGCAAAGCGTCCAAGTAAAAGGTTCATGGCCAGAAAAATCGCGGCACTATCGCTCGCTAATCTTACCGATATTCCCGAACCGTGCGGCGGTTGCTGTCAGTGGAACCTGGAGACGCGCAGTGTAGCCGAGCGCTTATTGCGCGACTGGGGACATTGCGGGTTTCTGGTCTACGAAGACAAGCGTCCGGTGGGTTTTTCCGTCTTCGGTCCGCCGGCGTATTTTCCCAAGACCGGTCTGTTTACGGCTGGTCCGACCAGTGCTGACGCGGTGTTCATTGCCTGTGTTTTCGTTGAACCTGCCTTCAGGACCCGCGGTTTTGGTAAGCGTCTACTGCAGGCGATTGCCAAAGAGAGCCACCGCCGCGAATTTGTCGCCTTAGAGGCTTTCGCCGGCCGCGACGCCGACAGACCGCCGGCGGTGCCGGTCGATTTCTTCCTTAAGGAAGGCTTTTTCATTCTGCGTGACGATCGACGTCATCCGCTGGTGCGGCTCGAGATCAAGAGTCTGGCTACTTGGTCGGCTAAAGCGGAGCAGGCTTTAGAGAAGCTGACAATTCGCCAGTCGGTGCCGGCCAAGGCGCCTCTGTAGTTCGCTTCACCCACTAACACGAGAAAGGATCAACTTTGGATAGTCACAATCACAGGGGTATGGCGGCCGCGCGGGTCGGATTGTTTGTCGTTGCTTATGTCGCCGCGCTCTTCGCAATCAGCGTCTTCTCCCGTTTTCTCCCCAAGATGATATCGACCTCGGGTTTATTGCTGTTAACCGTTATGGTGCCGCCTTTGTTAGCAATCGGTTGGCGCGTTTATTGGGACAACAAACCCATTGTGACTTTAGGATTGGAGCCGGTTCGAACATGGGTGGCTGAAGCCGCTGCCGGCTTTGCCGTTGCGGCTGTTTTAGTTGTCGGAATCTTCGCGGCTCTGGGCGCGGCCGGCTTGCTGACTTGGCGCGTCCATCTGGCGGGCCGCATGTCCAGCCCGATATTAATCGCGTTGATTATCTATCTATTTCTTGCCGCGCTGTTGGTCGCGTTCAGCGAGGAGTTCGTTTTCCGCGGCTATATCTTGACAACGCTGTTAAACGATTGGGGCGCGCCGGTAGCCATCGCAGTCTCGTCGGTGTTATTCGGTCTGGCGCACGCTTTTAATCCGGGCTTTAATTGGCTGGTCGGCGTTAATCTAGGCTTAGCCGGCGTTTTAATGGCCTACGCCGCCGTTGTCTATAAAAATCTTTGGTGGCCGATCGGGTTCCATTTGGCTTGGAATTTCTTTGAAGGCCCGGTCCTCGGGATGCCGGTCAGCGGCCTTAGCCCGTTGAGTGTCAGTCTGTTTTCGACCACAATCACCGCACCAGCTTGGTTGGCAGGCGGCCCGTTTGGGCCAGAGGGCGGCATCGCCGGCACGGTTGCCCTTTGCTTTGGCATAGTCTGGTTGTGGTTGGTCGAAAAACGCCGAAAAGCGGTCGGCCGTGCCTGAGTTACCCGAGGTTGAGACTGTTCGCCGCGACCTGGCGGAGCGAGTACTTAGTCTGACGATTACCGGCTTCTGGACAGATAATCCAGGAATGCTGCGCGGCAAACCGCCGGCTGAATTCGCCTATGCGCTGAACGGCGCTCACTTGGCGGCCGTTAACCGCCGGGGCAAGCAACTCCTGCTTAATCTTTCGAATGGTCTAACCCTCGTCATTCATCTCAAGATGACCGGGCAATTGCTGGTTGTGCCGACCGATTCGCCGGTCCAGCAATGGACGCACGCGATATTGGAACTGGACCGCGGAACCGATTTGAGGTTTCGTGATATTCGCAAATTCGGCTATTTTGATCTTGTTGAAACGGAGCGGATAGGAGCCGCCGGCGAGAAAATGCCCGGTTTGGGTCCTGATCCTCTGGATCGTCGTTTTACCAAGGGCGTCTTTGATTGGTCAATTAAAAAACACCCCCACGCCAAGATAAAAGCGCTTCTCATGAATCAGGCATTCCTAGCTGGAATAGGCAACATCTATGCCGACGAGACGCTGTACTACGCTGGAATCCGACCCACGCGGCTGGCCGGACGCTTGACCGCAGCAGAACGTGACCGGCTTTACACGGGCATGCGCCGCATTCTAACCGACGCGATCGAGAAAAGGGGAACGACTTTCTCTACGTTCGTTGACGCCTCCGGCCAACCCGGTGGCTATGTCTGGTCACTTAAGGTCTATGGACGCACCGGTGAACCGTGCCTCAAGCGTGGCTGCGGGACAGTCAAAAAAGTAAAGGTCGCCGGGCGCTCAAGTCACTACTGCCCGAAGTGCCAGAAGTAGGGAGCGGGGAAGAACAAAAGGGGAGAGTATAAAGAGTATAGGGAGCATGGGGAGTATGAAAACTATCGCTGGTTTTATGATCCCTTCTATCTTTATAATCGTTATACTCTGGCAATTTAGCGTCGAGGCGTGTAATCACAACAAAGGGGGCTTTATGAATCTGAAGACAGGGTTGGGAGTCGTCGCTGCGCTCGCGCTCAGCGGTGTCATGATCACAGGCTGTTGTTTGCCGAGCAGTCTAAGCAGCAAAATCGGCGACGAGGTTGGTAAGTCGGTAGAAAAGAACGTAAACAAAGCCGTCAAAGATAGCACGGGGATCGATACGACAAAGACCAAAGAAGCGACCGGAGAAGATCTGAAATCCGTGCCCCGCTATCCTGACTCAACTCGAACACTGTATATCAAAGGCGAGCCGGTCGGCGGCAACATCAGTATCAGCATCACTTACGAAACCAAAGACGCGGCCTCTAAGGTTGTTGCTTGGTATAAAGACAAAATGGCCGGTCTCGGCTGGACAGTCACCCTTAGCATTGCCGCGCAGGACGGCGGCGAACTCATCTCTTATAAGAAGGGCGAAACGGAGACAACGGCAACCGTCAACGTGACGACCGCCAATGGCACAACGAATATCGGAATAATGTACAACGGTGCGGAATCGGGCGCCTAAAGGCGAATTTACGCTCGAATAATCCGTTTGTCGGTAACAAGAATATAAAGACGCAGGTCGTGCGGTTCGTCAGGAACGTTCTGCACGACCTGTTCTTCGTAGGCCAGTCCAGCCAGCCGCACGTCCGGTCGTAACTTGGTGATAAAGCGGTCATACCAGCCGCCGCCGTAGCCCAACCGTAAACCCTTGGCGTCGAACGCCAAACCCGGTATCAAGACCAGATCGACCTCGGCGGCTTCAACTCTCTTTGGGATCGACCCCGTTACTTCAAGCAGACCGAAATGATCGGGAATAAGTACTAATTTGCCGTCAGTTGCCGCGGCGCTCATTATCCCGGCAGCGTCGACCTCGCTGCCAAAAGCGACATAAGCCATAACGGCATGGGCGGCTCGAAATTCCGGCATTGAGGTCACCGCATTAGTGATGGCTGCGTTCTTGGCGGTTCTAGCCGCTTCGCCCAACGAATCGCGCGCCTCGCGCATCGCCAGACGAACTTTGGTTTTCTCTACCGCGGCCAGCTCATCTTCGAAATCCATACGCCAACTCTAACATAAACCTGGTATCATCTTGTCATGAGAATCGGCGTAATATCTGACACGCACATACCGAGCGTTACCGACCGGTTGCCGGAGCGCGTCTTCGCGGAGTTTCGCGGCGCCGATTTGATTCTGCATGCGGGTGACATGGTGTCGCTGTCGGTATTGGAGGCGCTGGAGAAACTAACAAAGGTTGAGGCGGTCTGCGGTAACATGGACCATCTGGACGTTTGCGGCGCGCTGCCAGCCAAAAGAATAGTCCAGGCCGGCAAGTTTCGAATCGGGCTGACACATGGTTTTGGAGCCCCGCACGGTCTGGTTGAATGGGTCAAAGACCAATTTGTCGGGGAGAACGTCGACGCTATCGTCTTCGGCCATAGCCATCACGCAATGAATGAGGTCATCGACGGGATTCTCTTCTTCAATCCCGGGACGGCCACCGACCGTCGATTTTCCCACGAATTATCGATCGGCCTGCTCGACGTCGACGATAAAGGCATCACAGGCCGCATCGTTTCTCTTTAGAAGCTCGATCGACCAGGTTTTAGACACCGGAGCGCCCCTTGTTTTGACATCCATATAAGCATGCGCTAAAATGACTATAAGTAGTATAAGTAAGAAACGTAAGAGGAGCAAAATGATGAATAAACCGACTTTTTACGGCAGTACGGTGATCAGCGACAAAGGACAGATAGTCATCCCCATTGAGGCAAGAAACGCGTTAAATCTTGAGAAAGGTGAGAAGTTGCTGGTCATGGGCATGCATGGTGACGCCATTATGCTGATGAAGCTCTCCGGTTTCCAAAAGATGTCAGAAGAGATGGCCGCCCGGCAGAAAGAACTGGAAAAGGTAATCAAGGAAATCTAATTGAAACGACTGCTCAAATACCTTAAACCCTATACGTTAGCCATTGTTGCGATTTTCGTTTTGGTTTATGTCCAGGTGCTGACTGACCTGCAGCTGCCGGACTATATGGCGAAAATCATCAACCAGGGGATTATCGGTAAAGACACAGGGTTGATCTGGAATACTGGCGGACTAATGTTGTTGGTTTCTCTATTGGGCGCCGCTTGCACGGTCGCCTATGGTTACATCGCGGTTAAGGTGGCCACGGGATTTTCCAAGACCGTCCGCGAACAAGTATTCACTAAGGTAGAAAGCTTCTCCCTGCGGGAATTCGACAAGTTCTCAACAGCCTCTTTGATCACGCGCTCGACTAATGATATCCAGCAGATTCAAATGGTTTTGGTTATGGTGCTGCGGATGGTTTTGTCAGCCCCGATATTGGGAGTCGGCGCGATCATCAAAGCCTATGGCAAAGCGCCCTCCATGTCTTGGATCATCGGTCTGGCCGTCGCGGTTCTATTTGGCATGTTCATAGTTTTGTTTACTGTCGCTGTGCCGAAATTCAAATTGCTGCAGAAGATGGTGGATAAATTAAACCTCGTAACGCGAGAGAATCTGACCGGCTTGAGAGTGATTCGGGCGTTCAATACCGAAGAGCAAGAGGAAGTAAAGTTCGCCCGGGCCAATAGGGATTTGACTGATCTAAACTTGTTTGTTAACCGGTTAATGGTCATTATGCAGCCGATGATGATCATGATCCTTAATGTCGTTTACATAATGATAGTCTGGGTAGGCGCCCACGAAATAGGCACAGGCTCTCTCCAAATCGGAGACATGATCGCGTTTATGCAGTACGCGATGCAGGTAATATTCGCGTTCTTGATGATATCCATCATATTCATTCTGGTGCCGCGCGCTTCGGTCTCGGCGCAGAGGGTGGCCGATGTCATCGGTACCGAGCCGCTGATCCGCGACCCGAAGGAACCGAAACGATACTCGCCGGGCGTCAAGGGCATTGTAGAATTCAAGCACGTAACATTCTCTTATCCGGGCGCCGAGACACCGATTCTCAAGGACGTTTCATTCACCGCCACAGCCGGCGAGACTACAGCCATCATCGGCAGCACCGGCAGCGGCAAGTCGACGGTCATCAATCTGATTCCCAGGTTCTACGACGTAACCGACGGACAAGTGCTGATAGACGGTCTGGATGTGCGCGATGTTACTAAAGAAGACTTGTGCGATAAGATCGGTTTCGTGCCGCAAAAAGGCATACTGTTCACCGGCACAGTTGACAGCAATATCAAGTTCGGTCGGCAAGACGCGTCAAGCGCCGAGGTCAAGAAAGCTGCCGAGACAGCCCAGGTTTACGACTTCATTATGGAGCTGGATGGCAAGTTTGATACCCCGATCGCCCAAGGCGGTGCGAATGTGTCCGGCGGGCAGAAGCAAAGGCTGGCCATCGCACGAGCCATTATCAAGCAACCTGAGATATATATCTTTGACGATAGCTTCTCGGCGCTAGACTTTACTACCGATGCCGCTCTGCGGGACGCGCTCAGCAAAGAAACTAAAAACGCGACCGTTCTGATCGTGGCTCAACGGATTAGTACGATCATGACAGCCGACAAAATCATCGTCCTTGACGAAGGGCGGGTCGTCGGTGTTGGGAAACACCAAGAGCTTTTGAAAACCAGCCCAGTTTACCTGGAGATCGCCTCGTCGCAGCTCTCGGAAGAGGAGCTGGCGATATGATGGCCGAGAGACAGGACACAATGGCCGGTAAAAATGGCAAGCCAGATACCCAGAAACCGCCAGGGGCCGGGCGCGGGCCGGGCGGCGGGCACTTCGGGCCGGGCGCGATGATGCCGGGCGAGAAGCCGAAGAACTTTAAACGCACCATGCGGACCTTTATCTCTTATCTTCGACCCTACTGGATGGCGATCATTATCGTTATCGTCTTCGCGATCGCGAGTACGGTATTCGCTATCCTAAGCCCGAAGTATCTTGGTAAGATGACCAACCAGGTAGTTAACGACTACGTTAACATGAAGACGTATGACGCGGCCGTCGCGCAGTTCCCTAAGGGCGTTAAGATTCCGCCGGGCACAACCGGCGCGGATTTGCTGCAGACGGCTCCTCCGGCACTCGTTAAAAAAATCCCGGCAGACAGGTTGTCCGCTTTTAAGAAACTTGACTTGAGCAAACGCCCGTCAATCGATTTTTCGAAACTGCTCGGTCTGGCTTATCTGTTGATTGTGTTGTATCTATTGAGCGCTCTGTTCAGCTATATCCAGGGCTGGATAATGACAACCGTTACTCAGAAAATCTCTTATACCTTCCGCGAGAATATTTCCGCGAAGATCAACCGGATGCCTCTCAAATATTTTGACTCCCGCAGTTTCGGTGATGTTCTTAGCCGAGTGACGAACGACGTCGACACGATCAGCCAGACCCTAAACCAAGGGATGACACAGATTGTCACGTCCGTCACCATGATTATTGGGATTCTGATAATGATGCTCACAATCAGCTGGCAGATGACCTTAGTCGCACTCTTGCTTATCCCTCTGAGCTTCGGTTTTATCGGGTTGATGGTCAAGTTGAGTCAAAAACACTTCTTCGCCCAGCAGCAAACGCTCGGTAAGCTCAATGGACATGTGGAAGAGATGTACGGCGGGCATAATGTCGTTAAGGTCTTTAACGGTGAGAAACGTTCGATAGAGACGTTCCAAGCCATTAACGATGATCTTTATGGGAGCGCCTGGAAATCGCAGTTTTTATCTGGCTTGATGATGCCGATAATGAACGTTTTCGGGAACCTTGGCTTCGTCGGGGTATCGGTCCTGGGCGGCTGGCTGGCCGTCAAGGGCACGGTGAGTATCGGTGATATCCAGGCATTTATACAGTATACGCGGCAATTCAACCAGCCCGTAATGCAGACGGCGAACATCGCCAACGTGCTTCAGTCTACCGCCGCGGCCGCCGAGAGAATATTTGAATTCCTGGCCGAAGAAGAGGAGATCGCCGAGGTCGCTCACCCGGTTACGCTTAAGTCCGTCAAAGGTTCGGTTGATTTCGATCACGTGGTCTTCGGCTACAATCCCGACCAGACGGTCATCAAAGGATTCAACGCCAGCGTCAAGCCCGGGCAAAGAGTCGCGATTGTCGGCCCAACGGGGGCAGGCAAAACTACCATGGTAAACCTGTTAATGAGATTTTACGATGTCAACGGCGGATCGATTAAAATTGACGGCGTCGATATCAGAGATATGAAGCGAGCCGAACTAAGACGTTTGTTTGGCATGGTGCTGCAGGATACTTGGCTTTTCAATGGAACGATCAAAGACAACATCGCCTACGGAAATCTCAAAGCCAGCGACGCAGAAATAACAGAGACAGCGATTGCGGCTCATGTCGACCACTTCGTGCGCTCCTTGCCGAACGGCTATCAAATGGAACTTAATGAAGAGGCTGACAATATCTCTCAGGGGGAGAAGCAGCTGATGACGATCGCTCGCGCCATGCTGGCGAATCCTCCGATGTTGATTTTAGACGAAGCCACCAGCTCGGTGGATACCCGGACGGAGATGTTGATTCAGCAGGCTATGGAGAAACTAATGGAAGGTAGGACCAGCTTCGTCATCGCTCATCGGCTCTCGACGATCATTCATGCCGATCTTATCCTGGTCATGGATGACGGCAACATTATCGAGCAAGGCAAGCATAGCGAACTGTTGGCCCGGAAAGGCTTCTACGCGTCACTCTATAACAGCCAATTCGCGGCGCCAGCAATCGAGGCGTAGTCTCGCGGCCGGGTATCGTATAATCAGGTAATGGCAAGAGAGCGGATTCGTTTATTAATCAAAGGGGTCGTGCAAGGGGTCGGATTCCGGCCCTTTGTCTATCAATTGGCGCAGCGGCACGATGTGGCCGGATTCGTCCTCAATACCGGCGAGGGCGTTGTTGTCGAAGCTGAAGGTGAACTCAAAGACCTGGAACGCTTCCGTCACGCGCTGAAACCGGAAGCCCCGCCGCGCGCCGTCATCGAATCAATCAGTCCGCGCATTATGCATGTCCAGGGCGACGCCGGGTTTGTGATTCAACCTAGCCTGGCCCAACCCGATGAATTCCAGCTGGTTTCTCCTGATATCGCGACCTGCGACGATTGCGCGGCGGAAGTTTTCGATCCGGCCGATCGGCGTTGGCGCTACCCCTTCACAAACTGTACTAATTGCGGGCCGCGCTTTACCATTATCGAGGACATGCCTTACGACAGGCCGCAGACCACAATGAAGAAGTTCGAGATGTGTGCCGATTGTAAGGCGGAATATGATAATCCCAACAACCGCCGTTTCCACGCGCAACCGAACGCCTGCCCCGTTTGCGGGCCGAAACTGACGTTTGTAGCCAAAAGCGGAGAGCCAAGAGTCAAGGAGGAAGCTCTCGCGGCCGCCGTTGAGATGTTACAGGCCGGCAAGATTGTCGCTTTGAAGGGACTGGGCGGGTTTCAGTTAGCTTGCGACGCCAGTAACGACGCTGCTGTTAAACGACTGCGCGAGAGGAAGCACCGCTATGGCAAACCGCTGGCGGTGATGACGGAGACTATCGAGGACGCGGCGGAAATATGCTTCATCAACGATGCTGAGAGAGATTTGCTAAGCTCAGCGGAGCGGCCGATTGTCCTTCTGCGCAGGCGTCCGAAGGACGCGGTAGCGCCAAGCGTCGCGCCGGGCAATAACTACATCGGGATAATGCTTCCCTACACGCCACTACATCATCTGCTGTTGCGTGACACGGGCCTCCCTCTGGTAATGACGAGCGGCAACCTAAGTGAAGAGCCGATTGCGGCCGAGAACGCTGAGGGTTTGCGGCGGTTGGACCATGTCGCCGATGGTTGGCTGCTGCACGACCGGGATATCTACTCCCGCTATGACGACCCGGTATTACGTATCGTCGCGGGACACCGCGTAATGATTCGCCGCGCTCGCGGGTACGCGCCCTATCCTGTTCATCTGCCGTTTAAAGCCAAGAAAGCAGTGCTGGCGGTGGGCGGTGAGCTCAAGAGTACTTTTTGTCTTCTTAAGGAAGGCTACGGATTCGTATCGCAGCACATTGGCGACATGGAGAACGTGGAAACGTTCGAACATTTCGAACGCACGCTAGAGCTTTACAAAAGGCTCTTTCGGATCAGCCCGGAGGTTGTCGCCTGTGATATGCACCCAGAATATTTCTCTTCAAAATTCGCGCGGGATTTAAAGGCGCCCATTTTGGTGGAGGTCCAGCATCATCACGCGCACGTTGTCAGCTGCGCGGTCGAAAATGGCTGGCGTGACCAAGTAATCGGGGTTGCCTTTGACGGGACTGGCTATGGAACGGACGGGACTATCTGGGGCGGTGAGTTCTTACTGGCAGACTGGGCCGGTTTCGACCGGGTTGCTCATCTTAAGCAAGTCCGGCTGCCCGGCGGAGAAGCGGCGGTAGAGAAACCGTACCGGACCGCCCTCGCCTACTTGATAAGTGTTTATGGCGACGCCTACGCCGATCTGGGGTTAGACTTCTTGAGCCGACTTGATCCGGTCGAGACAGAGATTCTAGAACGACAAGTGGCTACTGGCCTGCTGTCACCTTTTACATCGAGTGCCGGCCGATTCTTCGATGCGGTTTCCTCGCTCATCGGGGTGCGCGACACGATCGAATTCGAGGGCCAAGCGGCCATTGAATTGGAGATGCAATCGGACGAAGCAGAGCATGGCCGGTACGAGTACGGCTACCTTACGGCTTCCGGTCAACCGAGCGTGATCGATACCGACCCGGTAATCAAGGGTATTGTAAATGACTTGCTAAATTGCCTGCCTGTCGCCGTGATCGGAGCCAAGTTCCACGCCACGGTGGCCGATATCATTGTCGCGACTTGCGGGCGCGTGCGGGCCGAAACGGGGGTGCGAACTGTCGCCCTATCGGGCGGCGTCTTCCAAAACGCGACTTTATACGCCCGAGTTATCAAAGATTTGCGTAAACAAGAGTTCCGGTTACTGTTGCACAAGGAATTGCCAGTCAACGACGGCGGCATTTCTCTCGGGCAGGCCGTGGTCGCGCATACCCTCGCTACTTGACGATGCGTCGCCGCATCAAATAAATCGATAGCAGGAAAAATGCTAGAGTCAGCGCCAATATGTATAGAATGTCCCACCAGAATTGGCTGGTTAACTGGTTGCTTAATAGACAACGCGTTGCCCGGACGCAGTGCACCAGTGGTGTTATCTCAATCATGCCGGCGGCCCACGCCGGGAGGTTCTGCACCGGAAAGAATATTCCCGAAAACAGGAACAAAGGCGTCACAAACATTGTAAAGTAGTGCGTAAATAGGGAGACATCCGATATCAACGCGGTAAAAGCCATCCCAAGTACCGCGAACATCAAACCAACAACGAACAAGAGCGGCAGGGTCAGGATAGCCAGCGGCGACTTTACGAGACCGAAGGTCGCAATCACAAAAAGGAACGCGCCGGCGCCCAACAAGCCGCGAGTCGCGCCCCAGAACAATTCGCCGGTTACGATTTCTTCGATATTCAAAGGGGTCGCCAGAATCGCGTCATACACTTTCTGGTATTTAAGCCGGACAAAACAATCGTAGGTGCAGGAGTAGGTCGCGCCCAGCATAGCCGACGAAGCCAGGAGCCCGGGAGCGATGAATTGCTGATAGGTCAAGCCTTCGACGCTGCTCACCAGAGTCCCGACACCGGCGCCCAGGCTTATCATGAGGATCAAAGGTCCACAGAACGTCGGCACCATCGAGACCCAGAAAACCTTACGGAAGGCCCGCCTGTCGCGTTCCCACATTTTCATCACCCCGCGTGGCGAAATAGTGGCCAGATTGCGGAGCAGGCTCATTCTTCCAGCTTTCGTCCGGTCAATTTCAAGAAAACTCCCTCCAGATCGGGCTGGCCGTGTTTCTTGACCAGCGCCAGCGGCTCACCGTGTTCGACGATCTTCCCGCCGTTCATAATAATCAGCCTGTCGCACATCCGAGCGGCTTCGTCCATATAATGCGTGGTGAGAATTTGGGTCATACCTCGTGCTTTCAGGTCGCGCATTTTATCCCATAGTTGATGGCGGATCGACGGATCCAGGGCCGCCGTTGGTTCGTCCAAAATTAGCAGCCGGGGGTCGTTTAGCAGGGCTCTAGCCAGAAGGAGCCGCCGTTTCATACCGTTCGACAGATCATCTACGTCCAACTCTGCCTTGTCTTCGAGCTCGACAAAGCGTAGCAGCTCTTGGCTTTTTGTCGTTGCTTGGGCGCGGGACATGTTGAAGTAACCGGCATAGACTTCCAGATTGGCTCGGACCGAGAGGTCGATATCCAAATTGTTCTCGTCCGGAACGACGCTGACGACTGCCTTTAGAGATCGCGGCTCGCGTGCCGGATCAAACCCCAAGACATCAAGATGGCCGGATGTTGGAGGCGAGACGGCGCTGATCATTTTGACTGTCGTTGTCTTGCCGGCGCCGTTCGGGCCGAGAATACCAAAGCACTCGCCGGGGTCAATGGAGAAGCTGATCCCGTCGACGGCGACGAAACTTCCGTATGATTTTGACAGCTTGTCCGCGGACAACGCGCGCGGACCAGTTCGTAAGTCCATGTGCCAATTCTAACAAACAGACGTGTCTGTCTGTTTAACCCGGGCCTGAGTTGGTCATGCCGGTCCTGGAATAGTAGGATAGGGAAGGAGGTGTGCGGTCTTGCGCGGGGATAATAGTCCGAGTGTGTTGATAGTAACGGCCAGTTTTGGCGCCGGTCATACCAGCGTATCAAATTCCCTTCGGGAAGCGTTTGCCGCGCGCGGTGTTGCGAACGTCTCGATTCTGGATTTTTATGAATTGGTTTCTCCGTTCTTCAATAAAGTGTCAAGGTTCGTCTACTCGACCGGTACCACCTGGACGCCCGCCATATACGGTGCCGCCTACAAGAAGGTTAACGCTCTTGCGCCTGATTCCTGGGTACATGCAGCGGCTGACCGCTTTGGACGTGACGAACTAGCCACCAAAGTCAGTACCGAAGCGCCTGACATTGTGCTGTTCACATATCCGGCCCCAGGAGGTGTTTTAACCGTCATGCGTCAGAAAGGTTTATTCAATGGTTTTTTAGCCACGGTTATCACCGACTATTGCGTCCACTCGGGCTGGCTGCACAATCCGGTTGACTTATACCTGGTCGCTTCGAAAGAGATCAAGGCCGACCTGGTGAACCGGGGGGTAGGCCGCGCCCATGTCGAGATCAGCGGAATCCCGATAGACATCGGCTTTGGCGCGAGACTCGGGGGCGCTAACAATGTTTTCCAATGTCCACTTGTTTTGTTTGCCGCACACGGTTACCGAACCAACGACGCGCTAAATGTCGCAAGGACGTTGTCGCGTTCGGCACCGGCGGCTAAGATAATGGTTCTATACCGAAAGAACGAAATGCTAGCTCGACGCTTGGGCGAGCTTGCCGGTAGTGGCAATATCGATTTAGTGAGCTTTGCTCCCGACCTCGGAAAGCTGATGAGTCAGGCCGACGTCATGGTTTCTAAAGCAGGCGGTCTGACAATGACCGAGGCAATGGTTTCGGGGCTGCCGGTAATCGTCTGGCGACCGGTGCCCGGCCAGGAGGCGGAAAACGCTAGATTCATGGCTCGGTCCGGAACTGCGCTGCTGGCCGACACGATGCCTGAATTGGCGGCCGCTTTAAAACTGATATTGTCCGACCCGGCCGCCCGAGACCGTATGCGCACAGCTGCTCGCCGTACCGCGACGCGGGGATCGGCCGACCGGGCGGTGTCTGCCGTCCTGCAACGCTATATGGAGGCAAGGAAGCAACAAGGGGCAGGTGAGACGAATGCCGCGACAAATAAAACGGGTGCTGATCTTGTCGGCCAGCTACGGGGCCGGCCATAATCAGGTTTCGCGTGCCTTGCAGGAGGGCATCAGAAACATTGATCCGACGACGGACGTCGACGTCGTTGATTTCTTTCAATTTGTTTCTGAACCGTTCAATAAGTTAACCCAGACACTCTACGTGCAGTCGGTCCGCCGCCTGCCTGCGGGCTATGGCCTTTTCTATAAACGGACCGGCGATATCCTTCCTGATTCCATTTGGCAACGACAACTAAACCATCTTGGTAAAGAGCGTCTACTTGACTATCTAGCCAGACACCGCCCTGACCTGATTGTTTGCACCTTTCCGACACCGGCAGGCGTACTATCTGAACTTAAAGAAGAAGGGCGCGTGCATGTTCCTGTTCATGTTGTGATCACGGATTATGTTGTTCACAGTCAATGGATCCATCCTCATGTTGACCGGTATTATGTCGCCGACCCGAGTGTCGGAGCCGGGTTGGAAAGGCGCGGCATCGCGTCGGATAGGATAACCGCTACGGGCATACCAATCAGGCGGGAGTTTGCCAGACAGCGTGACCAGTCCGGGGCTCGCGCGACCCTTGGCCTAAGACAGGACATACCTGCCATTCTGGTCATGGCGGGGGCGTTCTCAATGTTAGGCGGGTTGCCAGAAATCGTCCGGGTTGTAGAGAGACTGGAAGTGCCGCATCAGACAATCGTTATCGCCGGCCACAACAAGAAGTTAGAAAAGCGCCTGCAGACCATTACAGAAAAAGCTGTTTTCCCGGTTCGCGTTCTCGGATTCGTCGAGGATGTTAAAGCCTATATGGACGCGGCGGACCTTATTATTTCCAAGACGGGCGGAATTACCGTGGCTGAGGCGTTGGCCTGCGGGTTGCCCTTGGTTGCCTTCAACGTTATTCCCGGACAAGAAGCGAGTAACTGCAAATTTCTCCTAAAGCAGGGCGCCGCTCGATACGCTCGCCAACCGGCTCAGCTGGAATCTGTTCTGCGCCATCTCTTGAAAGAACCAGAAGTGCTGGACAAGATGTCTCGCGCCGCCGGCGGTTTAGCTCGTCCAACCGCCGCACTCGATGTCGCCTCCGAGATTCTAGATACGGTGGCGGCCTACAGGCGGGATCTGTTCGTCGCAGACGAGACGGCATGAGCGTCCTGGCCCGGTTTATCCTGACTCCTTGGGAGAAGCTTTATTCGAGAATCGCTCGGGAGCGAACGGTGACCGGTGGTCCGGGTATTGGGGCCGTTTCACTCCACCCGCACCACGGTGCCCCAGTCTCTCTCTCCGATGGTTCTGTAATCTCCGCGGGTGATCAGATTCTGGAACTTCACCTGATAAACTACCGGTTGCGTGAGGTCATGCAGTTAGGAGATTCTCTCGCTTCCAATGAGCTGACATTACTGCGGCAAGAATACGCGGCGCTAGCTCGGTTGGCGCAATGCGGCGAGATTCCTGACTTTAAGGCGGTCTATGGTATGACACTGCTCAGCCCACTGGTAAGAAGGCTGGGGTTTGAGGTTTTTCCGGCCCCGCCGACGCTGGGTAACCGGCTGATTGCCGCCTGGCAAGACGTTCTGCGACGGGCCTTCTATTCAACCGGCCGGACGGGCAAGAACAAGCGGTCGCTGGTTATCTACTGGATGCCTAAGGCTACGCTGATCGATTTATTCGGCAGCGCCTAACCCTTCGGGTCAGCGCTTCATGAATAAATTGGCGATCGGCCCACGCGTGACACGCAAAGCCCTTTGGGGACAAAGCTCGATGCAGCAGAAGCACCGGATGCACTTATCGTAATCAAAGACGGGCTTGCCGTCGACTACTTGCACCGCTCCAACCGGGCAGGGTTTCGGACAGTGGCCGCAACCGGTGCATGCGTCCGGCATCAATTCCGGCCGTTCCTGGCGCAGAAACCAACCGCTGACCGTCTGACCGATAGACGGCACGTGAAATCGTTTCGTTTGGCCGGCCATTTCTCCAACAACGACGTCCAGCGGTTCACCGACGATTTCGATTTGTGCGATATCGTTAACCCCCAATCCGCGGCGTCCGGCGTTAACCAGTATTGGCACGGTTTTTGGGTCTATGCCTAAGATAAGTGCCGCGACCGTGTCTAGTGCGACGCCGTCGCGGCTGGCCAGGATTAATCCCGGCCAGATTCTATCCTGTTCCCGCCAACGGCCGCCCAAGCCGACGACGGCATCCATGACACAGAGCCGCGGTCGCAAAACACTATAAATATCAACGATCAGGGCGGCGAACTTATCGTGAGTCGTTCCCAGAGCGTGGTAAGCGCTCTTGGTGCCGCCCGGCACGGTCCCGAAGAGATTCTTCACGGCACCGGTGGTCTTGGTAAGGATATGGGTTTTTAGTTTAGGGGCGTCAATGATGAGATCAGCCTCTACTGCCGGGCGGGCCAAGAAAGCTTCTGTTAGAACCTCAGCTGATGGAATCGGCACACGCGTCGGCTCCAGGCCATCAAAGCTAACCACGCAGGCCCCCTGCCGATCACAGGCGTCGCGTATTCCGGTCGTCTGTAGAGCTCGTTCCGTCGCTCCGTGCCAGCGCAGACCGGACGCGTCCCCTACCGTAACGGTCGCGCCGCGTTCCACCGCCAACTTGATCAGCGCTTCAGTAACCCGGTAATCGGTCGTATTGCCGGACTCTCCATCGCTGGTTTCTACTAAGTTGGGTTTAACCAAAACCTTCTTATCGGCGCCCAGTTCGTCCAACACAGCTAGGCCGTCACACAAAGCTACGGCCTGCCGTACAGCGGTTTCGACGCCTGAATAGTCGATCGGGGTGCGGACGATCGCAACCTTCGCTTTAAGACTCATCGTTTTCCTTACTGTCAACTTTAATATCGGCGGCCGCTATGGCGGCACGCAACGCGCCGATCAGTATATGACCCGCGGCGTGTTGCATGTTGTCGTTGAAATCCGGGTCAAAGGCCATGCTGGCTCGGCAGGGATAGCTTCCCCAGTATTTAGCCGCCCACCACTCGAGCTTGTCATCGACTGCTTTTCCGGTCAGATTTTGCGCGACATAATACGTGTCGCCGCAAGGAGCCGACCGAACGACGTCCACCGCGACGACCACGTTATCGCGAACAGTGACGGTCATCTCCGGGCGACCGATTTTCAGATCACGCATCATCGCTGTTATCGTGGGCCGGGAGGGGTCCTCAACAAGGGAACAGAAAGGTTTTGGAAAGGCGGCTTCCAAGCCGGCGACAGCGCAGCGCCGGGCTACCTCGTCCCGGGACCATGGCGTTGTCCAGGCCGGATCTTCGCGCGGTACGACAATAGCTTGCCCGCCTGCCGCCGCCGCGACCGACGGCAGTTCCAGCAGAATCTCCTCGTGGATATTGATAGCGATCATAACGTCGTGCGGCACAATCAGGTCCGGCAAGTAGGCGACTGGATCATCCAGATATTCCGGTAGAATGGCTGGGTGTGTGATGGTCTGAACAATGTAATCACCCCAGTGCGACGCGAATCCGGCGGCGTAAGCATTGTCGAAAGAGAGATCGAAGGGCGCAGGTGGGCGCGCTGTGTCACCGTCGCTCATAACTAGGATAAGTCGGGTCGGCATAGTCGTTTCACACCAGGTAGAGGAGGTAATCGTAGGCGGTCAGCGCAGCGCGTGCGCCGTCCCCGGCGGCTATGATGATCTGCTTGGCCGGCTCGTCAGTAACGTCACCGGCGGCAAAAATGCCCGGCCGGCTGGTCCGGCCCGACCGGTCGACGACAATTTCCCCGGTCTCGTTCAGCTTGACCAAGCCTTTTACAATGGCGGAGTTGGGGGTCAGGCCGATTTCGACGAACACGCCTGTTACCGCCAGTCGACGCGGCCGGCCGTCCGCGTTAATATCTAATGATTCCAATAAGATATCGCCGTCTATTCCGGTGACTGTAGTGCCTGTCAGCACCTCGACATTCTTATGGTCATAAACTTTATCTTCTAAAACTTCATCGGCGGTCAGTTCTGGGTCCGATTCGATCAAATAGACTTTAGCCGCGATATCAGCCAACTGAAGAGCCGCTTCCACCCCGGAGTTCCCACCACCAACAACCGCTACGTCGGATCCCGCGAACAGCGGGGCGTCACATGTGGCGCAATAGGTAACGCCGCGCCCGCGAAACTTGTCTTCGCCCGATACGCCCAGCTGGCGCGGCGATTTGCCCGTCGCGATAATTATTGTGTGGGCCTGGTGTTTATGGCCGTCGCCGTCTTCGACTGCCCAGCCGTCGCGGCTGTCTACGATAGTTGCGGCGGTTTTGTAAACCATGTCAACTTTGAAATTCTTAAGATGTTTCTCGAACTTGTCGACCAGGTCGCTGCCCTTAATGTAATCAAAACCCAAATAATTCTCGATCCCTCCGCTCCACAGAGTCTGGCCGCCGACATCGGTCGTCAGGACTTTGACGTTCAACTGTTTGCGCGCACAGTAAATGGCTGCGGTCATGCCGGCCGGTCCGGCGCCCAATATGATTACATCGTTCATCCTGCCTGCCTCGTGTCGTCTATTTCAGAGCGGTTTTAATCTTGTCTCGATCGAAGCCAACAATAATCGTACCGGCGACGTCAAGCACCGGCACCGTTAGTTGATTCGATTTCTTGATCATCTCATGCAGAGCGTCACGGTCGGCGGTTACATCATGATCGGCGAAGGCAATGCCCTGTTCTGTCAGCCAATCCTTGGCTTGGTGGCAATAGGGTCAGGTCGGCGTGGAGTAAACGATTACTTGCTTAACCGCAGTCATTTCGCGTACCTCCTCTTATTGTCCAAGTAGGTTAAATGCCGTATAAATCAAGCCGGTGCAGAATAGGCCGGTGAGCAGGCCGACAAAATGCCATTTGATGTCGTTGGGTGTGTTTTTGTCATTTAGACCCAAAATAAAAGGCAGATAGAACAATAAGAAGCCGGCGGCCGCCGCGTACGCGAAGGGAACGAATACATCAAGCGAGCCAAGAGCGGGCATATTAAACCCGATCAAGGCGGGTACCGTAGCCGTGGCTCCCAAACCCGCCACCAACAACCAGCTAGGCTGCGCGTTAAGTAGCAGGGCGCCAATCGCCAGACCCTCTAAAAGGAAGAAAACGGCCAGTAGGATGCCCGGGCCGGCCGTGACGTTGAGGATGCCGCTCGAAACCTCGTTTCCTACGGTCAGGGCGAACCCTAGATTGAACAGGCCGAGCGCTACGGCTAGGATTACGGAACGGCGCCTCTCCCCGACCACGAATATCATAATCAACGGTGTCGCAAAGATGGCCGCGAGCGCAAGTATCGTAAAGACCCAGGGGTTGGCGAAAATGCCGCCGGCAAATGTACTGGACTGGAATAACTCCGCCATTCGTCCAATGACGCCCGATATTGTTGAGATGATAAAAAATAGCACACTGCCGGCGGCGAAGGCGTTGATTACCAACACGACGCGCTTCGGTAAGTCTTTGGCCAGATAAACAGCCAGTCCTAAAAAGATGGCAATGACAGTAAGTTGGGCTACGGGGTTCATAGACACAGCATAATCGTGCCAAGTTCATAGCGTCAAGGCGGCCGCTCGTGCTAAAATCTTCGTTACACGTGTTACTAAAAGGAGGGCTTGCGTCAATGTGTCTTGGAGTACCCGGTAAGGTTATCACGGTTAAAGATGACTGGATCGCCGAGGTGGATATCAGCGGTGTCGTTATTGACGTTGGGCTGCAGTTTACCCCCGAAGCTAAGGTGGGCGACTACGTTTTGGTCCACACCGGCTACGCTATGCACGTCATGGACGAAGCCGAGGCCATGGAGACCCTAAAGCTGCTCGAGGAAATGGGCGCGGCTGCGGAATTGCCTGATGGTCAAATATCTTAGCGAGTTCCGCGACCCCGATCTTGCCGCCGGAATTCTACGCCGCCTAGCCAAGGTCTCGACACGTCCGGTCAGTTTCATGGAAGTCTGCGGCACTCATACCGTTTCCATTAGCAAGAACGGTCTCCGCCAGGCAGTTCCCGAAAACATTCGGTTACTCTCAGGTCCCGGTTGTCCCGTCTGCGTAACGGCCAACGCCGATATCGACAAAATGATCGCGATAGCGGCGCAACCCGACGTCATTTTGACAACTTTCGGGGATATGATTAAAGTCCCGGGATCATACTCCTCTCTGGCCAAAGAAAAAGCGACAGGGTCAGACATTCGAATCGTCTATTCGACCCGGGACGCTGTGAAACTCGCTCAAGAAAACCCAGACAAACGTGTCGTCTTTTATGGTGTCGGTTTCGAGACCACGACCCCGACGGTGGCTATGTCCATCCTGGACGCGCAGCAGAAGAATGTCAGCAACTATAGCGTTCTATCTGTTCACAAAGTTGTCCCCCCGGCCATGAAGGCCCTGCTCGATCTGGGCGAGGTTACTCTCGATGGTTTTATTTGTCCCGGGCACGTTTCCGTTGTCATTGGGACACGGCCGTATGAGTTCATTCCCAGGGACTATGGGATTCCCTGCGTCGTCACCGGTTTTGAGCCTCTTGATATTCTTGAGGGCATATTGATGCTGGTCGAACAGGTCGAACGGGGTGAAGCTAAGGTTGAAAACGCCTACAAGCGGCTGGTCACCACTGAGGGAAACGAAATCGCTATGGAAACGATCCACAAGGTCTTTGAGCCGGGCGACGCCGACTGGCGAGGCATCGGTGTTATTCCGGGCAGCGGTCTGAATATCCGGGAGGAATTCGCCGATTTCGACGCGGCCCGATTATTCGCCGAGGTCGAGGTGCCGCCAGTTAAGGAGCATAAAGGGTGCCGTTGCGGCGAAGTGCTGCGCGGTGTTATCTACCCGTACGATTGCGGTCTCTTCGGCAAAGCCTGCGTCCCCGAGCATCCTATTGGACCATGCATGGTTTCAGGTGAAGGCAGCTGCGCCGCCTACTACCGCTACGATGAAAAACCAAGGACCGGTGCTTGACATGGCCGACGATAGGGTTCTGCTGGCGCACGGCAGCGGCGGGAAGGTCTCGCATCGTCTGATTGACGAGGTCTTTATGAAGGTTTTCACCGATCCCATTCTTAACCGCCAGGATGACGCGGCGGTTGTGCCAGGCGGCGAGAAATTAGCCTTTACGACCGATTCTTATGTCGTCAAGCCGATATTCTTCCCCGGCGGTGACATCGGCAAGCTGGCGGTTTGCGGTACGGTAAACGATTTATCCATGAGCGGCGCCGTCCCTAAATATATCAGCGCGGCCTTTGTGATCGAGGAAGGCTTCGCCTTCGCGGAACTATATAGGGTTGTCGAATCAATGGCGGCCGCGGCTGAGGAAGCCGGTGTGGCCATTGTCACCGGCGATACGAAAGTCGTTGAACGCGGTAGTGCCGACCAAATATTCATTAATACAGCCGGGGTCGGTATTATGCGTCCTGACGTCGACATCGCGGCCTCTAACCTTCGTCCCGGCGACGCGGTTATCATCTCCGGCAGTATTGGGGACCACGGGGTAGCGGTCATGTCGACTCGAGAAGGACTGTCTTTCCGGACGGCGATCGAGAGCGATTGCGCCCCGCTGAACGCCTTGATCGCCGCGGTTATTGATAGCGGCGCGGAAGTACATGCTTTACGCGATCCCACCCGAGGCGGTTTGGCCAGCACTCTGAACGAATTCGCGGCGCAATCCGGTGTAGTCGTCGCTATCGACGAAAAACACGTTTTGATTGCCGACCAGGTCGCCGGCGCGTGCGAGATGCTAGGCCTCGATCCTTATCAGGTCGCCAACGAGGGCAAGGTTGTCGCGGTCGTTGCGGCCGCCGACGCTGAAAAGACAGTAGCCGCGATGCGCACATCACCCTATGGCCGAGAGGCTCGAATCGTCGGCGCGATCGCCGAGGCCCCCGACGGCAAACCCCGAGTCACGTTAAAAACGACCGTCGGCACAACCAGAATCCTGGACATGTTGGTCGGCGAACAGTTGCCGCGCATCTGTTAGCCCCCTTTTTGGACCGAAATTCGGTCAAATTGCGTGTCAATTAACCCATTTCGGTGGATAGAACCGCCAAAGCTGTGTTATCCTAACCAAAACACCCCTATTAACGTTGAGAAAGACATGGAGGTGGGCTCATGACAGCCCAAGAAGACCTAGAAGAGGTCAAAATCAATGAAGAACTACCCGTTATACCCCTTAAAGAACTAGTTATTTTCCCCTATTTGGTGGTGCCGCTGCTTGTTGGTCGGCCTAAATCGGTCGAAGCCTTAGAAGAAGCTATGCGCACTGACCACGTGGTTTTTTTGGTCGCCCAAAAAAAACAGGTCGCCGAGGAAGAGGATCCCAACCCGGATGACATATTCGAGGTCGGCACGGCGGCGACCGTGCTGCAGGTATTGCGCTTGCCGGACGGCACGGCACGAGCGCTCGTGGAAGGCCTGGCACGGGGGCGGATCGTAGAGTTTACCCAGACGGAGGCATTTCTCAAGGCACGAGTCGAGCAGATGACACCGCCGGTCGAGCGACGCAAAGAAAAAACCATCGAGCTCGAGGCGTTGATGCGCAACGCGGTAAATGAGTTCGAACACGCTGCGCAGCTGGGTAAACCCATACCGAGTGAAGTCATTGTGGCGGCTTTAAATTTAGACGAGCCTGGCCGCTTGGCCGACTTTATCGCATTTCATCTATCTTTGAAGACCAGCGAGCGTCAAGAGATTCTCGAAGCCGGCGACCCCGCCGAACGGCTGGAAAAGGTCGTTGATTTCCTCTCACGTGAGATTGAGATTCTCGAGGTAGGCGGCAAGATTCGCAACAAGGTCGAGGAAAGGTTGGGTAAAACCCAAAGAGAATATTTTCTGCGCGAGCAGATGAAAGCTATCGAGGAAGAACTGGGCGGCGAGGGCGGTTTGTCCGAAATCGACGAACTAGCCCAGAAAGTGGAAGAGGCCGGCCTGCCCGATGAGGCCAGGGAAAAGGCGCTCAAGGAGATTGATCGGTTAAGCAAGATGAGCCCAGTTTCGGCCGAAGCGCCGGTTATCCGAACATACCTAGATTGGCTGATCGGGCTGCCGTGGAAGAAGAGCAGCAAAGAGAAGCTGAATATCAAGCGGGCGGAAACGATACTCAACGAGGACCATTACGGCCTCAACATGGTCAAAGAGAGGGTGTTGGAGTTCCTTGCCGTACACCAACTGAGCAAGCGCACCAAAGGCCCTATCTTGTGTTTCGTGGGTCCTCCCGGAGTCGGCAAAACATCGATCGGAAAATCCATTGCTCGCTCGCTGGGTCGCAAATTCATCAGGATGTCTTTGGGCGGCGTGCGCGACGAAGCTGAGATCCGCGGCCATCGCCGGACGTATGTCGGAGCGTTACCCGGTCGCATCATTCAAAATATCCACCAGGTCGGTACGAAGAATCCGGTTTTTATGTTGGACGAGATCGACAAGGTCGGCGCCGATTTCCGGGGTGACCCGACAGCTGCCTTGTTGGAGGCTTTGGATCCGGAACAGAATAACGCGTTTGGCGACCATTACCTGGAAGTCCCGTTCGACCTGTCGGACGTGATGTTTATTACGACAGCCAACATGCTGGACACGATTCCGCCGGCCCTACGCGACCGGATGGAAGTCATCTCTTTCCCTGGCTACACCGACGATGAGAAGCTAAATATCGCGGACAAGTTTCTGGTGCCGAAACAGCTCAAAGAGCATGGCATTAAGAGCGCGCGCCTCTCAATCAGCAAAGACGCTTTAACCGAGGTTGTCCGGGAGTATACACGAGAAGCCGGTGTTCGCAACCTGGAGCGCGAGATAGCGACCGTCTGCCGCAAGGTAGCCCGCCAGATCGTCGAGGGCAAGAAACGGAACGTCCGGGTAACGAAGAAGAACCTGGGCAAGTTCCTGGGCGTGCCGCGTTTTACCTACGGTATGGCGGAGGAGAAAGACCAGATCGGCGTGGCGACCGCGTTGGCTTGGACCGAGGTTGGTGGAGACATTTTATCGGTCGAGGCGACTATCATGAAAGGACGCGGCAATCTGACACTGACCGGGCAGTTGGGCGACGTGATGCAGGAAAGCGCCCAAGCAGCCTTGAGCTATACGCGAGCTAATGCCGAGAAACTGAAGATATCGCAGAAGTACTTCAAAGACTATGATATGCACATCCATGTCCCAGCCGGGGCGATCCCCAAGGACGGGCCGTCGGCGGGTATTACGATCGCTACGGCAATGATCTCCGCTTTGACGGGACGGCCGATCCACAAAGAGGTGGCCATGACGGGTGAGATCACGCTGCGCGGTCGCGTTCTCGGCATCGGGGGGATCAAAGAGAAGGCCTTAGCGGCTCATCGCGCCGGTATCAAACAGATCGTGTTACCGGCGGAGAATAAAAAGGACCTTGAGGAAATCCCTTCTCATGTCGTCAAAGACGTTAAATTCTCATTCGTGGAAACCATGGATGAGGTTATTGATCTGGCGCTGGACCCGGCACCGAGACCTGCCTTGTAGCAGCCACAAAAACAAACAACCCACTACTTTGGCGGGTTGTAGGTTATTTGTTTTTGGAGCGGGAAACGGGTCGTCGAACCGTCGAGCGGCCACCCAACTGTCCGCCCTCCTCAGAGGGGCAACCAAATGTTTCCCCTCTGATATCTCCCTTTCCTTATGATTGACTTAAGGAGGAGCCTCTCCCCCTTAAGTATCCCCCTCGGGTTCGAGACCTGCCTTGTAGCAGCCACAAAAACAAACAACCCACTATTATGGTGGGTTGTAGGTTATTTGTTTTTGGAGCGGGAAACGGGTCTCGAACCCGCGACCTTCAGCTTGGGAAGCTGACGCTCTACCTACTGAGCTATTCCCGCTCGCTTAACGATTATAGCAAATCCGCGCTCGGTCCCTAAACAAGGACAATGCCGTCATTGCTATTTCCTTCCCAATACGTCCTATTGGCCGGTTATCGGCTTGTGATTGTTGTTACAAAATTGACTTAATGGTCAAAATCCTATTGAATATACCCATACAGCGCTACCAAGTTATTCTCCCCATTTCTTGAATTTGCGTAATAATTCGCAATCTATCTGCCGATATATATGTCGGGTTGTGCAAAAGATAGATTCGTTTTGATTGGGAGGAGACTAAAGGAAAGAGAATGACAAGCGAGAGGTCAATGATTAAAATCAGATGGCTGGCTCTGGCTTCGGCTCTAGCGTTCTTCGCGATAATGAATGTCGCGCAGCTGCGCGGCTTGCTTGTGCTCGTCGCTGCCGGCGTCGTTTACAATCTTTTGTTGTCATCAGTCCACGGTGCCGACGTGCCCGAGAAGCTCAAGGGTCTGTCGACGTTTGTCGATCTGACCGGGCTGGCTGTGATCATCTATTTAACCGGCGGGGCGAACAGCGTCTTCATAATCTTCCTGGCGATTTATCTGTTCGCAGTCGCGTTCCGCCACGGAATCGGCATTGGGGTAGCGACCGCGTTGCTGGCCAGCGCCGCTCTCTCTTACTACTACTTCTCTAATCCGACCGCGGCGACCCAATCGTTAGTTTTGACGCGCGCCGTGCTTTTCGTCTTAGCGCCTCTGGGAGCTTTCTTGCTGCGAGCGCCGCATCACGCGGAAACGCCGCGTCCGGTCGACCCGATTCGCGTTGCCGCGCCGGAGCCTACACTTAAGCCGGTCGAGGATATAAAGCCGATTGAGCCGATGACACCCGCTCGTCTCGCTCCGCAGATAGTTGTTGAACCGGTGGCGCCGGTGACCGCCGCGCCGCCTGAAACTCAGGCCCCACCGGAACATGCACCCGTTTTTGAGCCGCCGAAAAGCAAGCCCCCCAAGGCAGACAAACCGGCTGAGATAGCCACAGAAAGAGGCAGCCTGGCCGATGAGGTCGCGAAGGCTGGCGAAGCGTCGACCTCTATGCCGGCCTATGAGGCACGGGCTTTAAAAGAGAAGGTCACCGAGCTGGCTATCTTGCACGAGGCTAGCAAAACCTTAGGAGCGACGCTAATCCTCGAAGAGGTCGTCGACGCGATTGTTGACATTACAGCCAAGGGTTTGCTGGCGGACATCGCCGGAGCTCTTATCTACGACCATAAGACTGGCCTGATGACGGTCGCTGGTCTGCGTGGTTTTACCGCGGAGGAGCGCGAGGTAATCAATAGCACCGCTTTCGCGCCGGGTGAAGGGATTCTAGGCGAGGCTTTTTCTAAGAGGAAGACGTACAACGTCGCGGACTTGAGCTCTGAGCGTCCTGGTTCGAGTCCATTCAACGGCCGGATAAAGTCCTTCCTGGTAACACCGCTGGCAACGGATGGTTTCGACGTCGGCGTTCTGTTTCTAGGGAAATATATGCGCGAGCCTTTTTCTCTGTCGAGCGAGGAGTTCCTCGAGACCATGGCCGGGCAAGCCGCAATCGCGGTCGAGAATGCCCGACTGTATACACAAGCCCAGGAACTCGCGATTCATGATGGCTTGACGGGAATCTATAACTATCGTTATCTAATGAAACAGCTGGAAGAGGAGATTAAGCGCGCGGAGCGCTACGGCCGCTCCCTGTCGGTAGCGATGATCGATGTCGATCTCTTTAAACACGTTAACGATACCCATGGCCATCAGCGCGGTGATGACGTTCTGCGCGGCCTCGTGCAAACCTTGACTGCCAACACTCGCGAGACCGATATTGTCGCCAGATACGGCGGGGAAGAGTTCGCCGTCGTCTTGCCGGAAACGGAGCTGGCCGCTGCTTTGGACGTGGCTGAGAAGTTACGCGCGGCGGTCGCCAAGGCTAGCTTTGCCAGAGAAAAAGGCGACTCCATAAAAATTACAATCAGCCTGGGTGTGGCGACTTACCCCGCGCTCGCCAGCAACCAGGAAGACCTGCTTCGCCGGGCCGACGATGCGCTCTATTCAGCCAAGAATACGCGTAATATTGTAGTTAGCGCAGGCGCCGATAAAACCTCACTTTAGCTAACCATAAGGTCATTTGACCACGTCACTCGAGCACCCGTATAATTAGGGCTGCACGCAAGGTAAATCGGGATGTAGCGCAGCTTGGTTAGCGCGCCACGTTCGGGACGTGGAGGTCGCCGGTTCGAATCCGGCCATCCCGACCATCCTTCCATTTCGGAGGCCCCTTGATTCATTACATCGTAGACTGGCTGGGCTTCGCGGTCTGTCATCAGCTTCCCGAACGAACCCTACATTATGGTCTCTCAGCCTTGCCCACCTGCGCCCGCTGCTCGGGAATCTACGTTGGCTTGCTGGCCGGATTCGCCTATCTGGTTGCCGCAAATCGCAAACACGAAAGCGGATTCCCGCCCTGGTGGGCGTTGGCTATTGGCGCTGTTGGCCTCGGCTTAATGGGTCTGGACGGCGTGAGCTCATACGCTGGATGGCGGCCGACATCCAATGAGCTTCGTCTTATAACCGGGCTTCTAGCTGGTTCCGCCTTGCCGTTGATCCTTGTGCCGATGTTCAATTTCCAGGCTTGGAAAGACGCCTCAGAAGAAAGAATAATCAAAGGTTGGGCTGATTTCGGTCTCTATTGTCTGGTCATTGTCACGGCGTTTTTAGCTTTCCAGTGGCGCCCCGACTGGTTGTACTGGCCGTTCTATCTCATTAACGGATTCGCCATCATCCTGGCTTTTGTCTACACGAACGCGATTCTGGTTGTGCTGCTGCCTTGGTGGAGTCAGAAAGCGGTAAAGCTACGTGATCTCGCCGTACCTCTTTTGATCGGCGCAGTTTTGGGGTTCGGCGAACTGGCGGCCAGCTACTGGCTGCATGCTTTGGTTTTGGCTAAGCTAGGACGAGTAGGATAAGAGCCACGGAGTGCCGACCTAAAGGACGGCACCTACATAGACCAATGGTTTACGTGAACACACGGATGAACGGTAATTAGGGGTTAGATGCAGTCGCCGTGTCTTTAGACCGGCGACCGAACAGAGTGCCAACAACCAAGGACGCCAACGCTGCTCAAGGACATGAATAGACAAACAAGAACTAAGATTAAAATGTAGTCGCCGTGTCTTTAGACCGGCGACAGAACCCGAAGGAGAATCACATGGCTAAGAAGAAAACTGACGATAAGGATAAAGCACCAAAGAAACAGTCAGAGACTCCAGTAGAGCCCGACGCCGTAGCTCCCGAGCCGGAGATGTCAGAAGAAGAGGCCATGCGGGAGCTGCAGGACGCCATTGACCGGATGCCGGTCCGCGACATGGTCGTCAACATGATGATGAGCCTCGCCTCGACCGGCTACAAAAAACTTGGCCTGCCGGAAGAAACAAACGGCAAGCACAAAGACGTTATGCAGGCCAAACAGGCCATCGACGCTCTCGACGCCCTCGTCGGCTGCATCGGCGCGGACATGGACGCCCGCGACGCGGAATCCTTTCGCCAAACGGTCGCCAACCTCAAAATGGCTTACGTCCAGCAATCGTAGGAGTATAAGGATTACAAAGAGTACAAGGAACACAACGGATTCGATGCCCGCTTCTGCTAGGAACACTTCAGCGCTTTAAAGCACTAAAGCGGATCAGTCTGGTGTTGTTCTAAGCGGCTAACACTTCAGCGCTACGTAGCGCTGAAGTGGCCGAAATCAAACCAGCGTAAGGCGGCTGAGGCCGGACTCGGTCTCGGTGACCTCGATGACGTTTTCGACCTCTTCTTTGATGTCTTCCACGTGCGTGATGAGGAATATCTGGCGAAAGCGTTTGTCGAGCGCGGCTAGGGAGCGCATGATGTTCATCTTGCGCACGTTATCCTGGCTTCCGAAAATCTCGTCCAGCACGATAAAGCCGTAATCGGACCCGGCGCGATCCGCCAGCGTCAACGATATTGCCAACCGCAAGCACAGGTTGGCCAGGTCTTTTTCGCCGCCGCTGAAACGATCGACCGGGAATTTGCGGCCGTTGTCGGTGATAAATATCTCGTAGTCGTCGTCCAACTCCACGTCTGTGTATTTGCCGTCGGTCAAGTCGGCCAGAAGTTGACCGGCGCGTTCCGCCAACATTGGCCGGATCCGGCCGATCAGGTACGTGCGGAACTCCTTAAATAGTTCGACTAGGGCGGCCAGACCGGTTTGGGAGTCCTGTAGAGTTTTGATGTCGCCAGCGACCTTCTCATATGATTCCAGCTCGCGCCTCAGGCCGGCGACGCGTTCGGCAGCCAGAGCGACGGCGCCTTCGAGATCTTTGACGGTCAGCTCGCGCGTGTGCTTTTCCTCGCGCGCTGTGTCATAGGCATCTCGAGCCGCGGCATAGGCATCTGAGTCGAAAGCGGCCTCGCTACCCGCTTCCGCTTCTTTGATCGAGGCTAGCGCGGCAGTTATTTTGGAGTTCAGTTCTTCCAAAGCAGTCTTTATTTCAGGCAACCGCGTGAGAGCGACGTCCAACCGTTTTACCTCGTCGCGGCGGTCGGCCAGATAGCGCAACCTATCTTCCACCACCAAACCCGGCGCGAGAAACGTAGTGTCAAGGCGTGTATCCGACGACGGCAGCGACTCAAGCAAGCGCGCGGCGCGCTGCAGTATCTCATGAGCAGTAGCCGCTTGAACGCGCGTCGCGGCTAGCGCCTCCCTGGCCAATGTTAAGTTTTGCGCCTGCTCGGCTTCAGCGGTTTTCAGCGCGGCGATTTCAGAGTCAACGTCCAACATGCGGCGCTCGACAGCGTCTGTCTCCGCCGTGATGTGTTCATGGATCCGACCCAGATCATTGAGCTCTTGATGGCACGTCGGACAAATCCCTCCCGTGCCCAAACCGTCGACAAATGTCCCGTCCCGGCGCAGCCTGTCGATTGCCAGCCCGTCTTGCTCGCGCCGATCTGCGAGTCGCGCCAGCTTGTTCTTCATCGCTGTCAATTCGCCGCTCGCGTCGTCGGCTTTTTTCTCGGCCGCGGCCAGATCAGTCTGAGTTGTCGCGGAGTCGCTGGTCGCCTGCTTAAGCTCGTCTTCCGCCGCGTAGCGCAGCGCCGGCGCGATGGCATCCCGGCCGGCTTGTTTGCCCGACAGGTTATCCCACTCAGCTTGTTTCTCAGTGGCGAGAGTGCGGTAGTGGTCAATGTTTTGGGCCGCGAGTTCACGTTGCCGGGTTCGTACTTCACTGGAAGCTTTGCTGGCTTCCTGGGCCTCAAAAGTAACCTTCGCGGCCGCCAGACGGTCGGTGACCTCGGCGACATCGGTTTGCGCCGTTGCCAACCGCGCCGTAACCGCCGTTTCATCATTGATTGCCGCCGTTAGGCTAGCTTGTAGAGTGATGGGGTCGGCCAGATTTTGCTGCAGCGCCGCCAATGTGGCTTGGCCGTCCCGTCCGTCTTGTTTGGCCAGCTCGATGGCCCGGTCGACATCGTCGATACCGAGCATGCGAATAATCATCGTCTTGCGTTCGGCGGGTTTATAATCACTCAAGGCGTTTAGCTCTTTTTGCCGGGCGAAGAAGCTGACAAAGAAAGCCTCCCTGTCCATACCGAGTAGTTTTACGATAAAATCTTGCGCCGGGTGAGCGCCGCGCGCTATGATCTGGCCGCCGGTAATTACCGAAGCGTCGCTAGTCAGGTTCTTGCCCCGCATCTCGCGCACAACGGTATACTCGGCGCCGCCCAGTTCGAACGTCAACTCGACGCGGGCGACCTCATCAGCCGAGCTGCCTTGCCGACGAATATCTTCCTTGCTGGTGCGGGCCGCCGGATGTCCGTAGAGAACCCAACCTACCGCTTCCAAAAGTGTTGACTTGCCTGTTCCATTTTGGCCCAATACGCCGGTCAGCCCATCCGGCAGATCGACCTCAGCGCTGGCGTATTTGCGAAAGTTGGTCAGCTTTATGTTAATTAGTCTCACGAGCGCTCCCGGGCAGCGCGGTCCAAGTACTCCAGACCAAGCTGCAGCGCTTGGTCGCTAGCCTTACCGGCAGGACGGGCGCGCAGCCAGTCACGTAATTCTTCGTTGAGCGCGCCGATCACTGCGGGGCCGGCAATATTTGCCTCTGTCTCCTCGGCGCGGCTATACCTGATATCAAGATGGATTGCCTGCTTGGTGAGGTCTTTCAGCCGGTTGAAATCCAGGCCATTTTGGATCTCTGCGCTGATATTGTCTACGGAGAGGCGGGCGATGCTCCCGGCCGAATCGGTAACGGCGGCTTCGATCGCGGCTTGAATGGCGTCCGCGTCCAAGCCCGAGGCATCAATTGTTGTCAGATCAAGCATGGGCCGCAACTTCAGTTGGTGCCACGCTATCTGTTTAGTCACCAAATCAACCTCGAGGATGCCTTTCTCCTGACCGACTTCCCCAAAGGTAAGACGCTCGGTCGCTCCCGCGTAGTAGGCGTTAGGTCTTACGCCGGTCTTGCGATGATAATGACCGAGGGCAATGTAGTCATAATCAGGTTTCAGATATTTCTCCGGAACGACCTGTTCGGAGAACTCGCCCATCGAAAACTCCGGTACACCAGCGACCGCGGCGTGCAGCATTAGCACGTTGTAGGGAGACGAGGGATCGGGTTTAGCCAGCTCCAACTGAGCATGGAGATCCTCGTCGGTCTGGCATTGGGGGACTGCGTGCACCATCAGCTCACCAAGTTGGATCGTCTCATATTCGCTTCTATATACCGGATGGATCAACGGAAATTCCGGCAGGTCGAAGAGGCGAAATACGCTGGCAGTACCGCGTACGCGAGGCAAAGAATGGTTACCCGAGATTACGACCAGCGGTATGCCGGCCTCTCCTAGACGCCGCAGCTGCTCGAAAGCCACCGTCAGCGCCTGATTGGTCGGACGTACGCTGTTAAAGAGGTCGCCCGAATGCAGGGCCGCGTCCGGCTTCAATTCCAAAATAAGGTCGACCGCCTGCCGAAACGCGTCATAGACGTCGGCTTCGCGCTGGTTCAAACCCGTCGCCGGGTCGATAGCTCGGTAGGTTTGGAAACCGAGATGTGTATCGCTGAAATGTACTATGCGCATTGGTTTACCTTATACTTTCTCGCCAAAAGGGATTATCAGTATCATACCTTTTTGATAAGATATATGCCTATACGACCTTGGGCAACCTATGCCCGCTGAATGCGGAGGAAATATGGCTCTCGCGATAATCGGCGGCACCGGCCTGGAGAATCTGGCCGGGAGCCTCGAGAACATGGAACATAAGACGGTGACGACGCCGTTTGGAGACGCCTTTTTAACACAAGGTGAATTAGGCGGATCACCTGTAGTATTTCTGGCCCGTCATGGC
>JANXYU010000006.1 GCA_025355855.1 Actinomycetota bacterium
TTAACCACTTGCCGGGCCCGTGCCCTTCGCTTTGCCAAGCCAATCGCCATTCGGCCGTGCCCGCGGCCTCGGCTGTTTGCTCGACCGTGGCACGAACTTGATCGGCGTACGGATCCCCGGAGTCGATCAAGTCCTGCGGCACGCTGTGGGCGGTAAATAGCACGGGCGCATCCGGCGCCTCTATTTGCGCGCTTATCAAGGCGTCGGCGAGACCGGCTATTAATTGAGATTCTTCGTTCCAGGCTTCTATCCGCGCTACCGGCGCTTTATTGCCGCGCGTCGTCAAGGATTCTTCCGCCGCTTTTAGGTATTCGCCAGAGCTCACGCCGCAGAAATATGGTGTCAGGCACACAAGAATTATGCGGTCGGGTTGGTCCGCTAAAGCGGCCGCGACAGCGCCATCCACGCTTGGCTCCCAAAACCTCATGCCTAGGTATACCTTTATATCTTGATTAACATGCTTGAGGCTCTTTTCTAAAAGAATAGATTGGGCGCGGGCCGTCGCGCAAAAAGGAGAAACACCGCCGATCAAGGTGTATTTAGCGACGCTTGCCGCGAGCCTGTCAGGAGAGACCCGCCGACCGGCTACGCGTTCGACAAAGGGTCCGACATCCGCCAGTTTTTCGGGACTTCCGAAGCCAATAAGTATGACCGCAATCATATAATACCTTTTTGTAATATTGTAGGCGTATAACTACTTGGTGCTCATTCGGTGAACGCAGTCGACAAAGAATTTCGCGTTCTCCACCGGCGTTTCCGGCAGTATTCCGTGACCCAGGTTAAAGATGTGGCCCGGCGTTCCCGCCGCCCTCTCCAGGATGTCGGTAACGCGTTTCTCGATCTCGTCTTGTCCGCCCAAAAGAACGATCGGGTCAAGGTTTCCTTGAATCCCCTTAGACGGACCGATCACCGTCCAGGCGTCGTCGAGATCGACGCGCCAATCCACGCCGATTACGTCGCCCCCGGCCGCGGCGACATCAAAAAGGAAATTGCCGGCGCCATTGGCAAAATGAATAACCGGAACGCCCAGGCCGGATAGAGCGTCAAGAACCTTCTTGCTATATGGAGCGACGCGGGTCCGATAGTCGTAGGGGCTAACGCTCGAAGCCCAGGACTCAAACATCTGAATCGCTTGCGCGCCCGCTTCCACCTGCGCTTTCAGATAAACAATGACGACGTCGGCGAGAAGGTTCAGGAGCCGGTCGTAGAGCGCCGGTTCCTTGTACATCATAGTCTTGATGTGGGTGTAATTGCGTGACCCGCCGCCTTCGACAATATAGCTTGCCAGGGTATATGGCGCGCCCGAAAAGCCTATAAGAGGAACCCGGCCGGCCAATTCGCCGCGCAAGATGCGGATGGCGTCATAAACAAAACCGACTTCCTCGGGGTCGATTACGTGTAGATTGCCGAGGTCGGCCTCAGTACGGATGGGTTTGTCAATCACCGGTCCGCGGCCCTCGGTGAACTCGATGCCAACACCCATTGCTTCGACTGGCACCAAAATGTCGGAAAACAAGATCGCGGCGTCAACGCCGATGCCGTTGACAGGCTGCAGTGTTACCTCGACGGCCAACTCCGGTGTCTTGCACATCTCCCAGAATGAATGCTTGGCGCGCAAAGCGCGATAGGCTGGCATGTAGCGGCCGGCCTGTCGCATGATCCAAACCGGCACCGTGGGGACCGGTTGGCGGCGGCAGGCTAGCAAAAATAAGGAATCTGACATATCAGCCAACATAGGGCTTTACCTCCGATATTCGCGTGAGTTTTCGTAGCGGATTAACTTGTAGATTTTATCACATTTTTTGCTATGATGGCTTTGTGAACATACGAAACGAGGACGGCTATACCCTACTAGAGCTGATGGTGGTTATTCTTATCGTCGGGATTTTGGTTTCATTGGCGATGGTCACCTACGCGGGCGTCCAAAACAGCGGATACGATACCGAAGCGAAAGCGAACCTGCATAACGGGGTCACGGCCGCCAAAGCCTATTTTACGACCAACGAGTCGTCATTCGCGGGATTGGACGCGGCCACGATGGCGCTCGAGGTACCGGGAATCAACTTTCGGAACGGCGACAACCCGGCCGACACCGACACGGTTTACCTTTCCGGCGTTTCCGCTTCCGGGTACACCTTGCGAGTCTTAAGCCAGAGCGGGACTGTTTATACCGCGATCGGCAACAATTTATCCGTTACTACCAGCGATTGATCGTCTAGCTTCTATGCTCTAGATCCAGTCACGTTTGCGGAACCAAACCACCATCGCCACCGCAATAACGGCAAACGAAGCCATGACTATCCAGAACCCTAATAAGGTTTCCTTGCCCGGCCACGCGAAATTCATCCCGAAAATCCCCGTTATAAAAGTCAGAGGCATCATAATGGTCGCGATAATTGTCAGCTGTTTCATTATTGAGTTTAGATTATTGGAGATTGTGGCTTGATATATTTGCATCGCTCCGCTCGTCACGTCACGCAAGGTATCGATCAAGTCGATGACGCGGACCATGTGGTCGTAGAGATCCTCAAAATACGGACGACTTTCCTTCTCTAAGTACGGCACAGTCCGGCGAAGCAGCGAGTTTACTACCTCTCGTTCCGGTGCCGTGACTTTACGCAGCTGCAGCATCTCGCGCTTCATCTTGAAGATATTTTTGACATCTGACGGCTTTGGCTTGTCAAACATCACGTCCTCAATTTGATCGACCCGATTTGACAACGCGTCAACAGCCAAGAAATAGTCGTCGACAGCGGCATCCAAGATGTTATAGAGAAGAATGCCCAAACCTTGACCCATGACATCCGCCTGGGATTGGGCGTCTTGCCAAACTTGTTCTAACGCCGACGCAGGCTTGCTGTGAACGGTAACCAGGAAGCCCTGCCCGAATAGGCAAGTAAAGCGAATCGGCGCGCCCTCGCCTTTCTTGCCCAGGCTGTACCAGTTCAAAAAGCTTACCTTGGCTTCGCTAACCAATTTTGGAAGTGACCGCTCCGCGGTAAGCTCGCGTACCATAATTGGTGAAAGCTTAAATGTATCGGTAAGATACGCAAGGTCGTCGTCGGTCAGGACGGTCATGTCCAACCACACTAGGTGGCCGGCGGTGATCTCATTGGCTGCGCTTGGACGGTCGATTACCACAGCCGCGCCTTGCTTCTTGGAATTATAGCTAACGGTTCGGCTGGCCATGTGCTCCTCCCGTCTTCGCGCTCAAGACTTCTGTCTCCTGGCATTGAGTATAGCCGATTGCCTGTCGCTTAGCCCATACTTTAGACTGGTAACCTATGGACAAGAAAAAGTATTTTCGCTGGACATTGACCGCGCTGGGCGCCGCTTCCGCTGTTTTGTACGCGGCAGCGCTAAGATTACCTGACTGGCGGGCCGATACCCCTACCTTTTTGCTCATCTTCGCGGCTCTATACTTTTTTGCATTAGCGGCCTGGCTAGTGGCCAGACGCGCGCATGACGACCGTCGCGTCGCTGCGATCATTATAGTAGCCGCTACTATATTCCGCCTGCTGATCTGCGTATCGCCGCCCACCTTATCTGATGATATCTTTCGGTATGTCTATGACGGGCGTCTTCAGTTGGCCGGCATCAGTCCGTACACCTATGCTCCTAATAATCCCCACCTGTCCAAGGTCCGTGACTCGGCGGGTTACGCGAACATGGGCGACAATCGCAACACGCTGGCTGTTTACCAGCCGGTGTCACAAGTGTTATTCGCGGCCGCGGCAGCCGCTGGCGGTGACCAAGCCGTTTACGTTATCAAGGGAGCTTTGGTTCTATTCGACTTAGGCACCGTTCTTCTGATCTTAGGCATCCTGCGACAACTGAGACGACCGCCTGGGCTGGCGATACTCTACGCCTGGAGTCCGTTAGTCGTTTTCGAGATCGCCGGCAGCGGACACATCGACGGCCTGGCCATCTTCTTCGGGATTGCGGGGGTCTATGTGATTCTGAGAGGGCGACGGCTTACCGGCGGCGCGCTGGCCGGGCTGGCGGTCGCGACAAAACTATTACCGGCCTCGCTCATTCCCGCACTTAACCGCCGACCCTGGGATTGGCGACCGGCCTTGACGGCGGTCGGCGCTATCTTCGTCACCTACGCGCCTTACCTAGTATGGGGCGGTTCGCCTCTGCCCTTCAACAATGCGAGCGGCGGCTTGGCATTCAATCAAGGTCTAAAAACCGCACTGATCTGGCTTGTTGGCGGTCCGGGTCGCGCGGCTGACAATGTTTTCGCGGTTCTTAGCGGCGGGCTATTGCTGGGCGCCGGGATTTATTTTTGGAGCCGCCGTAAGAGCGCTGCGGGCGTCGTTCGAGCCGCTTTCTGGCTGACGGGCTTGCTGATAATCCTACTGCCTTATACTGTTCCCTGGTATTTGGTATTGTGGCTGCCGTTCGTCGCCTTGGAAGAGTCGGCTGCGGGAGTCTATTTGGCGGGAGCCGTCATGCTGTCCTACTTGTTCTACACCGTCCAGCCGTGGGGGCTGGCCGGCTGGGTCCAACCTTTGGAATTCATCCCGTTCTTCATATTGTTGGTGTGGGACTACCGGCGACTGTCTCCCGGCCGGCTAGACCTCGAGACGTCCGTCAACAATGCTGAACTTGATCCGGCGTAGCGGCGCTTCGGCTGGACCGACCATGACACTGCCGTCGTTATGATACCGGGAACCATGACACGGACAGTCCCAGGTTGCCGCGCTCGCATTCCATTCCGTCTGGCAACCCATGTGAGTGCAGGTATTGTCCATGACTATCAAACTGCCGCCGTCGTTATATACGGCCACATTTTTTGACCCCGCGACGCCGGTTCTACCTTGCCCCGCGGCTAAATTCGAGATATCCAAATCCGTATCCTCCGTCCGCGGCGATGCCGGGAATCATGCGCGGTTTTGAACCCGTTGCCAACACTATGTTGCGGCCCTGCAGCAAAATCTCCGTCCCCGCCATAATATCCCTGACAGTGACCACGCCAAACTCGCGTATTGCGCCTAAACCCTGAAAATAGTCGACCTTGTTTTCATTGACGAGGGCTCTCAAGTCTGCGGCCAGACGCTCGACGATCGCGTCTTTCCTGTCCACAATGGCCGGGAGCGAAGTCTTGGGCCGGCCGACCGATAGACCAAACTGGTCCGCTGTTTGAACGGTTGCTACAGTTCGGGCGCAGGCCTCCAGCGCTTTGTAGGGCACGCAGCCCCCATACGGGCAGACCCCGCCGAGCTTGAAAACTTCAACCAAGGCTACCTTTAGGCCCAGTTGCGCAGCCCGGAACGCGGCCGAATAGCCGCCTGGACCGCCGCCTATTATCACAGCGTCATAAACGATATCCGTCGGCAATCGAACTCCTTTAGAGTCGGCTGACACGGTAGACGGCGCCCGCTTTGTCATCTGAAATGTACAGCGCGCCATCACCGCCCTGCACGATCGCGACCGGTCGGCCGACCGCTCCGCCCGCCGTCAGCCAGCCTGTTATGAAATCCTGGGGGGCGGCCGGTGTTTCGGCTGTGGCGCCGGCCATAACAAACCGAATGACTTTATAGCCCGTCGGAACGCTTCGGTTCCAGGAACCGTGCAGGGTAACGAATAGATTGTTGGCATACCCCGGACCGAACCCGTTACCGGTATAAAACATAAGGCCAAGGGGCGCAGAATGGGCTTGGATCTGGATTACGGGTGGCAGTGACGCAAAGGCGCGAGCGGCGTCCCCGTACGCCGGGTCAGCGACCTTATCGCCGTAAGCATAAGGCCAGCCGTAATTTCCGCCGTTTTGGATAATGTTGATTTCGTCTGGAGGGAGATCGTCGCCCAAATTGTCCCTGCCGTTGTCGGCGCCCCATAATTGGCCGGTCACCGGGTGCCAAGTAAGTCCGACGCTGTTGCGCAAGCCATTGGCGAAAACAACCATGTTGGAGCCATCGTCGTTGAACCGCAGCACCGCCGCCCGACGCGGGTCGCTCTCAACGTCGAGGTTACTCGAAGAGCCAACCGAGACGTACATTTTTCCATCGGCCCCAAACGTCACTGTCCTGGTGAAATGCTCGCCGCCTGCCGGCAGATCGGCCAGCCTCTCCGCCGCCCCCACAGCCGGAGGGCCGGTAGGATTCGGCGCGTATACATATCGGCTGATCTTATCTGTCTCGGCCACATACAGGTAGCCACGATGAAAGGCGAGACCGGACGGCTGATTTAGTCCCGTCAACAGAACATGTACACCGTCAGATTGACCATTCCCGTCGCGGTCCGGCAACGAGGCGACCTGGCCGTCGCCGGTAAGTGTGACTGTTAAGACGCCTCCGGGATCGAAAGCAAGTTGCCGCGCGTTTCCGATATTCGACGCGTAAGTCTGAATTCTAAAGCCGTCGGGCAAGATCAATGGCAAACCGGTTTCGTTGACAGCGGGCTTCACGGAGCGCGGCGGCGATTTCTTAGGAACCGCTTGCAGAACGACCGGCGCCAAGGCAGGTCTAAGTCCAGGCCAGACCCGAAAATAGAAATACGCTGCTGCCGCCAACAACACGACCGCGACAGCTATTGACCCGACTAATAGTGACCGGCGCATCTCGCAAGCCTCCTTAGCGTATTAGCTTCAGTAAACCGTCCGAGAGACGTCGAACCGACGGCTCGAGACGCGCGAACCGGTTGGAACTAAGCAATCCGTGCTGGCTTAGGCCCTTACCCATGGCCAACTTTAACTTGACGATGGAAAAGTCACCTTTGTATAGCAGTGAATGACTCCGCGGCGACGTCCAAGCGCCAGCCAGCAGCCGATCCTTTACCTTGTCGTACAGGTCCGTGCCAGGTAACGGATAGGGCACTGTATAGGACAAATAGTCGAGCGGTAATCTTGATGACACATTGACCGTTCTGGTAAGCGACTCATTCGTTTCACCTGGATATCCTAGGATGAAAAACGCGCCCGTTTTAAGACCATGCCGGCCGGCCAGTTCTATGGCCGCTTTGCCTTCGGCGAACGTTGCCTGCTTCTTCATTGTTCGCAGAATCCTGTCGTCTCCGGATTCCAGTCCGAAAAACAAGCGGGCACAACCCGCGTCTCGCATGGCGTCCAGGACCTCTCCATTGACACCGTCAACCCGACTTAAGCATTCCCATGAAAGATTTAGTCCCCGATCGATCATGCCCTGGCAGATAGCGATGGTCCGTTTGTCGTCGATAGTGAAACAGTCGTCTCCCATCCACACCCGATCATACCCGCGGCGAGCAATCTCTTCCAACTCGTCAAGGACGTTCTCCGCCGAGCGCTTCTTGACGGCGCTGCCGAAAACCGGCTTACTACAAAAACCACATGTATATGGGCATCCCCGAGTGGTCATCATGGAGGTCACAGTATATCCATATTCCCTTTTCCAGTATTTCTTATAGCCCTCGTCGTCGAACAAGTCGCGCGCGGGAAACGCGAGCCCGTCTAGATTGTCAATTCGTTTCCGGCGTGCCGTTTTCTTTATATCGCCGCCGGCGCCGTAAGCGATCCCGCTGACTTTTAGCGGGTCGCCCTCGCCTCTTATTACAGCCTTGGCCAGCTCCACAATAGTCTGCTCCCCTTCACCGATGGCGGCCAAATCAAAGACGCCCAGGAATTTGCCCGGGTCAGCGGACGGATAAGGGCCGCCAGTGATCATCAGGTCACAGTCCTCGCGCAGTTCTCGTCCTAACGACAGAGCTGTCTGCTCCATTGTCATCATGCAATAGAATCCGAGAATCGTTGGTCTTAGTTCACGAATCCGCGTCAAGACCGCGCGCCGCGTGGTGTAGCTACCATCGACGATAGCGACCGAGAAGCCTTCCTTACGCAGTGCGGCAGCCAGGTACCCTAGACCGAGAGGCGGATATTTGAATATCGACCGGTCTTTTGACTCTTTGAAGAAGTACGGATAAACCAAGACAACGTCGGTCATGCGCTTAACTCCTTTGGCCGGTCAACTGGGCCGCCGATTTCGACGCGATAAGAGAATTTATCGCTGCTCCATCGGCTTAGATCAAATTCTATGCCAGACCAAGATAGTTGGCTATCGACAACCTCTCGGCCGCGGAACATCACGGCTCCTTCCCGAGCCGGCACGTTGAACCAGTTGTCGCCTGTCTCGCTTGCAAATCCAGCGGACTCGGCTGCCACCTTTGACCAGCCACTTCTATGTTCCCTTGACGCTATCCGGCCGTTTTCCCTATAGATCGGGAAGGCCCGGCCGCCTTGTTCGTTTAGAATGTAAACGCGATCCCGTCGCGACAGATGCTTGAGCCCGCTTAGATCGACCTTGACCTCCACCGAATCGTCCGCCAGGGCATACTCCACCGCCACTTCGGCTCGCGACGGAGCCGGGTCGAAGCCGATCTGCGGTGTCAGATTACCGGTCGCGTGTTTAGCCAACAGCCAGCGCTGTGCCCAGGGCAACCCTTTGTACACCAGACCCTTTGTCTCCAGCCATATATACGGCAGGACGCCGGCTCTGTCAGAATTGCCGACGCGCTGGACAGCGTCCAGCCGAAATAGCTTTCTAACAACATTTCCTTCATCTGAGACCACGGTGACCGGCGCCGTAAACGAAAGATACGTCCGCCAGCGGGAAACAATAACGGGCACACCGAAGCCTACGCCTTCTTCGGAAAGGTCAGAAGTACCCGCGAACATGCAGACACCTTTAGCCAGTCCGGCGGTCAATCCTTCGCCTGGGGAGTCGTGGTGGGGAAAACGTAAAGAGGCCGGCACGTGGTGATCATCAATCATTCAGACCGTCCTTTAGATTCCGCGAGCTTGGAAAATCCGCGGGCATATTGACTGTGTTTGAACTCAATGGTAATACTATGGACAAGACGTTTCAATCTTCCACTAAGCACGACACCTCACGACTCCACCCGCATGATGCATTTCTACCGCGCCGGTCGGCGCTTTTTGCTTCACCGTTCGGTTACCCGAAAGGGGCGAGATGAGAGAGGATAGCGCTAGTCGTAACTTCATGGTTACAGCGTCAGTTTGGCTTGTATTCGGCGTGTTAATGGGCCTGACGCTGGCAATCGAATTTGTTTTTCCCGATCTTTTTAAAGGCACGTCCTGGCTGGTTTTTAGCCGTCTGAGGCAAGCGCACGTCAATACCGTGATGTTTGCCTGGCTGTCAGGCGGGATGATGGGCTTGATGCTATATATCGTTCCGCGTTTGACCGCGCGACGGCTTTATAGCGAGCTACTGGGCAACATCTGTGTAGTCCTTTGGAATATTGCTTTGATATGGGGAGTAATCGCTCTATTGGTCGGTCAAAGCCAAGGTCGAGAGTACGCGGAACTGATATTTCCCGTCGACGTCGGCATCATGCTGGTCCTGCTCCTTAACATGTTTAACGTCTATATGACCATTGCCAAAAGAGTCGAGAAGAAACTGTACGTCTCTCTTTGGTATATTACCGGAACCGTTATCTGGATGCCGATGCTCTATTTCATCGGCAATGTCATGTGGCACCCGGCCACTGGGGGTTTGACCGGGATCAACGATTCGATCTTTAACTGGTTTTATGGTCATAACGTTCTTGGTCTGTGGTTCACGACAGGGTTACTCGCCGTGGCTTACTATATCGTCCCGCGTGAAACCCATACGCCTATTTATAGCCACCTGGTTTCTCTGTTCGGCTTCTGGGGCATAGCTTTTTTCTATACCGGCGTCGGCGGTCATCACCTGTTATGGGCGCCGATACCTTATTGGGTCAAGACGATCGCGGTGGGCGATAGCATCGGCATGATTATTCCTGTCGCCGCCATTATGCTCAATTTCGGCATGACAATGCGGGGCAACTGGAACCGATTTTCCTCGAGTATTCCGCTGCGTTATGTTTTTACGGGAATCGTGGCTTATGTCATCGTTTCTTTCCAGGGTTCTCATGAAGCATTGCGCGCCATGAACGAGCTGACGCACTTCACCCAATATGTCGGCGGGCACGCTCATTTGTCGCTGCTCTTTTTCGCCGCCTCGATCGTCATCGGCGGGATGTATTACGCCATTCCGCGCATCTGCAAGTGTGAACTTTACAGTGACGGCATTGCAAACACACAATACGCCATCTATGTCGTGGGCTTTACGTTTCTATTTTTGGGCTTCTTGCTGACAGGAATCGTGCAAGGTACCGATTGGGTTCACGTCGGCCTGCCGGTTTGGACGGTACTCCCCGGTCTTCGCCCCTTTATGGCGTTGCGGGTTGTCGGGGGCGCCTTGCTGGTGATTAGCTTCATCATGTTTACGTATAACATTTTGGCAACAGTAATAAAGAGCCGTCCTATTCAAGGTCCGGGCGCCCTGGTCCCCTCCGAACAAGAAAGGAGGCCACGCTAAATGAGAATCACATTTCGCGTTATTCTGGTTGGCGCAGTAGCCGTCTTTCTCGCCGTAGTAACGGTAGTCGCGTTCGTGCCTGCGCTGATCTGGAAGCCGGCCAGGACGGTTGTCGCTCACCCGTATACGGCGCAACAGGAACATGGTCGCGAGTTGTTTTATAAAAATGGCTGCCTTTATTGCCACTCGCAATACGTGCGCGACGACGATACCGGTGATGGAAATAAGGTTTCGGCCGGAGGCGATTACGTTTTCGATAACCCGATGACGCTGGGGTCTGAAAGAACCGGCCCGGACCTCACTTATATCGGTCGCAAACGAGGTGAGGCCTGGGACATCGCTCATTACAAAGACCCCCGCCGCTTGTCACCGTTATCCATCATGCCTAGCTTTAAGTTTCTGTCCGAGCAGGAGCTGAAGGATTTGACCGCGTATATCTTCAACCTGGGTAACCGAGTGGCGATGGAGCGGATGATAATCCCGCCTATCACATATAAATACAGAACGACGTCTTTAGCAATCCCCACGATGACCTTGACTGATCCAGACGCCGCGCCCCAGGGCTGGGAAGCCTGGAACGCGGCCGGGCTGCAGGAAGGCAAGCTTCTATACGTAGAGCGCTGCCTGACTTGCCATGGCTGCGCCGGCAACGGCCAGGGAACGTACGCCGGCACCCTGGTCGTCACCCCGGCCAACTTTAAAGATCAACCGATCCGGTCCATGCCGGACGACCAATGGTACTGGCATGTATCCGAAGGCATTCAGGGAACTGTCATGCCGACCTGGAAGACAACATTGTCAGTTAAACAACGCTGGCATGTTATCCGTTACGTCCAGCAGATCTTCGCTTGGCCGCATGAAAGAGACCCCATCGAGGGCCGCCCACCCGGGTCGTACGCGAATCTGACCAATCCAGTCAAACTAACGGTGGACGAGCTGGAGCGTGTCAAGAGTATTTGGACGCGCGAATGCCTGCCGTGCCACGCAGCGGCGGGTTCGGGAGACGGCGCTTACGGGGACAAATTGGAGCCCCTGCCGTCCGATTTCCGCGACAAAGGCCATTACGGGACGTTGGATAACCCTATCTACACAGATTCCGATTACTTTTGGCGAATAAGTGAGGGCTTGCCCTGGGCCGCGATGCCGGCCTGGAAATCGCAATATTCCACTACCGACCGATGGGGGCTGGTACATTACATAAGGGTCAACTTTACCCAAACGGAGGCACGACCCGAGCGCCCTCGTCCTAATGATCAGGTCTATCCTTCTTTCTACCTGGCTCAAAAAACATTCCCTGCGGCTTCATTCGCCCGCGGCCAGCGTATCTATATCAATGACTGCGCCAATTGTCACGGCCTAAGCGGCGAGGGCGAGGGCTGGGATGGCGCCTACTTGGATGTTTTGCCGGCCGATTTCACATACGGGAAAGCTAAAGAAACCGACCCGTCTAAGCTCTACGCGATGACAGTCTTCGGTGTTCAGAATTCAGCTATGCCTAGCTGGTCGGAGCAGTTGCCGGATGAGCAGTTATGGGACGTAGTCACATACATTAACAAGGCTTTTCAAAACGGCGGCGGCGTCAAGAAGAGTCAGTTCAACTCGGGCAAGATCGCCGCGACCACCATTACGCTTAGCGAGGCGGATTGGACGAAAGAAGGCCACGTGATTTCAGCCGACAACGGTGCCGCCGTATACGCGAACTATTGCGCGCTGTGCCACGGAACCACAGGTAATGGGAACGGTTACAGCGGCGGCTTCCTGCCCGGCGGCCCCCCGGCAGCCTTCAATCCAGCGATGACCCAACAGTACGCTTTCTGGCGGATCTGGTACGGAGTGCCAAACTCCGTGATGCCGCCCTTCTACCTGATGCTCGCCGAATCTGATATTTGGGATGTCGTTACCTACTCGATCGGCGTGGCGAATGGTACGCCCGTCGGGAACGCCGCCAACGCCCCGACCCAACCCGTTTACGGGGCGTTGCCGACTGGCACTCTGCCGATAGGTTTAGGAGGCGGTCGCTGATGGCTATCGGGGTTTGGCTATTTATTGGCTGGATGGCGCTAGTCGCGATAACGGCTCTGGCCATGTTCGTTTGGGGACTGGAACGCGGGCAGTTCCGTAATTTAGAGGAGCCGGCTCGCCGCATGTTGCGCGATGACGACACCCCTGCGCCCAGGCCTGAAACGAAGGCCGAAGACAAGAAACACGAAACAAACCGAAGAGGTGAGACGCGTGACCGATAATGTAACGGAAGTGTGGCTCGAACTCGGCTGGATTCTCGGCGGCATATTTACCCTGTTGTTGGGATTGATGATTCTGGCCTACCACCACAAGCTAAGGAGGCCTTCAGGCAGCAGCGGCCACCGTGCCGGCGATGAGACCATGGAGCACGAAGTTGTTCGGCCAGACGGGTATATTGATTCTTTTGCGAGGCAGATATCAGAGGGCGGCGGCAGTTTGCCTCTCTTTTTTAAGATCTCCGTCGGACTGGCTTTTTTATGGTGGTTATTCTATCTGATCTTGTTCTGGAAAATGTAGGGGATACAATATGGCTTACGTCTATCAGGTTAGTTTCGACATCAAACCGGACCAGTTGACCGACCTCGAAATCGGATCGGCATTGGAGGCGGCTCTCTCGTCCTTACGCGCTCTTTTGCCTGACCAATCCGGCTACGACAGCTCCCGCGCCATGCACTCCATAGACCGGGACAATACGACGCACATCATATTTCAGTCAGTCTGGAACGATTGGGACGAGTTCCAAGACCACATCAAATCGGCTATTTCTGAAGAAAGAGTGATTAAGGAATTCAAGCCCCATTTGTCGGTCGATAACCTCACAACGCACCAGTTCGAAGAGGTCGATTAGGCGATGGCCCGCAAAAGCGGGACATCCTCGGATCGGCCTCGCTGCGCACTCTGCGGCCACCTCATTTCCGGCGATCCGATTATAAAGAACATCGGTGGAAAATCGGTTTCTTTTGATTCCAAGGACCACGCCCGCATCTATAAGACCGCCTACGATAGCGGTCTTCTCGATGAGATATTGACGATGCCACCGCGCCAAAAAAGCAGTGCCATCTCCAGCTTGCAAAAGAAATCCACGGTCAATTTTGCTGTTGGCGGTTTGTATTGTGAAGGCTGCGCCACCACAGCCGAATCAGTTCTCAAAGCAACGCCCGGAGTCTCCGACGCCGCCGTCAGTTACGGGGCCGCACAGGGCCGAATCGAATATGACCCTGATCAGACCAACCCAGAAGAATTGATGCATAAGATGCACGCGCTAGGTTACCACACCCATATGCCCGCCATCGACGAAGGCGAGGCCGCCGCTCGGGCACGAACGGAGAGCATACTCATTAAGCTCATTGTCGCTATCGCCTTCGGCATGCAAATCGAAATCCTCTATCTTACGAACCTGTATCCATATTACGCTCAGGGCACTTTTGGCACTCCGGCCGTCAAAGGCATCGAAACAATCGTTTTGTTCCTTAGCCTCCCTGTCTTTTTTTATAGCGGCAGCATTTTTTTAAGAGGCGCGTGGGAAGAACTAAAAGCCAGAACCGTGAACATGAACACGTTGGTTGGCATCGGAATCACAGCGTCATTCGGGTATAGCGTTTATATGACTCTATTTGGCCGCGGCCCAGTGTTTTTTGATTCGACCGTTCTGATCATCACGTTTGTGTCCATCGGCCGTTATTTGGAATCAATCGGGGGTGATGACGCACGCCGCGCGGTACGGTCCTTGCTTGACATCAATCCCCGGACAGCCAAGGTCCTGCATGCCGGCAGCCCTATGGAGATGCCGGTGGCAACACTCAAGCCGGGAGACGTGGTCCTGGTCGACTTCGGTGATTTGATACCGGCCGATGCGACCGTTACAGAGGGCGACGCTCTGGTGAATGAATCCCTGGTAACGGGTGAATCAACGCCGGTTCCAAAAACAAAGGGCGACGCTGTTCTCGCCGGATCGGCAGTCTCGTCCGGTAACATTACGGCGCGCGTCGATAAACCGTTTGACGACAGCCGGCTGGCGGAAATGCGAGAAGTCGTCAAACACACCTTGATGACCAAACCGCCGCTGCAGCTCCTGGCTGATCGGGCCGCTGCTTGGTTGACATACGCCATTCTTGGCGTCTCTGCTCTGACCTTTGCGGGGTGGCTGGCGACCGGTCATTCGCTCGGCGCTGGAATTCTCGCCGGAGTCGCCGTCTTGGTAGTCGCTTGCCCGTGCGCTCTTGGCATCGCGACCCCGTTGGCGATTACAGTTGCTCTCGGCCGCGCTGTTGGCGCCGGCGTGGCCGTGCGTAATCCTAACGCGCTGGAAACCGCCGGCCGGATCGACCATATGGTGTTTGACAAAACAGGCACCCTGACCATCGGAAAGCCGACGGTGACCAGCGTTCGCCCGGCTCATAGCCAGACATCACGCGATAAATTCATCTGTCTGGCCGCAGCAGTAGAACAGTTCTCCGCTCATCCCGTCGGTCAAGCGATTGCTGCGGCCTGCTCGCACCCTCCGGCGGCGCATGCTTTCACTGCCTTAGCGGGCGTGGGGGGCCGAGCGGTGTTGGCTGACGGCACCACAATTACCGTGGGCGCGCAACATCTAGTGCCTGCCGCTGATCTTTCGCCTTTGGCCGCGCAAGCCGACCAGGAGCGCGCCTCAGGCGCCAGCGTCGTTTGGGTTCAAGCAGATGAATCAGTGATGGGTTACATCGTTTTATCTGACCCGGTCGACCCGCAAGCCGGCCAGACAATCAAGGATCTTGCCCTTGCCGGAATCGATTCGGAGATACTCAGCGGAGACTCGGCCGCTACCGTCCAATCGTTAGCCAAAAAAGTAAGTATTTCCGATTATACGGGGACTTTATCTCCCGAGGCGAAGGCAGCGATTATCAAAGAAAGACAGCAAGCAAATCAAAAGGTAGGCATGGTCGGTGACGGGGCCAACGATGCTCCGGCTCTGGCTCAAGCCGACGTCAGCTTTACGGTCGCGTCCGGCACCACGATTGCCGGCGAGACTTCGGACATATTGCTTGTTCGAGATGATCTCCGCCTCGCCGCTTGGTTCATCAGGCTCAGCCGGGCAACCGACGGTGTTATTAAACAGAATCTTGGCTGGGCGATGGTTTACAACTCTGTTGCGGTCCCATTAGCGGCGTTTGGAATAATCAGACCAGCCATCGCCGCGATCGCCATGGCGGCCAGCAGTCTGATTGTTGTCATGAATTCATTGAGGTTGAAACGACTGAGGTTGGGCTAGCTTTAACGCGCCTAGGGCAGTATCCGAACGTGAAAGAGATACGCGCCCAGAGCGATTGTGGCGTGGGCAAGACCGATGTAGAAAATCAACATTCCGTTACGACGGTGCCATTTAAAATCTATCGGCAGCCACTTCTTGGCGACAGAGACTTGGAAATTGACTAACACTAAGAGCAGGATACCCAGATAGGCATAGATAGCCAGGCCCGATACGCTGGGTATTCCAAACGTCGCAATCAAGACTGCCACGATTATTACTAGAAGTAGTCCCGCAATTACGTGAGTCGGTATTCCCAATACTTTAGGCCGAATCGCCATCTTCTCCCCTTTTCGTCCGCCTAACCCCTACTTATATAGAAAGATTAATAGAAAGATTAACCATCTAGCGACCTTATCTCAAGTTTCCCATTCCCTTAACCGATAGTTATAGTAACAAGCCAGCGCCTAAAAAGGACACAAACATGGTTCGCCAACTGCACCGGACATACTACAGAAACAAAAAACGAGTCAGGGATATGAGGTACGCTCTTGTGCTTTCCCTGGCGGTTTTTGTCTTCTCCCCCGGTTGGGTCTATATTCAGGGCTGGCATTTCTAGATATACTGACAGTATGTCTGAACCCCATGACGACCACCACAATCACGATTTCGGTTTAGCTTGCGACGACTGCGCGGGCCCTGTTGACGATGACACGATCGCTCTGGCGTGGTACCGTCAGCCAAAGATCGTTCTCCTGGCCGTCGCGGCCTTGCTTACGGCTGTCGGCTTTCTCGCAGCGATTGTCGCGCCGGGATGGCCGGCTACCGCAGTATTCCTCGCGGCCGTTCTTTGCGGCGGTTACTACCCGGCTTTGGCGGCTTGGGAGTCTCTTCTAAACCTCACGCTTACAATTAATAGCCTGCTGGTCGCCGCGACCGCCGGCGCGATTGCGCTGAATCTGTGGGGCGAAGCAGCGACTCTGGTCGTTGTCTTCTCACTGGGCGGCATACTGGAGACGTTCGCGGTCGACCGAGCGCGCAATTCTCTGGAAGAGCTGATACGCTTGGCGCCGCCAACCGCGCGCGTCATTCGTCAGGGCGTAGAGAATGTCGTGCCCGTCGCCCTGGTCAAAATGGGCGAATTCATCTTGGTTAAGCCAGGCGACCAGATCCCCCTGGACGGTACGGTATCGGCGGGGTTGTCCACGGTGAATCAAGCTACAATCACAGGCGAATCGATTCCGGCTTTCAAAAAACCCGGGGACGGCGTCTACGCGGGCACCGTTAACCTCAACGGCTCGTTGGAAGTAAAGGTTACGGCACGGGCTCGCGACACAACGTTAGCTAAGATCATCCACGCCGTCGAGGAGCATCAAGCCCGCAAATCCTCATACCAGAGATTCAGCGAGCGGTTCGGCGCCATCTATACCCCGGCCTTATTTGGAGTCGCGTTAGGAGTCATGCTACTACCGCCACTAATGGGCGGGCCCTGGCGAGATTGGTTCTACCGAGGACTGGTCGTCCTGGTCGTTTCTTGTTCCTGCGGCATCGCTTTATCGGTCCCTGTCGCGATCGTCGCGGCAATCGCCCGAGCCGCTCGGCAAGGCGTTCTCATCAAAGGAGGCGCCTATGTTGAGCTGCTCGGACGGATCAAGATTATCGTCTTTGACAAAACCGGTACCCTGACGTATGGCGATCCGGCGGTTGTCGACATTCTGACCTTTGGAGATTTTTCAGAAAACAAGGTGCTCGAAGTGGCGGCGGCGGTTGAACGTAAGAGCGGACATCCTTTGGCAAGCGCCGTGATCACCGCAGCGGAAGCCCGCAAACTGCCGAAACGGCGTGTGTTGGATTTCCGGGCCCTCCCGGGGCTGGGCGCCTACGGTCGGATCGGCCGTAACATTTACCATGTCGGGAACCTCAAGTTGATTACGGCACATGATATCGTTACGGCGGAAGCCTCTCTGGGCGCCGCCGCGCTGGAAGCCGAGGGCAAATCACTCGTTTACGTAACCGAAAATGACCAGCTGGTCGGTTTGATTGCCATCGCCGACACGGTTCGCGAGACAGCCGCGGCCGCGCTCGCCGATCTCAAGCGATCCGGTATGCAGCGCTTAATAATGCTGACCGGCGATAACGTTACTACCGCCTCAGCTATCGCCGCCCAGGTGGGCATAGACGAATATCGGGCGGATCTATTGCCAGAAGCAAAAGCAGCGGTCGTGGTGGCTCTGCAGGAGGAGTTTGGCCGGGCCGCCATGGTTGGAGACGGTATAAACGACACCCCGGCGCTGGCCGCCGCATCAGTAGGAGTTGCCATGGGCGCGGCCGGCTCAGGCATAGCTGTTGAGACGGGAGACATCGTCCTGATGGCCGATGATCTCAGCAATCTGGCTTTCGCGGTACGCTTAAGCCGACGAACCCGACGGATAATCGGCTTCAACATCGGAGCCGCTTTGACGATTGTATTAGTTCTCGTAACTCTGGCATTGCTGGGGCGGGTCCAATTGGTGCCGGGACTTTTCATCAACGAAATGGGCGCCTTCCTGATAATCTTGAACAGCGTCAGGCTGCTGCGCTAAACCAGGGTTTTCACTAATTTACTTACCCTTTACCTAGTGCTACGCTCTTTTCGTTAAAGACCTATAAATATCGGCTTGTTTGCCGATGACTAGGGAGGAAACATGCGTGCTGTAACCGTAAAACCCCTAAAGTATGAGGAACTCCCGGGGCTCTCAGCGAAGCTTCTAAGCGAGCATCACGACGTTCTCTACGCCGGCTATGTAAAGAAAATGCTTGAGATTCAAGACAAACTCGAGACAGTCGACGAAGCGACCGCGAACGCAACATATAGCGAGATCGGCGAACTAAAACGGGAAGAAACATTTGCGGCCAACGGTGTTCGTCTTCATGAAGCGTATTTCGCCGGTTTGGGCGGCGACGGCGTACCGAATGGGGCCATTTTAAAACTTATCGAGCGTGATTGCGGCGGCTTTGACGCCTGGAAGAGCCATATGACAGCCAGCGGGATGGCCGCCCGCGGTTGGGTTATCGCCGCCTACGATCCGCTACTGGAGCGTTTGGTAACCTACAGCTGCGACGCCCACAATCTCGGTTGCGTCTGGGACGCGATACCTCTGGTCGTTCTAGACGTCTACGAGCATGCCTACTATTTAGACTACGCTACAGCGCGTAAGGCGTACATCGAGGCGTGGCTGAAGAACGTTGATTTCGCCTACGCTAACAACCTGATCGCCGCGCGAGGGATTCCCTCCTAGATGCAAGTCAGCCAATGAGCCTTACCGGTGTTGTAATATTCAGCCTCGTTGTCGGCATGTCGACGATGGGAGGCGTCTTATTAGTCAAGTTCTTCAGTGCGTGGACTAAACGCAACTCATTGCTGATGATAAGTTTCGCCGGCGGCGTGCTGGTTACAACCGCCTTTCTCGAACTACTGCCGGAAGCGGCCGCGAAGAGCTCAAGTTGGGCGGCAGCAACTTTGGCCGGAGTTCTTCTACTCTTCACCGTAGAACATTTCATGGCCATCCATGAATGTCAGGAACTCGAATGCGATATTCACAACATCGGTACGGTCACGGCTTTGGGCATTGGTATTCACTCATTTATCGACGGCGTTGTGATTGGGACAGGCTTTGAGGCGAGCCCTGTGCTGGGCATAATCGCCGCGCTGGCGGTCATCGTGCATGAGTTACCGGAGGGGGCTTTTACGTACGGCCTATTGATTGCCAACGGTCAACCGGCCCGCAAGTCCCTGTTAATCGGCTGGGCGGTCGCGTTAGCCACGCCCATCGGCACGGTTCTGACCTTTATGTTATTGAGAGGCGTGGGTCCTTCAATCATCGGCCTGATGCTGGCTTTTTCCGCCGGCACTTTCATTTATGTCGGCACGGCCGATCTCCTGCCGCAGATCCACCGCCGCCCTAACCTGTCGCTACTTTTAGTTATGCTGACGGGCGTGGCGTTCGTTGTCTTGTTGGGCTATATCTTTAAATAACCGTCTTAGGAGGCACAATGAAAGTGAGAGTCGATCCGGATCTTTGCATTGGTGACGGCAGCTGCGCTGAGACGTGTCCGGAAGTCTTTGAGATGCGAGATGACGGACTGGCCCACGTGAAGAAGGACGCGGACTTTGCGGTCTGCGGCGAACGCTTGACTGAAGCAGTGGAAAATTGCCCTGTAGGGGCCATAATTTTCGACGAATAAGACAATATGAAGGCCACCGCATAAAGATTGTGATATTTTTCTATTGCGCTCACAGCCTGGCAGCGATACCATATAGATAGTTATTAGATTATTCGCATTTGAGACAAAAGAGGCCGCCACCAATGGACAAGAACTATTACTGCTTGCATTCTGAAATCTGCAAAACGCTTGCCAACCCGAAGCGCCAAGAGATCATGGACAATCTTCGCGACAAAGAAATGACCGTCAGCCAATTGATTGAGGCGACGGGCGTACCGCAAGCCAACCTGAGCCAGCATTTGGCCATTCTGCGCACCAAAGGTGTGCTCGAGACCAGACGCCAGGGCGCGAATGTCTATTACCGACTGGCGAATCACAAGATCATCGAGGCTTTTGATCTCATCGGCGAGGTCATGAAAGAACAACAGATCAAGACGGGCGACATGATCAATACCGCGACCAAGACACCGGCCTAGAGCCCAAGCGTAACAAGCCAAGGAGGCGAACACAGTCATGGCGAGAGAATTAAACAAGAAAGCGGCAATGGTCGTTATGAGCGGCGACTTCGATAAGCTGTTCGGAGCGTTCATCATTGCGACCAGCGCCGCCGCTCAGGGCAACGAAGTTACCATGTTCTTTACTTTTTGGGGCCTTCGCGCCCTAAAAAAGAAGGTACCTACTGGCAAGAGCCTGTTCGGACGCATGGTCGGCATGATGTACGGCGGAGACATCAACCGGGCGACGCCTAGCAAATTCAGTTTCTTCGGCATGGGCCGTTGGATGTTTAAGAAAATGATGAAGAACAAGAACGTCTCTTCCCTACCCGACCTGAGGCAATTGGCAATCGATCTCGGCGTTAAACTGTATGCCTGCCAAATGAGCATGGACGTCATGGAGATACCGCGAGAAGCTATGATCGACGAGGTCGAGGCGTGTGTCGGAGGCGGTTTCTTTGTTGAGCAAGCCGCCAACGCCGATTTTACGCTATTCATTTAACTGTCCTTACCACAGAAGAGAAAGGGAGAACGATGGACGATATCAAGGTAGATTTGGAACTGGATCTTAAAGGACTTCTCTGCCCCCTACCGATGGTCAGGGTCAGCCAAAACATCAGCAAGGTCCCGGTCGGCGGCGTTATCCGCGCAACGGCCACGGACCCTGGCAGTTTGGCAGACATCCCCTCATGGGCGCGCAGCACCGGCAATGAGATCATCAAACAGGAGCAAGAGGGCTCAAACCTGATTTATTACATTAAGCGCATCAAGTAGCCTTAGATGAATTGGTTTCAGTATGTTTTCGCCGGTTGGTTCGTCTATATCGCGCTACTTGTCTTTATTGGCGGACTGATCTGGCAGGTCGTTAAGTGGCGCCGCGTCGCTAAGTCGAGAATCATTATGGGCATGTTCCCCAAGCCGGCTAACCTTGGCGCCAGATTCGCAAAGATGCTTAAAGACACGTTCTTCTTTCCCTGGGTGCTTGACTACAGCAAAAGCATCTGGCTGTTCGCGGGGGCGTTTCACCTGGCCGGACTGCTGATGTTTGTCGGGCACTTGCGGCTTATTCACGAATTCACCCCGCTGGTCTCGTGGCTTGGCGCGAACGGCATGGACCAATTCGCGTTCCTTACGGGCGGCGCCTTCGGGATCGTGTTAACAGTCGCGCTCATCTATCTATTGCTTCGCCGGTTCGGGACTCCCTACAAAGACCTTTCCGTACCCGAGGATTATTTGTTGCTGATTCTCCTCTTACTGATTGTCACCATGGGTAATCATCTGCGTTTCTTCGGCACGGTACACGTAACCGATTACCGGGACTACGTAATGAGTTTGCTCGCTTTCAAGCCGGCCTTCAATGCGGCAATACTGTCCTCGAACGTGCCATGGTCGCTAACGACTCACGTCATGCTGGCGTGCGCATTCCTTATCTACTTCCCGTTCTCCAAGCTCGTCCATTCCATCGGCGCTTTCGCGTCTAACTTGGTTAGGAGTGAATGACATGACTCCTCAGGCCAACGCGAGGGCGGAACTTCTCGAGCTGATCAATAGCAAAATGAACCGCACCCTAAAGTACTACCTAGATACTTGCGTTCGCTGTGCCATCTGCAAGGACGCTTGTCACCAATACGTCGCTACGGGCGATGTACTATACCTTCCCGCTTACCGGGCGGAACTGATTCGGCGCATTTACAAGAAATACATGACCGGATCCGGGCGGCTTATGCCCAAACTATTCGAAGGGCGCGATCCGGAAGACGACGTTTTACTGGACGAGCTATACAAGACAACCTATGCCTGTACCAGCTGCCGCCGCTGCATGTTTTGGTGCCCGTTCTCCATTGACACCTCGTGGGTGCTGGCAGTGGCCAAAGCACTGCTCCTGGCGACGGGCCGCGGCTCGGAAATCCTGACTCAGCTGGCCGATTCCGCCATTGATAAGGGCAAGAACATCGATCTTTATACCGGTGTCATTCGCGAGGTCTTGAAAGGCTCCGAGGAAGAAATGCGGCGGGTTGTTCAGGATCCGAACGCTGGTTTCGTTTATGACAAAAAGGGCGCCGACGTTCTCTATGTCGCTTTGGCAGGCACTCATACCATTCTGCCGGCCGCAATCATCTTCCATGAAGCCGGCGAGGACTGGACCTTATCATCCTTTGAGGGCAGCAATTACGGCTACTTCTTGGGCGACACGGTCAAGGCTAAGGAAATCGCTCAGCGAATCGTCGATGAGGCGAAGAATTTGGGTGTAAAGGAGATCGTAATGAGCGAGTGCGGCCACGCCCACCGCGTCATGCGAGATTTCTATCGCATGTGGGCGAAAGAGGAGTTGCCGGCTCCGATGGTCAGCGTCCTAAGCAAAGTCGATGGCTACATCAAGGACGGGCGAATCACCGTGACTCCCGGTAAAATCACCGAGCCTGTCACTTATCATGACCCTTGCCAGATCGGCCGCAACTTCGGACTTTTTGAAGAACCGCGAAATATCATCCGCGCGACCTGTTCCGATTTCCGCGACATGACACCGAACAGGCAAAAACAGTGGTGTTGCGGCGGTGGCGGAGGCTTGGTGGCCGAGACGGAATTCGATGACGTCCGCCTGAAAAGCGGCCGCCTAAAGGCCGACCAAATCAAAGCGACCGGCGCCAGCATCTTGGTTACCCCATGCGAGAACTGCCGACTCCAGATAGAGTCCTTAAACGACGAATATAACCTAGATATCGAGGTCTCCGCTGTCTTAGACCTGGTCGTCAAGGCGTTGGTCACGAAATCCACCTAGCTCTTCCCCGCTTTGTATTGACGTACAGAACGAGCCCTATTACACTTGTTAAGTGAGCGATTGCTCATTTATACTTTCAGGACCCTTCAATCTTTTAGGGAGCGAAATGGTTAAACGTTTCATAGTCACGATTATCGCGGGGATAACAATCGTCGGAGGAACTGCGGGCTGTCAAACTGCCAAACCAGAAACGGTTAAGCCGGTCCCGATCAAAACGGCGACCATCCGCGTCGGTACGCTGCCCGTCGAAGACGGCTTGCCTATCTTTGTCGCCGCCAAGAACGGTTACTTTAAAAAGAATCACCTTAACGTCGAGATAGTCAATTTCCAGTCAGCCCTGGAGTGTGATGCCGCTTTTCAAGCCGGCCAGATAGACGGCTTCATGGGAGACATTCTTGGCGCCGCTCTGCTCGACAACGCCGGTAATGACGTCTCCATCGTGACGACTGTGCTGGGCGCTACCGCTAAGGAAGGTCGGTTTGCCATTGTCGCCGCGCCGAATTCCGGCATCACAACCGTCGATCAACTTAAAAACGTGCCGATCGCGACCGCCAGCAATACGGTCATCGATTATATGATCCATCAGTCGCTCAAAGACAAGGGCTTCACGCCGGCCGAGATTCAGACAATCGAGGTCAAGAAACTGCCGGTCCGGATGCAGATGCTGTTAGCCGGCCAGATCAAGGCGGCCGGGCTGCCTAACTTGATGGTCGTGCTAGCCGAAAAGCAGGGCGGTAAGATAATCGTTGACGACACGAAAGCCGAGAACCTCAGCCAAACGGTGATCTTATTCAAAACCTCGTTCATTAAAGGTGATAAGTCCGCCATCGGCCGCTTCTTGACATCTTTGAACCAGGCTGCCGCCGCCATCAACAAGGCTCCGAAGGCCTATACAGCCTTACTGGTCGAGAAAGCCAACCTGCCGGCGGGTCTGGCCCAGACGTTTCAAGTGAGTCACTATCCGCAGGCCGGCTTGCCGGCGCCAAAAGACGTCAACCGTTTGCTAAACTGGATGAAAAGCAATCACACGATTAAGGACGATATCACCTATTCACGATTGACCATGGAGGTCAAACCCAAGTAGATGGATCGAGTCAAAGTTACCGATCTAAACGTTGAGTATCTGACCGGCGGGGACGCTATGGCTGCCCTCGCCGGTCTGTCGTTTTCCGCCGAGCCCGGCGAGATTGTGGCCGTCATCGGCCCGTCCGGTTCCGGCAAGAGCACCCTTGTCTACTGTTTGGCCGGATTGCTGCCCCCGACCGGCGGCACGATCGAGATCAACGGTCAACGCTTGACCCGAGTTCGACCGGAGACCGCGGTCATTCTGCAGGACTACGGTTTGATTCCGTGGAAAACAGTCGCGGCGAACGCCGCCTTGGGACTTAAGCTGCGCGGCGAACCGGCCGGCCGAATCGCGGCCGACACCGAAAGCAGTTTGCGCAGCTTCGGGCTTTGGGACGTTCGGCGGCACTACCCCGCCCAGATCAGCGGCGGCCAGCGCCAACGCGTCGCCATCGCACGCGCTTTATCGCTCAACCCTTCTCTGCTGCTGATGGACGAACCCTTCAGTTCACTGGACGCTTTGACGCGGGAAAGCCTGCAAAACGTTTTCCTGGACATTTGGCGGCGCGACCATCTGACGACCTTTCTTGTCACGCACAGTATCGAAGAAGCGGCGTTTCTGGGCCACAAGATCATGGTCTTGAGCGAGCGCCCCGCTAGAATCTTGGAGATCATCGATAATCCGCGCCAGGGCGACGAGACCTTCCGGTCCAGCCCCGAATTCTTGCAAGTCTGCTCTCGTTTGCGCCAAGCGTTAAGGCAGGCGAGCAGCGATGTTGCGTAAGGTCGCTCGCTACGGCTTGGCTATCGTGGTCTTTCTTGCTGTTTGGGCGATCGGCGCCGCCGTTTTGCGCACGCCAGCTCTGCCCGACCCATGGACCGTTATATCGCAGCCGGCGCTACTGTTCAATAAGCCGATGGCCGGCGATTTCGCGGTTAGCCTCTACCGTATCGTCACCGCGATTGCCTTGGGGAACGTCCTGGCCCTCCCGCTTGGCCTCGTGATTGGGCAAACGCCAAGCCTGGACAGGTACGCGGCGCCGCTGATCTTCTTGACCTATCCGATCCCTAAGATTGTCTTCCTGCCCATCTTCATGGTTTTGTTGGGATTGGGCGACGCTAGCAAGATCGTCTTGATTGCCGTCGTTATTTTCTTCCAGATCCTGGTGACGGCCCGTGACGCCGCCCGGGCCGTTCCCGAACAATCGATTATGTCGCTGCGCTCATTGGGGGCCGGCCGAGCCCAGATATACCGGCATGTCATCTTTCCGGCCAGCCTGCCCGGCGTGTTCACGGCTCTGCGGATCAGCGTCGGCACCGCCATCGCCGTTTTGTTCTTGGCGGAATCGTTCGCCAGCCAAAACGGTCTGGGCTACGCGATTATAAACGCCTGGAGCGGCATGAATTACCCGCGCATGTTCGCGGCCATTCTGGCATTGGCGGTCTTGGGCGTGCTCCTCTATGAGGCCCTAGAACTGGCTGAAAGATGGGCCTGCCCGTGGACTCGCTGACCGCCGCGCCTGCCAACTGGCGCGTCTGGTGGCTGGCCATCCGGCCGAAAACGTTGCCGGCCGCCGCTGCGGGAGTCATTATGGGCGGCGTCCTGGCTTGGAGCGAAGGCCATTGGTCGACTATGCTGTGGCTGATTGCTTTGTCCATCGCCTGTCTGCTGCAGATTGCCAGTAACCTCGCCAACGACGTCTACGACGCTGAGCGAGGCACCGACACCGCCGACCGGAAAGGCCCCACCAGAGTGACTCAATCCGGCCTGCTCTCGGCCCGCGCGGTCAAGATAGGGATGACCGCGACGCTGGTGGTCGCTTTGGGGCTCGGATTGTACCTTACCTATCGGCGCGGGTGGATCGTCTTGGCTGTCGGGCTGGCGGCTATGGCGGCAGCCGTGCTCTATACAGGCGGCCCCTTCCCTTACGGGTATCACGGCCTGGGCGATCTTTTCGTGTACCTTTTCTTCGGCCAGGCGGCGGTGACCGGCACCTACTTTGTCATGGCAGGCCGAACGACCCCTCTGGCCTGGATAATGGCCATTCCGCCGGGACTGATCATTACCGCGCTACTGGTCGTTAATAACTTGAGAGACATCGACGAAGACAAGGCGGCCGGCAAGAAGACCTTAACGGTACGGATTGGCCCGTTATGGACGAAGATCGAATACTGGCTTTGTCTAACAATCGCTTTCCTGGTTCCGCCGGCCCTTATTGTAGCCGGCTACCTGCCGCTTCCGACCCTGACTTACCTTCTGGCCGCGCCCTTAGCCATTCAAGTCTCCCGGGGAATCGCGGTTAAGAGCGGGCCGGCATTGAACGCCGCCTTAGCAATGACCGCGCGTCTGGCGTTCTTCTACAGCCTCTTCTTCGCCGCCGGCTTGCTGGCTGCCGGCCTGCTCAAATAATAAGGGGGAGCTTTGATACCCGGATATCAAAGCTCCCCCATTATGTCTTGATCGTGGATTTACTTGTTACTTTATATATTCTACGTTTTATGCCTTAACCCTCAGGCGCCAACTCCGCTTCTTCCAAAGTCGTCATATCGACCGTTTTTGGGGCCCGAACTGCCATCGTCATCGCCGCGGCCGCGACGCAGAGGCCGGCGGCTAACGCGTAAGCGCTATTATACGACTTCGTGGCGTCAAATATGGACGCAGCCGTCTGCGCTCCAAAAACTCCGCCAACACCCCAAGCGGTGAAGACAAGCCCGTAGTTGACGCCCATGTTCTTGACGCCGAAGTAATCGCCGACCGTGGCCGGGAACAGAGTCAAGTTGGCCCCATAGTTAAAGCCGACGCCAAAGGCCCCGATGACCAGCATAACCTGGCTGGCGCTCAACCAAAGAACGCCCATGAACAGAGCCTGCGATATGAAGAAGACCATCATCGTCATGGTCCGTCCTATCTTGTCCGAGACCAAACCGGCAACGATACGCCCGCTGGCATTACCGATTGCCAAAATGGCTACCAGGATAAAGCCGAGAGCGGCCTGATCCGCCGGCAGCTGTGCCTTGGCGATCTTCGCCATGTGTCCAATGATCATAAGACCCGCGAACGCGACAAACGCGTACATCACCCATAGTGCATAGAACTGCCAGGTCTTAATCATTTCGTGCCAGTCATACTCTCTTTTCCCCGCGACCGGAGCTTTGCTCGATTTCACTTTTGTGCTGGTGTCTGCCGGCACCTCGTATTCTTTCGGCGGGTTGTTCAAGAACTGAGAGACGATTACCGTGACGACCAGGAACGCGATGCCTAGAATCATGAATGTCTTGTTGACGCCCAAGGCAAGACCGGCGATCTGCGTGAATTTCAGATCGACCTTCGCTCCCAGCAGATACGTCGTCAATGGAGAGATATAGACTGACGCCAAACCAAAGCCGGCGACGACTATACCCGTGATCATGCCTTTCTTGGTCGGATTAAACCATTTTACCGCCGCCGGCGTGGCCGAGGCGTATCCCAGACCGATACCGGTCCCGCCCAAGATACCGAAGCCCACAACCATAAGGGCAATAGTGCCCTTAGGCGCGAAGCTAGCCACGATTAGACCCAGACCGATCAAAGCGCCACCAATTGTCGCCACGATCCTGGGCCCGAATTTGTCCTGGGCGCGGCCTGCAAAAACCATTACGACGGCGAAGACGCCGAGCGCCACAGAATAGGGCAGTGACGCCTGTGCGGCCGTCAATCCCCAAGTAGTGGCGCTTACTGCTCCCGTCGTGGGATCGACTTTCGGGGCCGAAATATAGGCCGCGATAACGCTCCAGGAATACAGGACGCCGAGACATAGATTTATCGCCACTCCTGAAGCAACGACCAACCAACCTTTGTTTCTAGTGACTTCCGCACTCATAAGATCTACCTCCTTCTAAGACGTTTGCGTTGATATTACCTTTCTCGAATAACCCGGGTGAACTGGCTATAGATATACCTATTCTTTTGCGCTCCTCCTTTCCTTGGAAATTGTGTACGCGCTTTAGCTCGCGCCCGCGTCAAGCCCTGGCTACGATAGCAATGACATTTGTGGGATACATATCACGCCGCGGCCGGCAACGGCATCGATGGGGTCAGATTGATCATGGGCGAGCGTTAGCGGCTTCGACAGAGACAGCCTGGACATGAACTCGTAATCGCAACACAGTACTTGATTCATGCTAACCACCAATAAGTGAGCGGTTCTTGTAGCAGGTGTTACTTATTCCTACGATTATGAACGTGGCGAACACGAAATGCAAGAAGTTTTTTACATTTCTTTCTGAGCTGTGCACGGGCCGCTTTACAAGCGCCATTATTGGCTTAACGGCTACTTGTTCCGGCGGTACCCGTTAGTAATCGGTAGGCGGCGATCCTTACCGAAAGCCTTGGCGGTAATCTTGATGCCGGGCGGCGCCTGGCGGCGTTTATATTCGTTGCGGTCGATTAAGCGGGTGACATTGTCTACCGTGGCGCGAGGGTAACCCAACGCCTCGATCTCATCCGGGCTAAGGTCTTGTTCGACATAGGCGTTGATTATCGGGTCAAGGATGTCGTAAGGCGGCAACGAGTCAGTATCCTTCTGGTCGGGACGAAGTTCGGCCGTTGGCGCCTTATTGATGACGTTGGCCGGCATTACGGGAGACACGGCGTTCCGAAAGTCGGCGAGTTTATAGACAAGGGTCTTCGGGACGTCCTTAATGACCTCGAAGCCCCCCGCCATGTCACCGTACAAAGTCGCGTACCCTACAGCCATTTCACTTTTGTTTCCCGTGGCCAAGACTATCCAATGAAATTTGTTTGCCAGGGCCATAAGCATTGTGCCTCTGATGCGCGCCTGGAGATTCTCTTCGGCCACATTAAAAGGCAGCGTACCGAAATAGGGGCGAAGCGTAGCCAGATAAGTTTCGAACACGTTATCTATATCAATAACTTTAAACTCTATTTTGAGCAGCGCAGCAGTCTCGGCGGCGTCTTCCCGACTGTCTTCGCTGGAAAATCGAGTCGGCATATAGACGGCCTTGACGTTGTCCGCGCCCACCGCGTCGACGGCTATGGCCGCTGCCAGCGCTGAATCGATCCCGCCGCTCATCCCCAGGACCGCCGTCGTGAACCCGTTTTTACTCATGTAGTCACGCGTTCCAAGAACCAGAGCGGCGTACACCTCAGCAGCTTCGCCCAAGGGCGTTGCGGGAGCGGTGATCGCCTCACCCGAGCCGGTAGACGCATCTATGTCGAAGACAAGCATGTCCTCCTTAAACTGCAGCCCTTGCGTCAGCACGCTGCCGTCCGGCCGCACTACGATACTCTGGCCGTCAAAGACTAGCTCATCCTGTCCGCCGACTAGATTCACATAGGCCAACCAGTCGCCTGTCTCAATCGCCCGATCGCGCAACATCAGCTCTCGCTCTCGTCCCTTCGCCATATGATATGGCGAAGCGTTAATGTTCAGAATCAGTTCGGCGCCTTGCTTGGCCGCTTTCCAGGCCGGCCCCTTGTCTTCCCAAATATCTTGACAGATGGTGATACCAATCTTCGTTCCATTGACTGTGAAGACGCCGCTGTCCTGCCCCGGCGCGAAGTAACGCTGCTCGTCAAAGACGCCGTAATTAGGCAAAGCCACCTTGCGATAGATATGTTTTATCTGCCCCCCGTGCAGCACCGCGGCGGAGTTGTATATCTTGCCGTCTTCCCCGGCTTCGGGGAAACCGACAACCGCGTAGATGTCACCCGTAGCCGAGGCTAAATCATGCAGCGCGGCCTGGCTGTCAAACAAAAATTGTGGCTGGTGGAGGAGGTCTTCCGGCGGATATCCGCAAATGGTCAGTTCTGGAAACACGGCAATATCAGCGCCGCTTTCGGCGGCGGCGGCGCAATGGACGAGGATGCGGGCGGCGTTGCCTTTCAGGTCGCCAACAACCGTATTAATCTGACACAAGGCGACTCGTAATAGCGCCATGATCTAAGTAAATACCGCTGTGTAGTGATATGGATAAAGGTCCGGCTGGTCAACCAGGCGGAAGCCGGCAAACACGATTGTCTCGATCGCCTCCGCTTGGGGGATTCGCTCAGCTAGGGGCGGACCGACTGGGGTTTCTTCCGCCTTCCAATCGACTATTACCAGACGACCGTTCGGTTTTATCAGGCGACGTAATTCCCAGCCCAGGACGCCCGCATCTGTTATCTCGTGCCAAACGTTTGCTATCAGGACAATGTCCGCCACCGCGTCGGACAAAGCGATTGTGGCTCCATCCGTAGCCAGTTCGGTAATGTTGGCTTGTCCCTGATCCGCCGCCTTGGCAGCCAAAAGATCGCGCATTCGCGGGCTGACGTCAACACCGATAACAGAACCACCCGAAAGTTTCTTGGCCAAAGGTAAGGCGAAGAACCCGGTGCCGGAGCCGACGTCGATGACTGTTTCGTCACCGCGCAACGTCAACCATTCAATCAAAAGGGCTGGATCTTCCCATTTGTACCGTTCCGGGTCGTCCAACCGGGCGTGGTGCTCAGGATTAAAGCGATGCAATCGTCCTCCAATAACCCGCGTAGTCTCGTACGTAGAACTCTATCATTTGCCGCTCCAGCAAGCAGCCCAAAAATCCCTTGACTGTTGTGACGCTTAACCAGTACTGAGCTGGGTTTTCCTTGAGATTGAGCAGGCCCGAGACTCGAGCGATTATCTCTTCGGTCGTCCGCGGTTGCTTCAACTCCCTCAAGACGAGCGCTTCTATGGCTTCGATACGCTCTACATGATGTTGAATATCCAAAACGCTGTCCGTCTTGTCGACCGGGTATCCATGCGCCGGCACCAACCAATCAAAGTCCAAACCTTGAATAAGTTCCAGCGAGCTCTTGACGAGGCCGACATCGATTGCGTAAGGCAATGGATGTTTTTGCCAAAGTTCCCTTATATATAGGGCGTCACCGGTGAACAAAACACCGTCGGCAGTCAGCATTCCGGCGTGCCCGAGCGTGTGACCGCTCAACGGGATGACCTGTATACCGGGTCCGCTCCACTCATCCAAGTAGCCGTCTACAAAGCAGCCCTCGCCCCGGAACAGCTTTGTGACCATTTCGTCGGACGGTTTAGCCCAGCTGAACATTCCGCGTATATTGACCTCGGGGTTCTCCACCAAGGCTACCTCTTCGCGAGGAGCAATGATCCTGGAACCGGCGCGCCGCATAGAGGCGGCGCAAGCGAAATGGTCGGCGTGGCCGTGCGTAATGAGAATCTCCTCGACCGGCAGTCCCGTATAGACCACCTCATCGGGACCGGTATCGATCAACCGGCCTTTATAGAAACCAGAGTTGGTGAGTCCGGGGAAATAATAGGTATCTCTGGCAAGAAGTACCTTGCTTTTGACGGGCGAGTTTTGCATGAACTTATCTTAGCACAAGGCCGGATGCGCTTATCCCAGGCAGATGACAAGAAAAAACGCGAGACGCATAAATTACGTCTCGCGTTTTCGAGAAAAACCCTGACGTGCCGAGTGCGTCTAAACAAACACCGATCCCGTTAGACCCGCCAGGGATAAGGTGACCACAGGGTGCCCTTTAGGTAAGGGCAAGCTGCGTTGTCCATGACAACCAGCGCTGCACAGAGTCGTCGGCGGCGGAGTTACAACCGGCGGCGGTGTTGGTGTCGGCGTGGGTGTCGGTGTCGGCGTTACGCCCGGAACCGCCGGATGGCCGGCCGGCAGCGGTAGGCTGCGCGGTACGTGGCAACCGGCGCTGCACGACGCCGGTGTCGGCGTTGGCGTTGGTGTCGGAGTTGGCGTCGGCACAGGTGTTCCTCCTACGCTCGGGTGACCTGCCGGCAACGGTAAGCTGCGCGGCACGTGACAAGAAGCGCTGCATGACGCAGCCGGCGGCGGAGTCGATCCCCCGCCCCCGCCCGCCGGGGGTGCAACCGCTCCATACGGATGTCCCGGACCAGGTACGGCGTTGCGAGCCGCGTGACAGCCGGCGCTGCAATACGACGTTCCCGAACCGATACCGCCTGCCGCAGCCAAAGCGCCGTACGGATGCCCCGGACCGGGAGTCGCGCTTCGCGCTTCGTGACAACCGAAACTGCAATAACCGCCGCTGCCCTCACGCCTGGCACAGCCCCGTACGGATGTCCCGGACCCGGTGTTCCGGCCCTAAGCGCGTGGCAGCCGGCGCTGCAATAGGTGCCGAACGCCAGGCTGCCCCTTGACGTGATCGCCGAGATACTGATATGCCAACCCGGCGGATCGTTCAGGGGCATTTTCGTGTGGCATTTAAGACACAAGCCCGCCGCCCGCGCGGTTTCAAGCGCGGACAACTGACCGCCCTTGGTGCGGGTATAGTATGTAAGGTCAGC
>JANXYU010000011.1 GCA_025355855.1 Actinomycetota bacterium
GTGATGATATACCTTAGCCCGCCGGCCACCCCATCAATTATTTCTTTCATTCGCGATCTTGCGTCAACGATGCCGATTACCTTATCCATACTAACCACCTCAAACCAAGCGTACGCCCAAGCGTACACATTGTCAAATGCGCTTTGCCGGCTGCTGCCATTCGTCGGTTAGCGACGCTTAGATCGCGGCCTACGACGATAGCACTGACCAGACACCCGGTCGGAAAGCGGCCGCGCCCGTATGCCACTTAAGCTTGACAGTCTCGCCCTCGCCGATGTCCACCGTCGTGCTGCTCTTATAGGCTTGACTAAACAGGAGCCACTTATGATATGCCTTCAGCGTGTGCTGGCCCGGGGATATCGTAATGGTGTTAACGCCCCAGTTGCATTCCCGGGGCTCCCCATCGATCTCGATAATGGGGTGCACAACATCCTGCGCGATAGAGGTTGGCATGTGGCTAGCCGTAACCTCGATGGTAGCCGTCCCTTCAACCATGTTGCCTCCTTGAATAGTGTCGTTTACGTCATGCCATTTTTATCGGTAGTCCGTGAGGTCGTCTAGGGCTTTGCGTTTTTTGGGGCGAATCGGGTAATCTTCGGCCGCGTAGCCGAGGACAACGACCAACCGCACGCGATCCTTTAAGCCGAGTAGTTTTTGCAAAGCCTTCTCGTCGAACCCGCCGAGTATGCACGTTGCCAGGCCAATTGTTGTCGCCTTTAGGGTTAAATAAGAAACGGCTAGGCCGATATCGACACTGCGGTAGTCCTGTCGCTTTATCTTGCTGCCCGCGGCTCCCAGAAGGCCGTACCGGCCTTCGCTGACCACTATGAAACAGCCCGCGTCCAAGGCGAACTTGTTCAATCCGAAGGTCTGCACTCCCACTGCTACTTGCTTGGCTGTCTCGCCGGTGCAAACCGTGAAGTGGAACGGCTGGGCGTTATTGGCGCTGGGGGCAAGCCGCGCGGCCTCCAGAGAAGCGGTTATGTCCGCCTGCGCCACGACTTTCTCAGGGTCATATTTACGGCAACTCTGCCGCGCTTTGATCAGCTCATCAAAATCCATGTGCATATCCTATCCTATTTTTATTCTTCCAACTCCCGGTCAATCAAATCAACGGCGATCCTGAACGCGGCCAACCGCCGGGTCGCCAGCGTATGCTGCGGCGTTCCCTCCCGCAGCTTCAGCAAAACCTTTTCCATCTTCGCGTTGGTCGACGCGATCGCCCGCCGCGCTTCTAGAAGTTCCTCTTTAGAGTAGTTTTCCATCGTTACCACCTTGCGTCATGCTTTTTGCGACCTCATGAACCAAGAACCGAAATCTCATAAACGAGCTGGTCGATTTGCCGATGAACCAGAATGCCAAATTCATGACCCGACCCCCTACTCAGGAACAGGAACAAACTTGCGGTCGCGTCGTTCGGTCATTGCGAGGAGCGAAGCGACGCGGCAAACTCACCCGCGACGTCCAAACCCGCGACCCTAGGGAATCAGAAACCCAAAACCTTATAATTCAAGACTTGACCCCGCATCTTTGCAATGTAGGCGCCGTCCTTTAGGTCGGCGCTCGCACCCACGAACGAGCTGGTCGATCTGACGGTCTTGTGCCTCATGTTAAGATACAAGACCTGACCCGTTTACTCTGACCCCTTAGTCGCTCTTAGCATCAGTCTCGCCTTGCCATCGAAAAGCTCGCCTAAAACCAAGTTTTTCTGCTTCTTCCACGGTAGATACGTAGGTTTCATTTCTTGATGGCTCAATTATTGTCGTGTCATATTGCTGGTCAAACGGTAGGTGGTAAATTTTCTCCCCGTCTTTGCCCGAGATATTACATTTTATGCAGGGGTAATGGGTAAATGGGAACTCCTGTTGAACCTCAATGTTTAATGCGTCAGCGAATTTTCTTGCTCGATCAGAAAGGATAGTCGTTGTAGTGAGACATCCAGATACTTCTTCATTGGGATTGTCAATTCTATATGCAGTCAAAGTTCCGAAGAGCTGAAAGATGTGTTTTTCATGAATCATTTTGTCTTTGCTCCAACGCTTGCATTGAATTATTCTTGTCTTGCCGCCACTTCTGACAATCAAGTCCCGGCCAAGATCGGACAAACCTTCGACAATCCCTTGGTACAATACCTTCCCACCGTCAATTTCGTTAATATATCCTACGTACCGCTCATAATCGCGGCCGACT
>JANXYU010000018.1 GCA_025355855.1 Actinomycetota bacterium
TGTTTGTGGAGTTCCTTGACCGCGGTTTCGGCCTGGCCCTTCTTGATGACGCAGGAGATCTTAATCGGAGAGGTTGAGATCATCTCGATGTTGATCTTGTGTTTCGATAGCACGCCGAACATTTCGGCCGCCACGCCAGGATGGGTTTTCATGCCCGCGCCGACCAGAGATACGGTGGCGATGTCGGGGTCGTAGAGACTGCCTTTGGCGCCTAGTGCCGGCACGAGGCCCTCCACGACCGCTTGCGCGGCCGATAGGTCGTCCGACTCAACCGTAAATGAGATGTCAGTCATTCCCGCTTCACTAACATTCTGGATGATCGTGTCGATATTGACACTGGCCTGCGCGATGGCGCTGAACACCTTGGCCGCAATGCCAGGTTTGTCGGGTACGCCCAACATTGTCACCTTAGCCTGACTGGTGTCATAGGAAATGCTGCTGATTATCGGTTTCTCTAGCATTGTCTCTTCCCCTTTGATCATGGTGCCGGGCGTGTCAGAAAAACTCGAGCGGACGTGAATGGGCACCCCATAGTTTCGGGCATACTCAACGGCCCGCAATTGCATTACCTGAGCGCCGCCAGCCGCCATTTCCAGCATTTCTTCGTACGAGATAACCGGCAGTTTGCGCGCCTCTTTGACCAGGCGCGGATTGGTTGTATAAATGCCTTCGACATCAGTGAAAATCTCGCACTTCTCAGCCTTGAGTTTCGCTGCCAAAGCGATGGCTGTGAGATCGGAACCACCCCGGCCGAGCGTTGTCGTATCATGGTCGATCGTCGAACCCTGGAATCCGGCAACAATAACAATCTTGCCGCGATCCAGCTCCCGGCTCATCCGGTCTGTTTTGATATCAACTATCTTCGCCTTGGTGTGGCTGGTGTCCGTGACGATTCCTGCCTGATGACCGGTGAAAGACACGGCGTCGTAACCGAGGGCTTGCACCGCCATAGCCAGCAAGGCGATCGATATCTGCTCGCCGGTGGATAAAAGCACATCCATCTCTCGTTCGCTGGGATGCGGCGTGATAGATCGCGCTTTTTGCACCAGCTCGTCAGTGGTATCACCTAAGGCTGACACAACCACCACCACATTGTTGCCTGCCGTCTTCTCGTGGACGATACGACGGGCCACATTTTTTAGCCTTTCAATGTTGGCCACGGAACTCCCGCCGAACTTCTGAACAACGATACTCATTCTGACACCTCGTCTTCAGCGTCAGGGGAGTCAGAAGCAATCTCGTCTGGATCATCACCTGACGCAATCACATCAATAACCTGACCTGCGGCGCCCTTTCCCAGACCCATGCTTTCCTGGCCTTCGATTTCCTCGTCCACCGGCGCAGCCATCGTCTCATCCGCGAAAGGCTCAGCTGCTTCAGTAATATCTCCCTGTATGACGTCCAACAAAGCCGCGACTGCCCCAGCGTCAAACTGGCGGCCTGATTCCCGCCCGAATTCATTGATTACGTCCGATAATGGCATAGCGGAACGATAGGGACGGTCGGAAATCATCGATTCGTAAGCGTCCGCGACGGCAAGGATTCGGGCTTCCAAGGGAATCTGATCGCCGACTAATCCGTTCGGGTACCCTTCTCCGTTAAAGCGTTCATGATGGTTTTCGACCGCCGCAACAACCGGCCACGGGAAGTCAATAGGCTCCAGGATGTCTACGCCAATCATAGGATGTCGTCTGACTTCTTCGACCTCTTCCTCTGAGAGTTGAGCTGGTTTCTTGAGCACAGTCTCGCTGATTCCGATCTTCCCGACGTCATGCAAATAGGCCGCGATCTCGACACCGCGAACTGCATCCGTACTCAAACCCATCTTTTGCGCGATCCGGACCGCCATTATCGCCACGCCTTCGGAGTGCCCCCGGTTATAGGGATCTTTCGCGTCGATAGCGCGAGCAATCGCCTTTGTGGTTTGCGCGTAACTTTGATAAAGGAGTTCGTATAGGTCGGTGCGATGGACGGCGACGGCTACCTGGTCAACCAGGCCTGCCACAGTCTCAACCCGCTCCGTTGTAAAGCGCGTCTCCGAGGAACTCAAGGCCATCAAGGCGCCTTCCAGTTCGTCCTCGATGATTAACGGAAACAGATAGACAAATTTGATTGCCGCGTTCGGCGCGAGCGTCTGCAACGACTTTACCTTCTCAGTCTCAAGAGGAACGCTCTCGCCGCGCCGCAAACGATCGACGGCGTCCTGGCCAAACATATAGACCATGCCTTCCCTGTCGATACCGGCCGCGTTGTGAGCGGCAACCATTTCCTCGGGAAAACCGCGCGAGGCGAGAATCTGTAGGTGGCCATCCTTATCGAACCGGATCAGCGCGCTTGCTTCTGTCTGAAATATTTTGTTCATCTGCTCCAGCGCGTACTTCTCCATATCAGGGAGATTGACGATACTGTTTAGAGCGCTGCTGACATCAAGAAAAGTGGAACTTACCTTTACCATATGATTAAAGGCTTCAGCTAGTTCGGCCATCTCGCGGGGTCGTTTGATGTCGACTGGCTCGCTCGAATCTCCCGCAGCGACGCGATTGATGCCATCGATCAGGGCGCGGACGGGTCGGAGAACCACCCTGTTCCCGTGCCAATAAATCAAACCGGCGAATATCAGGCCCAGAATGCTCACCGCGCCGAACAACACCCTAATCAAAACCAGATTGGGAAAAGCCTCATTGAGCGGGCGGTTCACAATCAGGCCCCAACCGGCGGACTTAATGGGAAGGTAGCTACAGAGCTTACCGGTGCCTTCCAGGTTACAGACCAGCGAACCGGTCTCGCCTGCGACCACGTTCTTGACAGACGGGAAGGAGCGCAGATTTTCCTGGCGGAGCACTCGCTTGCTGTCCGCGTCCCAAACGATAGTACCTCGTCTGTCGACTAAGACAATATGGTCCGCCGGCCCGATGTTAATATTTTTCAGATAGTCCGGCAGGACGCCCGTGCTCATCGATAAGACCGAGTTCAGGGTGCCGGCAATCTGGCCGTCCGGTAGTTTAATTGGAGCCGCGACTATTACCTGAACATCAAAGCCTTCCACGAAAACATCGGAAACATAGGGTTTGCCGGTATCTCGTGCCGACCGGAAATAGGCCGCGTTGGCGTAGTTACGACCAGCCGCGTAGGCTGCCTGATCAGGGAAGGCGGCTATGACATTGCCGTCATTATTGAGAATAAACAGCTCTTTAATCTCAGGGTTTGTCGACGTAGCGAGCGCCATTAACGGCACTTGCTCGGCGGGATCCATTGCGAGGATGCCGGGCAACGCCGCCAATCGTTCGACTCCGGACACGTTTTGCTTTATGGCTTGGTCAACCCGGACGCCTATGACTCTTGCGATCGCTAAGTTGTTTTCCGCAGCGCGGCTGGTAAAGAACTGCGGAATGACTATCTCTCCGACCACCAGCAAGGCCAATAATAGAAAGGCCGCCACCAGCCAGACAGTAAGAAACTGCCAGCGTAGCCCGTAGCGGCCTTTCACATTGTCTCCCGTTTCTATAAGCCCTGTCCCCGTCCTTTGGCTTGGCGTGAATGCGTTAGGTAGTTTCTCCGCTCATCTTAATCAGACGGTTCCATTCTTTGTCAATCTGAGTCTGAATCTCCGTCATCACCGGTTGGTTGGCATCCTTCAAGAGGTGCTTAAACCGCCCTTGGGGCGACAACCATTCTGCTACAGCAATCTCTTTTTTAGGCTTGTAGGTAATCTTGTGCTCGCCTTCCATTACCTCGTAGAGCGGCCAATACTTTGACTCAACCGCTTGCCGGGCGAACTCGACGGTCTGGTCTGTCGGTATACGCCAGCCGCGCGGGCATGGCGCCAGCACGTTCAGGAAAGCGGGTCCGTCATACTCGAAAGCCTTCTCCGCCTTCATGACCAAATCACGCCAGTGACTTGGGCTGGCTTGCGCCGCGTAACCCCCGTGCGCCGCCATTATTTCCGTCATGTTCTTCCGGTGGACCCGTTTCCCCGCCTGCGCCTTGCCGACTTCCGACGTCGTCGTCCAAGCGCCCATGGGGGTCGCGCCGCTGCGCTGGATTCCCGTGTTCATATAGGCTTCGTTGTCGTAACAGACATAGACGAAGTTGGTGCCGCGCTCAAAAGCGCCGGACAGTGATTGCAGGCCGATGTCGAAGGTCGAACCATCGCCCCCGAAACAAACGAAATTGATATCTTCCTTGATCTTGCCCTTTTTCTTCATCGCGTCGTAAGCAGCGATAACGCCGGAAATAGTCGCCGAAGCGTTTTCGAACGCGCTGTGAATGAAAGGCGTTCTCCAGGCGGTGAAGGGATATATCGTTGTCGAGACCTCGAGACAACCGGTCGCCGAAGCGACTACGACTGGTTTCTTGCTCGACTTCAGAACCATCCTGACAACGATTGAAGCCCCGCATCCGGCACACAGCCGATGCCCGGGAGACAGGAGATCCTGTTTTTCCGATAATTCTTTAATAGTTGCAACCATTATCTTAAGTTCACTCCTTTATCCCGAGATAGGTGACCGGCGTGGCAACCTTGCCTGTCTTCGCGATTTTTTCCAGATCGGAATAGACCGATTCGATGTGACTAGTCAAGATGTCGCGCCCGCCCAAGCCGTAGATATAGTTTACCAGCGGGACATTGACCCCTTCTTGATAGCAGGCCACCTGGACGTCCTCAAATAGTGGTCCCCCAATATCGACATAACCGGGTACGCGATCCATGACGGCAACCGCTTTGCAGTTCTTTAAGGCCTCGACGATTTCGCTGGCCGGGAAGGGTCGATACATCCGTATCTTGATCAGACCTGCCTTGACGCCTCTGTCGCGCAGCGTATCAACGACCGTCTTGGCTGTTCCGGCGGTGGAGTTGATGACAATAACGGCGTATTCGGCGTCGTCCATTTTGTACGATTCAAATAGACCGTATTCGCGGCCGGAGATCTTCGCGTAGTCCTTGGCGACTTCCAGGGAAACCCGCTTGGCGTTCTCGATCGCTTGCATCTGGTCTTTCTTGAACTCCATAAACCAGCCGCCCAGCCCGTCAAAAGAGCCCCACGTGACCGGATTGTCCATGTCGAGCAGAGGGTAGTCGGCTTTACGCTCGCCGACGAACTTCTTGACAACAGCGTCGTCCAGAACCTCCACCCTTTGAATGGCGTGACTAATCACGAAACCGTCCATCATGACCATGGTGGGCAACTGAACGTCAGGGTGTTCCGCGATGCGAACAGCCTGAATGAAGTTATCGTAAGCCTCTTGCGCGTTCTCCGAATATATCTGGATCCACCCGGTGTCCCGGGCTCCCATCGTGTCGGAGTGGTCGCAGTGGATGTTTATCGGAGCGCTGATGGCCCGGTTAACGTCAAACATGACGATCGGCAGCCGCATACCTGAAGCAATCGGCAAAACCTCCCACATCAGGGCCAGACCCTGGGAGCTGGTGCAGGTCATCGTACGCGCACCCGCGGCAGCCGCGCCAACGCAGATGCTGATGGCCGAATGTTCGCTCTCGGCCGGAATAAACTCCGTCTGGACTTCGCCGCGAGCCACGTACTCAGCGTATGCCTCAACGATGATAGTCTGCGGGGTTATAGGATAGACACCAACGACATCGGGTTCAATGGAGCGCATGGCCTCCGCGACAGCGGCGTCACCGGTAATGGCTTTAACAGTCGACATTATTTTCCTCGCCCTCCTAACCGTTTTCCATCTTGATGGCGTCCTTCTTGCACTCGACCGCACAGATACCGCAGCCCTTGCAGTGCTTCAGATCAAAACCAACAAGTTTGCCGTCTTTGGTGATAACAGCCGAATCAGGACAATACATATAGCAAAAAAGACAATCGATGCACTTGTCCTTATCGACCTCAGGATGCTTGGTGCGCCAACCGCCGGTCTCGTACTCGTCGGCAGTGCCCGCCTCAGGGATAACCGCGCCTCGCGGTATGTTTTTCGCATTAACATTCTTGTAATCCCATTTTTTGCTCATGCTGATTTCACCTCTTCGTACGCCCTCGTGAGCGCTCTAACGTTGCCCTCGACTACCTCGGGAGAGAACTTTCCGCCAAATGAATCCCGCAAGTGCTTGGCAACCGTATCTAACTCCAACACACTGCTCGCGCGCAGCAGCGCGCCTAGCATTGGCGTGTTGGGAATCGGCCGTCCTATTTCCGTTTTCGCGATTCCAGACGCGTCAACCGTGAACACCTTGCCGTTGGTTACGCCCATTTTCTCTTTGATAACGGCAGGATCTTCCGACGTGTTGACGATTACGGAACCTCCTTCAATCAAACCATCGGTCATGTTGACCAGGCCGATCAGCGTCGGGTCTAGGACCACGACATAAGCGGGGTTATCCACGTTACAGTACAGATTGATCGGTGCGGCGCAGACCCGGCTAAACGCCCGGATCGGAGCGCCCATGCGTTCCGGACCAAATTCCGGAAACGACTGGAAATACTTGTCCTCCACCAACGCCGACTGGGCCAACAATTGCGCTGCGGTAACAACGCCCTGGCCGCCCCGGCCGTGCCAGCGGATCTCACAAAGCTCCGTCATGACTTCTCCTTTTCCTCCTTCTTCTGGTTGCAATTCCTTGTTCTTGCTCTATGCTCTTAGCTCCAAGCTCTACGCGGCTAAGGCATCTCGTGCCGGCCCCGCAGCGCGGAGCCCAGAGTGACTTCGTCAGCATATTCCAAATCTCCGCCGACGGGCAAACCACTGGCTAAACGTGTTATACGTAACCCCAGCGGACGAATCAACTTAGTCAAATACATTGCAGTCGCTTCGCCCTCGATATTGGGATTAGTTGCCACGATTATCTCGACGACCTTGCCGTCTTCCAACCGCTTCAGCAATTCCTTGATCCGCAGGTCTTCCGGCCCGATGCCGTCGATCGGCGAGATGGCCGCGCCTAGAACATGATAGCGGCCCTGGAATTCACCGGTCCGCTCCATAGCCACGATATCCTTAGGTTCCTCGACGACACAGATTACAGAGTCGTCGCGACGGCTATCCCGGCAATATTCGCAGACCGGTTCATCTGTAACATTATAGCAGACGGGGCAAAACTTGACCTTGTCTTTTAGATGCACAATCGCCTCGGCTAAACGCTCGGCTTCGACCCGATTGGTCTTAAGGATATGGAACGCCAGGCGCTGGGCCGACTTAGGTCCTATACCGGGAAGTTTGCTTAGTTCGTCAATCAGTTCGGTTATGGGCGTGGCGTACATATAGCTACATCAGCCCTGGAATATTCATTCCGCCGGTCGCGGATTGCATAATATCGGCTTGTTTTTGCCTGGCCTGCTCAATTGCGTCATTAACCGCTACCAGAACCATGTCTTGGAGCATTTCCACGTCGTCTGGATCGACGGCGTCCGGGTTTATCTCGATTGAGAGTATATCTCCTTGGCCGGTCGCAACGACAGTAACCATACCGCCGCCTGACGTTGCCGTAACTGTCTCTTTCGCCAGATTGTCCTGCGCTTTGGCCATGTCAGCCTGCATCTTTTGCGCTTGCTTCAGCATTTGGTTGTAGTTAACCTTCATTCTTCCTCTCTTTCGTTTCCTTCACGGTCGCGTCAAACAATCCAGCCAGAGTAGCGACGACATGTTCTGATGAGTCTGCTTTGCTATCGCTTGTTGGTACAGAACGCTCCGTAACCTGCCCGCTATGGCTCTCTGACGTCGGCAACGGCGGGACGTCTTCGTCGGGTGTGTCCGACACGACCTCCTTGGCCTGCGTGGTTTCTGCCCCGGGTCGCGTCACTTCCGCCCCCGACGCAATCTCCCCTTCGCTTTTTTCGCCGACGACGCATTTGATGACGTACGGTTTGCCCATCAGATCGCGCAGGACGCTCTCGACAAACGTTTTGTTGGCATCATTGCAGATGCGATCCATATGGCCGGCGGCGCGATCGTGAAATTCCAAAACGACGACGTTTCCTTCGGCCGAGACTGGCCGGCATTCCAAAAGGTTAGCGAAGGTCGACATCTTAGTTTTCTTAATTTTATCCAATACGGCCGGCCAAGCTCGAATTATCGTGTCGAGCTCGTTCCCGGACGGCGAAACAGAGTTTGTCTTGGTTTCCGCTTTCCGTGAGTTTGCTTCGCTATCACTCGCAATGACCGAATGACGCGAATGCGGTTTTGCCTCTATGGGCGACGAAGCAACCTCTCCCGAAGCAACCTCCCCCGGGGTCTTGGGTTCCGGCTTGGACTTGATCTTGGAGTTGGTTGCCTCGTGCTCCTCGTGCTCTTTGTACTCCTTGTAATCTTGCTTCTGTGTCATCTTAACCAGCGCCAACTCCAGGATAAGTCGCGCGTCGGGCGCAAAACGCAGATCATTATTGAGTATTGTCAGCGCGTCTATGGCCGTTATTAAATCAGCTGGTGAGAATCCTTCCGCTTGCTGCGCTAAGCGCTTCAGCTCGTCAACCGTGGCAATAACGCCGTCGCCTGGATTGTCAGTATTCCGGATGACAAATAGGTTCCGAAAATGCTCAGTTAGATCCTTGGCGAATTGTCGCAGGTCCCAACCTGACTCGACAATCTCGTTAACAAAGACCAGCGCGGCCCCGACATCCTTAGCCATGATGATGTCGGCCAGGCGAAACAATAGGTTGCCGTCGACCATGCCCAGCATGGCCATAACGTCATCTTTGCGAATCACGCTGCCGGTGTAGGATGACAATTGGTCCAAAGTAGACACTGCGTCCCGCATCCCGCCCTTGGCCTGCTTAGCGATAATCGCGATGCTGGCGTCGTCGATATCAACGCCTTCCGCCGCGGCGATGGCGCGCAGCCGGCCAGCCAACTCGTCCGTCTTGAGCCGGCGGAAATCAAACCGCTGACAACGGGACAGAATCGTCGGCAAGACTTTATGAGGTTCGGTGGTGGCCAGAATGAAGATGACGTGGGCCGGCGGTTCCTCCAACATCTTAAGCAGAGCGTTGAAGGCCTCCGGCGTAAGCATGTGCACCTCGTCGATAATGTAGACCTTAGTGCCGCCGCCCGCCGGCATGAACTTAACTTTCTCCCGAATATCGCGAATCTCGTCGATACCACGATTGGAGGCGGCGTCAATCTCGATAACGTCCAAGCCCGATCCGGCGGTTATTTCCGTACAAGACGCGCATTTGTTGCACGGCACTGCAGTCGGACCATCGGCGCAGTTCAAAGATTTCGCCAGAATCTTGGCGATAGATGTTTTGCCGGTGCCGCGCGGACCGGAGAATAGATAGGCGTGCGCTACGCGGTTGTCGCGAAGAGCGTTCGTGAGCGTGCGGACAATGTGTTCTTGCCCGACTACGTCTTCAAAGGTTTGCGGCCGCCACTTGCGATAAAGTGTTACATAACCCAAAGGTTAACCTCGTTTTAAGCAAACCTGCCTGCAGGCAGGAGGAATAACAGTAAGTATAGCACGCGTCTGCCGCGCCAAACACTACATATATTAGCCCCAGCCACGCATTTCATCGATGATATCCGCAAAGGTCACATAGGGCGTGAAGTCTAATCCACGTTCGCTGCAATAGGTGATTAGCTTATGTTTGGCGAAGATGACGTCGCTCTCGTGGGCGATACAACGATCCGACCACCCGTCACCGATATAAACGACTGTGTTTTCCGGTCTTTTCACTTTATGAAATATGCCCGTCTTGCAATTGCCGCAGGTGTCACATTCATCACTGCCGTGAGGAAATTCCGTGACAATGCGGTCTTCCTTAAACTCCAGGTGGTTGCTGAAAATATCGACGCCCGTTATGCCGTGGCGGGTCAGGACCCGTTCGATGTAGTAATCGAAACCGTCGCTAACTATGGTCAAGGGAATGTGGTCGGCGCGGCAGAAGGCGAGGAAGTCGAGAAAGGTTTCGTCGATTGGGACGTTCTCTAGCCAAGCGTCAAGTTCCGCTTCCGACGCTGTAATGAGAGCATACTGTTCGGCCATGCATTGCCGGGATGTGATTAGGCCTTCGGTCCAGGCAGCCTCAAGCTCTTCCCAATCGGGCGGGGCGAAGCGCTCCAGCAGTCCGTCGGTGACGTCGTGCTTGGAAATAGTGCCGTCAAAATCACACAAGACAACGATTTGTTTCAATGTTGTACCAACTTACTCTTATTTCTTCAGCGCGCGCTGCACGCACTGCTCGAACAAGTCGACGGCCATCTCCATTTCGTCTGTGGTGATATCGAAACCGGGCGCCAGAGTAAATACATTCTTATAATAGCCGCCTACGTCAAGAATCAAACCGTATTGTTTGCCTTTGAAATTCAATCCGGCGTGCAAGCCCGCCTCGAAAATGTCGTCACAAAGCTGCCGGTCGGGAGTAAACCCGTCATCTGTCGTAATCTCAACGCGGATGGTTAAGCCCAGGCCGTCGACGTCGCCAATGTTGGGATATTTCTTAGCCATTTCCCGTAACAACCCCAGGAAGTAAGCACCCTTCTCCTTGACCGTGCGCTCCAGATCGCCTTCTTCCATCATCCTTATGTTCTCCAGAGCTACGGCTGTGCCTAGCGTATTTGAGCTAAAAGTCGAGTGGGTCGATCCGGGCGGAAACTTCTCCGGCGCGATCAGAAATTCTTTGGCCCAAATGCCGCTCAGCGGATTCAGCCCGTTGGTCAGGGCCTTGCCGAATACCATCACATCAGGCGTGATACCGAAGTTCTCAATGGCGAACATCTTACCCGTGCGATACCAGGCCATTTGAATCTCGTCGTCCACCATAAGAATGTTGAACTTGTCGCAAACGCGTTTGAGCTCTTTGAAATAGCCAGGCGGCGGCACGACATAACCGCCAGTTCCCTGGATAGCTTCGATGAAGAAGGCGAAAAACTCGCTTTCTTTGGCCTTAGCGTCCCAAACACCGTAGTACTCTGTTTCAAAAAGTTTTTCGAATTGCTTAACGCAATAGAAGCCGCAGTCTCCACGCTTCTTACCGTAGTAGCAGCGATAGCAGTAGGGATAAGGAATGAATTCCGCGCGGTCACCGAACTGTCCGAACCGGCGGCGGTAACGATAACTGGAAGTAATGGCACTCGCGCCTAAGGTGCGCCCGTGATACCCGCCCATAAAGGCGAACACATGGTTCTTGCCGACGTGATTGCGAATCAGTTTGATGGCGTCGTCGACCGCTTGCGCCCCACCAACGTTAAAGTGAACCCGGCCCTTTTCGCCGAATTTCTGCTCAGCCAGCTGACCGATCTTAGCGGCCAGCAGTATTTTCTCTTCATGCAGATACTGGCAGGCCAGCTGGGGAAGTGTATCCAGCTGTTTTACCATCGCGTCGCGCAGACGCTTATTGTTATAGCCGAAACTGGACGCGGAATACCACATCTGCAAATCAAAAAACGGCGTCCCCTTGGTGTCATACAGATACTGGCCCTCGCAGGACCGGAAGATCATCGGTGGGTCGCTGTAGTGAACGGTATCGCCAAACGAACAGTATTCACCTTCCAGCTCGAGCAGTTCCTTATCGTCCAAACGTCTCACTCCTTACGGATTTTTGATGACGACAATGGGCGTCATCTCATCAAAGTTACCAAACGGATTAGTCTTAAGCAAATCAGCTACTTGGTCACGATCAAGGCCCATCGAAACGCCCAAAGTCGTCGAGGCGACGTAACTGCAATCCATTACGGCAGCGGCAACGCCGGTCTTGGCCTTAATGGCCTCGGAAATCCCGTCCGGATTCTCGGGAGCCAGAATGACATATTTATTGTAGGGCGGAATTGTGCCTGTGCCGTCCCCGGCGTCGTCGATGATCGCTACTTTTTCTCCCGCTATACGGTAGAAATCGCCGCTCCGACCAAAAATTTTGGTTAGCCCGCCGATAACGGCCGCCAGGGTTACTCGCACATATCCGGCCTCGTCAAATGCTGCTTGCATGCCTTCGGGGCTGTGCTGACTGGACTTGGGGTCGACATATCGGGAAATAAAGCGGGCTAAAGCACTGACCTTCATTCCGGGAGCGAAAACAATGCGCCGCTCAGATATGGAAGCAAGCTTCTGAGCGATAGCGATGATGTCCCCGGGCTGCGCGACGCCCTTAGTATAACCGGCAACGAAATCCGGCAGATTGTCATCCTCGGTGTACAGCCGGGTTTTTATCGGTATTAACTCAGTCACATACGCTCCAAAAAACAAAAATCGGGTGCTCGCTTCAAATCTCGACATACATGTTTATTTTTTTATTTTATACTTTTTATTTTTTAGAGAGTGGCCGCGCACCCCTCAATCGACCTACGCCGCCGCGCGCTTCTTCGCAAGCAATAAGCTACTCCCAAGTTTGTCTACAGCACACGCAAGACAAATGCTTACCGTTGCTTCCTCCCGGACCTGGCGGGGTTCACAAGCTTAGCGTTGCGTAGGACCTGGGGATCAACACCCCTGCCCAGCGAAGGCAGACCGCAGTGCGATAAGCCTCAAGATGGGAGTTCAGCCCCGCTATAGCGGATTGCGGGTACAGGGCACCGCTGGTTCCCCGCCTAGCACGACCACCCGAACATTATATCACGGTCGAAATATGAGGTTGCGGCGCCGGCAATAATCCTGGTCTCGCGCCAACTAGGCCAAGCGGGAAATCGGATACTGCGGGGCCTATCGAACCATTGTCGCGTTTTACGTAAATCATTGTTCCTCATAGTGGTATTTTACCTGAATTATTCGCGTAGCTTGGCACGTACGAGTGCGTAGAGATCGGTCGGAGTGCTTTCAGGAAAGGCGATGTCATCAATTAGGTCAGACGCCGTCGTCGCGGCAACCGCTGGTTTGCGAGCATTGCTCGTCATTAACATGCTGTTCAGGAGATCCACAAGATGGACAAAGGAATCTGTCATTACGGGATCGAATTTGCGACCGCGCTGCTTAATAATCTGCGCTACCGCGTCTCGGTGTGACATCCCGGCCTGCCCGTGGCTTGGACGAGTCAGATTCTCATATTCGTCACACAAAGAAATGATTCGGGCCTCGTAGGGTATCTTGCCACCCTCCAAACCGGCCGGATAACCGCCGCCATCCCAACGTTCGTGATGCGCCGCAACCCAGGGAACGACGACACCGAGATCGGTCGCAATCAGAATATCCTGGCACAGGAGCGGGTGCTCCTGGAGCTGGATCTGCTCATCGCGGGTCAGCTCACCGGGTTCTTTCCTGGTCAGACCGTTCATACCGATCTTGCCAATGTCATGAACAAGGGCAGCCACTCGTATCATATCTATCTTGTGCTTGCTTAGATTCAGCCGCGAGGCGAATATCTCGGCTAGCGTCGCCACATTCGTCGCGTGACCTCGGGTCAATTCATCTCGCGCGTCCATCGCAATCGCCAGCGTCTGAACGGTGTTCCGGTGGGCGATCTCTTCCGCCTTACGCAGGCGTTCTTCGCTGCTGAACGATTCCATAGTTTCATAGTCGAAGATCGTTACCTGATTTTTGCCGTGATATTTGGCCCAATACATGGCGTCGTCAGCGAGCTTATACAGCGCGCTGGACTCGTTCGCGTGGTAGGGGTAACTAGAGATACCGATTGAAAGACGGGCGCGTACCGAGACGCCCTCGACCGATTGCACGATGTTACCGTTAATCCGCTCACATATATGCTGGCCGTCTATTAGCCGGGTGTTAGGCATGATGATCGCGAATTCGTCGCCGCCTGTCCGGCAGATGACGTCGAACTTTCTGGTGTTCTGCCGCATCGCGCGCGCCGCCGCGGCTAATACGGTGTCGCCCACTTGGTGGCCATAGGTGTTGTTGAATGAACGGAAATCATCAATATCGATGACGGCTAAGCATAGGGTCTCGGACGAGCGCTTGGCTCTCTCCAGCTCGACTTGCAGCTGGTCCCGGAAATATCGCTGGTTAAATACGCCGGTAACGGGGTCCTTGAGAGAGGTCTCGAAAATGGCAGTATGCTTGATTGCGCGCCACGCGAGCAAAATCGCCAGGGCAACCACAACTACAACGGCCGAAAGAGC
>JANXYU010000032.1 GCA_025355855.1 Actinomycetota bacterium
AGTCTCGGCACCTATCGTTTCAGCCCGGGCTATCCCTATCAGGTTATCCTATCCGACGATGCCGACGGGTACGTGATCGCCGACGCGATAAAGGTGCAGAAGGTCGACTATACGGTTATCGATATCGCCGTCGACTTCCCCCAGGGGCCGTACGCCACAAAACTCGCGCCGTCGTTATCGATAACCGTATAGTCGACCTTCTGCACCTTTATCGCGTCGGCGATCACGTACCCGTCGGCATCGTCGGATAGGATAACCTGATAGGGATAGCCCGGGCTGAAACGATAGGTGCCGAGACTTACCCAGCGACTCCCGTTTGTCCTTTGGTTGACCTCTTTGGTCGTTGGCCACACGTCGTCGTCAATCGAGAACTTGGCGTTGGTGGCTCTGTTCGGGTAGGCCGTCCACCAAGCGAAGACCTCGTATACCCCTTCTTCCGCGACGTTGACAGACCACGTCGCTGAACTCGCGCCAACACCGGCGGCATGAGTCCGATAATCTAGTCCGTTGTAGCCGAAGACCGCCGTGGACGCGGGCCAAGCGCCCACCGCGGTGAAATCTGTGCTCGAATTGTCGATGATGACTGGATCTGAACTAATGACGGAGGCCTGCGCCGGAGATAATGTCAGAAGAAACATGATGACAGCGGTGATAAGCGGAAAGATGAACGTGAACCAGCCGTGCGAATGAGTATGTGTCATTGCGGCCCCCTAGCATGCAAGACTTCCCCAAGGAAAACTTTGTCTTCACACTACATCGATATATCAGGAGGCGTCAATAGTTGTGATTCACGTTCTTTCATATCATTTTTCTTTCTGTATACCGTATGGTGTTTTCTTGTTCATTCGCTAAGAAGCCACGATGTGCGAATATGAAGGAATGGGTCGTTATCTCTGACCAGCGGTTATGGTGCTGGCTCCCCGGGTAGGACTCGAACCTACAACATTTCGGTTACAGTAGTTCCTATGGTTTCCCACAGGCCTGGACTATCTCATCATCCACTTGGGATGTCGGGCGCTAGTTGGATCTTATTGGCCAGGAGCCTCAATCCATAGTCTCTGCACGTTTCCGCCTACCGTATTTCCCTGTCGGCGGACTTCGCTCAGGATCGCCATGCCACAAATCGTGGTTTAGGTTTCCCTGAATTCACCCGATTTTCCACCTCGCCTCGCGGCGCGGCGCTGCAATATCTTACAGCCGAACGCTCTACCGATTGAGCTACCGGGGAGTATCTCAACTGGCTCTTGTTAGCCAGTACTATATTGTAGTTGACACGCCTTTTGTAGTCAAAGCAAGCCTTGCCACGAACATATGTTTGTGCTAGCTTTAACCTATGGAAACTCGCAAATATGCTGATAGAAGGGCCTATCTTATATCGGCTGTTAAGAAGCGACGGAAGCTCGTTAGAGCGAAGGCCTTAGCGCAACTTGGTGGTAAATGCCAGCGCTGCGGATACAACACGTGCCTAGAAGCGCTTGAGTTTCACCATAAGGATGCCTCGACAAAAACTTTCAGCATCTCACAGGAAGGCCACTCACGAAGCTGGAGCCGAGTTGCAGTAGAAATCGATAAGTGCATGCTTCTGTGTGCAAACTGTCATCGTGAACTACACGCCACTGCAGTTGACGAAAGAAACATATTCCTTTAGCCTCCTCATGTTGGCAACCGAAGAAACCGCCGTATGACCTTGACGCAAAATGTTGATAGACGTATGTTAAGGATACTTATTGGTAAATTAATCACGAGCGCGGGGTTTCCATGCAAAATAACGGTCATAACCATGACCCGAACGGTGTCCATGGGTTTGTCGACGAGTATATTGACTCGTTTTTGAGCTGGGACATCATCATGTATTATCATCGCAACACCAGCGCGATCGAAACGCCCGACAGCCTGGCGAGCCGACTAGGGCGTAACCGTAGAGACGTCGAGGCGGAGATAAGGAAACTGGTCAGAAAGGGGGTTTTAACCCCGGCGGATGGCGGCACTTTCCGGCATGCCCCCGCTCCCGAACTGGCGCGCCAGATAGAGGCGTTCAATGAAGCGCTCAGCGTCTCGTCAAGCCGGATGATAATCCTTAGCCAAGTACTTGGTAAAAGGAGGTCGTGATGAATGAGAGAGTCCCTACCGGCATAATCGGCCTTGATAAGATGTTGGACGGGGGTTTACTGCAGGGCTCGGCGGCAATCATTAAAGGTGCTCCGGGCAGCGGCAAGTCCAGTTTCGGCATCGAATTCATCGCCAAGGGCATCACGGAGCATGACGAGGTCGGTCTCTATGTTACCTTTGAGGAATTCAGCGAGCAACTATATCGCGACGCCGCTTCTCTCGGCTTTGATTTTGAGCGGTTCGCCGCGGACGGCAAACTTAAGCTACTTTTTGTGAGTCCCGCAATCTTCATCGACATGCTGCAGAAGCCAGGCGGCGAATTCGACAAACTAATGTTGGACGCGGGAGTTAAGCGGATAGTGGTTGACTCCATAAATAACGTCATTGACGCGCAGTGCCCGGAGGACTGCCGGGATTTCATGTACTCCTTCGTCAACGGTCTGCGCCGCCACCGCGCGACAACCATCTTGTTGCAGGAAGATCACAGCCTGATGGGTGATTGCGCCATGGAGACTTTCGGCCTGTGCTTTATGGTCGACACGTTGATTCAGCTGAAATACATCGAAATTAAGTCGGCGCTGGAGCGGGCTATCCTGGTTATTAAACAGCGCGCGACAAACCACGACAACAAAATACACAGCTTTAAGATTACTGGCGGCGGCATCGTCATTGGGTCCCCGTTCGCCGGTAAGGAAGCCCTGTTGAGCGGGACACCGCACAACGTCTGATTGGCGAACTGGCGCTTGTGCGAAACGGCTATTCTAGATAATCGCGCAGTTTCTGGCTGCGTAGCGGGTGCTTGAGCTTGGCCAGAGTTTTTGACTCGATCTGCCTGATACGCTCCCGGGTAACGCCGAACTCCCGTCCGACCTCTTCCAATGTTCGCGGGTGACCATCCAGAAGTCCGAATCTGTACTCTATAACCCGTCGCTCGCGTTCGTTAAGAGTCCCCAGAACGCCGCGAAGGTGCTCTTGCAGTAAGGCGAAAGAAGCCGCTTCCAGCGGGACGGTCGCCTCTCTGTCTTCGATGAAGTCGCCGATGTGGCTGTCTTCTTCCTCGCCTATCGGCGTTTCCAGGCTGACCGGCTCCTGGCTAACCTTAAGCACCTCTTGGACCTTTTCGACAGGCAGATCCATCGCTGTGGCCAATTCTTCCGGTGTCGGCTCGCGGCCGAGGTCCTGAAGCAACTGGCGCTGGGTTCGGGATAACTTATTTATCGTCTCCACCATGTGCACGGGAATCCGTATGGTGCGCGCCTGATCGGCGATGGCCCGCGTGATGGCTTGGCGGATCCACCAAGTAGCATAGGTTGAGAATTTATACCCGCGTCGGTAGTCGAACTTCTCAACGGCGCGAATCAGCCCCAGGTTGCCTTCTTGGATTAGATCGAGAAACAGCATCCCGCGGCCAACATAGCGTTTGGCGATGGAAACAACTAACCGTAAGTTGGCTTCAACCAGTTTGGACTTCGCTCGCATGTCGCCTTGCTCAATGCGTTTGGCGAGCTCAACCTCTTGCGCGGCGTTCAGCAAAGAAACCTTGCCGATTTCTTTGAGATACATTTTTACCGGGTCGCCCGCTGCGACTTTCATCGCGGCTTCATCGCTTTTCTCGCTGGCCGGCGTCTCGAACCGGCTAGTCTTGGTCTCGGCCTCTTCCAGGTCGGGTAGGCCGGCGGCGATCTCCTCTAAGTCTTCCGTGTCCTCAGCGACTTCGATGCCCATGTCGCCCAGGCGAGCATAGATGTCTTCACTCTGCTCCGGCGTCAGCTGGACATTCTTGAACGCGTCCTCGAACTCCTCGGCGGTCACGAAACCGCGCTCACGACCTTTATCTGTCAATTCCTTGATCTTACCGGCCGTTGGTTCGTCTAATGGCGCCGCTACCGGCACCGTCTCTTTAACAGCCGTTGCTTTTGAGGGGGTTGTCGCTTTAATTTTCTTCTTCTCAGCCATTGGTTGCCAGGATCTCCCTCCGCTCCGCTTCCAGTTCGAGTAGGCGCCCGAAAAGATCGTCATGCCGGTCCGGCTCGATGGCCGGATCGACGTTTTGCATTTGCGCCTTCACAATGTTAATTCGCCGCGCAATCTCTAATTCCTTTATTCGGCGCAATAAATCAGTAAGTAACCTAGTTTCATCGCCGGTAGTAGCGGCCGCGGCAGTGAGGGAGGTAACAAGTCGTTTTTCATCAGCATCGATGATTGTTTCCAGCAACGCCGCCGGGTCCAAGCGTCCGCGTCGGCTGTGGTCCGCCCGTAGATGTTCGAATAAGGCCTGCAGATCCGGATGGCTAAAATAATCCGGCGTCAGAACTGTCAACAATTCCGCGCCGCGGCCGCTCTGCAGGATAAACCTCACAACGGCCGTTTCCGCGTTGCGCGAAGCGTCCTTTTTGGCCGGTCCCGCTACCGCGGCCTTGATATGTCCCGGCTCCTTGCGAGCGAGATATTTGGAAAACTCGTCGAACAATGCTTCGTAGGAAGTATGTAAATGATCCGCTACCGCCTTGAGATACTGTTCACGGGCGACCGGACTTGGTAATATCGCGATTATTTCGACGGCTCGCGACGCGATTTTCTCCCGGCCCCCCACAGTTTTCCGATCACCGGCCAAAAATGCGGTGTTTAAGCAGAAGTCAACCAAGGGCTTGGCGGATGCGAGCAGCTTTTTGAATGCCTCCCCTCCACGGTTGGCCGCAAAATCGGCGGGATCCATATTGGCCGGCAATGTGGCGACAAAGAGATCCAAATGTCTGGTCTGGGCGAATTGATCAAACTTGCGGTATTCCGGCCCCAAGTAGAACTCGCGCATGAGATCCAGTCCGCGAGCCGCGGCTTTCTGACCGGCTTCGTCGGCGTCGAATACCAGGACGACCCGGTGCGTAAAGCGCGACAGCAGCTTAAGATGGTCGGCACCCAATGCAGTTCCGAGCGTCGCGACGACGTTCTGTATTCCGGCCTGCATGAGCGAGATAACGTCAGTATAGCCCTCGACTATTACTGCTTCGGCTGTTGTCTTGATCGAGTCGGCTGCCCAGTTGAGCGCGTATAGAGCCCGCCCCTTATGGAATACAGGGGTTTCTGGGCTGTTCAGGTACTTGGGCGTCGAGTCATCCAGAACGCGTCCCCCGAAGCCTATCGTTTTGTCCTGCAAGTCAAATATGGGAAAAATGACGCGGCCACGAAAACGGTCGTAAGAACGATTGGGATTCTTCTCGCTCTTTACCGCTAGCCCGGCTTCCAGTAGTTCGGCCGTTTTGAAGCCTTTGGCGCCGCCGTAGGCGGTGAACGCCTCCCACGCGTCCGGCGCGTAGCCCAACCGGAAACGCTCAATTATGGCAGCGTCATAGCCGCGGGCAGCCAAATAATCACGACCGGCTCGACCTTCCTCCGTTTTTGCAAGCGTCTCTTGAAAGAATTTCAAGGCGGCGTCGTTGGCGGAATATACTCGGGCTTGCCGCCCGGCCGGTTCACGATTCACTTTTGTTCCTTGTTCATAATGAAGAGTAAAGCCAATACGGTCGGCCAAGGCCTGAACGGCCTCGGGGAAATCGAGATTCTCCGTCTTCATGACGAAGCTGATGACGTTCCCGCCCTCGCTGCAACCGAAACAATGGTAGGTTTGGCGGTCGGGATTCACAGTAAACGACGGTGTTTTTTCGTCGTGAAAAGGACATAGGCCTTTGAATAGACGGCCGGCTTGCTTTAGCGGTACTTGGGACGAGATGACGTCGACAATGTCCGCGCGTTGCCGCACTTCATCAATATCTTCATCTTTGATTAACGGCAAAACAATCACCTTCGAAAGATTACGGGATTAATGATCGAGCGGCTACGCCGCTCTTATCCTTCCCAGGTATTAGGCATGAATAACCGCACGTATTCCCGCAGAGCATAGCGGTCGGTCATGCCGGCCAGGTAGTCAATAATCATTGTTTCCTGGTCTGGTTTGTCGCCATGCGGCTCAGCCGGCAACTCGCCGGGATGTTCAGCATAATAGGCGTAGAGCTGGCGCAAAACATTAACTGCTTTGCTCTCCTCAACCTTGGCCGCGCTGCCCACATAAACGTTTTTGAACAAAAAGTCTTTCATTGCTTCCATCGCGTCATACATGGGTTGACTCATCTTGATGTCTTCCCCATCGATCGAGTTCTCAATCATATCCATTACTAGATTGTTTATTCGTGCCCGCCCGGTTTGTCCTAGTATCGCGATCAGGCCGGCCGGCAGCTCCGCCTCGGTCAGCACCCGGGCCCGAACCGCATCATCAATGTCGTGATTTATATAGGCAATGCGGTCAGCCAACCGTACGATCTTGCCCTCCAGGGTGGCAGGTACCAATTCCTCGACATGCGTCATGATACCGTCGAGTACCTCGCGAGTCAGATTAAGACCGTCGCCGTTTTTCTCCAACACCTGGGCAACGCGCACGCTTTGGGCATTATGCTCAAAAGGGCGGTTAGTATAAGGCGATTGCCAAGCATCCTCGCCGGTGTGGCCAAAAGGACTGTGCCCCAGGTCGTGGCCAAGGGATATGGCTTCGGTGAGATCTTCGTTCAAAGACAAGGCCCGGGCAATCGTCCTGGCTACCTGACTAACCTCAAGGGTGTGTGTCAAACGAGTTCGGTAATGATCCCCCTCGGGGGACAGGAACACCTGAGTCTTGTGTTTCAACCGGCGGAACGACTTGCAATGGATAATGCGGTCGCGGTCACGCTGGTAACAGGTGCGAATACTGCTTTCTTCCTCCGGGCGCTCCCGTCCGGCGGTATTTACGCTTAACTGTGCTCGAGGAGAGAGAAACTCAGATTCCCTCTCCTCGATCATTTTTCTTATATCCATGACGTGTGTATGCCTTCTGTAGGCGCCGGTCTTTAGACCGGCGCGTGTCGACCTTAAGGACGACACCTACAATTTACCAGGTAAGGTCGTCTTTTTCGGCTAAAACATTACCTGTCATCTTGTCGACCATGATCCGCTGCTCGACCTGAGCGACCAGTTTCTTGGTCGCTTTTACCGCGTCCGGGTTAACCGAGATCGAGTCGATACCTGCCTTAACCAGGAAGACGGTGAAGTCCTCATAGACGCTGGGCGCCTGACCGCAGATAGAAACAGTCTTGCCGTCCCGGTGCGCCACTTCGATCAGATGCTTGATAGCGCGCCGAACCGCTAGATTACGCTCGTCGAAGATATCGGCGACGGTATCGTTGTCACGGTCGCAACCCAATATCAGCATGGTCAGATCGTTGGAGCCGATCGAATAACCGTCAACGTATTGATTGAACTGATCAGCCAGGATGATATTGGAGGGAATCTCCGCCATTAGCCAGACCTTGAAATCGGCCGAACGTTCAAGGCCCTCCTCGGCCATGATGCCGACGATTGTCTTGGCTTCCTGCACGGTCCGGCAGAACGGGATCATCACGTGCACATTGGTCAAACCGAATTCATCGCGGACCTTGCGCACGGCCCGTAGTTCCAGCCGGAAAGCGGCATTATATTTGGGGTCATAGTACCGCGACGCGCCGCGCCAGCCGAGCAAGGCGCTGGGTTCGTTCGGCTCGAATTCGTCGCCGCCCTTAAGGTCCCTGTACTCGCTACTCTTGAAGTCGGAGAAACGAAGCACGATCGGCCGCGGCGCCATGGCTGACGCGACAACTCGGAAAGCCTCCGCCAGCTGGTCAACAACTTTCTCCGGATGGCCTTCTTTGATCAGGTAAAGCGGATGCTCGTGGATGGAGGTCGTCCAGATGAATTCCTCCCGCATCAAGCCTATGCCGTCACTTGGCAAAACGGAATATTTCTCGGCCAGTTCGGGGTCGCCTAGGTTCATGTAGATCTTGGTCCCGGTGACCGGATAGGTTTCGCTTGCTATCATCTGGCCGCCTGCCGTCGGGGCCGCTTTCTTGACCGCCTCTTCCAGGATGCCGTCGTAGACGGTGCCGTTTTTCGCGTCGACCGTCACGTCCATGCCCGTCTTAATGGCTTGCGTCGCCGGAGTTCCCTTGCTCTTGGTCCCGACTATACAAGGGATGCCCATCTCGCGGCTGACAATCGCCGCGTGGCAGGTCATGCCGCCGGAATCGGTGACGATCGCGGACGCTTTGCGCATGGCCGGAACCCAATCAGGAGCGGTCATCTCCGTAACCAGGACTTCGCCTTCTTTGAATTCACCGATGCGGTCCGCTGACGGAATGACATGGGCCTTGCCGGCCGCCAGACCCGGTGAAGCCGGTAAGCCTCTGACAACTACATTTCGGTCGGTCGTTGTTACCATATCCGATGCCTCCGCTTGTGCCGCGCCCATCTGAGACCAGACGGTCTCGGGCCGAGCCTGCAAAATGAACAGTTTGTCGGTTCTCTCGTCAACGGCCCATTCGATGTCCATCGGCCGTTTATAATGCTTCTCGATGTCGCGCGCATAGTTGGCCAGGCCGATAACCTGGCTTTCCGGCAAAACAGGCGCGTCGGCCAATTTGGCCGGTACCTTCTTTTCGACAGTGCCGCCCTTAGGGTCGCGCACCAGCATCACGGGTTTGTTGACGATGTTCTGCCGCACGATCTTCATGTCGGTTTTGCTGACCGCGAACTCGTCCGGCACCACGTTGCCGCCCACGACGTATTCTCCCAAGCCGTAGCTGCCCTCGATCAGGATGATGTTCTGGTCGCCAGTCGATACGTCCAACGTAAACATAACGCCCGCCGCTTTGGAGTAAACCATCATCTGGACAGTCGCGCTCAGGGCGACCGCCAAGTGGTCAAAACCCTTTTGCACCCGGTAGTATATGACCCGGTCTGTAAACATCGAGCTATAACATTCCTTAACCTTCTCGACGACCTGGTCCTCGCCGTGCACGTTTAGATAGGTTTCCTGTTGTCCTGCGAAGCTGGCGTCCGGCAAGTCCTCGGCGGTCGCCGAGCTGCGAACCGCGACAAACGGCTCTTTCTCTCCGGCTTTCTTGGCCAGCTCCCGGTACGATTTCTTGATCGTCTCGGCCAGGTCGGCGGGCATCGACGCGTCCATTATGAGTTTCCGAACGGCCTTGCCGACCTTCTGCAGCGTCGCCGAATCCTCGGAGTCGGTGAGCTCGCCTAATATCTTACCGATCTTGTCTTGCAGCCCGGCTTTCTCGATAAAATGCCAGTAAGCCGCGGCTGTCGTGGCGAATCCGTAAGGCACAGGCACTTTGGTTTTCGAGGTCATCTCTCCCAAAGAGGCGGACTTGCCTCCGACCAGCGGCACCTCGTCAATGCCGATGTCGTTGAACCAAAGTACGTGTTCTTTCGTTTTGTCACGAACTACCATATGACACCTCCGTCAAGAGAAAATAGAAGTTGCGATTAGAGGGTAATTGTATCTTAAGCGCGGGCGGCTAGACAAGCGGTTCTTCCAAGTCAGCCAGGCCGGTGATAATCTCTTGCGCGGTCTCTTCGACGGCCTTCCCGGTAACGTCGATAACACGGCATTTGAGCCGCCGCATCAGCTCTTGGCTGTAGCGAATCTCCTTGAGTATGTGCGTCGGATCGGCGTATTGAGAATCAGAAAAGCTGGCCATCATCGTGAGCCGTCTCGCTCTGATCTCGTGAAGTTTTCGAGGATTAATGCTTAAGCCGATGATGTGTTCCGGCTTAACTTGGAATAGTTCCTTGGGATAGGGCAGCCCATAAACGATCGGCACGTTGGCAACCTTCCAGCCGCGATAGGCTAAATATATGGAGAGCGGCGTCTTGCCTGTGCGGGAAACGCCGACCAACACGATATCGGCTTCAGTGATGTCCTCCGGTTCGGCGCCGTCATCGTGCTTGACGGTGAATTGAATAGCGTCTATCCAGTCGAAATATTCAGTGTCCATGCGTGTGATCGGGCCGGGTTGCATCACCGGCGCGTTGCCGGTCATATGGTCGAGGGTGTCCAAAGCGGGCCCCAGGACATCCAGCGCGTTTAGGCCGGCCAGCCCGGTCTCCCGTCCAAAAAACTCTCTTAACTCCGGACGGACTAGGGTGTAAAAGATAACCGCCTCGTCCAATTTGGCCCGTTCGATGACCTTTTCCAGACGGCTCTTGTTGGAGGCCGCCGGAACCATGATTATATTAAAGTCATTATCGGGGAACTGGCCGGTGGCGGATCGCGCGACCCGCTCCGCCGTCTCGCCGGAGTAATCGGAAACGGCGTAGATCGTGAAGGCCATTACTCGCCTTCCCGAACTATCTTCGAGAAATCGGCGACCGCCAGATAGAGCCGGGCGCACTTTCTTAGTAGTGCCAAACGGTTGTTTTTAACTTTGAGGTCTTTGTCCATGACCAAAACATCGGCGAAATACTTGTCAATATACGGCCGCAACCGGGCCAGAGCTTTCATATAGTCAAGAACGCTTCCATCTTCCTCATATTTTTCGAAAGCAGCCTCAGCCTGCTCAACGGCGCTCAACAGTTGCCCTTCCGCTAGATCGGTAAAGACCGTGGCGTCGACGAACAACTCGCCGGCATTTTTGGACAGATTGAAACAGCGCTCAAACCCCGTCAAAACATCATTCAAAGTATCTGAGCCCAACATATCGTTTAGCGTGCGTGCGGTCGCCTCGAGAGCAACCAGATCATTGAGCTCAGTCTCTAGAATGGCGTCGGCGATGTCGTAACGGAAACCTTCGTTGGTAAAATGGAACTTCAGCCGCCCTTTCAAAAAGTCCTCGACCTCGGCGAAGATGTCGCCGGCTGCCCGAATCTTTACGCCTTGCCTCTCGTAGTGGAAAACGGCCCCCGCGACGAGCGGCTCCAGTTCCAACCCTAATCTTTCGTCGAGGATTATCGAGACTATGCCTTGGGCCTGGCGCCGCAACGCATATGGGTCTTCCGAACCTGTTGGAATAAGGCCGATCCCAAAGCATCCGGCTAGGGTATCCAGCTTGTCCGCCAAGCTGACCGCGACGCCGCCTTTCGTGCCCGGGAGAGAATCGCCGAAAGCTTTTGGTAGATAGTGTTCTCGGATCGCCGCCGCTAGCACTGCCGGATGGCCGTCACGTTTCGCGTATTCCTCACCGACCGCACCCTGCAGGTCCGGAAACTCGCGCACCATATTAGTGGTCAGGTCCGCTTTGGCCAGCATGGCGGCCTGTTCGGCCTCCGCGGTTTCGTCGTCAGTGTAATTCAGCTGGCTGGCGATTTCCGCTGTCAGTTGTTTGACGCGCGTCGCTTTGTCGTAGACCGTACCTAGTTTTTCCTGAAAGACGATATTTTTAAGTTGGGCCACGCGGTCAGTCAACGCGACCTTGCCATCCTCTTCATAGAAGAACAGCGCGTCAGCCAGTCGGGCGCGCAAAACGCGCTCGTGACCGGTGCGGATAAGGTCTGCGGATGTTTTCGGACCATTATGCACGACTACAAAAGCGGGCAGCAGTCGGCCGGCTTTATCTTCGACCGGGAAGTATCTTTGATGACTCTCCATTGCGGTCACCACAACGGCGCGCGGCAAATCCACGAACTCCTTGTCAAATGTTCCGGCCACAGCGCTCGGCGCCTCAACTAAGAACAAGACCTCGTCAAGGACCTTGGGGTTGATAGATGCCGTGCCTGCGGCAAGTTTCGCCGCGGCTTCGATTTCCGTTTCGATCATCCCTCGCCGTTCAGCTTGGTCAACTACAATACCGGCTTCCTTTATCTCCTTGAAATAGTCGACCGCGTTCTTGATTTTGATTTCCCGACTGCCGGTAGCGCGAGGCCCGCGGGTAACGTTGCCCGAAGACAACATCTCCAGCTCAACTGCAACCTTGTCATCACCGTACAACGCCAATAACCAGCGAATCGGCCGAGAGAAGCGCATCGCATAGGCGCCCCACCGCATCGATTTGCCGAATTCGAGTCCGTTTACGAGAGCGGCAAGGAGTTCGGGAAGAACTTCCATCGCTTGCGGGGCGGCCCTGGCAATCTGAGAATAGACATACTCGCCCTTGCCTTCCGTTTTCTTGATAAGCTCGGCCGGTGTAACGCCTTGCGATTTCGCGAAGCCTTCAGCCGCCCGGGTAAACGCCCCCGCGGCGTCAAAGGCGGCGGCAACACTTGGCCCTTTGACCATATTAATTGTCGCTTCACCTGAGGTTGCCAAGCCTTGCACATGTAAAACAAACCGGCGGGGCGTCGCCAAGACGCGTATAGTTCCATGGTTCAACCCGACCGCTGAGAAAACTAGCGGGGCGGCACATTCCAGCTGTTCGATTGCCGCTGTGCAGGCGTCGGCGGGCAATTCTTCCGTGCCGATTTCAAATATCAGGTCTCTAGAGGCGGTCATTTCCTACCTTGACCTTTCGTTCTGGTCTTGCTTTTCTTCGGGCTAGGCTCTATGCTCTCTGCTCCCGGCTCCAAGCTCTCCAAATAACCGGCCGCGCAGGCCTTGGCCATCCCTCTTACCCGACCGATATAAGCGGCGCGCTCTGTGACGCTGATGGCGCCGCGCGCGTCTAGAAGGTTAAAAGTGTGCGAGCATTTCAGGCAATAGTCGTAGGCGGGCAACACCAGACCGGCGGCCATGGCGGCCCGTGACTCCGCTTCATACTTGCCGAACAGGTCAACGAGCATGTCCACATTGGCCACCTCAAAGTTGTACGTGGACCATTCGACTTCGCTCTTGTGATGGATGTCGCCGTATTTCACGCCGGTCTTCCATTCCAAATCATAGACATTGTCAACGCCTTGAATATACATCGCGAGGCGCTCCAAGCCATATGTCAGTTCAACGCTGACCGGCTTGACCTCTACCCCACCGACTTGCTGAAAATAGGTGAACTGGGTCGACTCCATGCCGTCTATCCAGACTTCCCAACCCAAACCGGAGGCACCCAGTGTCGGCGACTCCCAATCATCCTCGACAAAACGGATATCGTGTTCCGTGACCTTGATGCCAAGCTTCTCCAAGCTGGTCAGGTACAAGTCCTGGATATTGTCAGGGCTGGGTTTAATAATTACTTGGAATTGGTAATAGAACTGGAGGCGATTCGGATTGTTGCCGTATCGTCCGTCGGTCGGACGACGGCTGGGCTCGACATAGCAGACGCTCCACGGCGCCGGCCCGAGGGCGCGTAGAAAAGTGGCCGGATTAAAGGTACCCGCCCCGACCTCTATATCGTATGGCTGGACAAGCAAGCATCCTTGGTCAGTCCAGAATTTTGACAACGTTAAGATTATCTCTTGAAAGTTCAAGGGCGTGATTTCTCCTTTTAGTACCAGCGTCAATAGTAGCAAATCGGCGACGGTTCAGGCAAACAAATAAAGGTGAGAGCCCCGGCGCGTTTGTTGCTTCAGCGCTTTAAAGCACTAAAGCGTTTTAATCGGACACGACACCGATTAATACTTCAGCGCTACGTAGCGCTGAAGTGCTGTGTTGTCATATACCTAAATAACGCGGGCTTTTTAATTTTCGGTCCAGGTGATAGGCGACGAACAGCTCGGTCAAGCGGGCTATGCCTCTGACATTTTCTACCTTAAAGTCGAGTTCTTGCCAGCGGGCCAGCGGTGTCTCCAGCGCCAGTTCTATCTGGGAGCGTGTCGCGGCGGACACGTCCACGGCGTCGGGATCTTTGTCTCGGCAGGAATCGCAGATCAAGCCGCCGAAGCGGAAACTGAACAGCGCCTGTTGGTTCGCAGCCGGCACTTCGCCGCCGCAAGCGGGACAACGGGCCAGGTGGGGTCGGTAGCCCAGCTCGGCCATCAGCTTAAGCTGAAAAACTGTCAGCAACGTTTGATAATCGGCGTCGGCTTCTTTCAAGCACTGCAGGGCCGCCAGCACCAGTGAGAATACCTCGTATGATTCCTCGCGTTCCTGGCCGACCTTGTCCATCAGCTCCAGCATGACCGAACCGTACTTGTACTTCTCCAGGTCGGCGCGAATTTCCTTGAATGACATGATGATCTCAGCCTGCTGGACGACGTCGAGCGATTTGCCCTCGTAAAGCAGCAAATCAACCACTGAGAACGGTTCCAGCGTCCCGCCGAATTTGCTCTTTGTCTTGCGGATACCTTTAGCGACGGCGCGGATCTTGCCCTTTGAGCCCGAGAACATGACGACTATCTTGTCAGCTTCCCCCAGCTTGAATGTGTTTAGAACGATGGCTTTGGCTTTGTACGTAGGCATAGATTAAGGATACAGTACTTCAGCGCTACGTAGCGTTGAAGTATTCGCAGTATGAGGTGGGGACGTCGAACCCGGGTCGGGATTCCCTACTCGGCGCACTCTTCTAGGATAGGTACCGCGTGCGAGGTGCCGATGCGGGTCGCGCCAGCCTCGACCATGGCAAGCGCCTGGTCGCAATTCTTGATGCCCCCACTGGCCTTGACACCGAGATCAAACCCGACTGTCTGGCGAATAAGCTTCACGTCGTCGGTCGTCGCGCCGCCGGTGCCAAAACCTGTCGAGGTCTTGACGAAATCGGCGCCAGATTTCTGAATTATCTCGCTCGCGAGGCGTTTCTCCTGATCAGTTAGGTAACAAGCCTCGATAATGACTTTGATGGTTATAGTCTGGCCAATCTCGGGCTCTTTGGCGCGTGCCAGCTTAACAACCGCCTCGATGCCTCTTTTGACCAGGTCGGGATGACCTGATTTCAAGGCTCCGATATTCATGACCATGTCGATCTCCTGCGCGCCTCGCGAAATACAGTCGAGCGCTTCGAAGCTCTTGCTCTTGACCGTCGATTGCCCTAGCGGAAAATCCACTACGCCGCCGATCTTAACGTCTGTTCCTTTTAGCAAGCCGGCCGCCAGCCCGACAAAAGCCGGGTTAACGCACACGCAGGCAACGTGAAACTTTAGAGCTTCGGCACAAACTCGTTGGACGTCTTTGTCGGTTGTGTCAGCTTTTAGAATCGCGTAGTCAATCATTTTGGCTAATTGAGCTCGATTTACGGGCATGTCACTCCTCTAATCTATTCTTCGGTCAGACGGTGAATGGCGCTTTCGCGGGTTCGCCAATCTTTTTCTACGCCGACCCATAATCTCAGATTCACTTTGACCCCCAGCATCGCTTCGATGTCGTGGCGCGCGCGGGTGCCGATCTCTTTAAGCATCGCGCCGCCCTTGCCGATGATGATGCCCTTCTGGGTGTCGCGCTCGACGTAGATGGCCGCCTCGATGTCGATCAAATCCTTACCCGGCCGTTCAGCCATCTCCTCGACCACTATTGCTACACTATGCGGAACTTCTTTCCTTGTCAACTCCAGTATTTTCTCTCTAATATACTCGCCGACAATGAATTTCTCCGGCTGATCTGTCAGCATATCCTCAGGGTATAACTGAGGTCCCTCGGGCAGGAGCGCGGCCAAGCGGTCCAGCAGCTGATCCACGTTTCGGCCTGTTCGGGCGCTGATTGGAACTACGTCAGTAAACTCGCCGAGTTCGCGTACGGCGGCTAGGCGCTCCTCGACCTCGCGGTTGGCGAGCTTGTCCATTTTGTTCAGAGCCACAACTACCGGCGTCTTGACACTGCGAATGTGCTCCATGACATACTGTTCGCCCAGACCAAGCTCGTGCGTTCCGTCGACCAGAAACAAGACAGCGTCGACGTCAGCCAACGTCGCGACGATCATCTTGTTCAATCGCTTTCCCAGAAGATTGTGCGGCTTGTGAAAGCCGGGCGTATCGACAAAGACTGCCTGATATTCCGGCTCTGTAATGATGCACCTGATCGTATTACGGGTAGTTTGTGGTTTGCGACTGGTAATCGCCACCTTGGCATGCGCGAAGGTATTGATGAGCGTCGACTTACCGACATTGGTCCGGCCAACCACGCCAATAAATCCGGAACGATACTTTGTTTTAGTGGTCAAGATGTTGGCTCCTCTAGATTCAATCGCATTATCAAACGATCCTCACCCGGTCCGTATTTCGCGTCGTGCCTGGCCATGACGCGAAAACCGGCGTCGCTGTATATTTTAACAGCAGCCGTGTTGTCCGGCGCCGCCGTCAGTTCAATCGAGCCAGCACCCTGTTCTTTCATTTGAGCGATAAGCAACGCGAGACAACGCGTTCCAAGTCCCTGTTTCTGACGCTCAGGCAACAAGCCGAAGCCGGCCAGATAAACGAGTGACGGTTGGTCCCAAGCACGAATGAGCTGGGCAGAACCGGCCAATACCCCGTCAACCTCAAAAACGATATTACGACCGTACTCAGCGAATATCGGCAACTCCCAGCGGCGCCAGCCGCAATCACTGTAAATAGCTCCTTCCGCCGCCACGAGCTGTTCCAAGGCGACCCCGTCCAAACGGCCGGTATGTCTTAATCTAATCTCCACAAGCGTCCTGCTCTATATGGAACGGCCGGGGCAGCAGTTCGGAGAGTGTCGTCACGATTGTGGCCGTGTCGTTGGACGCGATAATCTCGACATCCGGTCCGAATTCCGCCAACACCTGCAGGCAGGCGCCGCACGGCAGCGGCGGTTCAGCGCTGGCCGCAAAGATAGCCAGCTTGGCGAAATCCCGTTGACCTTCGGAAACGGCCTTAACCACGGCGGCGCGTTCGGCGCACATAGTCAGCCCGAAAGACGCGTTCTCGACATTCGCGCCGGTGTAAACCAAGCCGTCCGCGGTCAATAAAGCTGCCCCGACAGCGAAATCAGAATATGGCGCGTAGGCTTCCGCAGCCGCCTCCCGAGCGGCGGCAACAAGTTGTTCGTCAATCGTCATTTCTAGCTCATTCCTCTCTGCATGAACGGATTCATCATTTTCTCTCGCCCGATCGTCGTGCTCGGCCCGTGGCCCGGGAACACAGTCGTCTCATTCGGTAGTTCTTTCAGCCGCTCCAGCGACCGCAACAGTTCCGGCATCGAGCCGCCTTCGAAATCCGTGCGGCCGACGGAATCGCGGAACAGAAGGTCGCCGCAGAAGACCGCGCCGTCTCCGACCAAGGAACAGCTCCCGCGGCTATGGCCGGGTGTCGTCATAACGAGCAGCGTTTCACCGCCCGCCACCAGCTCCAGACCGTCTGACAGTGGCTTATCGACCCCCGGCACCTGGTCGGCGGGGTGGGCGTACACCTCCGCGCCCGTGGCCTTCTTGACTGCCCCGGCTGCTTGGATATGGTCGAAATGGCCATGCGTCAGGATGATCGTCCTAACAGTTAACTTGTCTTTACTCAGGGCCTCGATGATATCCAGAGCGTCGTCCCCCGGATCGATGACGAAGGAGTCGCCGCCCCCTTCACCGGAGACAATATAACAGTTGGTCCCTAACGGACCGACGACGACAGTTTTGACTTCCATTTTCCACTCCTTGCGCTTTTTAGCGAATGTAGCTGCCGGTCTTTAGACCGGTTGTCGAGCGCCGACCTAAAGGACGGCGCCTACAAACCCATGTCCTTCTTTTCGAAATGTAGCTGCCGGTCTTTAGACCGGCAGTCAGGCTCTTGCCTCCCGCCTTATGCCTCGCCTACGCCGTCGGCAAAACCCGATAAGCGTCGAAAACTCCGTCGATCTTCCGCAGATTGACCAAAACGTCGTTCAGCAAGCCGAGGTTGCCTATCTCGAAGATTAATTTGGTAGTTGTTTGGTTTGACCGGTTGACGGCCACGGACGCGCTCATGATGTTGATATTGTATTCAGCCAGTACGTTGGTGATGTCGCGCAGCAGTTTTGTTCTGTCCAACGCCTCGACTTTTACTTCGACCGGGAACGCCGTTGCCGTCCGGCTCGCCCAGCGCACTTTCATGAAGCGGTCCGGCTCGTTGCGCAAATCAGTCACGTTAGGGCAATCGGCACGGTGCACCGAAACGCCCCGGCCGCGCGTAACGAACCCGACGATCTCGTCCGGGGGTACCGGATTGCAGCAGCGGCTTAGACGAATTAAGACATCGTCCAGGCCTTCGATGATAATACCGCTGTTACCCGCCCTCGCCCGCTTCTCGCGCGCTTTGGCGGCCGCTTCGACGGCCTCCGGCGTTTCCTTAGCCGTGTCGGCCTCCGGACTCTCGCCCGATATCTTATGCATCAAACGATTAACTATGTGCTGAGCCGACACCGCTCCATTGCCGATGTTTAGCATCAGATCATCTACGTCATCGAAATTTGCGTCGTGCGCAACCTCGCTTAAAAACTCTTGCGTCACCGACTTTCCGGCCAGGCCCTGCTTGCGTACCGCCTTCTGAAACGCCTCCCGACCGACCTCTAGATTCTCTTGTTTTTCAACGCGGGCGAAAAACTGCTTGATCTTGTTTTTGGCCCGGCTAGTCTTGACCAGGTTGAACCAGTCGCGGCTGGGTCCGGCGCTCGACTTTGAAGTAATGATGTCGATGGTGTCGCCGCTCTCCATCTCGTAGGAGAGGGGCACGATACGACCGTTGACCCGCGCGCCGACGCATGTGTTACCGACGTCGGTGTGCACTGTGTAGGCGAAATCCAGCGGCGTCGACCCCTTGGGAAAGCTGAGGACCTGGCCTTTCGGCGTGAATACGTAGACCTCGTTCTCCAAGAGGTCGATTCGTAAAGTCTCCATGAATTCTTTGGGGTCCTTAACGTCGCTCTGCCACTCCAACATCTGGCGCAACCAGGCTAGTCTTTCCTCGAATTCGTCTCGGCCTTTCTCCCCTTCTTTGTAGCGCCAATGAGCCGCGATGCCGTATTCGGCCGTACGATGCATCGCGTCGGTGCGGATCTGGACCTCCAGGTGCTTTCCTCCCGGCCCGACGACAACAGTATGCAAAGATTGATACATGTTGAATTTAGGCATGGCGATGTAGTCTTTGAACCGTCCCGGTATCGGTTTGTAAATCGAGTGAATGATGCCCAGCACAGAGTAACAGTCTTTGATCGAAGCGACGATTATGCGCACGGCAATCAAATCGTAGATCTTGTCGAACTCAAGATGATCGCGCGCCATCTTGCGATAGATGCTGTAGTAGTGTTTGGCGCGGCCGCCTATCTCGGCCTTAACCCGGGCCTTCTTGAGATGCCCTTTCAGGTCGTCCATAACACCTTGCAAATAGACCTGGCGCTCCTCGGCGCGTTGGGAGACGAGATGCACCATCTCGGCGTATTGCTTCGGATGGATGGTCAGGAAAGCTAAGTCCTCTAGTTCGTCCTTGATCTGGTACATGCCCAAGCGGTGCGCCAGGGGGGCATACACGTCCAGCGTTTCCTGTGCTTTTAGCAGTTGTTTCTCCGTCGACAGATGAGACAGGGTGCGCATGTTGTGCAGCCGATCGGCCAGCTTGATGAGGATGACCCGGATGTCCTTGGCCATGGCGACCAGCATCTTGCGAATGCTTTTTACCTGGTCCTCTTCGGTTTTTTTGTACTTCAAGCGGGATATCTTAGTGACGCCGTCAACCAGCGCGGCGACCTCGTCGCCGAATTCCTTGCCGATCTCACCAGTCGTCGTCGCGCTGTCCTCGACCACATCGTGCAGCAAACCGGCGATAATTGTCGGCGTATCCAGCTCTAAACCAGCCAAAATCTCCGCAACGCCGAGAGGGTGTAATATGTACTGTTCACCGGATACACGGAACTGGTCGGTGTGGCAACGATAGGCAAACTCATAAGCTCTTTTAATCAGCTCGACGTCAGCGCCCGGATTGTATTTGAGAACTTTTGTGATAAGGCTTTCTACCATACAGAAAGTTTAGCACAGGGCAGATAGGAAGACTGCGGGGCCGGGAGGCTCTGGCGGCCGCCTTGCAAACACGCAGCCACCCAGTTCATAGTGGTTTACAGGTTGACTAGGACAACCGGACTAATTTACAATGGACGTGCTGGAGCGTGCGCGAGCGTTCAAGCACCGGGAGGGTACTGCCGATATAGAGCTCAATGCGTCAAAACGAAAGGACGGGCACTCCATCGACAGTCTCATGAAGCGAAGAACGGTTCTTCTTACACTGATTGCCATTATGCTGGTCGTTCCTGCCATGCTTCTATCAGGCTGCACGACCGGCCAGGTCGTTGCCCCCTTCAACCCCAAACCAGTTAAGCCGGAGCCATATAATCCCGAGCCTATCTGGAGCGATAAATCCGACACAACGCTGGCCAGCATCCAATCTTTTAAGCAGCAAACGGGCCAAACCGTTGCCCCCGGCGGCACCGGCGCCGCCGGCACCAGCGGAACAAGCGGCGGTTTGATACCCGGGGGAACAACCGGCGGGACTCCAACACCTAATCCCGGCCCCGCGCCAGCTCCCGCTCCTGCTCCATCCCATATTCCCGTTCCGACCGACCCCGTGTACGGTGTGGTCACCGATCGGATCGAAGGCGGCGCCATACCAAACGCGACAATCACGTTGACAGAACGTCGCGGTGGAGGTGTCGCGAGCACTGTGACCACTGCGACAGGGGAATACTCGTTTACAAACCTTGCAGTCGGCTATTACCGAGTCAGTGCGGCAGCGGACGGTTACGCTTTGTCTCCGTTGAGCACCGTTGACTTCAACTATTTCGGCGTTCCGGTAGTCGCCAATCTCGAACTCGTTTATAACAACCCATGGCAAATCATAGAGGGCGGGAATTTCAGCGCCTTAGGCAATGTCGGCTATATGATCAGCGATGGAAATATAACTGATCCTCCGCCAAAAGATGAACTAAGCCCGACTGTGGTAAGGCCAAACGTTACACAGAATTTCGAGTTCCAATATATGAATGCAGGCGGTCAGACTGACGCAATGAAAACACAGTTCTACTCCCTAAGTCCGCAACAGACATATGATGCCTTAAAGATTGACAACATCCACGGTAATTGGACAGAGCTTCCTGGCAATATTTATTCGGATGACGTCTTAAAAGATGCTAATGGTTGGCCGCTGCTACAATATCAAACTGGCGGATCCATCGGAACAGTTAATAGCTCTATGTGGAATCTTGCCAACTATACGGTTGGGACTAAAGATAAGACGTACCTTGATGCTCTTGGCGACCCGATTCCATATTTGTTTGGATTTCAGGCGGACCCCTGGGCTGAATATGATTTTACTGTCCCAGCGCCCGTCGCGAATTCGTACTCATACGACGGCCTCTGGGTCACCTTCCCCGGAAACTGGAAGATCAATGCTCAGAGCAACATCTGGGAGAAGGGTGGAGCTTGTCGATTCTGGTACTATGATTGGCATGACGGTGTTTGGTATTATCTTGGCGCTACGGACACCAACACTGTCGGCTATGTACATTTTTCTGGCGTCAATCCTTTGACCGGACGGGTAAGCCTCAGAGCCGCTGCCTTTGACTTCAACCCGTTTGTCATTACGCAAATAAGACTCGCCTACGACTATCGCAAGGATGTTGCTGCGCCTACGTTCTACGAGCAGTATTACCATAAATCGTGGGACGGAGCATCAAGCACCGGCTCGGTCTATTGGACAGTGAAACTGCAAGAAGAAGGCTTTGTGACCGTCAATCTATCAGGTCCCGTCAACCGCACAAGGACAATGAAATACTATTCGGGCGACGTATGGGACGTGCCAGCCGCCAGCGGCTTGCCGGCCGGTAGCTACTCATACACGATTACGACAGCCGACTTGCCAGGCAATACACATACCTACGGACCGTATACGTTCTCACTCCCCTAGAACTAAGATGCCTTGAATTCTACAAAAAGCCGGCTCAAGTGAGCCGGCTTTTTTATTCCTAGACGATGATTCCCCGTACAATTAGAGCGGCTCAAGAGAGCAGCGTGATGAGTTTGCTTCGACCGCTAACGCGATCTCGCAATGACTGCTTAGCGCCGCTTCTTTTTCTTCGCTTTCTTCTTGGCCTTTTGCGCCGCCGTCTTCTGCTTCGGCGTCGGAGTCATGGCCGGCGGCGGCATTCCGACCTCGTCGGAAGTCACGCCGGTGATAATATTCCCTGCCTGCGGAGCCTCGGGCGTAAAGCCCTTCGTCTCTGTCGGCGTCGTCCGCTCTTTGGACGACGCGGCCGCCTCACCCTTGCCGCCGCGGGCCAACTTCTCCCGGACCATAATGTAGCGCGGTTCTGTTTCTTTCCACAGCGCCAAGATCGGACTGGCGATAAATATCGACGAATAGGCACCCGAGATCAGACCGACGAACATGGCGAAAGCGAAATCCTTCAATGTTTGACCGCCGAATATCAGCAGCACGAAGACGGGGATCAGCGCCGTCAATGAGGTGTTGATGCTGCGCATTAGCACCTGGTTCATCGAATCGTTGACCATAATCGAGTAGGTTCTTTTGCCGATTATCTCAGCGTTTTCTTTAATGCGATGGAATACGACAATCGTGTCATAGAGCGAGAAACCGAGAATAGTCAACAAAGCCGCCACGGTATTCGGCGTTATCTCGGACGGGATCCAAGCCAGGCCCAGTTTGGCTTCCAGTAAACCGACCAGCGCGTAGATTCCGACAACCACCAAACCGTCGTGGAATAAGGCCAGAATCGCCGAGACAGCCATCTTGAATTCGAATCTGATACTAATATACAGAAGCAAAACAAACATCGACGCGATCAGCGCTTTCCAGGCGCCGTCGGTTACTTGCTGTCCCCAACCCGGCCCGATGTCGCGAGCGCTGATGTCGGTGACCGGGAAGGCTTTCTTGAGCGCTGTTTCCACCTGCCCTCGGGTATCGCCGCTCAAACGTTCGCTGCGGATCAGGTATTCGTTACCCGTGCCGACCGGCTGAATCGTGCTCTGGCCTAACTTGAGAGTCGCCAGCGTCGTTCTGATGGCCTCGACGGTAGGCGCCTTCTTGAACTTCACGTCGAACTGGTTGCCGCCCTGGAACTCGACGCCCCACTTTAGGCCGCCCAACATCATCGCGATTATTCCTAGAATGATTATTGTGCCCGATATCCCGAACCAAACTTTCTTGCGGCCGATGAACTCGAAGTGGAAACGCTGCATCTAGACCACCCCTTTCATACCGGTGATCGCGCTTTTTTGCATCGGTTTCCAATTCAACGTCAAGCCGAGCATTGATTGCAGGAAGAAGTAGGTGACAAAGAGGTCAATGGCCACGCCTAGCATCAGAGTAAACGCAAAGCCGCGAACCGGGCCGACCGCCAGGAAATACAGGATGAACGCCGTTATGAACGTGACGAAGTTCGCGTCGACCATAGTCAGGAAACCATGCCGGAAACCCTGTTCCATCGCCAGGCGATAGGTCTTGCCTGAGCCGATCTCTTCTTTAATGCGCTCGAAGATAACAATGCTGGAATCTGCCGCGACACCGATACTAAGAATAATACCGGCCAGGCCCGGCAACGTCATATTCCAATAAAGTCCAATGGATTTACCGTAAGTTCCGAAAAACGCCGCGAATCCGAACAGGATGATTGCGAAGGCAGCCAAGGCGAGCGTCGCGATCACGCCCAGGCCGCGGTAGTAAACAAGCAGATAGATGATAACAAGTATAAAACCGACAATCAAAGCCAGGACACCGGCGCGCAACGAGTCGAGACCAAGCGTGGGTCCAACGGTCTGGATGTCGCTCATCTCTAGTTTGACAGGCAAAGCTCCGGTTTGGAGAACCAACGCCAGCGTTTTGACCTCATCCAATGTAAAACTGCCGTTGATGACCGCTCGACCGTTATAAGATTGGCTCTCGATGGACGGCGCAGACTGAACTGTGCTATCCAATACAATCGCCAATTGCTTCTTGTACGTTTTGGCCGCGACCTCATCAAACAGCTTGCCACCCTCGGCGCTGAAAGTCAGATCTACCTGAGGTTTGTTATTGGTGTCATATCCGGCTGTCGCGCTGGCGATAGCGCTGCCGGTCATCAGCGTCGGTCCGACCTTGTACTTCATCTTCTTGTCTTTGTCGATTAACACCGCGTCCTTGTCGGACGTGGGATCCTTGGTGACGGTAAGCTTCTTACCCCCGATGACCTCGGAATCAAGCACCTCACGGAACTCCAGCAGGGCGGTCTTGCCGATAACGTCGAGCGCCTTATTCGGGTCTTTGATGCCCGGCAGCTGGACTTGGATGTAGTTGTTGCCCTCGCGGATGATGCCTGGCTCAGCCACGCCCAGTTTATCGACCCGCTGGCGGATGATGTTCTCGGCCTGATCCATACTTTCCGTCGTGACCGGCGCCTTGGCCGTACCTTTGGCTTGCAGTAACACGCTCGCGCCGCCCTGCAAGTCTAGGCCAAGTTTGATTGATTTGTTAATCGGATATATAAAATAGGCGCTGACGGCGACGATGACCAAGGCAAACAAGCCATAGCCAATAAATTTCTGCTTATCCAGCATGTGATTCCCCTTCTGTGTCGAAAAGTGTCCTCGTTAGGGTAAGTAACAACTATAAGAGTTTAACATCATTGATGACCAAACTGAAACGCGCGCCCAGGAACTTGGCCGCTTGCTGGCACATCTCCATCCGGGACAGAAATATCTCAAAATACTCCATTACCTCGCTGGTGGCGGTGTCTATCTCGATTGCCAACGTTATGAGGCGCTCCGCGCCATCGATGCGCAATTTGGAGTCCTTAGACGCAAAATTGACGCGATCGTGGATATCGAAAGCGCGGTGTTCAATGTCACGGACCCGGCTCTCGTGCACGTCGGCCTTGTCGGCAATAATAACAGCCGCTCCGATGTCGCTAGCCGTCCAACCGGTACCCTCTTCGTGGTTGCCGACAGCGTTGAGAATGACCGCTACGTCGTGCAAGGGCATATTTGCTTCCGTAAGAATCCGTTCGGCCAGGAGGGCGCCGATCTGTTCATGCCCTTGGCGGCAGACGACGTTGCCGATATCGTGCAGATACCCGGCGATGCGGGCTAGCTCTACCTTCTCCGCCGGAAACCCCAGGCTCTCAAGGACTGTCCCGCTCATTTTAGCTACCAAACCAGCGTGACGAAATCCGTGTTCAGTATAGCCGTAGTTATTCATGACCTCGTCGGCGTGAGCGATATAGACCTTGACACGTTCGATGTCTCGAACCTTGGCCAGGGTAAGCGTGGGTGCCGGCGGCGTCATTACTTCGTCTCCGTGGAACCGTCAGACGACCCAGCGTCGCGTCGCATGACAACCGCTTCTTTCGCCGTCTTTATGTCCACGCCGGCGGAGATTGTAATGATGAACCAATCTTCTTTGACCTCTTTGACGACACCAAAAATGCCGCCGTATGTAATGATTTCGTCCCCAATCTTGACCGAGTCGATTACGTCGCGGCGCTCACGCGCCTGTCTTTGCTGGGGAAAGACAAACAGGACGTACCAGGCGATTGTCGCGATGGCCAGAAAAACCAAAGGCCCGACTATGCCGCTCATGCGCTACTCCTCATCTCGTCCTTGACTCGCTCGATCAAATGGAACACAAAGTATAGATTATGCCACGTGAGCAGGCGCAAGGCAAGCGTTTCTCCAGTTTTATAGAGGTGTTTGACATACGCCCGGCTGTAGTTTTGACAGGTATAACAACCACAGCCCTCGTCCAACGGAGCGGGATCCCGCGTATTCTTGGCGTTCAGGATATTCAATCGTCCGTCTTGCGTAAACGCGGTGCCATTGCGCGCTATTCGGGTCGGCATAACGCAATCAAACATATCAACGCCCAAGTTTATCGCCTGAACAATGCCGTCGGGATCTCCGACTCCCATCAAATAGCGAGGCTTGTCTTTCGGCAGATGTTCAGTTGTGGCCGCCAACGCTTCCAGCATCAGGTCGCGCGGTTCGCCGACGCTGAGGCCGCCGATGCCGTATCCGGGGAAATCCAGGTCAATCAAGGCTTTTACGCTTTGCGCGCGCAGGTCGGGATACACGCCGCCCTGCACTATCGCGAACAATGATTGCGCCGATCCCGCTGCGACCAGCTCGCGATGCCGCTCTTGGCACAACGCCGCCCAAGCGTGCGTCCTGTCATTGGCTGATTGGACATCCGCGCGATCGGCCGGATACGGCGGACATTCGTCCAAAGCCATAGCAATATCCGATCCGATAGTGTCTTGTATGTCCATGACGCCGGCCGGGGTCAGATAATGGTCGGACCCGTCAATCGGTGACTTGAATCGCACCCCGTCAGCATCCATTTTCAGGCGATGGCTCAAGCTGAATATCTGGTAGCCACCCGAATCAGTAAGAATCGGACCGTCCCAATTCATAAAACGGTGCAGGCCGCCCATAGCGCGCAGCGTTTCCAGACCGGGTTGCAGATACAAGTGGTAGGTGTTGGAGAGAATCATAGTAGCCCCGGCAAATTTAAGTTCGTCGGGGGTCATTGTACGGACGGCGGCTTTGCTGCCCACCGGCATGAATACAGGCGTCTCGATAACCCCGTGCGGCGTGGTCAACCGGCCGAGACGGCCGCGGCCCGTGGCGCTGGTTTTTGTTATCTCAAAAGATATGCCCATGTCCGAAAGCTTAGGGCACCATAATCAGACGGTCGCCCGCGGTAAAATTGCGGCCGCTCAAATGCAGTAGAGGCATGGCCTCTTGGAAAGCGAATCCGTCCTCGCTCCAGTATTCGTCTTTTACGACGGCATTTAGGACGCGGCCAACGACAACCTCGTGGTCACCCGCGTCCTTGACCCATTCCAACGCGCACTCAAAGTAGGCGACCGCGTCTTGGATAAAGGGCGCGCCGATAGTCTCGCTCCTGCCGGGAGCCAGGCCCGAAGCGATGATTTCGCTCTCGCCCTTTGGCAACGGCTCGGCGCACTTCTCTACAGCGGCGACCAGCATCTCACCGGGAATATTTACGACAAACTGACCGGTCTCTTTGATATTTGCCAGCGTATGCCGCTTGTGGGCCGAAGCAATTGCCAGCAGGGGCGGATCGATACTAACAGGCATGCAGAAGGAAAACGGAGCCGCGTTGTGCCGGCCGTCTTTATCCGCCGTGGAAACCAGAACGGTCAAGCGGGGGGACATGACCCGGTAGAAATCCTTCAGTTCGAGTTTCATGGAACCTCCTGTTGGTTTCTTACTACCCTAGCATATCTTTCATGACAATCGCGGTATTGGAGTGAATGGTGGCGACATCCTCGACCCGGGACGCGTAGCCTCCCGCAAGAACGACCGCTACGGGTATCCCGTTGTGTCTGGCTGCATGGCAAACCACCTGATCACGTTGCTTCATACCGTCAATTGTCAGGTTCAAGCCGCCTAGCTGATCATCCTTGTAGGTATCGGCTCCGGCGACGTAGAACATCAGGTCCGGCCGCCAGCCGTCCAGGGCCCTGATAAGATTGGCTTCCAAGCGCGCCAAATAGATTTCGTCCCCGGTTTCGTCTGGCAACCCCACGTCCAGGTCGGACGGCGGCTTAACGTATGGATAATTGCTTTCCTGGTGGATCGAGAAGGTCATAACGTTCTTGTCAGCGGCAAAAACGACCGCCGTACCATTGGCTTGGTGAACGTCGCAATCAACGATGATTGCAGAGGCGATAACTCCTTCGGCAATCAACCGCCTGATGGCCACGGCGTGATCATTGATGACGCAGAACCCTTCTCCATGATCAGGAAACGCGTGGTGCCAACCGCCGCCGTTGTGAAAACAAGCGCCTTCGCGTGCAGCCAGCCGTCCGGCCAGGATACTACCGCCGGCCCACAACCAGGCGGCGCGGGCCAGGGCGGGCGAAAAACCGATCTCCAGCAGGGCGAGCTCGTCCGGCGACAACGTCCCTGTCTTTAATTTGTCGACGTACTCAGGGGTATGCACGAGCCTGATATCATCATCCGAAGCGGGTTCGGGCGCGGCAATATCATCTTCGGTAAAGGCGCCGCTCGCCAGCAAGTTCTCTATTACGAGGCGATACTTAGCGGTATTGAAAACATGACGTCCGACGTCTACTTCATACTGCGGCGAGTAGACTAGCTTCACAGCGACTCCCTACGGGACATATTGAGCAATTCGATTTCTCCGGCCGTCGCCGGCAGAAATCCTTGCCCAGCAACACCAACAAGGCATGATACTCACGGTAGATCTCGATATCGAGCGGCAGATTGCGCTCGAACAAGCGCTGCAGGCATTCGTAGTCGGTATGACCGGTGAGACCAACCCGACCGAGGATGCGGATGGTATACGCGTCAATCACAAAAACTGGTTTTCCAGCCGCGTACAATAGAATGGAATCGGCTGTCTCCGGCCCGATGCCCTTGATATTCAGAAGCTTGGTGCGCAAACGCAAGGTCGGTTCTTGGCTCATCAAGTCGATATCGCCGCCCCACTCTTGGAGCAACCAAGCGGAGAAATCTCGCAAACGACCCGCTTTTTGCCGGTAATAGCCGGAGGAGCGGATCGCCGTCTCCAGGTCTGCCAGCGGAGCGTTGGCCAACGATCGAGGCGTCAGTAAGGCCGCTTTCTTAAGCGCGACTATAGCCGGCTCAACGTTGGTCCAGGCGGTGTTTTGCGTTAGAATCGCGCCGACCATGACCTCGAAAGGCCCGTCAGCGGGCCACCAGGCTTGCGGTCCGAAGGCGGCCATTAGCTCGTTAAATAGATCGACCACCAAAAAGGGACCAGGACCCCGGGTTCTAATACGGCAACGTTTGTCAGGCATGTTTAAAATATCCTGTGTACATAGACGTCTCTCGTAGAATGCTTCGCGGCTACAAAATCAGCATTGCGTCACCGAAACTAAAAAAACGATAACGCTCGTGAACTGCTTCTTCGTATACTTTAATTATAAGCTGGCGACCCGCCAAGGCACAAACCAACATCAACAGCGTCGATTTGGGCAGGTGGAAATTAGTTAACAGCGCGTCAACGGCTTTGAACTTGTAGCCGGGAAAAATGAAGATATCAGTCTCACCCTGACCCGGCCGAATCAGGCCGTTGTCCGCCATCGTTTCTAATACCCGGGCTGACGTTGTACCGACGGCGATTATTCTACCGCCGGCGCCTCGCGCGGCGTTAATAGCGGCAACGGCGTCGGAGGGCACGTTGAAACGTTCGCTGTGCATGACATGATCTTCAATCTCGTCGACTCGCACCGGCTGAAAAGTACCTGGACCGACGGTCAGATCGATCCGCGCGACGGTTATACCGGACGCTTCGATTCTATCCAAAAGAGCCGGCGTAAAATGAAGACCCGCCGTTGGCGCGGCCACAGACCCCTCACGGGCCGCGTAAACAGTTTGATATCGGTCTTGATCGGCTAGCGGTTCCGTGACGTATGGCGGTAGAGGCAGCAAACCGACCCGGTCCAGCGCGTCGCGAAAATCTCCGTCGCACGAAAACTCAACGCGGCGTCGGCCGGCCTCCAGATGGTCACCGATTGTTGCGCGTAATAAGGGAGGCTCGAACTCGACCTCTGTTCCAACGGGCAAGCGCGCGCCCGGCTTAACCATCGCTTCCCAGCCGTTGTCCAGCGGCGCGACCAAAAGTATTTCCACTGCTCCGCCGGTGCCGGCCTTATGCCCGCGCAATCGCGCCGGAATTACTTTTGTTTCGTTAATAACGAGACAGTCACCTGGTCGCAAGTAAGAAACAATATCAGAAAAGTCGCGATGCTCAATGTTTCCGTCGGACCGATGCAAAACGAGCAGCCGGGACGCGTCGCGGCGGTCTAGGGGTCGCTGCGCAATCAGCTCGGGCGGTAGGTAGTATTCAAAGTCAGACGTCTTCATCGCTTAGGGGTGCGGCTTTCCTCTTTGGAATATACACAGCCGCAGTATTTCTGACGATACATTCCCAGCTCGCGGGCGCGAGCTTGACCGGCGCGATAACCGGCCCGCCAATCTTCGTATAGAAAAGCGACTCCGGCGGCCGAGGCAGCCGCCTCGCCCGCTTGGCGCAGCTCGTCATGCTTCTGATAAGGACTAACCAGTAAAGTTGTCGAGAAGGCGTCGAATCCCCCGGCAGCGGCCTGGCGAGCCGTCTCGCCCAGCCGTAGCTGGTAACACAGATGACAGCGGTCAGCCTCGGGCGAAACAACGGCGCTGAAATAGTCATCGACGTTGTAATCGCCGCTGGCCACAGTCAGCCCGACTTTCTGGCAGTACTCCAGCAGGTTGGCACGCCGCTTCTCGTATTCCGCCAGAGGATGAATGTTGGGGTTATAGTAGAGTACGGTAAGGTCAAGACCTTGCCGCCGGAGGGAATCGGCCGGATATATCAGGCACGGTCCACAGCAAGCGTGCAGCAGAACGCGCATTAAAACAGACGAGCGGCGTCGCTCATCGGCAAACCGAAGTGGCTGTAGGCTCGCTCCGTCGCGACACGGCCTCGAGGTGTCCGCTTTATCATGCCTAGCTGGAGCAGATATGGTTCATAGACTTCCTCGATGGTTTGGGGCTCTTCTCCGACCGCGTCGGCTAGAGTATTCAAACCCACCGGGCTCCCTTGGAACCTCTCAATCAGCGTCTTGAGCAATCTGATATCCAGTTTGTCTAAACCAAGTCCGTCGACCTCGAAGAAAGATAACGCTTTCGCGGCCGTGTCGCGCGATATCGTACCGTCCCCTTTTACCTCCGCATAGTCGCGTACGCGTTTAAGCAGCCGGTTCGCAATGCGGGGTGTACCGCGGCTACGGGACGCTATCTCGGCGGCCCCGCCGTCCTCCAAGCGGACGTTCAGGATATCCGCCGCCCTCAGAACAATCGATTTCAGATCATCAGCTCCGTAGTAGTCAAGTCGTGCCGTCATTCCGAAACGGTCGCGCAGCGGGCTGGTGATCAGGCCGGTGCGGGTGGTCGCACCGACCAAAGTAAAGCGAGGCACATCCAAACGCAGAGAACGGGCGCTCGGGCCTTTCCCGACAACGATATCGATCTTAAAGTCTTCCATGGCGGGATACAGCACCTCTTCGATCTGCCGGTTCAACCGATGAATCTCGTCAATGAAGAGTACATCGCCCGGTTCAAGATTACTGAGAATAGCGGCCACGTCGCCGGCGCGCTCCATCGCGGGGCCGGAGGTGCTGCGCAGATTGACGTCCAGTTCGGCCGCGATAATGCAGGCCAGCGTAGTCTTACCCAGCCCGGGCGGTCCGCAAAGAAGCACATGATCAAGGGCTTCACCGCGGTTGCGAGCCGCGTCGATCAAAACTCGCAGGTGCTCCTTGGTCGCGCTCTGGCCGACAAACTCGTCCATCCGGCGCGGACGAAGGGTTACATCAAGATCAACTTCCTCCGGCAATGTCTCCGCTGGATTCAGTATCCAATCTTCAGTTGGCTGTTCGATGTCTGTCATTTTTTAGCACCCAACTCACCGTTCTTGGTTTGTGTAGGCGCCGGTCTTGAGACCGGCGCGCGGCAACCTAAAGGAAGCCGCCTACATTTCTATCGCTATTAAACGCTTGCAAGATTTCGCAACGCGTATTTGATTATGTCTTCCACCTTTACCGCCGTGTCGACCGGATATCCTTCAAGCGCCCGGTTCGCCTCGGCCGGGGAATAACCCAGTCCGACCAGCGCTTCCCGCGCTTCAGCGAAGGCAGGTTTAGCCTCCGACGGGACGTCGGCCGGCAACCCTCCTTGGTCGGAAGGAACCAACTTTTCTTGCAGTTCCAATACGAGACGCTTGGCGCCCTTCTGCCCGACTCCGGGAATTGTGGTCAGCGCTTTGACATCACCATTTATGAGTACGCGCTGAAACTCCCCTGGAGAAAAGACGCTCAATATCGACAACGCCAGTTTTGGACCAACGCCTGTTAGGCTAATCAGACGCAGGAAAAGGTCCTTTTCCGCAGGGCCGGTGAAGCCAAATAGTTGCAAAGTGTCCTCTCGAACATGTTGGTAGGTATGAAGCCCGACATTTTGACCGACATCCGGCAGCTGCGCCAATGAGAACAAAGACACATAAGCCTCGTAGCCCACGCCGTTTACATCAATGATAATGCGATCAGCGTCTTTGGCCATTACCGAGCCGGACAGCCAAGCTATCATGACAAAGCGCTCCCGATCCGGGCGGTCAAGCGGCAGCTGAAGGCATGGCAAAGGGCAACCGCGACAGCGTCTGAGGTATCGTCCGGTCCTCGTAACTCTTTTAGGTTTAGAACCGTCTTGACCATTGATCTGACTTGTTCTTTGTCAGCTTTCCCGTATCCGGTAACAGCCAGTTTGATTTGGGGTGGCGTATACTCGGCCGTCTCGACTCCGTTGTGGGCGGCCGCCAGTAATATAACACCGCGGGCTTGGCCTACGGCAATCGCAGTCTTGGCATTGTTTCCATAAAACAGTTCTTCCACGGCGACAGCCGCGGGTCGGTGAGTGACAATAAGTTCGTTTAGGCGGGAATATATCGCGGTTAGGCGAAAACTGGTAGGTGTTCCTGACGGTGTATCAATCAAGCCGCACTCCAATAACGTCAGAGCGCCGCCATTTTGTTCGATAACGCCAAAACCGCAGCGGGCGGTGCCGGGGTCGATGCCCAGAATTATCATGCGCTACCCATTTCCTGTGGATCGTGTGCGTTCATGACAGGCGAACATATGTTCACTATAGCACACCGCTACAGACTCTTGGCGACGGCCTCAAGAATATCATCGGGAATATCGAAATTGGCGAAAGCTTCCTGGACATCGTCGTGATCGTTAAGCGCGTCTAACAGTCGCAAGACCTTGCGCGCGCCGGCCTCGTCCAACTTAACCGTAGTCGTCGGAATCATTGTCAGATCAGCTTCGTCAAACGGAATATCGTGTTCGCCAAGATAGGCGCGCACCGCGGCGAAAGCGGCCGGTTCCGTGATGATCTCATAATGGTCTTCGGAAATCTCGACGTCATCGGCGCCCGCGTCAATAGCCGCTTCCATCATTTCTTCTTCCGATTTGCTGGCGCTCTTAGGTACAAGGATGACCCCTTTTTTATTGAACATCCAACCGACACTGCCGATCTCGCCCAGGCTGCCGCCGGAACGGGAAAAGATATTACGCACGTCGGAGGCGGTACGATTGCGATTGTCGGTCAATACGTCAACCATGACAGCGACACCGCTCGGTCCGTAGCCCTCATACATGATCTCTTCGTAGTTGACACCCTCCAGCAAGCCGGCGCCACGCTTGATCGCCCGCTCGATGTTTTCGGCCGGCATACTGGCCGCTTTGGCTTTTTCTATGGCCGTCGTCAAAGCTGCATTGTTCTTGGGATCGCCGCCGCCCTCGCGAGCCGCTACGGTTATCGCGCGCACCAGCTTGCTGAACACCGCGCCGCGTTTCTGGTCGGTCGCTCCCTTTTTATGCTTGATCGAGGCCCATTTTGAATGGCCGCTCACTATTTGCCTCCTTGTAGGATTACAAGGAGTACAAGGATCACGAAGACGATTTGGCCGATTTTTTAGCACCCATCATCGTTTACGTTCCTTGTGCTCATTGTGTTCTTTCGTTAATCATACTTAAAAAGTACTCATGTATTCTGGTATCGTTTGTTAGCTCGGGATGAAACGCGGTAACCAGAATATTTTTCTCGCGGGCCATGATCTTGTGGCCGTCAAATTCCGCCAAAACGTCAACCCCGGGTCCCGCTATTTCAATCCATGGCGCGCGGATAAATATACCTGTAAACGTAGCGCCTAAAACGGGAATGTCTAACTCGGCTTCGAAGCTCTCCTGCTGTCTTCCGAACGCGTTACGTCTGGCTTCGATATCCATCAGCTCCAGCCAGGGGTCCGATCCTTCCGTGATTTTCTTAGCGACAGCGATCAAACCGGCGCAAGACCCGTAAACAGGTCGCCCGGACGCTGCGAAATCCCTAATAGTTTGGATAAAGCCGTACTTTACCATGAGCTTGCCAATGGTGGTGCTCTCGCCGCCCGGAATAATCAACCCGTCAATCCCAGCTAGCTGGCCTGGCCACTTAACCATCTCGACAGCCGCTCCCGCCGACCTCAGCGCCGCCGCGTGCTCACGAACTGCGCCCTGTAAGGCGAGAACCCCGATCGTCGGGGATTCCTTAGTCACGGGTAATCTACCAGCCGCGTGTCTGTAGCAGGTCTTTCTCGTCGATTTCGGAGATTTCCATGCCCCTCATCGGGTCCCCGATGCCTTTGGAGACCTTGGCGACTAAGGCGGCATCATTAAAGTGAGTCGTCGCTTCGACGATTGATTTGGCCATCGAGGACGGGTCGGTGGATTTAAAAATACCGGAGCCCACGAAAACGCCATCAACGCCCAGCATCATCATGAGAGCAGCGTCCGCGGGTGTCGCGATGCCGCCCGCCGCGAAGTTCACGACCGGCAATTTGCCGGTCTTGGCGACAGAGCGAACGAGATCAAAAGGCGCTCCCATATTCTTGGCCGCGGTCATCAGCTCTTCCTCACCCAGTACGGTCAACCCTCGCATTTCGTTGGTAATGGTACGCATATGACGAACGGCCTCGACAACGTTGCCAGTACCGGCCTCGCCCTTGGTCCTGATCATCGCTGCACCCTCGCCGATCCGGCGCAGAGCTTCGCCAAGATTACGCGCCCCACAAACAAACGGCACCTTGTAGTCCCATTTGTTGATGTGATTATTTTCGTCGGCAGGGGTCAAGACCTCGCTTTCGTCGATATAATCTACGCCCAGGCTTTCCAGAATCCGTGCCTCCGCAAAATGGCCGATCCTCGCCTTGGCCATGACTGGCACGCTGACCGTTTTCATGATATTCTCGATAATCGCCGGGTCAGCCATTCTGGCAACGCCGCCCGCGGCGCGGATGTCCGACGGCACCCGCTCCAAGGCCATAACCGCAACCGCGCCCGCGTCCTCGGCGATCTTGGCCTGCTCGGCATTGGTGACATCCATGATCACGCCGCCTTTGAGCATCTCCGCCAGACCGGTCTTAACCCTAAGAGTTCCTTCCTCCGCCATCTGCTAAACAACCTCCAAAATTAATAATTAAACGTTTTAGCCCGTGCATGAGCAAGATTATATCACACGCGAAACGCGTGTTTAAGGTTAGCCGAGAGTAATATCCCAGCTAGAAGGGATGATTTCTATCCAAGTCTGGCCCCGGTTAAACGTGATCGGCTGGCCGTTGTCATCGATGAACATGGTTCGGGAGGACGCGTCCGCTTTGGTCCAGCGACCGGTCACCGCTTGGCCGTCACGCAGAACGACTGCTTTGCCTTCGCCAATCAACTGCATGACGTCACGCCCGCCCAACCCGTACTCTTCGCCGAAGTCCGAGGAATCATAATCGACATACATGATTACAACGTTCTTAGGCGCGATCTGAGCACCGGTCGGTTTGTCGAGGAACGGCTCATCCTCAACGTAACGCAGATACTTATTAGTCGCCTTGTCATAGCTATAGCTGCAAGCGCATTGGGCGCCGTAGGGTATCTTGACCGAAGTAATCTTGCCGGCTCCGGGTTGGGCGGACTTGAACTTCCACGCATCAATAGAAACGGTTTTTTCAAGGCCTTCGGCGGCGGCCGTTTTGTGTAGCCGCTCAGTTGTCGTATAAACGTTGTGCGGAGCGTCGCGGTCGGCACTTCTCCAATAGGTGTCACCGAACGCGAACTGGTCCAAGTCCGCCAAGGTGGAGGTCTTCGCTTCCATCCAGGCGTCCGACCCGCCGACATGCGCAAATATGGCGTCATATTCGGCGGCGAATGTCAGGTCCTGAAGACGCCCGCTGCGCACGGGTCCGATTTCCTCAACGTCACGGCACCAGAAAACGGCCGCGAAACGCGTTATGCCGCCTTCTGCCATGGCTTCGATAACGACGTCGGCTTTGTCCAGCCCCGACTGCGGGCGCGCGTCGGGATGGTTTTCCACCTTGATCAGTATTGGCCGGCGCTTTAGCATGGAAGCGTCGCTGACAATGCTTCCGTCCAGAGGGCAGACGGCAACGGGTTTGGGGGCGCTGACTTGGGCGGGAAGAGCCAGCCGAAGCCAACCTGCCAGGACATGGCCGTCAAAGAAATAGAAGTAGACCGCCGCTCCGCCGACGACCGCCAGCATAAGCAGGATGCTTAGGCTGATCAATAACGGCTTCTTGGCTCGTTTCCGGCGACTGCCGCCATCGGAGGCGACCTTACCTGGCCCTCGCGCCGGGCTGTGTTTACCTGCCATATGCTAGTCTGCGCGCCTCAAGCTCGGCTCAAGACTTCAGTGTAAGCTTCCCAGTAGCCCTCGGCCATCTTTTTGGGGCTGAACGCCGCTTCGACCCTGGCGCGGCAGGCCGCGGGTGCAATGGTGTCGACTTTCCCGACGGCGGCGGCCATCTCAGCCGCTGTATCGACTATAAAACCGGTTTCCCCGTCAACAATTACTTCGGGAACCGAGCCGTGACGAAACGCGATAACCGGCGTACCACAGGCCATAGCTTCGGCCATTACCAAGCCAAAAGGCTCTTCCCACCGGATTGGAAAGAGAAACGCTTTGGCCTTGCTAAACAACTCCATCTTCCGCTCTTGAGTAATCTGGCCTTCAAATACTATCTGTTCTCCATCAATCTCGGGTTCGATTTTGGTATGAAAAAACTCTTCGCCTTTGGGGTCGAGTTTTCCGGCGATAATCAATTTCATTCCCAGCTGCTTGGCGACCGCGATTGCCGTGTCGTGCCCTTTGACTTCCCACAAATTGCCTAGAGAAAGAAGGAAGTCTTCTTTCTTTTCTTGAAAGGGATACTTGGAGACGTCAATGGCGTTATAAACAGTACGGGTAAAATTCAGGCCGGGAATCTCTCGCTTTTGAGCGTTGCTGATCGGAACGAAGAACTGGTTAGCCTTGTTCTGTTCGAAGAATACCGGGTTCTCCGGTATAAAATAGTTGTTGTGCAGCGTTGTTACGACCGGCGTTTTGATTAGGCGGGCCATGGCAATACCGGCGACTTGCGCGTGGTTATGCAACAGATCGAATTCCGCGGCCTGGCTGAACGCCCAGGCAACGTGTGTTTCAGGAAAACTCTGGTGGCCGGAGGCAAAACCCACAGCTTCGGGATAGATGTACCGCAGCGGCGCGCTCGTGACGGCGTCCCCGGTTGCGAAAAGAGTTACGTCCTTGCCCTGTCTGACCAATTCCTCAACCAATAGGTTTACGACTAACTCGATGCCGCCGTATTGTTCCGGAGGCACCCTGACCCAAACCGGCGCGATGACCGCTATCTTCATATGTAAGCCCCTTGAAGGTAACTGATTCTAAAGCGTAGATGAACAAAGAAGAGCGAGAGCTGCCTTATTATAGCAACTCTCGCTCTCTCTTTCTATATCCCCGAAGGCGTGTTACACGGGGCGAATGGCGACCTTCGACCTATATGGCTTGATCTTTGCTTTGGACCTACTACGCGCCATGCTGGGGGCAGTCGCGAAGGCGTCCAGCCGCCATGTGTTCATTGTCTCTATTGCGCCGGTGTTGCTGGCGCCGCCGGAGTCGTCTCGGTGCTGTTGTCCGGCACGGTCGTCGTTCCCTTCTCGTACCCATAACCGTGGTAGCCGCGCATCATTCCCTGACCGTAACCGCTGGCCCCGCGATCGCATTCACTCTGACCATAACCGCTCATCATTCCGGCGCGGCCGTGCTCGCCGTCGAACCGGTCGGAAATCTTGCCTGCGATAACGCCGCTAACAAAAGCCGACGCCAGCAAAAATAATCCAATCAAGAGCCCGGCGATCATCTTGTAACTGCCGTGTGTGCCGCACATGCAGTGGGGGTGATGCGCCGACTCAGCCGGAGCCATCATTACAGGGCCCGGGGCCGCCGCTGCGGCCATGTCGTCCGTCTTTCTTGGCATGTTGCCTCCCTTCAAAGTTGTTGCTCATAAAACTTGGTGGAACCGGGTGGAACAATTGTAAAACTAGCGTAAGTCCATTGTCGTAGGGCAATGTTAAGAAGTTATGAATTAGGCGTTGGCTTTTGATGGCCGTTTTCATACAATAGATTCATTACCGCATTAAGTAAGCCAAGGAGGCCTTTTGAAAGATTACGCCACCAACGCCATCCGCAATGTCGCCCTAATTGGACACGGCGCCGCAGGTAAGACAACCCTCATGGAAGCAATGCTGTTCGACTCTAAAACAACGACGCGCATGGGTACGGTGGAAGCAGGAACGACTGTTTCCGACTTCGAACCCGAGGAAATCAAACGGCAATTCTCGCTAGGCTCGGCGCTAGCGCCGGCGGAACACAGCGGCGCGAAAATCAACTTGATTGACACTCCCGGATACGCCGACTTCATCGGGGAGGTAATCGGAGCGTTGCGCGCGGTCGACAATGCCTGCTATCTGGTTGAAGCGGTACACGGGCTGGGTGTCCAAACCGAGCGCATAGCCGAACTGGTCAAAGCGGCGAAAATGCCGGCCATGGTTGTTATCAACGGCATGGACAGGGAAAACGCCGATTTCTTCGCCCGCTTAACGGAGGTTCAAAACAACCTCTACCAGCACGCCACCCCGCTCAGTCTGCCCATCGGAGGCCAAGACGATTTTCGGGGCGTAGTAGACCTAGTTAAAATGAAGGCGATCATAGGCACAGATGGCGCCGAAAATGACATCCCGGAGGATATGCAAGCTCTAGCCGACGAATACCACGAAAAGATGGTTGAGCTGACTGTCGAGGTGGACGATACCCTGCTGGAGACGTATTTGGAAAAGGGCGAGGTCGACGAAGCGACCTTACGCAACACATTACACACTAGTATAAGCCTGGGCCACTTGGTTCCGGTCCTGGCCACCAGCGCAGCCCGGAATATTGGGGTGCGAACGGCGCTAGACGTCATCGCTACCGCCCTGCCTTCCCCAGAGCATTGCCCGGACGTGCCGGCAATTGACGCCCAGACCGGCGAAGAAATCATGATTAAGAACAGCGCGGCGGATCCGGCCGCCGCTTTTGTTTTTAAGACGGTCAGCGATCCCTACGTTGGCAAGCTGGCCTACGTTAGGGTCATCGCGGGCGTGTTAAAAACCAATTCGACCCTACTGAACTCAAGCAAGAACAAGAAGGAGCATGTCGGACATCTGTTAAACGTCAAAGGCAAAACACAAGAGGACGCGAAACACGCGGTGGCCGGGGATATCGTCGCGTTGCCTAAACTTGAGTCCACCTTCACCGGCGACAGCCTCTGCGATGAGAGCCGGCCAGTCAAGTTCGCGGCGCTCAATTTCCCGGAGCCCGTATTCCCGATGGCCATCCACCCGAAAACACGGGGCGAAGATGATAAGCTGGCTGTCGCGCTCCACAAAATCATAGATGAAGAGCCCACCTTGCGAATCTCACGCAATCCCGGTACCGGGCAAACGGTCGCCACCGCGCTTGGGGATATGCAACTGGAGATAATGGCCGAGAAGATCAAGCGCAAGTTCGGCGTGGAAGCCGTTCTGGAACTGCCGAAGGTGCCATACCGCGAAACCATCGGGGCCTCTGCGAAAGCCCAGGGCAAATACAAGAAACAGACTGGCGGACACGGGCAATACGGTGATGTCTGGCTGGAGATCGAGCCATTGGCGCGGGGCGGCGGGTTTGAGTTCGTAGACAAAATATTCGGCGGATCGATTCCGAAAAACTATATCCCTGCCGTTGAGAAAGGCGTGCGAGAGACAATGGCCGAGGGCATAATCGGTGGGTTTCCTGTTGTCGACGTAAAGGTTACAGTCGTTGACGGCTCTTTCCACCCTGTGGATTCGTCCGACATGTCTTTTAAGATCGCCGCCGCTATGGCCTTCCGCAAGTGTTTGGAAACAGCGCAACCGACCCTGCTTGAGCCGGTCGCCAGCGTGGAAGTGATGGTGCCTGACTCTTACACGGGCGACGTTATCGGCGACCTCAATACAAAACGCGGCCGGATCCTAGGGATGGAACCTTCTGACCACCGCCAGGTGGTAAAGGCCAACGTACCGCTGGCCGAAATGCGCACCTACGCGTCCGACCTTCGCTCGATAACCCATGGGCAAGGGGCTTACCATCTGGATGTGGCTACATATGAGCAGGTTCCGCCAAATGTAGCTGATAAGGTCGTTAAGGCCAGCCAGGCTTAAGAACTAAGCCGGCGGCGCGCCAGCGCGTCAAACCATACGGCATAGCCTTGGCCGATTACCTGATTAGTCGCGGCTTTACGCACCATGTTCAGCTGACCGTCGGCCGTCTGGGAGAGCCTTAAAATAGAGTCCGCTTCTTGCCTGAGCCCGGCCGAGCTCGCCTGATCCAGCATTTCCGCAGCGTCCTTGCTTAGGCTAATAAAAGCTAGCAGGGCACTCCCGTCTTGCGAATAAACGCCGATGTTAGTGAGCTCCTGGTTACCCTGTGTTAACCAAGTGGCGCTGACATTTACCGACTCTTTGGCAGCCAAGGCTTGTGTCCTTGCGACTTCAAAGTCGCCACCGGCTAAAGCGGCCCGTGATGCTTCGAGCTGGACCAGCAATTGAGCGTCGGCCTGCAGAGAGAGCGCGAAAAATCCCCAAACGTCATTATCGTGTGTTAATTCCGTCACGTTCTTCTGGCAGGTGGTGACGCGGCGCGCCGTCGCGCGGTTAGCGGAAATTGCCGCGGAAACGCGAGTCCGGATTGTGTCCGAAAGCGCGCCCGCTTTGGCCTTGTTAAGATCGGCGAGGTTCGTCTTTAATTCCTTGCCTTTTTTAATTAATGCGGTATTTGTTTCAACGAGGTCTTTGGCCACTGCAATAGCTGCGGGATCACGTCTTTTGTCAATGCTATAGCCCCGCTGGGCACCCAGATCTTGTTGAATTATGCCGGTTTCGGCGACTTCATTAAATACAAGCGTTTGCCATTTGGCCGGCAACTGCCCGGCTATGTCGATTGTTTTACCGGCGTCGGCTGACAGCTTGTTTCCGGCAGTAACGAGGCTGATCGCGCGATCGTCACGCAAGCGCAAACCTGGCCCATATGATTGATACCAGCCATAGCCCAACAGTCCGATAACCACAATCACTACCAGCCCGCCGGCCCAGACAGGCCATGCTTTCTTCATTTTGTCCCCTCTCTGATGATCAGTTGAAATATTTTCGCTAACTTGGCAACATCATGCAGAAGCGGCTGGTCAAGCGATGCAATGTCGGCTGCCCAAACTTTCAGCCCGGTCGCCTCCAAGGCGCCTCGATCATAAACGACCCGGCGCGCCACATCTCCGGCGGGTGACGGGGTAGTCTCAGGCAGAGGACCGTCATGAACCAACACCGAATCTATGATTCCTGCAGGCGCGTGCGCCAGTAGAGCTTCAACGTAGTCATTGCCGGTCATTCCGGTTGTCTCCGCACGCATGCTCATCGTATTCAAAACAAGAACCTTCGGGCAATCGGCCGCGACCATCGCCGCGGCCACACCCTTAACCAAAAGGTTGGGAATGATGCTCGTGAACAGGCTTCCGGGACTAATGATAAGGAGATCGGCAGTTGTTATTGCGGCCTTAGCCGGGGCATATGCCGGAGCGTCGCGCGGTTCCAGATGAACGCGGCGGATACGCTCGGAACGCGCGATTCTAGCCTGGCCCGCGAGGAAAGAGTCGCTTCCCACGTCGGCAAACAGGTTTACGTCAGCCAGGGTCGACGGCAGGACTGTGCCCTGGCAATCTAGCAAGCGGGCCAGCGTCCGCAGAGCCGATACAAAGCCGCCTTCGTAGTCCGTCATCCCGGCAATAACCAGGTTTCCCAAGCTGTGCTCGGCCAAGGTGCGCCCCATGGGAAAACGGTACTGGAGTAAGTGAACCAGCTCCGAATTCGGATTCGCAGCGAGAGCGACCAGACAATTCCTAATGTCGCCCGGCGGCAAGATACCCAATTCTTCCCTCAGCTTGCCGGAGCTGCCTCCATCGTCAGCCATCGTGACAATGGCGGTTGGTCGTAAGGACGCCTTCTTTAGGGCGCGGAGGACAATAGGCAGACCGGTGCCGCCGCCAATGGCGACAACGCGGGTTGCAGCGGTTTCCGTCATTTGTGTCCTTCGTAGGCCTGGCTGTCGCGATCGACATCGCGGTGACGCAATATTACGTTGTAGTTTTTGGCTTGCAGGAAAGCGAATACCTCTTCCGCCAGCGCGACGGAACGGTGGCGTCCGCCGGTACAGCCGAGCGCGATCGTGAAATGCGTCTTACCTTCCCGCGCGTAGTTAGGCAGTAAGAACGTCAATAGACTCTCTGTCTTTTTCAAAAAAGTCACAGTCGCTGGCCGCTCAAGAACGAAGCGTTTAACCTTCTTGTTCTGTCCGGTTAAGGAACGTAGCGAGTCAACATAATAAGGATTCGGCAGGAATCTGACATCCAAGATAATATCGGCGTCCATCGGGAGCCCGTATTTGTAGCCGAAAGACATCACGGTAATAGCCAAAGAGGTTGTAAAAACACCCGGGCGAAAGCCGGCCGCCACCTTCTGCTTAAGGTCCTGCCCGCTAAGATCGGTTGTGTCGATGACGATGTCGGCCGCCGCTTTGATGTCCTCGAGCAACGCTCGCTCGCGATCAACGCCTTCCATAATGTCGCCGCCTTTGGCCAACGGATGGCGCCGCCGCGTTTCTTTGAAACGCTTAACGATCGTGGGTGTGTCCGCGTCCAAAAACATTATCCGGTACTCGACCTGGCTCGTCTTTAGTTCACGCAGGGACTCCCAGAGCGCGTCGAAGAAATGACCGCCCCGGACATCAGTGGCCAGAGCCACCTTGTTTTTCGGGCTCCCTGGTGTGGCCACCAGCTCGGCAACCTTCGGAATTAGCGCAGGCGGAAGATTATCGATGCAAAAATAACCCAGATCTTCGAAAGCATGCAGGGCTTCTGTTCGGCCGGCTCCCGACAGACCGGTGATAATAACGAATTCTACCTTGCCCGTTTTAGACTGCGTCATACCGGTGCCCTTGTTTTTGCCTCTTCGGTCAACATCTGACGTTTCCGTTCAGTTCCATGGGCAAACCCGCCGAGACCGCCGTCGGATCGAATAACACGATGACATGGCACTTCAGGGGCAAATGGATTCCTATGCAGGGCGTTACCAACCGCGCGCGCTGCGTTCGGCCGGCCGACAGCTCGGGCGACCCAGGCGTAAGAACGTGTTTCACCGGGCGGTATAGTTCGAACGACGTCATAGACGGCCATCTCGAATTCCGTTGGTTGATTCATAAGGTAATAATAACAGTCCTCCCGGACAGGCGCGAAATCAAGGATGTAGGGTCTGGTAGATGGTCTCTGCCAACGCCGTGGACACACCGGGCACCTTGGCTAATTCCTTGACCGACGCCGCGTGGACACCAGCCGGACTGCCGAATTCCTTCAGTAAAGCCTTCTTTTTGACAGCGCCAATGCCGGGTATGGCGTCAAACGCCGAGACAAGCATAGCGCGGCCGCGTAATCCCCGGTGGTAGGTAATCGCGAAGCGGTGCGCTTCGTCCCTGATATGACAAATAACGTTTAGAGACGCGGCGTTGCGCGGCAGGCGCAAGGGCTCATCCCGGCCCGCGGCGAAAAGCTCTTCTTCGCGTTTGGCCAGCGCGAACGTCGGAATATCAAGCAACATGAGGGTTGACTCAGCCGCCAGGGCGGCCGAGAGTTGAGGTTTTCCGCCGTCGACGATTATCAGATCCGGCCGGCTGGCGAATTTGTTGCCGGGTTCGTCAACGCCAATATGCCGCAAGCGTCTCTCTAAGACTTCGACCATCGACGAAAAGTCGTCTTGGCCGAGCACCCACTTAATGCGAAAACGGCGGTACTCGCTCTTGCGCGGTTTGCCGTTTTCAAAGACGACCATACTAGCGACGGTTTCCGTACCCTGCAGTGTTGAAATATCAAAACACTCGACGCGGCGCGGAATCTCACTTAGTCCCAGGTCCTTCTTTAGTTCTCCCATTAGCCAGGTCGCACGCTCTTCCCCGCCGCGGCCGCGGATGCGGTATTGTTCGAACGCGTACTTGGCGTTGGCGTTGGCCAGGCGCACCAGCTCTTTCTTTTCGCCCCGCTGCGGCACGATCAAGGCGACTTTGCGGCCGCGCCGAGTACTCAGCCAGTTGGCGATTAAGTCGGCCTCCCCGACCGCTTCCGGCAGAATAATCTCGGCCGGCAAACGCGTCGTCTCGGAATAGTATCTCTCCAGAACAGCGCCCAGGACGTCCTCTTCGACCTGCTCAGACGCGAACGCGTAGCCCCGGCTGCCGACCATTTTGCCGCCGCGCACGAACAGTATTCTGGCATAGATCGTGCCGTCCCCCTCCGCGATACCGACGATATCGCGATCCGTTTTATCCCGGCTTATGACTTTCTGGCCTTCCATGAGATATTCAACGGCCTCGATCTTATCGCGCAGCCGGGCCGCGCGCTCAAAGTGCAGATCGGCGCTAGCCTCTTTCATCCTCGCCTTGAGATCCTTGATTATCGATGCGTCGCGTCCTTCCAGGAAAGCGATGACCTTCTTGATCACGTCGCCGTAGGATGCAACGTCGGCCGGCGCACTGCCCGGGTTCAATGCCCACTTAACGTGATAATCCAGAAACGGTCGGGAGCGGCCCGTGGCTCGCTGCCGCGCGTACGTTCGAATCGGATATACGCTGCGCAATAGATCAAGAGTCATTCTAAGTGCTGTCACGTTTGTATACGGGCCGAAGTAAAGCGTGCCGCGCCGGTGCAGCTCGCGGGTGACAAACACTCGCGGGAACTCCTCTTCCGCGGTTATCGCTAGGTAAGGATAACTCTTGTCATCGCGGAGGTCGGTATTGAAGGGCGGGTCGTGCTTTTTGATAAGCACTTTTTCTAATACCAGGGCGTCGACTTCGGAGGCGGTGACAATGAAGTCGAACGACTCGATCTTGTCCATCATTAGTTCGATCTTTGGCCGATCGTGATGCCTCTGCCGGAAGTATGAAGAGACACGTCGGCGCAACTCTCGCGCCTTCCCGACATATAGAACCCGGCCCGTTCTGTCCTTAAAAAGGTAACAGCCCGGCAGGAGCGGTAAGTTCCTTAATTCCTCTCCAAATGTGTGCTTAGCTATGTGGCCCACCGCCTCCAAAACAAAGCTGAAACGCTATACGTCATCGCGAGGAGCTTGGTATTTACGTGACCGAGCAACCTCCCAGGCATCTAAAGGTCGTCCCTCAGCTTAATGTTGAACGTCTTCAGACGGCCGGTTTGGCCCCGAACGAGAACAACGTCCGCCTGGGCGACGTTGAAATACTTAGCCAACATCTTGATTACGGCTCGGTTGGCTTGGCCGTCCGCCGGCGCCGCTGTGACATAAACCCGCCAGATGCCGCGGTTTTCGAGTATGCGATTTTGGGCCGCCCTAGGGATGACCTTGGCTTCAATAAGCATGCTATCATTATATAATGCTAAAGCCCGAGAACGATAACGGCAACAATACAAATAACCTGAACGCTAACGTCATGGAAGCTGACGTCACCAGTCCGGCCGCTTCTCTGGTCAAACGCGGCTTCCAGCCGCGCGGGGTCTTCGCTTCTCTAGCTCACAAGAACTTTGTCTTCTTTCTCAGCGGCGCCGTTTTATCAAACATCGGTACCTGGGTACAGACCGTTGCGTTAGGCTGGCTGGTTCTGGAGATGACTAAATCCGCGTTCTATGTCGGCCTGGTCAACTTCGCGGGCAGCGTCCCCGTAACGGCGCTGGTGCTGTTTGCCGGCGTCGCGGCCGACCGGCTCGATCGGAAGAAACTTATCATTGGCACCCAAATCGTCATGCTGGTGCTGGCCTTGGCCCTGGCTTATCTGACGCAGATCAAAGCGGTCAATATCCCGAATATCATCGCCATTAGCCTAGGATTCGGCTTGATGACCGCCATTATGTTTCCGACCTGGCAAGCTTATCTTTCCGACATCGTGCCCCGAAAAGATTTGATGAACGCTATTGCTTTGAACAGCGCCCAGTTTCACATGGCGCGCCTGGTCGGCCCGGCGCTCGCCGGCTTGATCCTAGCGGCCTATGGCGCCGCGGCGAACTTCTATGTGAATGCCGTCAGCTTTCTGTTTGTGATTCTGGCGCTTGCCGCTGTCAAGACAGCACCGCGAGAGAAGATTCGCGAGTTCCGCGTCATGGCTCATCTTAAGGAGGGTTTCGCTTACGTTAACGAGAAGCCGGTTCTAAAGGCGTTGCTGATCTCAACCGGTCTAGTCACATTATTTGGCATGCCGTACGCGACATTGATGCCTGTCCTCGCCAAAAACGTCTTACACCTCGGTGCCAGCGGATTTGGCTTCATGATGGCTTTCAATGGCATGGGGGCGTTGGTCGGAGCGCTCTTGGTCGGCGGGATGGCGAATACGGTTAAAAGGGAGACGCTGATTCGGGCCGGGGCTATCACATTCGGCGCCGGGTTAGTCTCGCTGGGTTTCGTGCATACTGTGTGGCTGGCGGCTCCGGTGCTTGTTCTCTGCGGCGGGGCATTCCTGGTCACCAGTTCGGCCATCAATACGTCGTTGCAGGCGCTAACGCCCGGCCGCCTGCGGGGTCGGATCATGAGCATGTACGTCCTGATGTTTATGGGCATTATGCCTTTCTCGGGTTTGATTTTCGGTGCGGTCGCGGAGTTTACCGGCGTTGATATCGCTATTGCCATCGGCGGTGCCATCACCGTAATCACCGGTTTGGTGCTGACTTTGCGCCGGTCGCTCATCGACCAGTCCGAATCAACGCTGGCCGCCTAGCCGACCGCCGGCGCGAATAATTGCCAAAACATGGCGAGCGATAATCCAAACATCGCAGTGACTGTAGCCCAACCGACCACGTTGGCCCAAACACTGTTCGTATGCCGCCCCATAATAGCCTTATTGTTGCTCGTAAGAATAAGAAAGACCAGAAGAACCGGTGTAAGCACTCCCTGCAGAACCTGAGAATAGAACAGCATCGCCATCGGCCGGATGCCCACCAGACTGAGAAGCGCTCCGATTGCTAACGATAGCCCGATCACCAGGTAGAAACCTCTCGCTTTTGATAACTTGTCACTCATGCCCTCATTCCATTTGAGCGTATCGCGAACAACGTAAGCGGTTGTCAGAGCGAGAACCGGCACTGCCACAATGCCGGAGCCAAGTATTCCTATGCTGAATAACAGATAGCTCAGTTTGCCGGCCAGCGGTTTGAGGGCTATGGCGATGTCCGCGGCCGACCAAGTGTTCACGTTCAAACCGACATGCCCGTAGAGAACGATGCCTCCAGCCAAGATGATGAAATAGAAAACAACGGAGGCGAATATCATGCCGAACCGCACACCCCAGGCCTCATCTTTTAGGTCGTCAACCGTTTTGTTCTCCTCTATCTCTTCATTGGTTTGCCAAAACAGCAAATAGGCGGAGATGGTCGTGCCGAACAGCGCAACAGCGGCGCTTAGAAACGTCGCGTTGAGTTTGATAGAGGGAATAATGGTCGCGGTAGCGATAACCGCCCAATCAGGTTTAGTCAGCAAGACGTTGATGATGTAAACGAGCAAAATCGGCGAGATCATAAACAGAACCCGGGACACTAGGGCGTAGCCCCCGCGAACCAGAATCACCAAGATGATTAGCGCTATGGGTGCAAGCCACCAGAGAAAGTTTATGCCTGTAAAAAGCTCGATGACCGCCGCCATGCCCGCCATGTCGGCGCCGAGCGTCGCTGTGTTGCAGATGACAACCACAACCATCGCCAGCCACGCCCAACCCCGGCCAAAATGTTCCTCGATGACCAGGTTCAGGCCCTTCTTTGTGATAACGCCGACGCGGGCCGACATCTCCTCGACCACAATCAGCATCGGCAGAGTCAAGAAAATCAGCCATAGCTGGCTAAAACGAGTTAAGGCGCCGACCTGGATATAAGTAACAATACCGGAAGGGTCGTCATCGGCGGCGCCGGTAATGACGCCGTCCTTGGTTAGGACAAAATAGTCCCTGATGTGCCGCCGTTTTTTATGTTGGTGTCTCGGCACGAGCCCTCGCGGCCGCGGCTCCTTGTTTCAAGGAACCCGCCTTCATAAAACCCCATAGCAGGAGCGCGGCCCCGGCCATCTCCGCGGGATAAAGACCAACCGCTTCACCGCGTCTGGCCAATGCTCCCGCAGTGGCGATTGCCAGGGTCCCAGCCGCGATCAAAACATTCGCCCACATCCGGTAGGCGTATTCCTGCTTGGCCGCAAACCTTATTACCGAGTATACGGCTCCGCCCAGCAAGGCCAGCGTACCCGGAATGGTACAGGCAAAAGAGAACAGCCGTACCGTGGTGGCCATCGCGTTGCCCCCTACGGTGATTCCAGGAATAAGTTTGGCCGTGACCAATTGCGCGTTAAGCGACGCATACAGAAACACCGCGGTCAAGACAAGGGTATATGCTAGATATAAATGGCCCCAGAGCTTGTTCTTAAAGATCAGGTAGACCGTGCCCAAGCCGAGGTATAGAACCAGGGTCGCGGCCATCACATAGTAGAAACGGTAGACCAGCGGGTTCCAGCTTTGCGTGTACTCGGACACAGTCTCGATCACCGCGGCGGCGGCGTAAAGAAACATGCCCATGGCCCAGGCAAGCTGATGGGGCTGGCGTCGAGCCAGGTACTGTTTGAGCAAGAGAAACGTGAAGACAAATCCTGTGAGCGCCGTCAATAGCGGCCAAATCCAGTGCGACCAAAAGGCGTTCATCGGCGCCTACACGACTTCCGAAAACGCCGATTTTGGTGCCCCGCAGACAGGACATTTCTCCGGCGCCGACCCGGTATGCACATGCCCGCAGTAGGAGCAGACATAGTAGGCGACGTCTTCCGCGTTACCCAACGTCTCCATCATGTCTTTATACAAGATCGCGTGCTCTTCTTCCACCTTGGCGACATACTTAAGATAGGCGGCGACATTATCGTCGCCCGCCGCCGCGGCGTCAGTCATAAATGTCGGATACATCTCAGTATATTCATATGTCTCACCTTCGATGGCGATGGTCAGATTGGCTGTCGTCTCTCCTACGCCACCGACAAAACCCAGATGGCGGTGCGCGTGGATCGTCTCGGATTGAGCCGCGGCTCGGAACAGTTTGGCCGCTTGATAATAGCCTTCCGCCTCTGCTTTCTTGGCGAACGCCAGATACTTCCGGTTGGCCTGCGATTCGCCCGCGAACGCGTTCATCAGATCTTTTTCGGTTTTGTCACCTATACTCATTTTTGAGTGCCTCCTTGTCTCGCGACTCATCATACGGAAGTATCATTGCCAGATAATAATACTCTCGAGCGTCCTAGTCGGTAAAGAAACCTTTGTTCAAGTCGCCGGAATTGCTATAGCCGCGGCTTTCCCAATAGCCGCGGAAAGACGTATCGTCACTCAAAGTTATGCTTTCGATCCATTTGATCCATTTGTAACCCCATTTCTGCTCCGCGACCAACATAAATGGAAACCCTCGTTCCGGCGGTAGATCGACCCCGTTCATCTTATTGGCGATCATTATTTTGTTGGCCTTGAAATATTCAACCGGGAACGATGTCGAATAGCCATCATGGGCGCGTAAGATGACGACACTCGCCCGGCTTTTTGGATCGGCTTGACGCAATAGGTCTTCGACCAGAACGCCTTCCCAGAGAATCGTGACGCTCCAGCCTTCGACGCAATCCAATTTGACCACCTTGCTTACGGCCGAGTGTTTTTTGACAACGTCATCGTATGTCAACGACTGCGGCTTGTTGACCAAACCGTTAATGACTAGATGGTATGTGTCTTTGGGAACCGTTTGCGGACCTTTGATGGAGTTTTCTTGAAAATCGGCGATCGACGACAGGTTCTTACCTTTATATTCTCTTACTTCAACCGATTTGAGACGCGTAATATTGTCAGTGGGCGCTCCAGCGATGCAGCCGCCTAGAAAAAGAGCGACCGCGCCGGCCGCCAGCAACTGCAGCGCAATTCTTGGACGAGACATGATACCTCCTTATGCGAGCCGTTGTCTTGACACAAGCATACTCTAGTTTACGTTAGTTTTAGCCGATTATCATGATAGACTGTTAGTTAAGAAAAAGCGTGTTAGGAGATGGGATGCGCCATAAGATCTGGCTTCAAGTGGCCGCGGCCACATTGTTGGTTTTGGTCGCGGGTTGTGCCATTCACTCAACGAAAGCAGCGACCAACCCGGCCGGCCCGCGCCATTCCTATGCGAACGCGTTCTTCCCCAACAAACCAATCGCGCCAACCCTGTTCCATGCCGAAACGGATGACCGACGTGTCGTATTAACCTGGCTAATGCCCGCCTGGGAAGACCAATATCCATTCGACATCTATCGTTGGACAACCGGTTTGAGTCCGAAGCTACTGGATTCTGTGCCGGCGGGCGTTCACTTCTACACTGACAATAGCGCCGCGCCCGACACCAACTATTTCTATCTTGTGACTACTCGAAAAGATGATATTATTTCCAGCGATTGCACGGCACAGCTGGTGGGAGTCAGACTTGAGCCCGGTGATTCTACCAAACCGCCGATCTGGGCCAGGAACGGCGTTACGCCGCCTCGCTATCCGAGCGATCCGGCAGCCTACCTCAATTGGGCCAGTGAGCAAGCGGCTAGGATCAGGGAACAATTGCCATATAGTTTTGTGGAAGAAATCTGCCCGGCCTGCGGGGGGAGCGGGATTATCTCCCTACCGTCATCGACTAACGGTTTGCCGGACTTGACGTACTGCCTGGCCTGTTTCGGCAGCGGTCACATCGTAACCGTCGTCCGGAAATAGGAGTACAAGGGGTACTTACTTAACTATCTTAGAAATTGGCATCTCCAGAATGTCTTCCGCTCCGGCGCTTTTGAGCTGCGGTAACAGTATGTTTACGCCCCGCTTGTCGACAACCGTTGTGACGCCCACATAATCATCGCCCGCTAACGGGGAAATGGTCGGTCGTTTCATGGCCGGCAGGGTCTGCAGGACTGCGTCAAGATTGGCTTTACTGACATTCATTGACAACAGCACCCGGCCGCGCGCTTCAATAACACCGAGCAGCAACGTCTTAATCTCCTCAATGGCTTGCCGTTTGGCGGGGTCCGCCCAAGCCGCCTTGTTGGCCACTAAGAGCGTGGGAAACTCACCGATAACACCGATTATCTTCAGTTGGTTCTTAACCAACGTCGCGCCGGTTTCAGTCAGATCGACAACCACGTCCATAAGCTCAGGTATCTTGGCCTCGCTTGCTCCGTAGGAATAGAAAATCTTTACTGGGATACCAAGATCCTTAAAATACTGGGTTGTCACTTTCGGAAATTCCGTGGTCACGCGGCTGTTCGGCCGGATGTCTTCCGGTTTGTCGATAGCCTCGGTGTTGGCGACGGCGATGACCATCTTGATAGTTCCCGCGCCCGTCTTGGCATAGGGTAGTTCGGCGACAGTGACCACGTCGGCACCCGACTCGCGCACACAGTCCGCGCCCGATATCCCAAGATCGAAATAATCTTCCATGACATAGGTCGGGATCTCTTGCGGCCGCAGAATTTTGACCTTACCGATGCGCGGGTCATCGATGGTTGAGTTGTATTCGCGGTCGCCTTTTTTGACCGCCAGGTCGGCCTGGGCAAATAACTCGAGAGTCTGTTCCCCCAGACTTCCTTTCGGCAAAGCCAATCGCAACATAATTTAAACCCCCTGATGAATAGTCATTTCGAGAAATCTACTTCATTACTCCATTTAAATGGAGTAATGACGTTTTGCCAAGTCAGCAATTAGATTAGGTAATTGTAGCATAATCGCCTATTTAAGAACGTCCTTGAGGAATTGCCCGGTATAGGATTTCTTGGTCTTAGCGACGGTCTCCGGTGTACCGGCTACAACTAGCCGACCGCCCCCGGCCCCGCCCTCGGGCCCCAGGTCTATCAGCCAGTCAGCGACCTTGATGACATCTAGGTTGTGCTCGATAACGATTATCGTATTGCCCTGGTCGACAAGGCGATTGAGAACCTCCAGCAGTTTGGCGATATCGGCGAAATGCAGACCTGTCGTCGGTTCGTCGAGGATATATAAGGTGCGCCCGGTGGCGCGTTTGGCCAGTTCGGCCGAGAGCTTCACGCGCTGCGCTTCCCCGCCTGACAAAGTCGGCGCCGGCTGGCCCAGCTTGACGTAGCCCAACCCAACATCGTAAATCGTTTCCAGCTTGCGTTTGATGACCGGGATCTTGTCAAAGAACGCCAAACCCTCTTCGATACTCATGTCGAGAACCTGAGCGATGTTTTTGCCTTTAAACTTGATATCGAGCGTTTCGGCGTTGAATCTCGTCCCTTTGCATACCTCACAGGTAACATAGACGTCCGGCAGAAAATGCATCTCGATCTTTATTTGGCCATCGCCGTGGCAATTCTCGCAACGGCCGCCGGCGACGTTGAAGCTGAAGCGACCCGGCTTGTAGCCGCGCAGTTTTGCCTCAGGCGTCATCGAATATACCTTTCTGATCTCGTCGAAAGCTTTGATATAGGTCGACGGATTACTGCGGGGGGTCCGACCGATAGGCGACTGGTCGATCTCGATAGCTTTATCGATATATTCCAAACCTAAAATCGCCTCATGCGCTCCGGGAATCACGCGGCTTTTGTAGAGCTTTCTGGAAACCGACTTCCAAAGAATGTCATCGACGAGCGTACTCTTGCCTGACCCGGATACCCCGGTGACGCAGGTCAAAACACCCAAAGGAAACTCTATGTCCATGCCGGTAAGGTTATGTTCGCGGGGACCTTTGATCACTATGGCAGAACCGTTGGACTCCCGCCGTTTGGCCGGTACCGCAATCGTACGTTCGCCCCGCAGATATTTTCCGGTCAGCGATTCCTTAGACGCCATGATGTCTGCAACCGTCCCTTGCGCGACGATCTGTCCGCCATGCGCCCCAGCCGCCGGCCCGATATCAACAATATGATCGGCGGCCAGGATGGTCGCCTCATCGTGTTCCACCACGACCAAGGTATTGCCGATGTCGCGCAGGTGCTTCAGGGTCACGATCAGCCGCTCGTTGTCACGCTGGTGTAGTCCAATACTCGGTTCATCTAGAACATATAGTACCCCGACAAGGCCAGATCCGATCTGCGTGGCCAGACGGATACGTTGCGCTTCTCCGCCCGCCAACGTCGCCGCCGCCCGGTTGACCGTCAGGTAATCCAAACCGACGTCAACGAGGAACTTGACCCGCCGCTTAATCTCTTTCAAAAGCCGCTCGGCTATCTGCGCTTCACGGTCATTCAGTCGCAGGTGCTCAAAGAATGACATCAAATCTCGTGCGGACAGTTCACCCATTTCATAGATGTTAATCCCGCCAACGGTGACGGCCAATATCTCTTGTTTCAAACGGGCGCCGTGACAGGTTGGGCAAGGAACGAGGCTCATATACTCTTCCAGCTTATCCCTGGCATAATCGGAATCAGTTTCTTTGTAGCGTCTCGTTATGTTATTCAGCACGCCTTCGAATTTAGCGTGATGGGCATGTGTATAGCCGCTGACACTGCGGAACCGAACATAAACGCGTGTCTCGCCGGTGCCGTTCAGAATGACGTCTTTTTGCCCGTCCGTCAGGTCGTGCCAGGGCATGTCGATATCGATGCCGTACTCTGCCGCGACAGCCCGAATCATCTGTGGATAGAAGTTGACTGAAGGTCCGGAAAACGGCGCTATGGCCCCCTCTGCCAAGGAGCGGCTGGGTTCGGGGATTATCAGATCAAGATCCGGTTGGACGCGCGACCCTAGACCGTCGCACGCCGGACACGCGCCGTAGGGGGTGTTGAAGGAAAAAGCGCGCGGTGATAATTCGCCGAAACTAAACCCATCGTTCAAGCAGGCATAGTGGGTCGAATATGATTCTCGTTCCCCGCCCACCTCGACTGCGATAATTCCATCCGCCAGCTTCAGGGCGGTTTCCACGGAATCGGCCAGCCTTCGCTTGACGCCTTCCTTGATGACCACCCGGTCGACTACCACGTCAATATTGTGCCGTACTTTCTTGTCCAACGCGATGTTCTCATCAAGTCCGTAGACTTCCCCGTCGATCTTCACCCGGGCATAGCCTTCCTGGCGCAGACGGTCGATCAGTTCCCGATATTCACCTTTCCGGTCCCTCACGACAGGCGCTAAAATGGCCAGCTTCGTACCCGCGGCGCGGCCAGCGATCTGTTCGATGATCTGTGTGGCGCTTTGCTGCGTTATGGCGGCACCGCATACGGGGCAGTGGGGCGTACCTACTCTAGCGTATAGGACGCGCAAATAATCGTAGATCTCTGTTATCGTGCCGACAGTCGAACGAGGATTCTTGGTTGTGCCCTTTTGGTCGATACATACGGCCGGGCTTAAGCCCTCGATGGAGTCGACATCAGGCTTGTTCATCTGTCCGAGGAACTGACGAGCGTAAGCGGACAACGACTCGACATAGCGTCGTTCTCCCTCGGCGTAGAGGGTATCGATGGCCAGTGACGACTTGCCGGATCCGCTCATGCCAGTCATTACGATTAATTTGTTGCGCGGCAGTTCGATGGAAACATTCTTGAGGTTATGTTCGCGGGCGCCGCGAATGACTATTTTTTCTTCCGTTTTCCTAACCCTTCCTCTAACATATTGATTTCATCGCGAATTCGAGCCGCGTCCTCGAACCTCTCGGCGGCGGCGGCTTCCATCATCTCGTCCTTGAGAAGGCGCAATAGCATCTCGACTTCGTCTTTAGGCGCCTTCCGGATAGCCTTTATTGCGTCACGCGTTTCCGAAGTGTCGTCCATCTGGGAAGCGACCAGGATGTCGTTCACGGCTTTGCGGATGGTGGCGGGCTTGATGCCGTTCTTCTTATTATATTCCATCTGTAGCTTGCGCCGCCGGTTCGTCTCGGATATGGCCCGGCCCATACTGCCCGTGATTTTGTCCGCGTACATAATGACCTGGCCGCCGACATTTCGGGCCGCCCGCCCAATCGTTTGAATCAGCGATGTCTCGCTGCGCAGGAAGCCTTCCTTATCCGCGTCCAGAATCAGGATCAGGCTGACCTCAGGCAAATCCAGACCCTCGCGCAGCAGGTTGATGCCAACCAGGCAATCATATTCGCCTCGCCGCAAGGACGACAATATCTTGACGCGTTCCAGCGTAGCGATATCACTGTGCAGATATTGAACTCGCAGCCCAAGATCGGACAGGTAATCCGTCAAATCCTCCGCCATCTTCTTGGTCAGCGTCGTGATCAGCACGCGTTCGTGTTTGTCGACGCGTTTCTTTACCTCGTTCATTAGGTCGTCCACCTGGTCTTTGGTCGGACGCACAATAACTTCGGGATCAATCAAACCTGTCGGCCGGATGATCTGCTCGACGATGCGCGAACTCACTTTTCGCTCGAAGTCCGCGGGCGTGGCGCTCGTAAAAACGATGGACTGCGTTCGCTCGACAAACTCCTCGAAACGCAGCGGCCGATTGTCGTAAGCGGACGGCAGGCGAAAACCATAGTCGACAAGCGTCTTCTTGCGGGCGACGTCGCCCCGGTACATGCCGGTGATTTGCGGCACCGTTATGTGGCTCTCGTCGATAATGGTAAGGAAGTCCTTGGGGAAATATGATAGCAACGTGTCGGGCGGCTCACCTGGTCCCCGACCCGAAAAATGCCGGCTATAGTTCTCGATGCCATTACAGTAGCCGACCTCCTGCATCATTTCCAAATCAAACTCAGTCCGCATCGTCAGCCGCTGGGCCTCCAGTAGCTGGCCGTTGTCCTTGAGTACCCTGAGGCGCTCGGCCAGTTCTTGCTTGATGGACACAAGCGCCTTCTCCATTTTCTCGGGAGCCGTAACAAAATGTGAAGCGGGGTAGATGACTGTGTCGGTTAGGACACGCTTGGTCCGCCCGGTTATGGGATCGATGACCTCGATCTTCTCAACCGTTTCACCATAGAACCCAATGCGCAGCGCGACTTCTTCGTAGGCCGGAAATACCTCCAGCACATCACCTTTCATGCGAAAGGTGCCTCGTTCGAGCACATAATCGTTCCGGTTGTATCTGATTTTGACGAGCTTCCTTAAAATCTCGTCTAAATCGTATTCGCTGCCGGTATTGAGCATAACGGTCTGGGCCAGATAGTCCTCCGGCGACCCCAAACCATAGATGCAGGAGACGCTCGCGACGATTACTATATCGCGGCGCGAGAATAGCGCCGAAGTCGCGGCATGGCGCAGACGGTCGATTTCTTCATTAATCGAAGAGTCCTTTTCGATGTAGGTGTCTGTTTGTGGTACATACGCTTCCGGCTGATAATAGTCGTAATAGCTGACAAAATAGGCGACCGCGTTGGTGGGAAATACTTCCTGGAACTCGCTCGCTAACTGGGCCGCCAGTGTTTTGTTCGGCGCGATCACAAGGGTCGGTTTTCCGGCTGCGGCAATCACGTTGGCCATGGTGAACGTTTTTCCTGAACCGGTTACGCCCAGCAGAGTCTGATATTTCTCACGCTCTTCTAGCCCCGCTAGTATCCCTTTGATAGCGTTTGGCTGGTCCCCGGCCGGTTGGAATGGGGAGACGATTTGGAAACCCATTAGCTGATTCGCTCCGCCCGGGCCATGGCCAGCCAGAAACTAAAACCGGCCAAAAAACCGAATAGGAGTGTTCCGATCCCTAACTTGAACGAGAAAAACACGACCGCTCCCCAACCGATCGGCATCTCTTCACCAAACAAAGATACAGCGGTAAAAGCCAGCGTGGCGACTAACGCAACGGCGCCCCCCGCCACCAATCCCCCGATGCCTTGGCGCAGCATGAGCCCCGCGTCCCATTCGTCACCGAACGCTTCAACTAACCCTAGGCAAAGGCCCGTAATCGGAAACGCCGCCACCCCGGCGACCATTCCGCCAATCCCGCTGGCCAGCCAGGCGGCAAAAGTCTGCGCCGCCGGCTTTAACCCCAGGATCAGGCCGACCCATATTGCCACGCCCGTTAAGCCAGCTAGTAACCGGACAACCGGCACTATGTTTTTCTGATCAGCCAAGTTGCCAGCCACCGCCCCGCTGATCATAGTAAATAAGCCAGTGATAAGTAAGAAATACGATAAAGCGGGCTTGTTTATCATCACGCCGAGCCACAGAAACTTAAATATCGGCAACCCGATTGCCTGGAACAAGCCGAGAAACAGGAGAAACAACCCTCCGGCTGATATAGCGATCAGGCCTCCGCGGCTCGCCAAAGCTGCCGAGGGCCCTAGGGGCTTTGACGCTTGCTTTCTCTCAGGCCGGGTCGGTGCCTTGGCGCCAGAAGTCAAGGCGACAACAGGTGCTTCTACGCGTTCGAAGAATGACAGGTGACAGAGATTACAAAACTCCGCCCCGTCTGGATTTACGGCTCCGCACTTGGGACACTCCATATTACCCTCCATCGGCCGGCAACTTCTCAATCAGTTCATCCAAACGCCTGACGACAACATCGGGCGCGGCTTGGTTCGTATTCCTGACGCCCGCGACCAAAATAGTCTGACAGCCGGCGCTCAGCCCGGCCGCGACGTCGATATCGGTGTCTCCGATATACCAGGCGTCGGCCGGCCCCACGCCTAAACGAGTGCACGCCGCGATAACGACAGCTGGGTCAGGCTTCAGGGGGAACCCGTCGCCCTCACCCAGGACGTCGTCAAAGTACTCAAATAAGCCAACACCGCGCAGGATATCCACCGCGAGACCGCGATTTCTATTGGTTACTATAGCCGCCGGTATGTTTCGGCGCCGCAGCTCACTCAATAGTTCTGAGGCCCCGGTGAGAATTTTAGTACGAGTCGCGAACCCTGTCAGATACAGACGGTGATATTCAGCGACATGCACTTCAGGGTCCGGCAAAAACCTGGCCAGCAGCGGGGTTAAACCGACCCCGATCAGCTCCACTATTTCGTCGCGCGATGCCGGCGGCCGTCCGAGCTCGTCCAGTAAGGCGTTGACACACCAAACGATTGCCTCGTCCGAGTCGATAAGCGTACCGTCCAAATCAAAGAGCGCGGCTTTCACCCGGCCCGCTCCGGGCCGGTCCGACGTGCCGTCGCGACGATTTTTTCCGCTGCGGCCGCTAGCGCAGAACGATCGGCGGTATTCTCGATTATCATATCAGCGTACTTGACGCGCTCTTCGTCCGGCATCTGTGCCGCCATGCGCCGGCGAGCTTCTGCCTGCGTGCCTCCCCGGAAATTAACTATCCGATTGACACGTACCTCTTGCGGCGCTGTCACCACAACATTCAAATCACCTACGTCGGCCAGGCCGGCCTCCAGCAAAAGCGGGGCGCGCAGAATGACGATTGCGGCCAAGGGTAAGGTCCGCCTTAGTTCCGTCAAGCGCTCGTTTATCGTGGCGGCGATTATGGGGTGCGTGATGTTATTTAGGTCACTTAGCGCGGTTGGGTCGTTAAAAACGATGTCAGCGAGTGTTGCTCTATTAATCAAGCGGCCGCCAGCCAGGATGCCCCGTCCGAAACGGTCAACAACCGCTTGATACGCGGGACCGCCGGGCGCCATCACCTCATGCGCGATCGTGTCGGCGTCGACAATAGCCGCCGCTTCCGGCCGCAGGTATTCTGTCAAAGCGCTCTTACCGGAGGCGATGCCGCCCGTTATGCTGATGACGAACATAGTCACTCCTTCTGTTGCCTTAGTTTCTCTAAACAAATAAAGCGGCCGGCTTACATTACAAAAGCTGTAAGCCGGCCGCTATAGGATGCTGTTTTAGGACGCGTTTTGGCTTAGCCCTTGGTTTCCTTCTTCATTTCTTCCAAGATGGCTTCCAGAGTTCCAGGCTCAGCCGCTGGTTCGTCCTTCTTCGGCTTCGATTCTTCTGCAACCGCCTCGGGCTCAGCGGGCGCGGGAGCTTGCTCTGCCGACGCCATTAAATCGGGGCTGGTCAGCTCGGCAGCGTCAATTGGCTCAACCTCTCTACCGACAGACTCGACATCGCGTAAGGTTCTTTCGATAGCCGATTCTTTCATCGTGTCATCCGGCGCCGCTATTGCTTCGGCTGCGGGTTCCGCTGCAACTTCGACAGGTTCCGCTAAGGGCGCCGCCTCTTCAAGCGACGTAGCCGCCTCTGGTGCCTCGGCCGCGGGCTCAACCGGTTCTTCGGTCATAGGTTCGGCCGCTACCGGCTCTTCCTCGGCCGCGGGTTCAGCCGCAACCTCGACAGGTTCAGCTGCAGGCGCCTCGGCTTCGGTTTCATCGGTATTGTTAGCCGCGCTGGCCTGTTTCAGGCTGAGCGACAGGCGATGGCGTTCCAATTCGATATCGACCACCTTAACCTGCACAATTTGTCCGACATCAACAATATCGCCCGGGAATTCCACGCGTGAATCAGCCAACTCCGAAATGTGAATCAGACCTTCGACACCGTCGGCGACCGACACAAACGCTCCAAACGGAACGATCTTCATTACGGTTCCGGTCACAATCTCTCCCGCAACCAGTTTCTTGACTGTTTCTTTCCATGGGTCAGGCTGGCATTGTTTCAGACCCAATGAAACGCGGTTGCGATCCTTCTCAACGTTCAAAATCTGTACGGTCACTTCATCGCCTACCGCGAGAACTTCCGAGGGATGATCGACGTGACCCCAGGATAGTTCGGAAATGTGCACCAAACCATCAATGCCCCCGATGTCGACGAACGCGCCGAAGGAAACGATGGACGAAACCGTGCCTTTAACCGTCTGACCCGGTTCCAGTTGCTCGAGAAGCTGTTTCTTCTCTTCTTTGCGCAACGTGTCCAAGAAGGCGCGTCGAGACAGAACCACGTTGTTGCGACTTCTGTTCAACTCGACGATTTTGCATTCGAATTCGGTCCCGATATAGGTCTTGAGATCCTTGACGCGCTGGGTGTCAACGAGGGAGGCCGGCACAAAACCGCGCAACCCGATGTCGACGATCAAGCCGCCCTTTACGACCTCGATAACCTGGCCCTTGACCGTTCCGTCTATTTCCTTGATGGCGTCCAACCGCTGCCAAACGCGCTCGTATTCAGCGCGCTTCTTGCTGAGAATCAAACGGCCGTCTTTGTCTTCTTTCTGTAAAACTAGCGCGTCGATGGTATCGCCCAGCTTGACGACCTCTTCAGGCGAGACGCCATAGCGGATGGATAGTTCCCGAGCGGGAATCACACCTTCAGATTTATAGCCGATATCGACCAATACCTCGTCCCGGTCAACCCGGACTATTTGGCCGGTGACGATATCCCCATCGCTGAAGTTCCTGATGGTTCCGTCGTAATCCGGTTCAATCTTCCCTGTTTCCGCGTTTCTTAAAAAACCTTCTTCCAGTACTTCGTTTTCTATTTTCTCTTCCATAGGCAAAACTTGTGTTACCTCCTCGTATAAGATTATTTTACTTTACCACAAATTGAGAGGTTAGCCATAACTGGGTGCCTATTTCTCCAATTCTCCCCAGTTCCGGCCAGTCGCGATATTCACCTTCAGCTTGGCGCGCAACCTATAGGCGTTTTCCATACCTGCTCTGACCAGCCCGATGACTGTTTCCTTCTCGAACTTCGGCAGTTCTAATAGCAGTTCATCGTGCACCTGGAGGAACATCCGAGCCTCGAGCCCCATCTGGCTGACACTTTTGTCAATCTCAACCATCGCGATCTTAATAATGTCGGCCGCGCTGCCTTGAACAACCGCGTTGACCGCAAAACGTTCGCCTTGCCGCCTCACGTTGAAGTCAGACGAGGTCAGTTCCTTGATATAGCGGCGGCGGCCCAGAACGGTTTCCACATAGCCCGCGGATTTGGCCTGCGTGATGATCTCGTCCAGGTAGCTTCGGATAGAGGGATATCGGGCAAAATAGGTGGCAATGTAAGCGTCCGCTTCGGCCGCGGTAATGCCCAACCGCTCGGCCAACCCATATCCGCTCATGCCGTAAATCAGTCCAAAGTTGACCTCTTTGGCCATCCGGCGTTGGCTGGGGGTTACGTGGCATGTCGCCGTTCCGGTTACTTCCGCCGCCGTGGCCGTATGAATGTCCAGGCCGGCGTCGAAGGCAGCCAGCATGTCTTTGTCCCCAGCCAAACTAGCCAAAACACGCAGTTCGATCTGCGAATAGTCTGCGGCTAACAGGAGCCAGTCCGGCTCGCCCGGCACAAAAGCCGAGCGGATCTTCAACCCCCATTCACCTTTGACCGGAATGTTCTGCAGGTTCGGTTTCTCGCTGGCCAATCGGCCGGTCGCCGTCCCGACCTGGTTTAGATAGGTATACACGCGGCCCGTGTCGGGATCGGTTAAACGCGGCAGCGCGTCCAAATAGGTCGACTTCAATTTGGCTAGTTCACGCCAGGCTAGCACTTTGCTGACGATGGGGTGCTGATCCGTAAGTTTCGCCAGAACCGACGCGTCGGTCGAGAACCCGTTCTTACCCTTCTTGGTCGGCGTCAGACCGAGTTTCTCAAACAAAACCCCTGCCAACTGCTGCGGCGAACTCAGGTTGAAGTCCAAGCCGGCCAGCTCGTAAATCTCGCCTTCCAGCTGGAGCAGAGTGGCCCCCATCTCCCGGCTGTAGGACTGCAATAGAGGCACGTCCAAAGCCGTTCCGCGCGCTTCCATGCGCGCCAAGACCAAGCTCAGCGGCATTTCAACGTCAAATAAAAGTCTCTCTAGATTTCTCGCCCTCAACTGTTCCGTCTGCGCGTCACGCAAGCGCAGAAGGACACCTGCCGCCCAGACGGTAGCGGGCCCAAGCTCGGTGTCCGGAACAGGCTCTGAGAGGTAATGACGCGCTTCCTCTTCGACGGTATACGATCGGCGCCCGGGATCAAGCAGGTAAGAGGCCAGCATTGTGTCAAAAATAACGTTGCTAAGAGGAATGCCCAGGGCGGCCAAGAGCCGCTGCTTGTCCTTCAGGTTATGGCATATCTTAAGGCAATTCGGTCCATTAAGATACTCGCGAACCGCAACGTCCTCCAGGTCTCCCCAAAAGAGGTAACCTTTGGAGCAAGCGATGGCGATCCGCAGACCGGCTTCATTATCGTTCAATTCGAACGCGGAAACATCTGCCGTCACACATTCGCGAAAGTAGGCGGCGTTGTCGCGAATCGCGATCAACGCGGGGGGCGGAGCGATCGGCACAGCGGTCGGGGGTGACTCGGTCGGGACGAATAGAGTGTCGGCCGGAAAAACATCAGGATCGTTAAGCCGGTTGGCCAGAGTTCGGAACTCCAACCGCCCGAACAGGGCTTTCAGCCGCCCCATATCTGCCCTATGCTGCTCCAACGCCCCGAAATCTACATCTAAAGGCACGTCGGGCTGTAAGACCGCCAACTCCCGGCTTAATCGTGCTTGATCTTCGTTATTCGTCAGAGATTCTTTAAGCTTGGGTTTAGATATCTTTTCGATATTCGCGTAAATATCGTCCAGGCTGCCATAAGTTTTCAGAAGTTCGCTGGCTGTCTTATCTCCGACACCGGGAACGCCGGGAATATTATCGGACGTGTCTCCTTTTAAGCCCAGCCAATCGGGTACTCGCTCGGGACCGACGCCAAACCGTTCTCGAACCGCTGCCACATCGTAAACCACCGTATCGGTTATGCCCTTGCGCGTTGTCATGACCTTGACGTCTTCGTTTACCAGCTGGAGAGCGTCCTTGTCGCCAGTGACTATCAGCACGTCGTACCCGCCGGCAGGTGCTTCCTTCGCCATCTTGGCCAGGATGTCGTCGGCCTCGTAGCCGTCCAACTCAAACCCGCGAATACCCATCGCCGCCAACAGCTCCTTGGCAAGCGGAAATTGAGCGGGAAGTTCGGCTGGCATCTCGGAACGATGCGCCTTATAGGCCTCGAACGCCGCGTGCCGGAATGTCGGAGCGGCGCGGTCCCAGGCCACCGCGACGGCGTCCGGCCGCTCTTCTTTCATGAGTTTTAAAAGCATCGTGGCAAAGCCGTAGACGGCGTTTGTCGGCTGGCCGTCGCGCGTGGCGATTGAGATGGGCAAGGCAAAAAATGCCCTATAGAGAAGGCTGTTTCCGTCTATGGCAATGAGTTTCTTTCTTTTGGGGTTCACGTTAAGAAGTGTAGCAGAACAAGCTAGGTTTTACTTGAACTCGAAATGCTTTTTCCGGAACAATTTGAGACAAATCGCCGCGTAGGTCGGGTCATAAAGGGTGCCGCTGTTCTGCTCGATCTCGGCCAAGGCGGCTTTGGTCCCAAGCGCCGGACGATAAGGACGGTGCGAACTCATCGCTTCAACAACATCGGCGATAGCGACTATCCTAGCGCGGGCGTGGATCTCGTCTCCTTTTAAGCCGTCCGGATAACCGGAGCCGTCCATGCGCTCGTGGTGCTGGTGAACTATCTCCGCGATTGGCTCATCGAACTTTACGTCTTTGATAATGTTGTAGCCGGCTGCTGCGTGCGTCTTGATAAGTTCAAACTCGATTGCGCTTACCTTGCCCGGCTTGTTTAGGGTCTCGGCCGGCACGAATATCTTGCCCACGTCGTGGATCGTCGCGGCCATGCGCAGGCTGGCAATATCATTGGCCGAAAACTTTGCTTCGTTGGCAATGGCGACAGCCAACTCGGTCACCCGCCGCTGATGTTCGGCCGTATAAGGGTCTCTGGTCTCGACGGTCAAGGCCAGCGTCGACACCAAGCCGAGCAGAGACTCCTCTAAGTTATGGTGACTTTTTCGCAACTTGTCCTCGGCTGCTTTGCGTCGCGATATGTCGACGACTAGACCATCGAGGAACTTCTCACCCGTCTCTGGGTTTGTAGTTGTAGAAATATTGATTGAGGTCCAAATCGTTGAACCGTCGCGTTTCTTTAGCCGCAACTCGTGGTCGCTAATCGTACCAAGCTCCCGCAGCCCCCTGACCAGCTCGCCTCTGTCACCCAGGTTAAAATACAAACCTTTAAAGTTGCCGATCTCGTTAATCAGCCGCTCCGGGGACGCATAGCCCATAATCTCAGCAAACCGTCTATTGAGAGTGATCAGTTTCCCCTCAAAAGTCGTGCGGACGATTCCCTCGTTGGCATGGTCGAATATTCCGCGGTACCGTTCTTCCGACTCCTCCATGGCCGCTTCGTTACGTTTCCGCTCCGTAATATCCTCAAAAACAGCGACAAAGTGGTCTTTAGCCGGACTGAACACCGAGATACTCAACCACTTTTTTAGTGACGGCACCCAGGTTTCAAAATCGGCAGGCTTGCCCGTCATGGCTACCGATCCATAAATATCAAAGACCTCCGGATTGTCTATTAGCAGATCGGGCAGAATTTCTGAGACTCTTCTACCCTTCACTCCGGTTAAGCCTGTCAGTCGGTCAAACGAGTTGTTAACTTCGAGATAGACCCAATCGACAAGGTTGCCCGCAGGCCCGTAGATCGCTTCGCAATACGCAAAACCCTCCAGCATGTTCTCGAACAGGCTGCGAAAACGCTGTTCACTGGCGGCTAGACGTGTCTCGGTGCGCTTACGATCGGTAATCTCGGTTACGATAAGCGCCAGGCCATCGATGTATCCGTCATTAGTCCGCGTGGGATAGTAGCTGGCCAACCAGGTATGTTCCTCACCCGGCGCGCCTGGAACCTGGCCCACAATTTCGATGTTCTCGACCGACTTGCCAGTCGCGAGAATGTCAGAAAAAGTTGCTCTACGGTCGGCCATAGCTTGGGCAAAATTTCTTGGACGGTATGACCCAGGTGCTTTCTTCTTGGCACGCCGTTTATTTTTGCCAGACGCTTGTTGATTTCGAGATAACGGAATTCGGAATCGAGCAGGGCGATGCCGACCGAAGCACTGTCCAGGACCGGCCAGAGTCGAGCAATCATCGCGCCAGGTTCACCGAGGCTGCGGGAAGTGGTTATTTTCGGCTTTGTTGCCATTATTTGATCCGCCTTGATAAGATTTTGCTGGCAATCATTACCACTATTTAACCACGATGAGCAGGGCGAAGCAATAATATCGTGGTCTACGGGCGGCCTTGATAAACCCTAGTAAGCGTAGTAGCCGCCGTAGGGACGAGCGGAGGGGGGCGCTAGTTTGGTAAAGTCGCGCTCCATGATTTGCTCTAAATCGAGGTTAAAGTCTTTGCAGTAATTTTTGAGGTGTTTCCGTATCAGCTTGTAGTCTGCGTCTTCCATCGGGGCAATAGCGGCTTCTTTGGCCAACGTGTGTTGCTCGAAACCGCCGCGCAAATAGATGACACCGCCATGCATACCTGTTCCGGTAAAATGTCCAGCGATATTGGCGCCTTTTTTAGAGTTCAAACCCAATAAGATCTGCACACCGCCCGCCATATATTCCCCGTAGAAGTCATGGGCTTGGCCGCCCACTATGATGACAGGAATCTGGGTTTCGAATTCTTTCATATGCAGACCGATACGGTAGCCGACGTTGCCCAGGATATGAATGGTGCCGCCCCGCATGCCGTAGCCGATGACATCCCCTGCGTCGCCGTGGATTATCACTTTTCCGGAGTTCATCGTATTGCCAACACCGTCTTCCGCGTTGTTGTTGACGATGACTGTCGGTCCGTCCATAAAGACCGCTAAATCATTGCCTGGCACACCGTTAATCGTAATTTTGACGTCGTCGCCTGGCATCGCGTCGGCAATGAAACGCTGGCCATTGACGTTGACCAGATGGATGTTCTTTTCCCCAGCGCGCACCGCGGCGCGAACTTGCTCGTTAAAAGCCTTGTAATGTAATCCGGCCGCGTCAATCGTCTTCATAAGCTAAGACGCTCCTTTCTTAGAGCCTCCGGGAAGACCGCATAGCCAAAATTATCACTGATTAAGTCGTGTTTGAAAGCCTTTACATTGACCTGATCTTTTATCAGGCCGGTCATAATGCCGGCGCGATCGATGTCGTTGACAAAGACGGCCCCAACTAGCCGGTTATTGTGAATGATTACCTTCTTATAAGTGAGACTCTCGGCGTCGGACTTGGCTAAGATCTCGTATTCGGGTCCGACCGCGTCATACAGGCCAACCGTAATAGTCGGCAGGCCTTTGACCTCAATCGAATTCATGCCAAAGCTGCCCTTATAGGCCAGCCGTTGGCCGGCCATGTTAACTCCCGCCGTGCGGCCTTGCTCGTAGGCGTTCGGCCAAATGGGCTGAGGACGACGAATGTGACGCAAAACATCGAAAGTCTCGACACAGTCGCCTGCCGCGTAGATATCTTTCGCGCTCGTCTTAAGATGCTCGTCGACGATGATGCCGCGTTCTTTCTTGATTTTGGCCGTGTCGGCCAGCTTCGTGTTCGGCACAACGCCGATGGCGACAACGACAACGTCGGTTTCGACGGTTTTTCCGCTCTTAAGCGTTACACTAGTGACGCTGCCTTCTCCATCCCGGTTAATTGACCCCGCCGTATCACCTGTAATCAGGGTGACACCCAGAGATTTTAAGTGTGTGCCGAATATCTGACTGGCCTTTTCATCCAAGATGGTGCTCAAGACGCGGTCAGCCAGTTCGACTACCGTCACGTTTAAACCCAGGTTCAGCAAACCTTCCGTAGCTTTCAGGCCGATCAGGCCGCCTCCGATGACAACGGCGCGCTCGGCTTTCTCGGCTGCTTTAGCCAGTGCCTTCGCGTCGTCCCATTTGGTAAAGGTAAAGACGTCCGAGCCCGACAGATTTTCAATCGGCGGCACAAAGGGCGACCCTCCGGTGGCGACCAGGAGTTTTCCGTATTTGATTTTCTTACCCCCGACTGTAACTGTATGCGCGGCGTCGTCGATTTCAGTGACTGGATTTCCAAGCATAGGCTTGACGTCATAATCGCGATAAAATGTCTTCGGCCGGAAATACATATTATGCGGTTCAACCTTACCGCCTAAGTAATATGAGATCAACGGCCGTGAATACGTGTGATGGGGCTCGTCGGAAATAACAGTGATCGAGCCGGTCTGATCTACTTGACGGATTCCCTCGATAGCGCCGATCCCGGCGGCCGAGTTACCGATAATCACGTAATCCATAGGCTAGTCCTCATCCTCGACGACGAATAATGCCGCGTTCGGACAAGCCGCGACGCAAGCCGGCTCGTCCAGCTCCAGGCAAAGGTCGCACTTGCTGGCCGCCTTGTCTTCGCGCAGATCCCGCTGAATGCCGCCGTAGGGGCAAACCATTACACACATCCAACAACCGACACATTTCTCGCGGTCATGGAGAACGGCGCCGGTCACCGGGTCTTTGTGGAGAGCGCCTGTCATGCAGGCGATAGTACACGGCGGATCTTCACAATGCCGGCACTGCAGAGCAAACGTAAGCGGTTTGCTTTCCTCAACCAAGACGCGCGATAAGGCGCGGGGCGTCTCCTCGTTGAAGGCGCGGATTATATTCTTTGATTTACTATGGGCGACTATACACGCAACCTCGCACAACTTACAGCCGATACAAACATTTTCGTCCGCCTGAACCCGGCGCCTCTTCTTATTTGTTTTTGCTTTTGTAGCCATTGTGTTGCTCCTATTCCCCGGCGTGCATGACGCCGAGAACATCCAATTCACGTTCATTTAGACCAATGGCGCGCAAGTGCAGGCGGTTGCCGCGTAGGCTTTCAATCGCGTTAATTCCCATGCCGCCTAGAATCTCTTTGATCTCCAATGACCAGGCGCGCAACAGGTTAGTTAGGCGCTGGGTACCGATTTCCGGATTGACGCGTTTGGTAAGATACGGATCTTGCGTTGTTATGCCCCAGGGACATTTGCCGGTATAACATTTTTGACAGACGGTGCAACCCAGCGATATCAGCGCGGCAGTACCGATATAAACGGCGTCCGCTCCCAAAGCGATCGCCTTGACCACATCGGTTGAATTGCGGAAACCGCCCGCGACAATCAGCGAGGCGTTGTTGCGAATACCCTCTTCACGCAGGCGTTGATCGACCGCGGCCAGGGCCAGCTCGATCGGCATACCAACAGAGTCACGCGTCCGGGTCGGCGCCGCGCCCGTACCGCCGCGCAAACCGTCCAGTGTGACAAAATCGGCGCCGGCGCGAACGATACCGCTGGCGATGGCGGCCGCGTTATGAACCGCCGCGATTTTCACACCGACAGGTTTCTTGTATTCAACCGCTTCCTTAAGCGCGTAAATCAGCTGGCGAAGGTCTTCGATGGAATATATGTCGTGGTGCGGCGCGGGGCTCAACGCGTCCGTGCCGACCGGTATCATTCTGGTGATTGAGATTTCCTTGTCTACCTTCTCACCGGGAACGTGGCCGCCGATGCCCGGTTTAGCACCCTGACCTACCTTGATCTCAACTGCGGCGCCAGCGTTAAGATATTCGCGGTGCACCCCGAATCGTCCGGAAGCGCATTGAACAATCGTATTCGGTCCGTATTGGTAGAAATCGCGATGCAACCCGCCCTCGCCGGTATTGTACATAGTACCGGACGCTGTCGCGGCGCGAGCCAGTGACTGACAAACGTTATAGCTGATGGCGCCGTAGGACATCGCGCCGAACATCATTGGCGTCTCCAATGTAAGCTGGGGCGGCAATTCCGTTTTAAGGACCGGTTTGCCGTTGACCAACTGGACATCCACCTGGTCCGGCTTGCGCCCGATGAACGTTCGCAATTCCATTGGCTCACGTAGGGGATCGATGGACGGGTTGGTCACCTGGCTGGCATTCAACACCAGGTGGTCCCAGTAGATGCGGTGGTGCAGTTCGTCGCCGGTGCTAGACAGCAGCATCCCGCCGGTTTCCGCTTGCTTGCAGATGTCCTTCACGGCCCTATACGGCCAGTTGCCATGCGGCCTTATCGTTGATTTGTGAGGTTGAACCGATAACGCCCGGGTTGGACAATACTCGACGCATCGCTGACAGCCGACACACTTAAGTTCGTCTTCAAACATCCGGTCGGCGTCGGCGTCATAAGAATGAACTTCGAACGAACACTGCCGCTCGCAAACCCGGCAGCGGATGCACTTGTAGTCGTCCCGTTCAACCTGAAACTCGGCTTTGATCAGACTTTTATGCATGATGGCGCTTCCTTGACGATGTCTTTTTCAGGCTTAAGATTGGCGATTACAGGCTCACCGGCGGTAGGCATCCAAACACGGTCGGGCGAGGCAATCTCCCTAATGGCAGCCTCTTCGTTCGCGATATACAGGATGTCGCCTTTCTCGGCCGCCACCAGTGGGCGCAATTTTATACGATCATTGATGCCGACCATGCCGTCTTTGTGGCCGAGAATGAAAGCGAAGGGACCGTTTAGCAGGCCGCTTCCATAGACCTGACGCAGAGCGGTCAACGCTTTACGCTCCTCCTCTGGCAGGTGATCGATTTGGGACCAGAACGGCGCCGCGATAGCCATCGTGGCGACCTCGATAGAGAGTTTGTGCCGGCGCAGCAACATGTCAAATAAGTACGCGGTGACTTCAGTATCGGTCATCAGGGTTGCCTTATAGCCGAACATTTCCAGGTATCTTTTGTTAATGCCATACGAGGAAATCTCGCCGTTGTGAACGATCGACCAGTCCAGCAACGTAAATGGATGCGCCCCGCCCCACCAGCCGGGTGTATTGGTTGGAAAACGTCCGTGCGCGATCCAGGTCCAAGCCTTGTATTCATCCAGCTTATAAAAGCGACCGACGGCCCCGGGGAATCCTACCGCTTTGAAGGCGCCCATGTTCTTGCCGCTGGACATGACGAAAGCGCCGGGAATCTCGGCGTTGATAAACATGACGGCATTGACGACGTAGTCCTCTTCGTCGCAAGCGTTCATGTGCAAGACTTCTTCGTCAACGTTAAGGAAATATCGCCAAATCAAAGGGGGGTCAACAATGCCGGCTGTCTTGCGGGTCGGCAACTCGTCGTCCTCAATAATCAAGAAATGCCGGTCGAGATACTTTTCGGTCGCTTCTTTAGCGTCAGCATCCGTATAGAGCATATGGAAAGCATAATCGTCCTTGTGCTCCGGGTAGATGCCGTACGCGGCGAACCCGCCGCCTTGGCCGTTGCTGCGTTCGTCCATGTTGCAGATACTGGACATTATCGCTTCGCCATCAACGCGATTTCGGTTCCGGCTGATAAAGCCGGTTAAACCGCAGGCGCTCATATCTTTTTCAAAACGATAGTGCACTTACGCCTCCTAATGCGAGGGCAACTTGAGTCCTCGTGCTAAGCGTTTAAGCAGCGGGAATATTACTTAAAGAGGTTTTTGCCTATTAGAATATCTTAGGCCCTGACACGGGCCTGCGTCAAACTAAAGGACAGGCAGATACTTCTTGAGTTCATACTCTGTGACCTGGATGCGATAATCTTCCCATTCCTGCTTTTTCACATCTATGAACCGGTTGAAAGTATGGTCGCCAAGAGTTCTCTTGACCAGCTCGCTTTTCTCGGTTATGGCAATCGCTTCCCCTAGACTGCCCGGCAGAGATTCGATGCCCAGACTCTGGCGCTCGGCGTCAGTCAGATGATAAAGATTCTTCTCCATCTGGTCAGGCAGCTCGTATTTCTTTTCGATGCCGTCCAGGCCGGCGGCCAGTAAAACCGCGAAGGTCAAATACGGATTGCAAGCTGGATCGGGGCTGCGGAATTCGGCGCGTGTCGCTTTTTCTTTGCCAGGCTGGTATTCAGGCACCCGGATCAAAGCGCTGCGATTGCGTCGCGACCAGGCGACATAGACCGGCGCTTCATACCCTGGAACCAGTCTTTTATAGCTGTTGACCCACTGAGCAAAGATAGCGGATATCTCGCGGGCGTGCTTTAGCTGGCCGGCGATGTACTGTTTCCCGGTTTCGGACAGGAAGTTCTCATCGTCAGCGTCGAAGAAGGCGTTCTTCGAGCCGATGAATAACGACTGGTGGGTATGCATCCCGCTGCCGTTTTGGCCGAAGATTGGTTTGGGCATGAAGGTGGCGTAAACGCCGGCCTTCGTAGCGATCTCTTTAACGACCAAACGATAAGTCACGGCGGCGTCGGCCATTTTCAGTGCGTCGTCATACCTGACATCGATCTCATGCTGGCTCTCGCCGACCTCGTGATGGCTGTATTCGATGCGAATGCCCATGTCTTCCAAAGCCAGAACAGTGTCCCGGCGCAGATCGGAAGCGTTGTCGAGCGGCGTTAGGTCGAAATAGCCGCCCTTGTCGATGACTTCCGTGCCTTCGCTGTTTTTAAAGTAGAAGAACTCTAGCTCCGGCCCGACATAAAAGTGGTCAAACCCCATCTTTTTGGCCCGCTCCAACTGACGCTTTAAGATATAACGAGGATCGCCGACGTAGGGCTCTTTTTGGGGAGTGAGAACATCGCAGATCATCCTGGCTACGCCCTGTTCAGAGGGCCGCCAAGGGAGAATCTGGAACGTCGATGGGTCCGGCATGGCGATCATGTCGCTCTCCTCGATGTCCTGGTAGCCGGTTATGCTGGAACCGTCGAAACCCATTCCCTGATCGAGCGCCAACTCTAGCTCGGCTGCCGTCACCGCGAAACTCTTAAGGACGCCCTGCATATCCGTAAACCACAGACGGATGAACTTGATACCTTTATCTTTGACCGTTTTTAAAACGTAGTCCCTGTCTTTCGCAACCATAGGTTTGCCTCCCAAATAGCGACCTAGCAGCTAATACAATGACAAAGGTATAGTATAGACGAAGGGGGCGGAAATGACAAAAATGCCGGAGCTGAGACAGTTGATAGCGGACCGAATACGTGCCGAGGGCTCGCTTACGTTCCGGGACTATATGGCGATGACTCTATATGAGCCGGGGCTTGGCTATTACACCAGCGGCCGCAATCCGATCGGTCGCGGCGGTGACTTCTATACCAGCCCGACTTCCACGCCGTTGTTCGGCCAATTGCTGGCCCGCTGGTTGACCGAGCGATTTCTTGAATTGGGTGCAGGGTCCGCGACGATTGTCGAAATGGGCGCCGCCCGCGGCGTTCTGGCCCGCGACATCAAGACGGCGTTGCACGACGGGCTCCCGGCTGACTTTGGCAAAGTAGAATACGGTGAAGTCGAATACGGCGATCCCATACCGAATGTCGCTAACGCCTGCGTGATTTCAAACGAGCTCATCGATGCTTTCCCCGTCCACCGAGTTCGCATGACAAGCGAAGGTCTGCGTGAAATCTCCGTCACGCTCGACAAGGAAACAGGCGGCTTTGTCGAACGCCTCTGGCCTCCATCCTCCTCTCGGCTCCCGGCATATCTAGATTATCTAGGTGTCAATCTGCCGGAAGGGTTCGTGACCGAGATCAATCTGGCCGCCGTCGACTGGCTAAACGAGGTCGCCGCCGACCTCGAAAGCGGTTTTGTCCTAACTATCGACTACGGGTACGAGTCCGACGAGCTCTATGCGCCGTATCGCGCGGCGGGCACGATGATGGGGTATTATCGGCATCAACACTCTGATGATCTGTTCGCCCACATCGGCAGGCAGGACATGACCAGCCACGTGAATTTCTCCGCCCTTATGAAATATGGCGAGGCGGCGGCCCTGGAAACCGTGTCTTTCACGACCCAGAGCGACTTTTTGATCAGGCTAGGTGCGCTAGAGTTGCTAGAAACATTGCAGAACAAGTCTATCGGCGACGCCGCGGCCCTGCGAGATTATCTGGCGCTAAAAGGGCTATTGATGCCGGATGGCATGGGCGGCGTATTTAAGGTCTTGGTGCAAAAGAAAAAGGCGCCGGCTAGCTAAGGCCGACGCCCGCAAAAATATACGGCTTACCGGCCTGCGTAAGGCAGGGTCATAGCTGTCCGTTCGGGAAAGTCCGCCACTCATAAGAATAAGTCGAGTAAGCATACGAAACGCTGGCTCCGGCGGCTACGGTTATCGTCTTTTCGGGGCCCGGCGCGGATATCAAAATATAGTCTGTTCCATTAATCGTCAGCGTATAGGTCCAGCCGTCCGGAAGGCTCGTCGCATCAAAATGAAGATCGTACGTCGCCGGTGGCAGCAGCGTCAGCGCCTCGACGGCGCTTGCAGCTGAGCTCAACCCCGCAAACATGATTGCCGTCGCCATAACCAGCCCTACTGTCTTGCAAAACCTGTACATAATCGGTCTCTTTTTTCTAAGTTATCGTTGCCCGTAAAAGGCAGTTGCGTCGGCTGTCCGTCCCGGCTAAAACGGGAAGTCGGCTGTTTTTTCGTCAAAGACGGAAGTGCCGCTAATCATCGGTTGTATCATCGGGCCCTCCTTGGTTCCTCCAGCGGGCAGAAGAGCTCTCGTGAAGAACCAGTCTCCAGGTAATCCCGCAAAATGATAGCTGCCGCTCGGTTTTCACTAAGACTATCTGAAAACCATAAATATGCAAAGACGAGGCAGCGTGGGGATAGCGAGCAAGATGGTCGCCGCGATTTTGCTATAATCCTTGTTGTGCCGGGATGGCGGAATTGGTATACGCGACGGTCTCAAACACCGTTGGGGGTAACCTCGTGCGGGTTCAAGTCCCGCTCCCGGCACCAGCTCGATTCGGTTACGTGTCTGGCGGGTACTGTCAAGACAGACTTCCCCCACTGCGTGCTCGCCGACTTTTTAGCCTGCGCGCGCATCGGGGGTCCCCTCCAGGCGTGTCACCAGCCATCGTCGAACAGGCCAATCACCCTAGGCCGCTCGCTCATTAGGTAAACAAATGTGCGGGATACGGGCGAAAACCCTAGACACCTGTAGGCGCCGCGTCTTTAGACCGGCGTGTCTACCTTTAAGGTCGACCCCAATAAGCCCTCCTCGCCAAGACATTTGGTCGTGATTGCCGCGACGCACGACCATCAACACTTCTTCGGCCCGAAAAACGTCGGAGCGCCCTTTACTCCATTTAAATGGAGTAAAATAAGTAGCCAAATGTTATTGATATTTCACAGATTCTATGCCATATTAGGTTTGTGACGAACACCAAGAATCATGCTCTCCTTCCCGACCAGAAGGTGTTAGCGGTTACCATCGGTTTGCAGGAAAGTATCTCCGGAGTGCATACTCCCCAGGAAGCTGCCCGTCTGTTGGAAGTCATTTTGACGCCGCAAGAAATACGCACAATCGCGATACGTCTTCGGATCATGAAAATGCTGCGCGCCGGCCATAATTATGTGTCTATCCAGCAAGAACTGTGCGTTTCACCAGGAACAATTGCTCGAGTACAACTGAACCTAGAACACGCTCAAGACGCGCCAAAGCGAGGCAGCAAGGCGCGCGCGGAGAAGGCGGCTTATCAAAACAAACAAGGCCCCGATCATTCCAAAAAACCTGCTTACAGTACGCGTAGCAAGTACGAAGAATGGCAGTGGCCGGCGGAAGCGGTCACTTCAATCGTAAGGGCAATATCAGAAACGAGAAAAAGAAGATAGCCCTTCCTTGTTTACTTCTTTACTCCATTTAAATGGAGTAAAGAAGTCGGAGAACTGGCTCCTGTGATTGGGTATGGGAGGGGTTAAGGATTCGGCAAAATGCGGATTTCGCCTTCCCCGCTCTAACCCTTCGGTTGCGGCTCTTCGAAAGCGCCGATGGCGCGGAGTTTGGCGTAGCGCAGATCGAGCATTTTAGCGACGGGCGCCGCTGATATTTCGTCCAATGCCCGATTGAGAGACTTGTGCAGATTTTCGGCCGTCGCGTTGGGGGCGCGATGCGCGCCGCCTACCGGTTCCGGGACTATCTCGTCAACAATACCGTTATTATGCAGCGCTTCCGCCGTCATTTTCAAAGAGTCAGCCGCTTCGGGCGCTTTGGCGGCGTCTTTGTAGAGAATCGAGGCGCAGCCTTCCGGACTAATGACCGAGTACCAGGCGTTCTCCAACATGAGTAAACGATCCGCTACACCCAACGCCAGCGCGCCTCCGCTGCCGCCTTCGGCAATGTTAACAGCGACGATGGGAACGCGTAGTTGGCTCATGCGCATCAAATTATCCGCGATTGCCCAAGCTTGGCCCCGTTCCTCTGCACCCACGCCAGGGTAGGCCCCTTGCGTATCGATAAACGTGATAACCGGTAAATTGAATTTTTCCGCCAGCTTCATCAAGCGGAGCGCTTTGCGGTAGCCTTCGGGGTGCGGACTGCCGAAATTACAGCTGATCCTCTCGCGCGTTGTATGGCCTTTGTGCTGGCCAATTACCATTACGGCCCGTCCGTCTAAAAACGCCGGACCGCCGACTATTGCCGCGTCATCGCCATAGAGGCGATCCCCATGCAGTTCGATGAAGTCGTGGAAAATCATCTCAATGAAATCGCGCGTCTGGGGACGGTCCGGATGGCGCGCGATCTGGACGCGCTGCCATGGGGTGAGCTGGCTGTAAACTTTGGTTTTATGTTCGGTAAGTTGGCGCTCGAGCTCGTCGATCTCTAGCGATAGGTCTTCCTTGGACCCCACACTGAGCCGTTTCAATTCGTCCAAACGCTTCTCCATTTCAATGATGTGCTTCTCGAAATCAAGCATTTCTAATCGCCAAAAATATCCTCTAATCCCTTACTTGCCCTGCAGGCGCTTGACTTGCGTCTTGATGTTTTTGGCGCTCTTCTTGACGCCGGTTTGCACGGTTTTCTGCATCTTACGCGCGACGTCTGCGCCGGGAACGATGTCTCCAACCGACAAGGTCTCTTGCTGACGCCCGGCCGCGCCCATCTGGAACATATCCAGCAGAGCGGCTATCTCTCCTTTGATGTCCTTACGTTCTATCACCATGTCCACCATACCGTGCTCCAACATGAACTCGGCGGTCTGGAACCCAGCTGGCAGTTTCTCCTTAAGTGTGTCTTCGATCACACGAGCGCCGGTAAAGCCGATTAAGGCGCCCGGTTCGGCGATGATAATATCGGCCAACGCGGGAAAACTGGCCGTGACGCCGCCGGTCGTCGGATGCGTCATGATCGAGATATAGGGCACATGTTTGTCGGCCAGTTTAGCCAGAGCGGCGCTTGTCTTTGCCATTTGGGCCAGGGAGAACATGCCTTCCTGCATCCTGGCTCCGCCGGACGCCGCGACGATTATCAGAGGAGCGTGCTTCTTGGCGGCATATTCGATCGCTCGCGTAATCTTTTCGCCGACCACGCTGCCCATGGAGCCTCCAATGAAGCGAAAGTCCATGACCGCGATAACGACAGTGCGGGCGTTCACCTTGCCATACCCGGTCATGACTGCTTCTTTCAGCCCTGTATTGGCCATCGAAGCTTCCAGGCTTTCCTTATAAGCTTTGTTGCCGACAAAAGCGAGAGGATCGGCGCTCGTCATATCGGCGTCAAGCTCCCGGAATGTGCCCATGTCGAGAAGCGTATCCAAACGCTCGTGCGCGCTCAACGGATAGTGGAAGGAGCAGCCGGGGCAGACCTTATAGCCGGCGAAGAATTCTTTTTGGAAGATGACCTCGCCGCACGCCGCGCATTTTGACCAAATGCCTTCGGGGATGCCCTTTTTGGTATCAATACTCATTGGTAAATTATCTTCCATCGCCCTCAAAATGGCAACAACCCCCGCTTCCGCGCTTTCGGCGTTCGGAAGCAGGGGTGTAATGCCATTTATTGGAACCCGGGCAAACCCGGTTATCAGCCGACCTTAGGCAGCGACGCGATCGCGCGCGCCTCATCAGCCTCGTTGTACTCGTCGTCTTCCAGCTTGCCGTTTAGATAGGCATCGTACGCTGCCAGATCGAAGTGGCCATGACCTGTTAAGAGGAAGCAGATATTCTTTTCTTCTCCGTTTTCCTTGCACCGCATCGCCTCATCGATTGCGGCCTTGATGGCGTGGGCCGACTCGGGCGCCGGCAAGATGCTTTCCGTGTGGATAAACTGCATTGCCGCCTCAAACACGCCCATCTGCTTAAAGGCCTCGGCCTCGATCACCTTGTCGTGGTACAGGCTGGATATGATCGGGCTGTCGCCATGGTAGCGCAAACCGCCGGCGTGGATCGGCGACGGTATAAAGTCGTGCCCGAGTGTGTACATCATGACCACCGGCGCCATCTTGGCTTCGTCGCCGTAGTCGTACGCATATAGGCCTTTAGTCAGTGTCGGGCAAGAAGCCGGCTCGACCGCGACCAGGCGTACGTTACGCTTGCCGGATAAATTGTCTCGAACATACGGCATGGCCACTCCGCCGAAGCTTGAACCGCCGCCGACGCAGCCATAAATAACGTCCGGTTCGGTGTCGATCAAAGCGAACTGTTTTTGCAGCTCTTCGCCGATGATCGTCTGATGCAGAATCACGTGATTAAGTACACTGCCCAAGCTGTAGTGGGTACCGGGATGAGTCACCGTGTCCTCAACCGCCTCGCTGATCGCCAGGCCTAACGTGCCGGGATGGTTCGGATAATCCGCCATCGCCGCCCGACCGGCATTGGTTAGTTCACTGGGGCTGGCCACAACTTTAGCGCCATAGGCCTCCATCAACATGTGACGGTAAGGCTTTTGGTTATAGCTGGCCTTGACCATGTAGACCATGCACTCCAAACCCATCAACTGGCAAGCCATCGATAGGGCCGAACCCCACTGGCCGGCTCCTGTTTCCGTCGCCAGACGCGTCGTACCTTCGAGCTTGTTATAGTAAGCCTGGGCGATCGCCGTGTTCGTTTTATGCGAACCGGACGGGCTCCCGCCTTCATACTTGTAGAAGATCTTAGCCGGTGTGCCCAAAGCCTTTTCCAGCCGGCGCGCTCGGAAGAGAGGACTCGGCCGGTATAACTTGTAGACGTCCAAAACCTCTTCCGGGATGTCGATGTAACGTTCGTCGCTCATTTCCTGCTGAATCAAAGCCATCGGAAATAAAGGTGCGAAGTCCTCCGGTCCAGCTGGCTTGAGTGTCTGCGGGCTGAGCGGCGGCGGCAAAGGCGTCGGCATATCCGGCAGGATGTTGTACCATTTCGTCGGCATATCGCGTTCTTCTAGAATTATTTTTGTTCTGTCCATGTGAATCACTCCTTCAATAGTGGTTGGTTGTTGTGTCTGACTGTTTTGTCTATTGGTTTTGCCATCGTGAATCATGTGTCGTGTAAATGTGTTTCAACTTGTACCTCCAAAAACAAAAATACCCCGCGTCCCATATTGGGACGAGAGGTATGCTCTCGCGGTGCCACCCAACTTCGTCTTCGGTATCACTACCGGAAACCTTTCGACCTCTTCAGGTTGCCCTGGAAGGTCTAGCCCTTGGTAACGGAGGCTGCCGGCAAAGCCTACTGGCTCGTCTCAAGCTTTCGGTTTGCGTCTCCGGGGCCCATTCGATCGGCGATTTGGTCATTTCCGCTTCCACCATCCGGAACTCGCTATCGCCCTCTACCGACCTACTCTTCCCCATCACAGACTTTCGTAGCGCTTATTCAATTGTCCTTTTATTTTACGAGTCTGGTTAGGCAAAGTCAAGCCACGAAAAGGGCTTGTAATCAGCGGCTGTAGGTATACTATTAAGGTATAGACAATGTCCGGGAGCAGATACAAGGCGACCCGAGAATCCGCCCGAACGCGGCGACATGATTTCGCTGCGTTGCGGAGACGGGGGGGCGGGCGCCAGGCAGAAGCCGTCAGATTTGAAGGATCCGGCCGCGTACGGCTAAAGGCACGGAACCTTGAGAGAAAACCCTTTACGGGCTGTGCTGATGGCGGTGCGAAGGCTCCCGGATTATTTATTTGGAGGTTAGTTGGCGTATCTTCTCTGGTTCATAACTGCTGCATGGGCAACCGTCATCTTCTACTTCTCAACACTGACAGGCTCAAACGTTCCCTCTGTGTTGCCCGACTATATCCCGCATTTTATGGAATACGCTATTCTGGCAGGACTTCTTTGGTTCACCGTCCGGGCTACCAAAAAGCAATTGCCCCCAAGCCTGACCGGCCTGTGGGCAATTTGCTTAACTACTATTTACGCGGCCTCAGACGAGTGGCACCAATCATTCGTTCCCGGTCGCAATATGGATGTCAAGGACTGGGCTGTCGATACGTTGGCGGCAATCGCCGTCGCTGCGGTAATCGGTTATGTTATAGCTCGACGGTCACGCAAGTGAGCGTACGCGACACGCCGTCGATCTTTTGGATCTTGGCGACAATCAGGTCACCGATGGCGCTGAAATTACTTGCTTCGATGTAGGCAATGGCGTCATAGGGACCCGTTACGGCGTTGACCATCTTGACACCCTGAATCTTCTCGATCTCTTTGACGATCTCCGTCGCTTTACCGGGTTCCGCGCTGATTAGAACAAAGGCTGTTACCACGGTTAATCACCCCCCTTTAAACTCGCATTCTATCACTATTGGTCGAGCGTGCGGAAGAAGCAAGACCGCTCGCCAGTATGACAAGCGGCGCCGACCTGCTCGACCTTGACTAGCAAGGCATCCGCGTCGCAATCATATCGAATCTCGACGATCTTCTGCGTGTGCCCCGACGTCTCGCCCTTGTGCCAAAACTCCTGACGGCTTCGGCTCCAGTAGACTGTTTCGCCCATTTCGAGTGTCCGCCGCAAGGACTCTTTATTCATATAGGCTACCATTAGGACTTCGCCGTTGGCGGCGTCCTGGACGATGGCCGGAATCAAACCGTTGCTGTCGTACTTTAGATCCTTGATGTCCATGTGAACCTCCGTTAGGCATGAGCCTTGAGGCATGAGGCGCGAGTCTGTCTTTTTGCAGCGACGTGGCAAAAGAGCCCACTCATGCCTCGTGCCTATAATCTGACCTCAATGCCATTAGCGTTAAGGTACTCTTTTACCTGTCGAATGGTTAGCTCGCCGTAGTGGAAAAGACTGGCAGCGAGTACCGCGTCGGCGTTGGCTTCCTCGATTACTTCCAGAAAATGCTCCAACCGGCCGGCGCCGCCCGACGCGATGACCGGAATGTTAACAGCGTCTGTCACCGCCCGGGTAAGCGGGATATCGTAGCCGTCCTTGGTGCCGTCCCGATCCATACTAGTCAGCAAGATCTCACCGGCTCCCAAATCAGCGCAACGGCGCGCCCAATCAACCGCGTCGATGCCGGTGGCCGTTCTGCCTCCGTGCAGGAATATCTCCCATTTACCAGCGGCAGTTTGTTTGGCGTCAATCGCCACCACTACGCACTGACTTCCGAACTTGCTGGCGCCCGCGGTGATGAGCGTTTCATCGTCAACTGCCGCGGTATTCACGGTGATTTTGTCCGCGCCGGACTCCAGCATGCGGCGCATGTCTTCTAGGTTGCGGATGCCGCCACCGACGGTGTATGGAATGAACACTTTCTCCGCTGTCCGCCGGGCAACGTCGATCATAATATCGCGTCTTTCATGAGACGCCGTAATATCAAGAAAGACTAGCTCGTCAGCGTCCTGGCGGTCATACTCGGCGGCCATCTCCACGGGATCGCCCGCGTCGCGCAGCTGTACGAATTCTATCCCCTTGACGACCCGGCCTTCTTTAACGTCCAGGCAGGGAATGACCCGCTTGGCCAGCATCTAGCGTGCCGCCTCGATTGCGTCTTGCAGACTAAACGCGCGCTCGTATAAGGCCTTGCCGACAATGACCCCTTCCACGCCGTCGGGCGCCAGCGCCTTCAGGTTCCGAATATCTTCCAGACTACCCACCCCGCCTGAGGCGGTGATCGGTATGCCGGCGGCGCGTGCCAGAGAACCCGTCGCCTCGATATTGGGACCGACCTGAGTGCCGTCCCGAGTGATATCCGTGTAAATCAGCCGGTGTACACCTAAATCAGCCAGCCGCCGTCCTGTCGCAACGACATCTTCGCCCGTATCCTTTGTCCAGCCTTCGATCGCGACGTTTCCCTGCCGGCCGTCTAGCCCGACGACTATGCGATCGTCGAACATCTCGAGGGCGCGTTGAAAAAGGGCGGGTTCGGTAACGGCGATCGTACCCAGAACGACCTGGCCGACGCCTGATTCAATCAATTCTTTGATGGCTTCGATCGTACGCACGCCGCCGCCAAACTGGACCGGTACATCCAGCACCTGCACGATCTTCGCGACCACGTCGGCGTTGGCCGGTTTACCCCGCCAAGCGCCATCTAAATCGATGACGTGGACGAACTCCGCGCCTTGTTTCTGCCAGGTCAGCGCAACCGCCACCGGGTCTTCATCGTAGATGGTTACCTGGTCTTCCTTCCCCTGAAGCAGCCTGACGCAACGTCCGTCTTTGATGTCGATAGCCGGATAAATAATCATGATGAACACCGGGCAGGCATGAGGCGTGAGGCATGAGGCGCGAGTCTGTATATCATTTTACCTCCAATTCGGCGAAGTTCTGCAGAATACGCAGACCGTTAATACCGCTCTTTTCCGGGTGGAACTGAACTCCGAAGAGGTTGTCTTGCCACACCGCTGAGCAGTACTCGACGCCATAAGTAGTGGTGCCGGCGACAATCGCCGGCGACACCGACTGCAAGTCCAGACAATACGAATGTGCCAGATAGAACCGAGAGTTGTCGGGCACCCCTTCGAACAACGGACAATCGGCCCGACGAAACTTGACATTATTCCAGCCCATCTCGGGGACTTTTACAGAATCAGGGAGCCGGACAATGCTACCCGGCGTGATGCCCCGTAGACCCGCGTCCGGCGATTCCTCGCTGGTCGCGAAGAACATTTGCAGACCGACACAGATGCCTAAAAACGGTTTGCCGAGCGCGATGGTGTCGTAGATGGCTTCGTCTAGACCCTTGGCCTTTACCGACGCAACCGCATCTCCGTACGCACCCACACCCGGCAGGATCACCGCGTCCGCGGCCGCGACCTCAGCCGGCTCGTCGGTTACTAATGCCTGCGCCCCGACTGCTTCTAGCGCTTTCTGAACGCTTCTTAAGTTGCCGATACCGCAATCGATAATGGCAATCATAATCTGTTAGGTATGAGGCGTGAGGCATGAGACATGAGCAACCTAGAGCGTTCCCTTGGTGGACGGGATTCCTTGCACGCGGGGGTCGATCGATGTCGCCATATCCAACGCCCGACCGAGACCTTTGAAGATCGCCTCGATCAAGTGGTGCGCGTTATTGCCGGTCGCCAACGCTTGGACGTGCAGCGTCAAACCCATGTTGGCCGCCAAGCTTTTAAGGAATTCCTCGACCAAAGAGGTGTCAAAAGTCCCGATGAGTTCCACGGGGAGCTCGATATCATAGTTGAGAAGCGGCCGCCCGCTGATGTCGCACGCCACCAATACTAGACATTCGTCCATCGGCAACAGGCAGCTGCCATACCGGGTGACGCCATGCTTGTTGCCCAGCGCCCGGCTGATAGCCTCACCGATACAGATGCCGACGTCCTCAACCGTGTGGTGCGCGTCAACTGCCAGGTCGCCGTCCGCCTGAACGGTCAGATCGAAAACACCGTGCTTTGCGAACAGATCAAGCATGTGGTCGAAAAAAGGGATCCCGGTCGTAATGTCACTGGCTCCGGTTCCGTCCACAGTAAGCGACACTTTGATTTTGGTTTCCTTTGTTTCCCTGGTTAACGTGGCTTCTCTGGCTTCCATCGATTGCCTCCGGGAACTAGACGGCCTTAATGGCGTCATTTACGTTTAATGATACTATATCCGCGCCCTCGCGCTTAAACAGCGTGGTGTCCGCCCGGCGCAGCGGAGAAACGATAATGGCTGACACGAATACAGAGGTGGCATCTAGAACGAGATTAGCGTTCTTAACAACCAGCAGGTCATCTAGAACGTCACCTATGTACAACGTGACCTTGGCATTCAATGCTCTGGCTAGCTTCACGAGAGCGCCCGGGCGTGGTTTGCGCATCTCCGGAGCCAAGCCGGAATCATAAGCCACTCTTTCCCAGGGAATCATGTCGAGGAGACCGGCTCGTTCCAGACCAAGACGCGCTTCCTCTTCCGTCCGCCCGGTAAGAATACCCACTTTAGGAAGCCAAGGCTCGAGTAAGGCCGGATCGATCATAATGCGTTCATCGTTGAGCAAACCCTTACGTTTGTTGAAAGTGGGCACATGTCCGTACAGACGCTCGCAGTAATCGACGCCGCCATAGATCTCCTGAAACAGCGTTTCTAGCTTGCCCCGGTCATAGAGTTTCTCAATCCGCCCGCGCTGCTCCTTACTGAGTAGGGGGAACAAAACCGCCATGGCACCATGCATGCCGCCGCCAGCGCGTCCCGCCGCAGCCGTAAAGTCTTCCAGTGTCATCCCCTCGCGGCGCAAGACATGCGTCTCGCTCGTTTTCAGCAGTTCGGCTTGGGCGAGATAGAACATGACGGCGGCTGAGGATAAATCCCAATCATTATTGTAGCCGCCGGCCAACTTGAAAAGCTGGGACTCGCTGGGCGTGACCAGGATTTCGCTACCAGCAAATCCCGCAAAACGGGTTAAGTACAGCTGAACGGTTTGGCTGATGGCGACACGGAAAGAACCGGCCACATCGATGACGACGCCATCGATGTCCAGAATAATGCTGTCGACCTGGTTGAGCAGACGAGCCTGATCGATCTTGCCCCAGACGTTACGGCTAAGTCGTCCGTAGCCATCGGTCGAGATGCTGCCGTTGTCGGCGGTGTCACTCATAACGACTCCCGCAAGGCCGTGAGGAAGGCGTTGTTTTCCGCCGGAGTTCCGACGGTGACCCGCAAGCAATTGTTCAGACCTGGCTTGCCGTTGAAGTTGCGAATCTGGACGCCCGCGCCCATCAGCTTGGCAAAAACAGCATCAGCGTCTGTCGCGGTCCGGAACAGAATAAAGTTAGCGCTGCTAGGAAACTGCGTAAGCCCGGCCATTACAGCCAGTGCGTCCGCCATACGGCCGCGTTCCGCTACAATCTCGTCGACAGCCGTCAAAATAGCTGCTCTGTTTTCCCAAACGACCGTCGCCGCGGCCATGGATAGCGAGTTCAGGTTATATGGTAATTTGACCTTGTCAAGGGCCGCGATAATGCCGGCGTCCGCGGTGACATACCCAACCCGCGCCGCGGCCAGCCGGAACGCTTTTGAGAAAGTCTTGACGACCGCCAAGTTTTTATACTTCAATACCAGCGGCAAACAGGTTTGGCCGGCGAACTCACCGTAAGCCTCGTCGACAACGACCAGGTAATCTCCGCCTCGGCAGACAGCCTCGATCGTTTTTATCGGTATCAAATTGCCGGTTGGATTGTTAGGGCTGTTCAAGAAAACAATTGAGGGTTTCGCGGCGGCGATAGCCGGCAGTTGAACGCCCGCGTCAAAATCATAAACCGCGTCAAGGTTGGAAAGGACAGTCTCAGTCGCCGCGATTCGAGTCAAGACGCCGTGCATGCTATAGGTCGGTTCAAACAGCATCGCGCTCCGGCCGGCGCCGCCGAAGGCCAGCAATAGGTTTAAGAGGACCTCGTTGCTGCCGTTTCCCAGCATGATATTCTCCGGCGCGACGCCATTACCGTCCGCCAGGCTCCGCCGCAATCCAGTAGCCGCGATATCCGGGTAACGATTGAAATCAATGCCGTCGATCTGCGCCTGGACGGCGTCGACGACATCAGCCGAGAGGTTCCATGGGTTTTCATTTGAGTCGAGCTCCACCGCGGTGCGCAACAGCGGTACCGCGTATGGCTTGAGATTTTTAAGGTCATCCCGGACAGGCGGCGTCATCTGCCCGCCCGAATTCTCTTTATTCATCGCTATCCACCCTATGCTCTAAGCTCTTCAGCCGCACCTCAATCGCCTGGGCGTGCTCGACCAGCCCTTCTGTCTTCGCCAGCACATCTACATCGGTCGCAGCCGCTCGCAGCGCTTCCTCCGAATAACGTATGACACTGGTGCGCTTGACGAAATCATGGACGCTCAACGGCGACGCGAACCGCGCCGTACCGTTTGTCGGTAACGTGTGGTTCGGGCCGGCGATGTAGTCGCCAATTACCGCTGGGGTAAAACTACCGATAAAGATGGCGCCGGCGTTGGTGATCATGCGAGCGACTGCGTCTGCGTCGTCGCACATGATTTCCAGGTGTTCGGGCGCGATTATGTCCGAGACGGTCACCGCGTCGTCAATCGTCTCGACCAGAATTATCTTTACGTTTCCCTGGGGCTTAAGAGAGCGAACCCGCTCCGCAAGGTTCGGACTATCGGTAACAAGAATAGATTGAGCCAACGGGTCATGCTCCGCCTGGGCGCGCATGTCTTGGGCGACGAATTCGGGACGCGCTGTCGCGTCAGCGATAATCAAAACTTCACTAGGCCCGGCCAGCATATCAATGCCCGCCTGCCCGAATATCTCGCGCTTAGCCATCGTCACATAGATATTGCCGGGCCCCGTTATCTTGTCGACCCGGGGGATGGTGGTTGTACCGTAGGCCATGGCGGCAATAGCCTGCGCGCCGCCAACCCGGAAGACTCTATCAACGCCGGTTTCGACGGCAGAAGCTAATATATTCTCATTGACCTTGCCATTCTTACCCGGTGGCGTGCAGACGACAACCTCCCGAACGCCCGCGACCTTGGCCGGTATGGCGTTCATCAGAACCGTCGAGGGATAAGGAAAGCGGCCACCCGGTATATAAAGCCCGGCGCGGTCCAGTGGGGTTACCCACTCCTCGACTAATATGCCATCGTTTTCCAGCCGCACAGATTCGACCTTAGCGGCCTCGCAAAAGCGGCGAATATTGTCGCTAGAGTGGCGTATAGCAGTTATCCAAGCCTGGTCAGCGTTCTTGTGCGCCGCCTCCAATTCGTCCCGAGAGACCTCAAAAGCGTCCGGCGCAATCACCGCGCCGTCAAACTTCTGCGTATACTCGGCCAGTGCCGCGTCACCGCTCGTCCGTACGGCCTCTATCACCTCGCGCACCGCCGGCAAAACAGCGTCGTCAACCAATGGCAGTCGCTCGATTATTTTAAGGACTGCTGCCGGGTCGATTGACCCGACCAGCTCAATGATCTCCATAATACGTCCAGTTTAGCATACTCATAGATATCCTCAGCGGCGAGTGCCGACAGGGGCGTTAGGAGGGATGGACAGGACCGGATTTGCGATAAACGTAGAGATAATAATTGATAGGCCAGCCTAGGATCATCTGCATCTTATAGCGTTCAGCGACCTCGGGCTCTGAGTCGACCCGTTTTAGCCAGTCAAATATCATCCAGGTCCAGAGAGCCAGCAGAGCGAATAGTATTATGGTCAGGAGGATGGCTGCGGTTAACAGGATAATCAGGATATTTACGGCGGCAGGGTCGAGCATTAGAACTTATATTTGTTGCGCAGGCGTTCGACTTCGTCATGGGTCTTTTTCTTATGCGCCCGAGCCCGCAAACTATCCCGGCCGAGTTGTCCCGTTCTAAAAGTCCGAACATCTGCCTTTAACCTATCGCGAGCTGAATGAATAACGCTCTCCCCTTCCGCTCCCAAGGCCTCCAACGTCGCCAGACCGGCTTGGGTCTCAAATGCGGCCGTTGTTTGCTTTTGCACCACGGTGTAGTCGGACAAGAAACCGACGGTATCTTCATGGAATATCTGCAGGCCGGGCGGCGGCGAAAGCTTCTTGATAAAGGCGAGCTCTTCTTCAAGGACCGCGTCGCGCTGGTGCAGCGCGGCCGGGTTTACCAGGCCCTGGACGTAGGAGACCGCGCGAATGGCCGCGTTCATCTCCATTTCGGCGGTGATGAGTTTGTCAAAATATGCGACCATGGCGTTGGCGTCGGTAACATACATGTCGGTTGCGTTCAGATAATCGGTGATCTCAGATTGCAGACTTGTTGAGGCATTTGGCGGGGTCGCTTGGTCCGCGAAGCTCTTCTTAATCTTCTTAATTCCGGCCGCGTCGGTTGCCAGGATCGACGTCCAAGAATCAGCTTCGGCGCGCATTGCTTTGGGGTCGATCTCGTTGGTCAGGGGGTCAGGAGTCTTGGTAAAGAGTTCGGAATCCCAGACCTTGTCGGCCTGATTCACGACGATATCGGCTTTCTTAACAATGGGATTAATGCGCGTCGTATACATTTGCACCGCGCTGCGCTCAAAAACCAGATAAGCGAGAATGATGACGAGAGTTGCCAGAAACAGAGCGCCAACCGCCATCCCGATGTCGCTCTTCAGCTTGATGCCCTTACCGCGTATGCCGCCCCACGAAAACCTAGCCATGTATCGCCTTTTCTCCCAGCAAAGCCTTAACTTCCGCGAACAAACCGCTGGTCGGTTTGACCTTGAAACCTTGCCCTAACTCTAACACAGTTTCGGTATTTTCCCCCATTACCTTGAGGACAACCGGGTTGGTTCCGTTGTGCGCGCCGAGTATCTCTTTAAGGCTGCCGATCGTAGTATCGGTCAAACCGGCGGTCTCGATAAATATGGTGACCGGACGGCCGGTGTCTCCCCGCCGATCGAGGGCTTTGACCTCGTTGGCAATTAACTTGATCTGGCCGTTGCCCTCACTAAAACGGCCGCCGCCAGCCGAATCGATGCGACCCCGGACAAGAATGATGGCGTCCTTCTTGATCAAGTCTTGCGCCGCCTGGTAGACCTGGGGCCACAGCATCACTTCAGCACTGGCTTCCAAATCCTCCAGTGTTAAAACTACGTAAGTCTCACCCTTCTTGGTTTGCTTCTTTTGCTCGGCGGCGATGATCCCTCCGACCCATTTGATGTCGCCCTCGCGCATATCACGCAGGCCCGCGATGCCGGTATCCGTCTGTTTCTTCAGTGTTTTAGCTAGTCCGTTTAAAGGGTGATCGCTGACATAAACCCCGAGCATGTCTTTTTCGTACGCCAGTTTATCCTCTTTCGGCAGTTCGTCGGTGCGGTCAATAACCGCGGGATCGCCGGCCGCCGCCTTCTCCGTTGCGCCGAATAGAGAATATTGCCCCAGATCGCGATCGCGCTGGCCTTTCAGCCCGGCGTCGACGGTTTGTTCATAAACAGACAGCAACGATTTGCGCGTTCCGGCAAAGTCGAACGCCCCCGCCTTGATCAGGCTCTCTACCGCCCGTTTGTTGACAGCCTTTAGATTGACCCGATCACAAAAGTCCTCCAGCGAAGTGAACTTTCCTTCGCGGCGTGCATCCACGACCGCGTCGACGACGTTATGCCCGACATTACGTACGAACGCCAGCCCGAAGCGAATCGAATCGCCGACGACCGTGAAGTCGCGGAAACTCTCGTTTATGTCAGGCGGCAAGACGGGTATCTTCATACGCCGACACTCGTTGATGTACTTGATGATATCGTCCTTGTTACCGCTCACATTGGAGAGCAAAGCGGCCATGTATTCGATAGGATAGTTGGCCTTCAGATAGGCCGTTTGATACGCGATATAGGCATAGCCGGCGGCGTGCGCCTTATTGAAGCCGTAGCCGGAAAAATGCTGGATATCCTTGAAAATCTTTTCGGCAAGATTCTTGTTATATTCGCGTGCCAGCGCCCCGCCGATGAAGCTCTCCTTCAGCTCGGCCATCTTGTCAGCTTTCTTTTTGCTTATGCTCTTGATCAGGGTCTCTGCCTGTCCTAAGGAGAACCCGGCGACGATGTTGGCGCATAACATAATCTGTTCCTGGTAGACCATCATGCCATAGGTTTCGCTTAGCGCCGGCTCTAAATCGGCGTGCGGGTACGTGACTTGTTTCTTCCCCTGCTTACATTCCGTGAAATCTTTGGCCATGCCGCTGTTTAGCGGTCCTGGGCGGTACAACGCCACGAGCGCGATAATATCCTCGATACGCGTCGGCGCCAGGTCACGAACCAAATTCCGCATACCGGAACTCTCCAGCTGAAAAACTCCGACTGTCTCGGCTTTACGCAGCATGGCGAAGGTCTTGGCGTCGTCTAGCGGCAGGGTGTCGATGTCGAGATCGACCCCTTTCGTCCGCTTAACGATCTTGACCGTGTCGTCAATAATGGTCAGGTTGCTAAGGCCCAGAAAGTCGATCTTCAACAAACCGATGGCGTCAGCGGAGTCTTTGTCATACTGGACGATCACCCGGTCGTCCTTCTGGCTCAACGGCGCGTAGTTGGGCAGAGGCTCGGGTGAAATAACCACGCCGGCGGCGTGGGACGAACTGTGACGTTTCAGTCCTTCGATGGATTTGGCTGTCTCAAAGACGGCCAGCGACGCCTCATCGCGTTCACACATTTCTCTTAGTTCAGCGGACATCTTCCAGGCCTCTTCCAGGGTTATCCCGATTATGTCCGGCACCATCTTGCTCAGCCTGTCGGCTTGGGCGAAGGGCAGGTTGAGCACCCGCCCTGTATCCTTGACGGCCGCCTTGGCTTTCATGTTTGAGAAAGCGGCGATCTGCCCGACGTGTTCCTTGCCATACTTGTCGACAACATAGGCGATGACCTCGTCCCGCCGGCTGTCTTCAAAGTCTAAATCGATATCGGGCAGGCTCTTGCGCTCGGGATTAAGAAACCGTTCGAAAAACAAACCGTAACGCATGGGGTCGATGCTGGTGATTCCCAGGACATAGGAAACGATGCTGCCGGCGGCCGAACCGCGGCCTGGGCCGACCCGGATATCCTTCTCCCGCGCAAACCGCACAAAGTCTTGGACGATCAGAAAATAGCTGGACAGCCCGCGGTCCATAATGACACCCAACTCCATGTTCAGACGCGCCTCAAGTTCTGGCGTGACGGGATTGTATCGTTTGGATAGGCCGTCGCGGCAGAGTTTCTCCAGGTAAGTATTGGCGTCAAAGCCGTCGGGCACCTCGAAATGCGGCAGCAGCGTCTGCTCCAGATCAATCACTACTTGACAAGCGTCGGCTATCTTCAGCGTGTTGGCCAGCGCCTCGGGCGCCTCAGGGAACAGCTTAGCCATCTCGGCCGCGCTCTTGAGATAGAACTCCTGCGTCGATAGCTTTAGACGGTTCGGATCGTCCAATGAGGTAGCCATTTGGACGCACATCAGAGCGTCTTGAGCGCCCGCGTCCGCTTTTCTGACGTAATGAACGTCATTCGTTACGACCAAGGGAATATTCGACTCGCTGGCCAGTTTGAGCAAGGCCTTATTGACCGCTTTTTGTTCCGGGATGCGGTGATCCTGCAGTTCCAGATAGAAATCGCCATTATCGAAGATGTCGCGGTATTCTTCGGCCGCTTCCTTGGCTCGGGCCGTTTGACCATTCATCAGCGCCTGGCTGGTCTCACCTTTGAGGCATCCGCCCAACGCGATCAAGCCACCACGGTAGCGGCGCAAGAGCTCCTTATCGGCCCGCGGCTTATAGTAGTAGCCTTCGAGCCAGGCGGCGCTGACGATATGCATCAGGTTCCGATAGCCTTCATTGTTCTTCGCCAACAGAACTAGGTGGTTCATCTGCGTCTTCGTGTTCGCCGATTTATCGAACCGGTCGGGGGCGACGTATATCTCGCAGCCTATGATCGGCTTGATCCCCGCTTCCTTGCAAGCCTTGTAGAACTCTATGGCGCCGAACATCACGCCGTGATCCGTCATCGCCACGGCCGGCATACCCATTTCTTTTGCCGTTTTCGCCAGGTCATCGATGCGGGAAGCGCCGTCGAGCAAAGAGTATTCGGTATGAACGTGGAGGTGAACGAATTGCTTCATAGATTTTAGGATACCATTTCGGGCACTGCGGCTGTTACAATAAATGTGTGGAAAACAAGACAACCTCGCCCAAACCCAAACAGTTCTGGATCTCGTATTCCAAGCTCTCAACATTCAAGCAATGCCCGCTGAAGTATAGGTTCCAGTACGTCGATAAATTGCCGACCAGACCGGCCCCGGCTCTCTTCTTCGGGAGTACTATTCACGCTTGCCTAGAGTGGCTGCACCGGCCTGACGAAGTTGACGACGCCCCGCGCACCCTCGCTGATCTGTTGGATCATCTGGAGCAAAAATGGTTGCCGCCGGCGGAGTTCGACGCGGACGCCCTGGCTCAAGCCGGCTGCACAAAAGAACGAGGCGAGCAGGTGTTAACTGAGTATTATCTGAAGCATGTCGGGCGCGACGCGGCGGCGGGCCGCACCAATGAACCGGACCGGGCCCACGCGGTCGAGAAGAAATTCAAGATAGACTTCGACGGCGACGTGGTCAACGGCATCATTGACCGGATAGACCGAGTGGTCGACACAGCCGGTAACGTCTCTTACGAGATAATCGACTATAAAACCAACAAGAAAGCGCCGAACCGCCTCTATGACGAGCAATTAGTCCAGTTGGCAATCTATAAATGGGCGGCGGAGGAAGGCAAGGACTGGAACAACCGGGCGCTGGAGTTCTATCCGGTCGGCCGGGCCGGCTTGTTTTTTGTGGTTCCCGAGATTAACCGGAAGATGTTTCCCGAGCGCGGACTCGACGTCGCGACAGTCAAGCAAGAGGTAAGAGCAACGATCGATAAGATCAAAGCCGCCACGGCTAGGCTTGAATCCGACAATGACGCCTTCGGGCCGACACCCAATAAACTCTGTAACTGGTGCGATTTCCAAGACCTCTGCTCCGCGACCGGCCTAAAGGCGTAGTGTGGCAGCGGTCCGAACGGTCAAGCGATTTCTGCTGGGCGAACCTCTACACAACGCTACCTTTAGCCATCAGCGACTAAGCAATACGGTCGCGTTGGCTGTTTTCTCGTCCGACGCCCTGTCGTCGGTGGCTTATGCGACGCAGGAAATCTTACTGGTTCTCGTCGCCGCCGGCGCCATGGCTTTGAAACTCGCCTTACCAGTTGCCATCGCGATCGCGTCACTTTTGGTCATCGTCGTCACATCCTATCGCCAGACCATTAAGGCCTACCCGCATGGGGGCGGATCTTACAGCGTGGCGAAAGAAAACCTGGGCGATGTGCCTGGGCTGACCGCCGGCGCTTCCCTGCTCGTCGATTACGTGCTAACCGTAGCCGTCTCGGTATCCGCCGGTGTCGCGGCCATCACGTCGGCGTTCCCGACTCTATATCCCTATCGTGTTGAGGTCGCTATCGCGTTTGTCGTACTGCTAACGCTAGGTAACCTGCGCGGTGTCAAGGAAGCTGGCGCGCTATTCGCCGGCCCGACTTACGCTTTCGTCGCTTTATTGGGAGCCACAATCTTGTATGGCCTCTTTAAGCATCTGACCGGAGGCATCGTTAGAGTGCCAGCGCCGGCGGAGACGCAAGCGATAACCTCGGCAGTGACCCTATTTTTGGTGGCCAAGGCGTTTAGCAGCGGTTGCACGGCCATGACGGGCGTGGAGGCGATCGCCAATGGCGCGGCGGTTTTCAGGGATCCGACCGCCCGCAACGCGCGCAAAACGTTAACTGTAATGGCCGGTATCTTGGTCGCGCTGTTCATCGGTATATCCTGGCTGGCGGTAACCGCCGGCGCGTACGCATCCGAAACCGAAACGGTTATTTCGCAGGTCGCCCGCTCTCTTTACGGCGTTTCCCTACCTTATTACCTACTGCAGTTCGCGACCATGTTTATCCTCGTTTTGGCGGCGAATACCGCCTACGCCGACTTTCCGCGCCTGGCCTCGTTTATGGCCAACGACGATTTCATGCCGCATCAGTTTACTGATAAAGGCCATCGACTGGTCTTTAGTAACGGCATCATCTTCCTGGCGATATTCGCTTCCGTTCTGATCGCGGTCTTCCACGCCGAGGTATCGGGACTCATACCCTTGTACGCCGTTGGCGTATTCTGCGCCTTCACTTTGTCGCAGACCGGAATGGTCGTTCATTGGTGGAGACTGCGAGGACCGCGTTGGGCTCTGTCTATCGTCGTTAACGCGGTTGGGGCCGTCGTGTGCTTCCTGGTATTCGCGCTGATACTGGTCACGAAGTTCGTGCACGGCGCTTGGGCCGTAGCGATAATCGTTCCCGCGCTGATTTTCTTGTTCCTGGGAATAAGAAACCACTACCGGACCGCCGCCGCTTCGGCGGTGCCGACACCAGCTGACATCAAAGCGGTGGCCCGAAAGAGGCTCGAACCGCACAATCATGTTCTTATCCTGGCAAAATGCCTTGATAAACGCCTGCTCGGAGCCATGCGCTACGCCAAGCTTATCAAGGCGGATACGATGCGCGTGGTACACATCGATTCCGGCTCCTGCGCCGAGGATTTCGCCCGCGCTTACAAGGCAGCCGATTTCGGCATCGAACTTGAAGTAATCGACTCCCCCTACCGTGAGATCATCTCGATTGTGGTTGATTATGTAAGGAACTTTAAGAGGCCGCCGGGCGACACCGTGACTGTTGTTCTCTCGGAATTCTCTCCGGACGACGTGGTAGACCTGGCACTGCACGCCGGCACGGCGACAATCCTGCAAGCGCTGCTGTTCGCCGAACCAAACGTCGTCATCGTCAACGTCCCTTTGCACTTCAAAGACTAGCCAGCCGCATTAATACTCAAGACGACCGCTTTGCTTTAGTGCTTTAAAGCACTAAAGCGCCCAGCTGTTATAAGCTCTGGCTATCTTTGTGAGCCGGTATACTTCAGCGCTACATAGCGCTGAAGTTGGCAAACGGGGGTGTCCAGCCTCAATCAGTTCATCACCTTGAGCATCTTTATCCCGCCTGTCCGGACGAATCGATACAGCAAAGCCGCGGCGACCGCCAGGAACACGATGTTTAGGACAGACGTGTAATTCCAGGTGACAGCGGCTTCCAGGACGAGCGCGTGACGCGTTGTCGGAATCAAATGAAACAGGCCGAACAAAATCTCAACCGTGTAACCCGCCACCACCATAGCGATATAGAAGGTGGCGAACTTGTAGAGCGCCATTTTGGTGCCGTAATACTTGCGATAGATAAGAAGGATGGGAATGATGATCAGATCGGCAAAGATAAAACTAATCACCCCACCGAAACTAATCCCGCTGTTCCACAACACGGCCGCCAAAGGCACGTTGCCAATCGAGCAAACAAAACTTATCACCGATATAAACGGGCCGATGAGTGGACCCCATAGCTTACTTAGCAGGGGGTCCGACGTGAGAAAAAGGCTGGCAAACCACGTTGGCGGCACCCAGGCCGCGATGGCGCCGGCGATCAAGAGGCCGCCGATGATGTCTCGCAATACCGCGGTCCAATCCATAACGAAGTATTCACTTACGGCCGTAAAGCCGTCTCCGGAAAGCAATCTTCGCCAGAATGGCTCGCGCCCCTTGACGCTCATGTCCATGGCCGCGTGACCTTCCATCGACCCTTTGAGTCCCATATTTGCCTGAGCAAAAGCAATTTTAAGCATATCCCGGCGCAAGGTCAGTCGAAATAACACCGCCAGTCCGATGATCATTATGGGGCCGCCGATGAATTCCGCCAGCGTAAACTGCCAGCCGAGAAGGATGGCCATGATTATGCCGAGTTCGATTACAAGGTTTGTGGAGGCGATCTCGAAGGTAACCGCGGCCGTAAAGTTCGCGCCTTTGCGGTAGAGAGAGCGAGCCAGCGCTACGGCGGCATAGGAACACGAGGACGACGCCGCGCCTAACGCGGTAGCTATGGCCAGCGTCTTGGCAGAATCATCAGGCAGCACTTTGGCGATTGTGGACTTACGAATAATGGCCTGTACGATGGCAGACAGGAGAAAACCCAAGACCAGCGCCCAGAGAATTTCCCAGCCCATGGCAAAAGAGAGTGATAGAGCTTTCAAGATAGGTGTCATGCGGCTATCATACCCTGGCGAAAAAAGAGTTGCTTGCCGTTATCGGTTGCTGATTCTCTGGGCTCGCGGAAATTGGGGCGGACTGTGAACTGGTATGCTTCAGCGCTACGTAGCGCTGAAGTGAAGCGAATAGACGGACTGTTTTTGATTAGGGGCGCGTTTACGTCGGTTCGATTAGCCCGACGTGACCGTCGCGGCGCTTGTAGATGACGTTGGGTGTGTCGGTCTGGGAGTTAGTGAAAAAGAAGAAATTATGGCCGAGCAGGTCCATCTCCAGCACAGCCTCTTCCGGCGTCATCGGTTTGACTGAGAATTGCTTGCGCTTGACGATCATCATGTCGTCCGGCTCAATTTCCGCGTCTTCGGCCGCGACAGCCGCCATGACGGCTAGGTCTTCTTCCGAATAACCGTTGCCTCGAATGGTCTCTTTGCGGTGCTTGTTGTGCCGGCTGTCGTTCTTGTCTTTGAGTTTCTTTAGACGTTTGCTGAGCTTGCCGATAATCTCGTCAATCGAGGCGTACATGTCGGGGCTGCTCTGCTTGGCCCGGATGACCGAGCTGTGGTCGGCGAAGACGGTTACCTCGATCGTCTGGTTGTCCGCGATGCTGGGGTTCTTTTCGACGCCAAGTTCGACTTCGATTTTCGTGCCCCGGTCAAAATACCGGTCGATCTTGCCGATTTTTTCCTCGGTGTAGTCCTTGAGCGCGGGCGTCAATTCGATGTTACGACCTTTAATAATAATCTGCATCAATAGCACCTCTCGTCTATTTGCCAAATACAAAAGGCTTCCGTCCCAGCCGACCTGGTCTTTGACCCCACACTCGCCTGCCGGAGGTTTCGCAGCACATCGTTGACCACTACTGCCTCTCTCCCCGCGAACTTGACCCGGAGGCCCGGCTCCCGAGGGCAGGACTTACTCCTAAACCGCACCGTGCTCACTAACGCGTATCAATAAAGAACGCGTTAGCTTACGTGGATCCTTTTGCCTGCGACTAGCTTGGACTTGCCTGCGGCTAATTGGGCCGAGGCGCAACCACGGACCTGGGACGGAAACCTATACTTAAGATTCTAGCAACTGACGGGCAATAGTCAAATGCCGGCGCAACAGGGGGTTAGCGTAACTTGTCGCTGATGACACGGCCCAGCAGCTTTTCGGCTACAGCCGCGCCGCCGACTAAGTAGTCGTTGGCCGCCACCGCGCGCTTAACTTCGCCCAAACGAGCATTCGGACGCGCCGGTATGTTTTCCAACCGCCGCCGGTACGTGTCCAAACCAGCCCGTTCGGACGGTGACGCTATAAAATATCCGGAACATGGAACCGGTCCGGACGAGTCGATTGTGTCAATACACCTGCGGATTTCAGCTTCGCTGATAATCATCATTTCCCCCTATAGAACTTCTATCGGCAGGACAAGCGCTGTTCTTAAGAGGGTTTTTGAGTGTGAATGGCGCGCGCCAGAGTGACGACGTCGACGCGTCCGGCGCCTGCCTCCTTAAGCGCCGCTGCGCAGGCCGACGCGGTAGCTCCGGTTGTGAGAACGTCATCGACGAGAACGAAGTCGCGGCCGTCTATCAGTCCGGCCAGGCGGCGCGACCGGTTGCGCGGAGCGAAGGCGGCGGCGACGTTAGACGCGCGCTCCGCGGGCCGTAGTTGTCCTTGATCCTTTACATATCGGGTCAACCGCAAGGTGCCCAGGGTTGGTATCCCGACAATTTCGGACAACGCCAGGGAAAGTTCGCGCGCTTGGTTGTGGCCTCGTTTCGCCTCCGGCTTACCGGCCATTGGAACATATGTCAACCAGGCGGCTGGACGAAAACTGGTCGATGTCGCGGCCGCGATGAGAGGCGCCACTTGGGCGGCCAGACAGCGTCCGTCCCGCCTTTTCAAGGCGACGACCGTGTCGCGAAGGGGGAAATCGTAGGCGCCCAGGGCGCGGGCGGAATCGAATGAGGGCCGATGACGGCGGCACGCCGCGCAACATTCGACCGGCTCCACAGTTGGATGCCCGCAAATAGGACAAAGAGGCTCTTCTAGTCTTTCCAGCATCAACAGGCAGGAATCACACAACGGTTGATACGATTGCTCGCCGCAGGCAAAACACGCTGGCGGCGATGCCAAACCGATGAAACCGCGCAGGAGACCCAAGATTATCGCTCTCTAACTAAGCCGCGAAGAAATGCAGCGCGGCCTGCGCGACGGGGATGGTAACAAGACTAGCGATAATCGTAGTGACGATTGCCAAAGAGATGAATTCCACATCCAGTTTATATTTCAAGCCAACCACCAGGGATAACATCACGGCGGGCATGCTGGCTTCCAGCACTACGACATTCAAATCGAGGGGCGGCAAACCGCCCGCTCGAGCGGCCAAGTAACCGGCCAGCGGCGACAAAAGTAGTTTAATTACAACCACCGCGGCCAGAGGCAGAGCGTACCGGCCGATCCTTTTGCCTTCCAGTGTCAGACCGACCGCTAGCATGATCAGGGGTACGGTCGCCGCGCTCATGTACTCAAGCGCTTTGGCCAAAAACCCCGGTAACGCCACCGGATGCAGTAGTAAACCTGCGATAAGCGCGAGCACCGACGGAAATAGAAAAAACTCACGCCAGACACTTGACCGGTGTTCCGGATCGCCGTAGTGTTCAGCGGCCATCACTCCCAAACTGAAAAGCAAAGCCACCGTTCCGAAGTCATAGAAGATACTCTTGACCAGACTCGCTTGCCCCAACAGCCCAATGGTGAGCGGAAAACCGAGGTAGCCGGTATTGCCCATCGCTGCGACCAGTAAGAACGCCCCCATGAGAGCGGCAGGCAGCTTCATGATACGTCCGGTCCCGTAGGCAGCGGCCAAGCAGAGCAACATCACTGCGATTGCGAACAGCGGCATCTTGGCTAACGACCATGTCAAGGCGGCTCGCTGCACCGCGAGGAAGATCAATGCAGGCAAACTGACGTAGACGATGACGCGGTTGAGTACCTCGGCATCGCCGCGGTCCATAAGGCCGCTGCGTTTTAACAGCCAGCCGACGGCCACCAGCGCGACCACCGCCGGAATGAACACTAGCAGGGACTGCATCAGCCGGCCCGCTCTTCCGGCTCGACCGCGTCAGCCAGGCTATCGGGGTAAGGCGGCCGCAAGATTCCGGCGTCAGTTATGATGGCGGTGATCAGGGCGCCGGGAGTCACGTCAAAGGCCGGGTTGCGCGCCGTCGCGTCGCGAGGCGATATTAGAGCGCCGCCGCAGAATTTTACCTCATCGGGAGAACGTTCCTCAATCTCGATCTGATCCGCGCCCGCGGTCGCCAAGTCCACCGTGCTGAACGGCGCGGCGATATAGAAAGGGATGCGATGCCGTTCGGCTAGGCACGCCAGTCCGTAGGTACCGATTTTATTGGCCGTATCGCCGTTGGCCGCGATGCGATCAGCCCCGGCGATCACCTTTTGCACCCGCCCGTGCTGCATGAAATGAGCCGCCGCGCCATCCACAATCTGAGCGGCTGGAATGCTGTACCGATCAAGCTCCCACATAGTTAAACGAGCCCCTTGCAGCAAGGGCCTGGTCTCACAGGCCAGTACGCTGATATCCTTGCCCTGGTCCCAGGCGGACCGTATGACTCCCAAGGCGGTGCCGAACGCGCCGGTCGCCAGCGCGCCGGTGTTGCATATGGTCAATACACAATCGCCGTCGTCGATCAAGGTAGAGCCATGCCGGGACAAAATCTGGTCGGCGCGGTCTGTTTCGTTAAACAGTTTCTGGGCGGCGGCTATTGCGGCCGGCCTCGCTTCTTCCAGGCCAGCGGCAGCCGTGACAGCCGCCATGACCGCGTCTATAGCGCTGAACAGATTGACGGCCGTGGGACGGGTAGTTCCGAGTTCGCCGGCGGCTTCTTCCATGTCGCGTAGAAACGCCGCGTCTGTATCGGCTTTAGAATTAATTGCCGCCAAGGCGAGTCCGTAAGCCGCGGCAACTCCGATAGCCGGAGCGCCTCGAACCGCTAAAGTTCTGATCGCGCGCGCTACGGCGTGGTGATCTTCCAGCTTGAGATACGTTTCGTTACCAGGCAGTTTTGTCTGGTCGAGGAGGATCAGTTTGTCGTCAGTCCAAGCAATGGGACGCGGCAATTACGCACCTCCCGCCAGATTTATCAGGTAGGTCATCAGCGCGGCCTGCTCCAGATATTGCGCGCGTTCGACAGCCGCGGGCATGTCGGCCCCGACCGTTAAAGCCCCGTGCCGCTCCAGCAACACGGCGGCGCTTGAGTTTAATGCGCCGACAACGGCCGCGGCCAGTGCATCCGTCCCGTGCGGCTGTTCGGCCGCCGCTCCGACAGGCCCCAAGACCTCCGCCGTTTCCGGATTTACGTTCAGAATCGGGCGGCCTAGATAGGCCAGAACGGTCGCATAGGTTGAATGGGTGTGAACGATGGCGGCTACATCCGGCCGGGCCGCGTAGATAGCCAAATGCACCCGATATTCAGTAGACGCGATACCGCCCTCAAGCGCCTGACCTTCCTCGTCAATAACCACCGGTTCGGCGGCTGTCAGGCGACCGAGACAACCGCCGGAGGGAGAAATAAGATAGCGGCCTTCCGGCAGGCGCAAACTCAGGTTGCCGGCCCGGCCGTTAACTAGGCCCGAGTCGTAAACTTGCCGTGCGGCATTGACTAAATCCAGTCTGGGGTCAGACAAGGCAATCCTTCTTAGGTGCCCATCTTCCAGGAATTCAAGTATTCCTCTTGTTCGGGCGTCAAGGTATCGATATGGATGCCCATAGTGTCCAACTTAAGGCGTGCGACCTGCTGATCAAGATCGTCGGGCATCGGATAGACAGTATTCTTCAGGTTCGCCGCGTTTTTGACGATGTACTCGGCAGCCAAGGCCTGGTTGGCAAAGCTCATATCCATAACAGAAGCGGGATGACCTTCCGCTGCCGCCAGGTTGATCAGGCGACCCTCTCCCAGCAGATACAGCCGCCGGCCGTCCGCCATAACAAATTCGTCAGTGAAATCTCGGATGGTTCGGGTCGATTTAGCCATTTTCTTCAGCGCGGAGATCTCGATCTCGGCATCGAAATGACCGGAATTACAGAATATGGCGCCATCCTTCATGATCGCGAAGTGCTCACCGCGGATTACGTTCAAGTCGCCCGTGACAGTGATAAAGACATCCCCGATCTTGGCAGCGTCGGCAATCGGCATCACGCGGTAGCCGTCCATGGTCGCTTCCAGGCCTTTCAGCGGATCGACCTCGATGACGATAACATTCGCGCCGGCGCCTTCGGCCCGCATCGCGACGCCTCGGCCACACCAACCATACCCGCAAACAACGACGGTCTTGCCGGCCAGCAGAATATTTGTCGCGCGCAATATGCCGTCCAAACTGCTTTGCCCCGTGCCGTAACGGTTGTCGAACAAGTGCTTGGTCATCGCGTCATTAACCGCGACAACGGGATATTTCAACACATTATCCTTGGCCATGCTGCGCAGCCGAATAACGCCGGTTGTTGTCTCTTCCGTTCCGCCCAAAACGTCGGCCGCCTGCTCCGGCCGTTTAGCATGAATGGTGGAAATAACATCGGCCCCATCGTCCATAGTGACCTGAGGCAAATGATCGAGGCCCGCGTCCAGGTGTTTGTAGTAGGTGTCGTTGTCCTCGCCCTTGATCGCAAAAACAGGAATCTCGTAGTCTTTGACCAGGCTAGCGGCAACGTCGTCCTGTGTACTCAAGGGATTGCTGGCACACAGCGCCAGATCCGCGCCCCCGGCCTGCAGAGTCCTCATCAAGTTGGCCGTCTCGGTTGTCACATGCAGACAAGCGCTTAAACGGATGCCCTTAAGGGGCTTCTCTTTCTCAAAGCGCGCCTTGATCAAACGCAAAACGGGCATCTGCATTTCCGCCCACTCTATCCTCAGCTTGCCCTTGGCCGCTAGGTTGATATCTTTAATGTCGTAGTTCAAAACCAGTCTCCTTTAGTCGATTTCACTTAACTTGCTTTTTAATTCCTGAATACGCTCTACCGGGGTCGGGTCGACCCCGTTTAAAATCGCCAAATAGACGCTGGCGAAATCACCTAGATAAATCAGAGACATCAGTCTCGCCAGCGGCGTTATGCCTTCCGACGTCACCTCCGCCACGTTAGCGAATGCCTCTGAGATCAGTGGCACCGTGATGCCGATTCGGGCTGATACTCGGCCGTATTCACCGGAGTCCCGCAGTACAACCAGGCCAAACTCTTTGGTCACGCTCGCTAGTTCTTGCCAGCCGACAATCTCGTTGTGGTTTAGTTCAGGAAACGCATGCCAAAAAGACGGCGTTTTCGCGTTCTCATTGATTTGGCATTTCCAACGCAGCGCCGCAATGGCCGAAATGCCCTCAGTCCCATAGATAACCGGCAGCTTACTGAGCAAAGTGCCAGCCAGACGCTTAGCCGGATTATCCGAGGTCGGCATAGCGGGTCCGAAATCTGAACTTAGCTTAACCAAAAGAGCCAGCGTTTCATCGATATCGCCGGACTCGTTGGCGACCAATCCGATCCGGCGCAAAGCGACCAATGCCGATAAAGCAAGGTATCCCAAAGCGGCTCGGGGCTGTAGCCCGGCCGGCACGGCGACGACAGGATAGTCAGCTTCTGAAGCGCGCGCGGCGATCCGTCCGCCGGAGGTGATCACGAGAATCGACGCTCCCGCTGCTTCGGCCGCTTCAAACGCAGTCAGTGTCTCCTCGGTTTCGCCAGAATAGCTGATGGCGATGACAAGCGTTCCAGGATCAACGAACGCGGGCAATTTGTAGCCCTTGCAAACAATGAACGGCACGGCCAGATCGTCTTCGACAATAGCCTTAACGACGTCTCCCCCGATGCCAGACCCGCCCATGCCTAACGTGACCACGGACGAGATACCGCCAGCCGCTCCGGAAAGCCCGAGTTCCTTAAGGTCAGCCGCTTCAGCCAACGCGACAGCCTCCCGGCACTGGGCCGGAAATGAAGCGACGACGCCGAGCATGCCCGACTTGTCTATGGAAGTAATAGTGGGTTGGTCGTCAAGATGTGGCAACATAGGTTACCAGTATATCAAAACTCCGGCGGCAGAGAAACGACCGCTGGCTCGTCAGGTTCCGCCTCGCCCGTATTTCTAACGAAAACAAAATAGAAGACCGACAGAGCGGCGAATAACACAGCCATCGTTGCAAACATGACGGCCACGATATGCGTTAGTGAATCGTGGAATAACAGAAGCAGTACGATCTGAGCAACTGCCACTACGACCAGAATGGGTACGCTGCCGGTTCGATTGATTGCCAAAAAATAGTTCGCTAGGGCCATCGACAAAGCTAATAGGAGCATGGCCAGGCCGAATACTGCCAGATATGGAGCAACCGGTAGATATTTAGCGCCGAACAAGATATTTATTACCAACCTAGGGGCCACGGCATATCCCGCCACGATTAAGCCTGAGACAAGCGTTATCAGAGATAATGTCGTCAATAAAATGCCACCGTGTGGCTGCTTTGCCTTGTGCCGTCCGGTCACGATCGGGAACATGACACCCACAATAGCCATACTCGCGAAAACAACGATCTTACCCAGGATAGACAGGCCTGAATAATGTCCCGCGTCTACCGGCGACAGAAAGTGCTTAACCAGGATGATGTCGATGCTGTAGTAACTGTTCAAACAGAATAAGGTTATGAAGACGGGGATGGAATACGACCAAACGGACCCCAGAGCCACGGCCTCCGATTCGCGAGCCGCCAGAATCTTGCGCATAGGGATGAAAGAGAAAGCGTAAGCGACGAATACTGCCAAAACGATGCCGAGCACGGCTCCGTTAACCAGATAGCCCGCCAGCACCAGACCAATGCCGACAGCCAGTTTAAGAACCGTTTCCAGAACCAGATTCGTCGACAGCGTGCCGAATTTCTGCAGGCCCTGGAGCACGCCGCGGTTGATGGGCAGCAAATACGCGACCAACACCATGCCACTGAGAATCAACATCGGCCAGGCTGAGTCTATCTTTAAGAACCGGCTGATCAAAGGACTAAGCGCTACCATTAAACCGAACAGGATCAGGCTCACGACCAACAGCTGTTTCGTCAGTCGCTTGAATAGGGAGTGAATCTTACCGGGAGCGCCCTCAACCTCATATTCGGCCGCGAATTTCATGACAATGGTGGTGATCGTTGTTGTCGGGACCATCAGGTAATAAAGGATTGAAACCACGGAGGCTAGCACACCATAATTGACCGGGCCTAGAAACCGGCCCATCAAGAGATGAAAAAGGTAATTGGACAAATTGGCGGCCATCGTCCCAACCCATAAGATGGCGCTGCCGCGCAGCATCGAGCTTTTTAAGATTTCTGCCAGTCTACCCTTCACTTAAACCGTCTTTCGCTATCTTGTCCGGGCGGCGCGTATGAGTGCCTGGCCGCGCCTGATCAGCACATCGACCTGCTCAAGGGTCTCCGCTTCCGCGTAGATCCTAACGACGCCCTCGGTTCCGGAGGGCCTA
>JANXYU010000022.1 GCA_025355855.1 Actinomycetota bacterium
GTACCACCTTGGGTTCAGAGACCACTGCCTTTGGTTATCAGGGAGACGGCATGCGGAGGAGCAAGGTTGTAGACACTGCGACTACTAACTATCTGACAGACGGATTGAATACGATAAGGGAAACGGACGGGAACAGCGCAACTATCGCGGATTACACAACCGATCCCTCAAGGCTCGTAGGGCAGATTATCAGCCGGACGGACGCAGCCGAAAACACAGCGTTCTACTCGGGCGACGGTATTGGGTCGACAAGTAATCTGACTGATCCAACCGAAACCCAGGCCGCCTCATATTCCTATGACGGCTTCCGGAACGCGATAAGTCACGCCGGAGCCGATGCAATATACTCGTTCTCGTCGAAGGAACAAGACGCCACGGGCCTCTACTACTTTGCCGCCCGCTATTACGATCCAGCGACAGGGAGGTTCACGACCAAAGACCCGGCTCCGGCCAACCTCTACGATCCGCAGAGCTTGAACAGGTATGTATATTGTCGCAACAATCCGTTAAATCTGATTGATCCGTACGGGTTATGGTATGAGGACGTGAACGTATCTGGAGGATATTGGGGTGGAGTCACGGCTGGATTAATGATTGATTGGGAACAAGGGTCGTTCTACCCGTATTTTGGCTTTGGTGGCATGACCCCTGGTGTTGGTGGATCAGTTACTTGGAATCCAGGTCATCCTACTCAGGGGTGGAATGCAGGTCTGTCTGGCCAAGGTATTGTAGCCGGCCAACTTGGTTATGGCTTTGGGGGTAAATGCGAAACGATTGACGTTCGCAAAAAAGGCTATTTGGAACTTGGGTTTGGGGCGGATGCCCCAGGGTTGGTTGGTGCGCAGCTAACAGGGTTCTACGTATGGCGAATCTAATGGTAACACGCGTACTCCTAGGGTCTATTTTTATTACAGTAGGAGGCCTAATAATTGTATTTGTTGGCCGGCTTATTGATTTTCAGGAGCATAGATACAAAACGATATTAGGCCATGAGGTCAGCCGGCTTGGTCTTTTAATCTCAAATTACGTTTGTGGCGGCCTCCTTATTACGGTTGGAATCCTTGTCCTCCTCGGATATTTTGTTTAGCCAAATATCCCTTAAGAGGGTTTGGCAAACGATGTCTTAACTGACCTTGCGGATATCCACAGGGTCGGGTCTTGTATTTTAACATCTTGTCATATATCTAAGCCCTTACCGGGCATTATGCCAAACTCTGAATGTGTGAAAATTGTACAATCCGGGGAGCCAGACTTCGCAGATAGACTCCCTACTTACGTCCTTTCGTCTTCTCGGGCGCTTCGCCTGGCAGGCCAGACTTCGTTTTGTTTTTGACTATCTTGGACGAGTTTAGCCGGCAGAAGTAAGGGGGAGCTCCCTCGGCAGACCACTCGGGACGCCGACTGCGGCGGTTCCTTCGCTCCTAAAGTAGGTTTCTGTCTATCTTGGACGAGTTTAGCTGGTAGAAGTAAGCCTCGTGTTCGTTCCTTCGATGCTTCGCATCTCAGGATGACTGTTTATGGTCTTGTTTCAGTTTCTCGTAGGTTGCTTCGTCGGCCAAAAATCGGCCTCCTCGCAATGACCGAATGTCCCGTCTCTAGGACAAAAACATAAGGCTCACGTCATCCTTAGATTCGGCAAGAAACAAATACCTAAACAAAGAACATGAAAACAGTCATCCTGAATACGTGATTGAACAAGAACCAAGAATCGTGTCGTTCCGTCATTGCGAGGCCCATTCTTCCCTGAGCATGTCGAAGGGCAACCCGGGCCGAAGCAACCTACGAGAATTCTCGTCCCCGATGTCAGAAACCAACCCGTGCCCCATTCTATATACCCTAAACTGACACGAACTTCTTACCAAATAGACTTTCAGTAGGATCCTGAAAGATCAGCGAGGGCGGCAAAAGTGAATGCTACACATCTAATTTTGATTCTAGGTCAAAGCGACATATATATGGCCTAGCGGTGTGCCTAGGATTGCCTAAGTGACGAGCGAATATCTTGCAGGTTCTCAGTTTACAGAATTATACTTAACATCTGCCGACGAAAACTTCTGTATGCGGATTGAGAGGCTTATTATGAAAAAGAAAGGCGTAACGATTCCCAAAGGGAAATCCCGTGGCAAAAAAACTAAGGTAATGAATACAGTCGGAACCGCTGCCGGCGTTGTCCAGACGGTGAAACTTACGGCGGCTTCAGCAACTGCCGCCGCCAAAAATGCCGCAGAAGCTGCTGCCGTCGCGGAAAGCGCTGCCAAGGCTGCAGCCAAAGCAGCTACCGCTGTTGATAAGGCAGTTGTGGACGCGACGAATAAGGCATCCCAGGCGGCTATAGCAGCCGCTGAAACAGCCGCTACGGTTGTTAAAGACGCCGTGATCGCAGCTGCCAGCGCGGCAACAGATGCCGCAACCGCAGCTACCCATACCGCAGAAGCAGCAGCAGCAACCGCTGCAGCTGCCGCAGACGCAGCAGCCTTTACCACGGCCAACGTCGCCACTGTCGCGACCAAAGCGGCTGATAAGGCCGCTTACACAGTTTCCGCCGCCACTGAAGCAGCCGCCACCGCAACTGCTACTGCCAAGGCAGCGGATGCCGCCACCACCACTGCTACCAATGCAGCGGCGGCTGCAAACGCCGCCACCGTAGCCTTGCTTGAAACAGAAAATCAACGCGGTAAACAAGAAAAACTCGCGAGGATGGACGGGCTCACAAAGCTAGGAAACCAGAATGGATTTTTTGAGGACATTGATCGAGAACTGAAGATGTTAGCCCGATATAAGCATCCGGCCGCACTCGCCATAATCGACATAGATGATTTTAAACAAGTCAACGATTCCCTGGGACACGTCGCTGGGAATAGATTTTTGAAGATTCTTGGCTTAACAATTCGCAAATCACTACGCTCGACTGATATTGCCGCCAGAATTGGCGGCGACGAGTTTGCTATCTTGTTTCCCCAAACCGCGCCTATTACGGCCAAGAAAGTAATAGTGAAACTTGTCAGCACCCTCGCGAAAACCATGAAAGCGGAGTTTCCGAACGTAACGATAAGTGTCGGGATAGCCGGCTACCATTCCGTGCCCGCCACGTCAGAGATTATGCTGCGCGAGGCCGACCTTTTGATGTATGAAGTAAAGGGAAGCGGGAAAAACGCGTTAAAGCTGAAGGTAATGAATTAAGCGAGCCTGAGATATAATGTAGGCATGGAAAATACCGGAACAATCCTTATCGGCTTATTTGTCTTATATGCGGCCGCCAAAATTGCGGCCTTTATTTTTGAGCGCTTCAAGACGCGAGACGAGGCCGGATTCGCGGTATTCTCTTACATCGAAGGGTTCTACAACCCGCGCAGAAGGCACTCGACATTGGGCTATCTTTCGCCAGTCGAATTTGAGAGAATGGCGCTAGCAGAATCCGCCGCAATGGCGGTGGGGGGTTAGAAAAAAACTGTCAACGGAAACGGGGCAAGACCAACTCCATGAATGCTAAAATACACGACCTGACCCCCTAACCGACCTGACCCTCTGGACTCAAAAACTACCCGTTAATTGTGTGCCTTCCTCGATAATCCTTAGGTATTCTTCGTATGAGTACAAGCGATAACGTGGCGAGCCTGTTAGTTCTTTTAGAATCCCAAGCTCGGCTAATCGTGAGACAAGGTTGCTGGCGGTTTGATACGTCACGCCAAGCTGGTCCCGGACGCGAGGGATGCTGATCACGGGTTCTTTGAAAAGGATTCTTAGCAGAGATACGATGTGCGGTGAAGTGATGCCCGCAGACAGCGTCCTTTTCGTGTCTCTTTCCTGGAGTTCGAAAATCTGACGAGCAGTTGTGGTCGCCTGTTTTGATACTTCGATGACTCCGGTCAAGAAGAATCTGATCCATTCCTCGTAATCGTCCTTTTCGCGAACCGCAGACAACAGTTCATAGTATTCGTTTCTTTGCCGTTTCAAGTAATAGCTAAGGTAGAGAAGGGGACGCTCGAGGATATCTAGCCAGCATAGAAAGAACGTGATTAACAGGCGCCCAACACGCCCGTTTCCATCTAGGAATGGATGGATGGTTTCGAACTGATAGTGTATCAACGCGCATTTGATTAGGGGTGGTAACGAATCCTCGGCGTGGATGAAATTTTCAAGCGCTCCGATCATGGTGGCGACTTGATCTGCCGGCGGCGGCACGAATCTGGCCTCAGCTAACGACGCTCCAGGAGGGCCAATCCAGTTTTGGGTTGAGCGGAATTCGCCTGGCGCCAGATGACCGCCACGCGTACCGTCCATCAAGACAGAATGAATATCTCTAATAAGCCTTGAAGAAAGAGGGAAAGTCTCGAGCCGCTCTAGCCCGAACTTCATCGCGTCAACATAGTTGGTGACCTCTTTTACGTCATCGGCATTTTGGCGTTGTTTTCGTCCGGCCTCGAACTCGAGAACGTCGATCAACGATGACTGCGTGCCTTCAATCTGCGAGCTAAGGACCGCTTCCTTCATGGAATACATAACAACAAAAATGTCGGCATCCGGCAGTATATATGAGATTCCGTCGAGACGTGCCAAGGCGCGATCCGCTGCAGATAGAAGCGCCAGCATTTCTCCGCTTATATCAACGGTAGGGTTGACAGGTAATTGCGAAGGAATGAATGCCTTATATCCAGCGGGCTGCAATACGTAATTGCCGCTTCTCTGTCCCATGCGCGCCTCCGTTCAATGATTATTGAATTAGAATGCAGAAGTGATTTCTAATTCAAGTTTTCTTGAATAAGATAGCATAGCTAACCATTTAAGTAAAAGACCTTTTAATTAGATAGCGACTATAAATGTGCGCCAATCGTACAACCCGGGGAGCTGCGCTGATATTCGCAGGTCAGACACGGATATCATCTTTCGTATACAAACATCACCTTCACATGGAACAGGCCGGAGGTTCAAACCCATAGTCGCCCGTGTCGGCCGATTCTTTTTCTTGAATCAATCCCCGTGTTTAGTTAGGCTATGCTCATAGCGTAGACCGTCGTTTCAACAGAGGCGTAATAGACCTTTTTCTTCCACTTTGATGTGGAGATAAGAGGGACCTGCGCCAAATGTGCGGCGCGGCAAACAAACCCGAAACAGAGCGGATAGGGAGGAACGACAATGGATGCCGAGAGAATGGGCGCACGCAAAGGCACTTCGAGCCGGGATTGGTGGCCGAATCATTTGAACCTGAGGATTCTCGGTAATAAGGCAGATTCGAGCAGTCCGATGGATCCTGATTTCAACTATGCCGAGGAATTCAAGAAGCTCGATTGGGCCTCACTGAAAAAGGATTTAATATCGCTGATGAACGATTCAAAGGATTGGTGGCCTGCTGATTATGGTCACTATGGACCATTGCTGATCCGGATGGCCTGGCACAGCGCGGGTACATATCGCGCCGGCGACGGTCGCGGTGGGGCCGGGGCCGGAGCCCAACGCTTTGCACCCTTAAACAGCTGGCCCGACAATGTAAACCTCGATAAGGCGCGCCGTTTACTTTGGCCGATAAAGAAGAAATACGGGAAGAAGATATCCTGGGCCGACCTAATGATCCTTGCCGGCAACTGCGCGTTGGAGTCGATGGGATTCAAGACGTTCGGCTTCGCGGGCGGTCGTGAGGATGTCTGGGAGCCGCAAGAGGACGTCTATTGGGGTTCCGAGTCCGAGTGGCTAGAAGATAAAAGGTATACAGGTGACCGTGAACTAGAGAACCCTCTTGCCGCAGTACAGATGGGCCTTATCTACGTTAATCCGGAAGGACCTAACGGAAAACCGGATCCAAAAGCGTCTGGCCGAGATGTACGAGAGACCTTTGGAAGAATGGCCATGAATGACGAAGAAACCGTCGCTCTCGTAGCGGGCGGACACACTTTTGGCAAATGTCACGGCGCCGGGTCTGCTATACATGTAGGGCCTGAACCAGAGGCAGCCGGTATCGAGCAGCAAGGATTTGGTTGGAAGAGTAGCTTCAAGAGCGGCAAAGACGGCGACACGATCAGCAGTGGGCTCGAAGGCGCCTGGAAACCGAACCCGACAAAATGGGACATGGGTTATCTGAATACGTTATTTAAATATGATTGGGAGCTAGTTGAAAGCCCGGCCGGCGCCCATCAGTGGCTGGCCAAAGATGTAGCCGAAGAGGATATGGTTGTTGACGCGCATGACCCATCAAAGAAGCATAGGCCGATGATGACTACGGCAGACCTCTCCTTGCGCTTTGACCCGATATACGAACCGATAGCGCGGCGGTACCAGCAAAACCCCGAGGAATTCAGGGACGCTTTTGCACGGGCGTGGTTCAAGCTGATCCACCGCGACATGGGTCCGCGATCGCGCTATCTTGGCCCGGAGGTGCCCGACGAGGAATTGATTTGGCAGGATCCTTTGCCCGCGGTCGACCATGAGTTAATTGACGAGAAGGATATCGCCTTGCTCAAGGACAAGATCGTGGCCTCTGGATCGACGGTAGCTCAGCTTGTTTCAACGGCTTGGGTGGCGGCGTCTACATTTCGCGGATCCGATAAACGTGGCGGGGCTAATGGCGCACGGATCCGTCTTGCGCCGCAGAAGGATTGGGAGGTTAACCAGCCGGAGAAACTAAAGGAAGTGCTTCAGATCCTAGAAAAGATAGAAGCAGAGTTCAACAGTTCACAATCAGGTCGAAAGAGAGTCTCACTTGCCGATCTAATTGTCCTAGGTGGCTGCGTCGGTATCGAGCAAGCGGCAGCGAAAGCTGGTCACACGACAGTCGTTCCTTTTATTCCAGGACGTACTGACGCCGCGCAGGACCAAACCGACATCAAGTCGTTCATGTTGCTTGAGCCTGCGGCGGATGGATTTCGGAACTATGTCAAAGGCAAATATTCCGTTCAGCCGGAAGAGATGCTGGTTGATCGGGCGCAATTGTTGACATTGACGGCATCTGAAATGACGGTTCTAGTCGGCGGTCTCCGTGTATTAAATACCAATTACGGCGGTTCTCAGCACGGCGTTTTCACCAAAAGGCCGGAGGCGCTCACAAATGACTTTTTCGTGAATCTGCTCGATATGAGCACAACATGGAACGCAAATCCCGCTGACGAGGATGTGTTCGAGGGTCATGACCGAGATACAGGCCAACTCATATGGACGGGTACCCGCGTCGATTTGATATTCGGCTCTAACGCCCAGCTCAGAGCTATTGCGGAAGTCTATGCATATGATGACTCACAGGAGCAGTTTGTCCAAGACTTTATCTTGGCCTGGAACAAAGTGATGAACGCGGATCGTTTCGATATCGCCTAAAGGCGGGACAAAAGGCAATTAGCACATGCAGCCGCTTTGAAAGGATGATGTTAAAGGAGGATTAGCATGAAAGGGTTTAAAGACAACATCGAGAAGCTGACCTTGGAGAACGATAACTTCCGCAAGGTCTTGTATTCGGGGCCGCACAGCCAGCTTGTTCTGATGAGCTTGAAGCCGAATGAAGAGATCGGGATGGAAGTACATAAAGACAATGACCAGTTCTTCCGGTTTGAAGAAGGTCAGGGCAGGGTCATCATCGATGGCCACGAATATGATGTTTCTGACGGGGATGCCGCGATTGTGCCAGCCGGTTCTGATCACAATGTCGTAAACAAGTCAGGCACAGACAACTTAAAGTTGTACACCATATACTCTCCGGCCCACCATAAAGATGGCATTGTCAGGGCCACTAAAGACGAGGCTGAAGCGAACGAAGCGGAATTTGACGGCCAAACAACTGAATAGGCAGTACAACTAAGAGGCGGGGTTACAATGCCTCCGCCTCTTAGTTGTACTGGCACAGAACTATGAGATTCATCTCGCTTTATGCCAAACCTTGAATGTGTGAAAATCGTACAACCCGGGGAGCCAGATCTGCGGACCGCCGTTACTTCACCTGGTTTATGACCACGGCGTCCCGGATGATGGCTGCCAGTGCCGGCTCGTCGACTGCCACTCCTTCGGAGAAATCTACAGCGCGGACCGTTTTGCTGTCCAACCGGGTGTTGAACAACTTCTGTGGGTCGCGTAGCTGAGCACCTTTTGGAAACGTCAGTCGAACCGCGTTCTTGAGAATGTCGCAGACGCAGATCATCCCGCCCTGTGACCATACGGGCACGCCTTCCGGCCGGGACGGCTTCTTCCATTTGACCTCTTCGAATACTCCGGAGTCGGCAGCCAGAATCACGGCGCGCAACCGCGTCGTCATTTCGCCTTTCCAGCCGGGGTTCTTGGCGATGATATCGTCAATCTGCGCGGATGCCGATTTCTCTTCCATGTCCCCAGAATACCACTAGTATACAAAGGCGAGAATCGTTGATATCCTGAAATCTATGAATGAGGATAAAGCGCTTCGACTAGCGAAGAAGCGGGCTGACGACGAAAAGGCGGTCCTGGCGACGATTGCCGCGATGCCCGACGCGGATCGTATCCTAGCCGAGAAGCTAAATGAAATCGTCACGACCAACGCGCCGGAGCTGGCGCCGAAACTCTGGTACGGGATGCCCGGGTATGTGAAGAATGACAAGGTGGTCTGCTTCTTCCAGGCGGCCGCGAAGTTCAAGACGAGATACGCCACGTTCGGTTTCCAGCATGACGCGCAGCTCGACGAAGGTCCCATGTGGCCGGTTGCTTTCGCTGTGAAAGAAATAACCGCCGCAGAAGAGAAGAGAATCGCCGCCCTCGTGAAACAAGCAGTAGGCTGATATTGGGCTTACCTAATGAAGTTCGTCCGGACGGGCGTCTCGAGTTCGGGTAGTTGTATTCCGGCTTTCCGGCCGACTTCGATTGACTTGAGCAGCCAGGCCATGTTCCGCCCCAATGTTCTCATTGTTTGCATTCCTTCCAGGTCTTGCCGCACATCCTCCGGTTTGGCGCCGTGCACCATGTTCCAGTATTGCGATGAGACGATAGGCATGTTGGCGATGGTGAAGTATCGGTTGATTTGGTCGAAGGTCGCGGTGGCGCCGGCGCGCCGGCAACTGACAACGGCTGCCGCCGGCTTGTAGGCGAATAGCCCACCCATTTGCGCGTAGAAGGCTCTGTCCATAAACGATGTAATCGCGCCCGATGCCGCCGCGTAATGAACGGGCGAGCCGAATACGAATCCATCGGCTGACTCTGCCAAGTCAAGGAAATCGTTTACCGTGTCATCGATGTTGCAGCGGCCGGTTTCGCGGCACTTCAGACAGGCCGTGCATCCGGAGATCGGCTTGATACCTATATGGAAGATCTCGGTGTCGACATCTGCGTGGTTCAGCGCTCCGGCGACTTCCGCCAGCGCCGTATAGGTGCAGCCGCCTTTGTGCGGGCTGCCATTGATTAATACTACCCTCATGGATCGTCTCCTTTGTTAGCTGGCTCTCTTGACTAGTATTACCACAAAGGCCCGACCTATGCCAAGTCGACTACCTTGACAGGCATAGTAGGCGTAAGTTATAGTTCAACTATGGAGGTGACTACATGGTTGACGCTAGTATTTCCTCTGACCTGCTAAGAGGACACACGGACACAATGATATTGAAGTTACTGATCGACGGCGATAAATACGGGTACCAGATCTCCAAATTAATCCGCGCGGGCTCAAACAACGAATATGACCTTAAGGAAGCAACGATGTATTCGAGCCTAAAGCGTTTAGAAAATGACGGCTACATCACTTCCTATTGGGGTGACGAAACCCAAGGAGGCCGCCGAAAGTATTACCGCATAACCAAGACCGGGAAAACGTTGCATGCGGAAAACAAAAAGAATTGGCAATACGCGAAGCGCATTTTGGACCAACTGCTGTAAAGGAGAAGCGATGAAAGACACGAACAAGCCATTAATTGATTATTTGGACAGTATATTCGCGCCTTACGCTGACATTCCGGCAACACGAGAACTAAAAGAAGAGCTGTCGGCCAACCTGCAGGAGAAGTTCACTGATCTAAAAAGCCAGGGGCACAACGATGATACGGCGTTCAACTTGACGGTTGAGTCCATCGGCGACTTATCAGAAATCATCGAAAACATCTCGGCGAAAAATAGAGAGACCAAAGCGACGTCGGCGACTGATTTGTCGGCTATCAGTCTAAGGGGCTCCGACCTAAAAGACATACAGGTTGTCGACGGGGAGTTTAACGCTAGTGACTTGCGAGACTCTGATTTCAGCGGCGCTAGTCTCATCGGCAGTTCTTTTAAAGCCAGCGATATGCGCAACGTGCGGTTCGACGCTGCGAACCTAACGGACGCTAAGCTCATCACGAGCGACCTGAGGGCTGCCTCGTTCGTTGGAGCGGACCTAACGAGGGCAAGGTTATTGATGTGCGATTTGACAAAAGCCATTTTTAAAGACGCCAAATTGATCGATACAGATCTAAGTTTCGGGGACTTGTCCGGCGTGTCTTTCGACAATCTGACGATCCGAGGCACCAGCTTCAAAGGGTCGGCGCTTAAGGAGACGTCATTTAGGAACGTCGTTTTCAAAGACGTCTCATTCAAGCATGCCTACGTCAAACGATCTGATTTTGAAGGAGCGACAATGGATAAGTTAACGTACGCGGTCTTGCAAGGCGCCAAAGCAAATTTAAATGGTGTCAAGATTAAATAAGGGGGGGCAAGGTGAGCACAGATAAGGCTGTTTCAGTTGTCGGCCTAGAGAAATCATATAAGAATCTCAAAGTGCTGGACAAGATTGATTTTACCGTGCCAAAAGGAAGTATATTCGCGTTGTTGGGTCCCAACGGGGCCGGCAAGACTACGACTATCAAGATCCTGACCACATTGCTTAAACCAGACCAAGGCAATGCGCAGATATACGGCTTTGACGTTGTCCGCCAACCTGGTCGCGTCCGGGAGTTGATCGGTTTAGCCGGCCAGGAGGCCGCGGTCGACCACGTCTTGACCGGGCGAGAAAACCTGCAATTGATTGGTCGTTTGCGCCATTTGCCGAACGTCGATAGAGAGGTCGACGCCCTGCTTGATCAGTTTGATTTGGCGGACGCGGCCGACCGTCGGGTCGCGACATATTCCGGCGGAATGGGACGTAAACTAGATTTGGCAATGAGTTTGCTTGGCAGCCCAAAGGTAATGTTCCTGGACGAACCGACGAGCGGGTTGGACCCGCAAAGTCGCTTGACAACCTGGCAGATAATCAGCGATCTGGCGGCTTCAGGCATCACCGTGTTTCTAACCACGCAGCATTTGGAAGAGGCAGATCAACTTGCCAACCACATCGCGATCCTCAATGAAGGCAGGATCGTGGCCGAAGGGACACCGCTAGACCTTAAGAAACTGCTGCCGCACGGTCATATCGAGTTAGACTTTACCGAAGGCCGCGATCTGCGAGCCGCGGCCGACATCCTTAGCAAATATAAAGGTCAAATCGATGAGCCTAGGCAAATACTTGTCATCGTTACCGATGGCAGCATAAAACAGATGACCGGTATTTTGAAGCGATTAGAAGACGCGAATATTGTCGTTGCCGGATTTGCCCAGAAACTGCCGACGCTTGAGGACGTCTTTCTATCGTATACCGGTAAGGAAAAGGCAGAGGAGAATGGACATGAGAACTAGCATCAGAAACAGCCTAAGCGACGTCATGGTCATGATGGGGCGACGTTTGCGCCATTCGTTCCGCAGCGTCGACACAATAATCACGGTCGTCGCGATGCCCGTTGTCTTGATGCTGATGTTCGTCTATGTATTCGGCGGCGCGATGAATACCGGCGGCGGGCATTACATTAACTATATATTGCCGGGCATTATTTTAATGACAATCAGCAGCGGCGTCGCGTACACTGCCGTTGGTCTGAATATGGACATCACCTCAGGCTTCTTTGACCGTTTTCGGTCAATGCCTATAACGGAGTCGTCGATTCTAACGGGGCATGTGCTGACTTCGGTTGTGTTTAGCGGCGTTTCGTCGCTCGTTGTCGTCGCGGTTGCGTTGGTGATGGGTTTTAGAACGAACGCCGGAATCGCTGCCGGCTTACTGATGGTCGGCATCTTCTTGCTGTATACGATTGCGACGACCTGGCTCGCGGTAATGTTTGGTCTTATGGCCAAGAGCGCGGAGGGCGCGGGCATATTCGCCTACCCTTTGATATTCCTGCCATTTGTTAGCTCCGGCTTCGCGCCGACCAAAACAATGCCCGGACCGCTCCGGGTTTTCGCCGAAAATCAGCCAGTCACGCATATAATCAACTCAGTTCGCGCTCTTTTGGCTGGCCAGCCCGTTGGAAACAGCGCCTGGATCGCCGTTGCGTGGTGCCTGGTTCTGTTGGTTGCCGCCTACTTCGCGTCCATGTACATCTACAAAAACAAAACCGCCTAGTCCAAAAGCGGCGGCTTAGATTACCGGCAATGCTAGAATACAAGAGTGGCGCATTGACCAGTAAGTCTTTTTGAAAGGAAGTAATGGAGCTTAAGACGCTCGGGTGGAGCTCATTCTTTGAGTCCGGATTCCAACCTTTTTCCAAATCCGGATATTCGGTTGGCCGAGTAACCGAAGCGCACAAGAACCTCTATCGCATTCTGACGGAGCGAGGCGAGCTGATGGGCAAGATGTCCGGCAAGATGAGGCATGAAAACGTGGCAGGCGCCGATTTCCCCGCAGCCGGAGACTGGGTTGTTTTGCAAGAGAGAACCGAAGAAAGAACGGCGACCATCCAAGCGATTCTTCCCCGATTCAGCAAGTTCTCTCGCAAGGTCGCGGGCAAGACTACCCGAGAGCAGATCTTAGCCGCGAACATCGATACGGCTTTCTTGGTTATCGCCCTCAACAACGACTTTAGCATCAGAAGAATGGAACGTTATCTAGCAATTGCGCGGGAGAGCGGCGCTGCGCCGGTTGTCTTGCTCAATAAAGCGGATCTTATGGATTCGGATACCCTGGCGGAAAGAGTGACAGAGGTGCTGAAATCAGCGTCAGTGGTACCGGTTCACGCTGTGAGCGCTAAAACGAAGCAAGGTCTGCGTGACGTTGAGTCTTACTTAAAGAAAGGCAAAACGGCGGTCTTCTTAGGCTCGTCCGGTGTTGGCAAATCCGCCCTCATCAACGCCTTGTTTGGCAGCGAGGAACAAAAAACAGGGGAGACGAGGCAACGCGATGACAGCGGCAGACACACCACTGTGTTTCAAAGGCTCATTATATTGCCGGAAAAGGGCATGGTCATAGACACACCCGGCCTTCGCGAACTACAACTCTGGGAGATCGAAACCGGCCTGAGCGAGGTTTTTCAAGACATAGAAGACCTAGCCGCCGGATGTCGCTTTCGAGATTGCTCGCATGAAAGCGAGCCGGGCTGTGCGGTAAAAGAGGCGATTAAGCAGGGAACTCTCGATCTGGCCAGACTGGAGAGCTATCTCAAGTTGCAGAAAGAAATGGCTTTTACGGCCGATCGGAAAGAGTATCTCGAAAAAAAGAATGAACTATTCCGGCACTATAGCCAGATTAACAAGGCGGCCCGAAGGTAGCCGGTTGCGTACTTTAAGCGGCGACAAAAGAAAAAGAGGCTTCTGTGCTGTTTGACAAGGACGCTGCATATGAGCATGAGACCTTTAAAGGCCTGAAGCAAGAGGGCCTTGAAATGACAGCGGTTGACTTTTATGACGTGCTCTTTGACGGCTGCAATTTTCAGAAAGCCGCGTTTTTGGAGTGTAAGTTTGAAAAGTGCCGCTTTGTAAATTGTGATCTAAGTCTCGCTAAGTTCCAAGATGCAAGCTTCCCGGACACCGAGTTCGATGGCTGCAAAATGCTCGGTATCGACTGGACGCAAACCGCGAAATCCTTTTTCACTGTAGGCTTCGCAAGATGTATTTTGAATGACTCGCGCTTCGTCGGCGCCAACCTGCGTCGCGTTAAAATGGTTGATTGCCTAGCCAAACGTGCCGATTTTGAGGCTGCTGATCTATCTGACGCGGATTGCGAAATGACGGATTTCGAGGGCGCGAATTTTCTAAAGACTGAATTAACGAGAGCAGATTTTCGGCAGGCGAAAAACTACTCAATCGATCCGAGCGTCAATAAACTCAAGAAAGCGAAGTTTACGCTACCCGAAGCTTTGTCACTGCTCGCGTATCTCGACATAACGGTCGATTAGAAGACGGGTGTTCGCGAGCGAGATGAGGAGCCAGGTATTTCATACGTAATCGTCTCGTTGCTGATGGGTAGTAGTACGGGGCTCTTGTCCGGGATGTTCGGGGTGGGGCGCTCTGGGGCACATTGATTGGACGCTAGCTGGCTTGCTGGCGTTAAGCGTCGTCCCAGGCGGCTATCTTGGAGCCAGGATAACAGCACACGCGCGGGCGAGAACCGTTGGACTAACATTTGGTCTATTTTTGCTAGCTGTGGCGTTTATCTTGGGCGCGTCGGAGATAGCTTCAATATAGGCGCAAGGGCGGACTGGCTAATGGCGAACCGCTTTTGTTGAAACAGTATGCGAACAATGTCTAAGAAACCAGGTCTTACCCTGGTATCTTGCTTGTGCGCGAGGCGCTAGTCTGTTAGAAGTCTAGTGCTATGGTTAACGGGGAGGAAGATTAAATGACCAGCCAGCCCGATATCGTTGGTGATGTGTGGTTCAACAGCAAACCTCTCAAGGCGAAGGACCTCCGCGGGAATGTTGTGTTAGTTGATTTTTGGACGTATTCCTGTGTGAATTGCCTTCGGACCCTACCTCACCTGCGAAAATGGTGGAGCCGGTATAAAGACAAATCGTTCATTCTGCTCGGTGTTCATTCTCCAGAGTTCGACTTCGAGAAAGATCCGGCTAACGTGAAGAAAGCGCTGGAAGATCTGGATATCAACTGGCCGGTCGTTCTAGATAATGATTTTGTAAACTGGCGCAACTTTTCCAACCAGTATTGGCCGGCAAAATACTTGGTCAACCAAGAAGGTGAAATCATCTACACACATTTCGGAGAAGGCGGATACGACAAGACTGAGCAAGAAATCGCCAATCTGCTAGGCGAGAAAATAGGCGAGACCAACGCCGAAGCAATCACTAGCAGTGAGCCGGGCAGCGCTTGTTTTGTAACCACACCTGAAATCTATTGTGGTTATGGTCGCGGCCAGCTTGCCAATAAGGCGGGCTATACTCGCGATATTCTGGCGCGATATGTCCGCCCGGGGAAGATGGAAGACGACGTTATCGCGCTGAGCGGTCAATGGCTGGCGGCCAAAGAGTATGTTGAATCCCAAGAAGCCGGCGCTGTCTTGTGGCTCAGTTTCCGAGCGACTGAAGTAAACCTTGTTCTAAAGCCGGGGGACAGGGCGGCAACCGTCAAAGTAAAAGTCGACGGCGAAGCGTTGCCAGACCGCATCAGAGGTCTTGATGTCGATAAGGAAGATACTATTACGGTGACCGAACCGAGGATGTATAACCTGCTGCGCAGCGACGACTTGATTAGTCAACCCAATCTTGACGAGAGCCTATTGTCTCTTGAAGCGATCGAGGGCACTGTGCAGGCATTCGCCTTCACCTTCTCTGGCTGCAAAGACATCAAGCGCGGCGGCTAGAGCGGCGAAAGGTAACGTTCCCTGTGCTACGCTAGTACTACTGTTAAAGAAGCCAAGGGAGAACCTGCGGATGAAGACAAAGCGAACAATTGTGGAGATCGATCAGATAAAGTGCAATGGTTGCGGCGCGTGCGTTACTCCGTGCGCCGAGGGCGCCATTGAGATAGTTGACGGTAAAGCGAAGGTCATTAAGGATGAACTGTGTGACGGAGCCGGTTTTTGTCTGGGCGTCTGTCCGCAAGGAGCGCTGACGATAATTGAGCGTGAAGCGGAAGAGTTTAACGAAGCGGCGGCTGAGGCGAAGATGAGCGAGCGAGCAACGGCGCACAAAAACTACATCTCGCAGTCCTGCTATTCCTGCGGCGCCTCGGAAGAGACAGCGACCTTGCTCCCATGTCGCCGACAAGGCCAAAGCGTTTGGGTCTGCACCCATTGTTTGCCGGCTCTAATCCACGGTTAACCGTTAAATACCCCAAGCCGATGCCAAAAGATAGCGCCGGGATCTTATTATTCAAAGGCCGGAATGGCACCTTACAGGTTTTTTTGGTGCACCCGGGTGGTCCCTACTTCGCGGTCAAGGACGCCGGTGTTTGGTCGGTACCCAAGGGACTCCTTGAACCGGGTGAGAGTCATCTTCAAGCCGCGCGCCGCGAGTTCGAGGAAGAAACAGGACAACCCATAGACGGAGAGTTTGTCCAGCTGACGCCTGTGAAGCAAAAAAACGGCAAAATTGTCCATGCCTGGGCCGTCGAAGGAGACATCGACGCGGCCCACATCCGCAGCAATGCCTTCTCGCTGGAATGGCCCCCGCACTCCGGTAAATTTCAAGATCATCCTGAGATCGATCGGGGCGCGTGGTTTGCCGTTCCTGTTGCCAAGACAAAGATTAACGACGCCCAAGCCGCCTTGATCGACGAGCTGGCCGCTCTATTGCAAGTTTCCGGACAAGCCTAGTGAAGCGGGGAAGAGTGGCCGTAAGCCTGATAACGCTCGGTTTGGCGGCCCTGGTCATTTGGGGTTACGTCACAGGTACCGCAGGCGGCGCGGCTGGATTTGACCTCCAGAAAGTACCGATGTTCCGCGACTGCGGAAAAAGCGGTCCCGACTATACCCCGGCGGACACGGTAGTGCTGGAGACCTGCTCTTGGCGCGTTCTTAAGACTGAGACATTGAAAACCGCAGGCGCCGGATTGCGCGCCAAAGGCGAGTTCTTACTGATTGATCTGAAACTTAAGAATCTTGGCGCGTCCGACGCCACTCTTACCGGGGTCGAGGTTGAGTTGATTGATATGGACAATATCTCGAAAATTTATGATCCGCAAGAGAACAACGCTGTTCTAGAGGCGCTTGGCCGCGATAGCATATTGGCCGGCAAGGTTAAACCGGGCCAGACTATTACCGGTTGGGTGGCCTTCGATATCAATTCGGGTGCGAGGAATCTCAAACTGCGAGTCAGAGATATTGACCTGACTAAGGGTGCCGCGGCAAGCATTGACCTGAAAATCTAGCAAAAGATGAAAGGATCCTATTGTGCAAGCGATTGTTGTCTACGAGTCCAGGTGGGGTAATACCGCCGCCATTGCCAAGGCAATAGCGGCTGGCTTGGGACCTGATGCCAATGTGCTGACTACGGATGAGGCAACGCCGGCGGCGGTTGCGGGCGCTGATTTGATTGTTGCCGGGTCACCGCTTTTGGGATTCACTTTACCGACAGAGGCGATGCTGGAGAGTATTAAGAATGACGCGAAGAACCCCGCGGCCGCGCCGGATGCTTCGCATAGTACAATGCGGTCATGGTTGGCCGGTCTGCCAGCCGGCTCGGGCGAGAGTGCATCATTTGAGACTCGCATCTGGTGGTCGCCTGGGAGTGCCGCGAAGACGATCTTAAAAAGCCTGGAGAAAGCTGGCTATCGGGCCGCAGACGAGCCGCAAAAGTTTATCGTGACCGGCCGCGTCGGACCTCTAAAGGATGGAGAGCTGGAGAGAGCCCAGCTATGGGGCGCTGCCTTGGCGACTAAAGGTTGATGTTGTTTGCTTTTCGTTTGGCTTCGGCCTGATTCTGCAGCTTACCTGCTTCGGCGATGAGCTTACGGATAGCCTGTTCTTGTTCCGTGACTTGGGACAAGCGGGTCGGCGGAATCTGAAGGGGTGTCGCGTCGGCCGGCAAATCTTTAACCAAGTTTGTCGTTTCATTGAGAATCTCGACTGTCATTTTTTGGGCCTTTTGTTTTTTGGTTGTGGCCTCAATCAAAAGCCGTATATAGGCATGATAATCGGCCGGCAGAAGCAATTTATCGGCCGCCGCCAGATCTTTGCTCGCGGCCGTCAGCAGGGGTGCCTGCTGTTTGATTTTAGGACCGGATTTGTCGATTAATATTTGTAGCTGGGCACCGACTTTTGCGGTCGCCGGTATCTCTAGGGCCGTCGCCCAAGTACCGTTGATATCATTTTGCAGTTTGTCGAACTTGGTCAAAGCTTGACGCGCGGCGGTGACGCGCTGCGCGGCGATGTTGTTTTTATAAGTTGGCGTCGCGCGACAACCAAAGCTAGCCAGACACAAGGTCAGGACCATCAACAGTATTATTTTCTCAGACAAGGTTCGGCTGCTCATTTCTCTCCTTATATATTGGCGCCTATTCGCATCATAGCCTGCGGACGCACGTATCGGCAAACGCATGGGTCGCCAAAACGCTCGATACGGTATCATATTTATATGAAGCGAAGAAAACGCAATCGTAAGGGCGGTGCGAGGGTGCCTTTTTGGGCTCGCATCGTCCTTGTTATCCTCATACTGTTATTGTTCGGGGCCGCTGGCTTTGCCGGTTTTAGCCGGCCGGAAAGCTGCAATCTTTGCCATGTCATGCAATCTAGGGTTGATTCATGGCGTCTCGATATCCACGCCAAAAATAACATTACTTGTCTTGATTGTCATGCGGACCGTGGATTTTACGGTGAAACAATCGCTCACGTGAGCGGTATCGGCTACCTTTTTAAGATCGGTGAGAAGACCGCGTTAGAATCAAAGGTTCCCAATAGCCGGTGTCTGGTGTGCCACTTTCCGCCCGGCAAAAGGGACAAGGACGCCACCGCCCGCCTGCATTTCGCAGACTACCTGGACAACGGAGCGACCTGCGGCGATTGCCATATTGCTTTGGCGCATACGTCTAAGGGCGCCCGCGTCGACACGTCCAGGAAGAATCGCATCTGTGGTGGCTGTCACCCAGCCAACATGAACGAGATAGGCTTGGCGCAAGATCGGCATAAAGCCGCCTGCGAAGATTGCCACAAGAATAGCGCCCGCCACGTGTTGTCGCCCCATCGAGACAATGTACCGTCGCCGGGTATGAGCGCGGAAGTTTGTTTGGAATGTCACAAGCCCACCGACGGGACCCGATCAATGTGGGAGATGAGTAAACACGGGAATGTTAAACTCTCCTCCGATCTTAAAAAGAAACTCGTTGGCATCGGCGTCGTGAACCCGCCGGATGTGGTTACGTGCTCGGTATGTCACAACCCGCACACAGCCAAACCCAGGCTGGCGGGCGGGGAAATCTGTCTAACGTGTCACAAAACGAGTGATATGTATGCCAATGCCGGTCAGATAATGCCCGGTTGGCCGGCGTCGAGTTTTCACAATCGACACGCGGTCAACAAAATCACTTGTATCCAATGCCATATCGACGTTTTGCCGGTCGCCAACAAAGGGTCTACGCAACACGGGTTTGACGTGACTACGACCCGTTGCCTTTTCTGCCATCCCGGACTGAACATCTCCGAACTCGCGCCCTCTATTATCCGGCGCTAGATTATGGCCATGTGGGTCTTTGCCAAAGCTATTGTTCTGGGGTTCGCCATAGCGGCTCCGCTCGGCCCGGTAAACATCCTCGTTATGCAGAGAACGCTTTCATCCGGACGAAAAATCGGTTGGCTCTCAGGCGCAGGCGCAGCTGTGGCCGATGGATTGTATGCTGCCGCCGCCGTGTCCGGCGTTAGTCTGGTGGCGGGTTTCTTAGCCGACAATCAGGTTTGGTTGCAGCTGGCTGGCGGAATTATCTTAATCTTATTGGGGACGCGCGTCGTGCTGGCGCATGTTTCTACGACCGCAGCCGAGCCGCCAGCCGGGCGCGGCCACGTATCCGCGTTTGCTTCGATGTTTCTCTTCAATCTTTTCAGCCCGGTCACGATTGCGACCTATGCCGGGGCGATTGCCGGAATGGGAGCCGTTTGGCAAACAACCGGCGGCATTCTACAACCGGCGTTGATTGTCATGGGGGTCACGTGCGGTTCGCTATTGTGGGTCACTCTTTGGATAGTCGGCGCGCACAAGCTGAAAGGGATTCTCAGTGAGCGTTGGCTGCGCGGGGTTAATCTGATCGTTGGCGTGGCGTTGGGCGGGTTGGGGGCAGTGGCTCTAGTTCATAGTCTAGCGGCCGCGTTTTAGGTCTCCAGGCGCCCCACAGCGCCTTCGCGGGCGCGGCGCGGACCTAACTCTACAAGGTACATAGCAGCCAACACCAGTGCGCCGCCCAGCACCGTCCGTATCCCTAGGTGCTCCCCGCCCAGCCAGACGGCGAATAGTCCCGCGAATACCGGTTCCATCGTCATCACGATCGCGGCTCGCGTCGGAGAGATTATCGCTTGCGCCCAGGTTTGAATAACGAAGGCAAAAGCGGTCGCGAAAACAGCGGTAACCAGGATAGCCGTCCAGGCCGCGGTGTCTGGCGGCAACATAATGCCTCCGGGGAGCGCGGCAGCGCCGCAGACCAATGTGACTACACCCAACTGCACGACTGCGAGGGCGTAGGGGTTGCGTCCGGCCGACCATTCACCCAGAGCAACTATGTGTACCGCGTAGATTAAGGCGCACAAGAGTGTCAGCAATTCGCCGCCACCGATTGAGAAACCGCGCAGTGATATTATCGCCAAACCGAGCGTCGCGACGCCTACGCCAGCCCAGGCGGCTCGTCCGACTGGACGGCGCAAAAACAACCCCGCAATAATGGGCGTGAAGACGACGAACATGCCAGTTATGAAACCAGAGACGGCCGCCGAGGTATGGGCCAGGCCGAATGTCTGCGCGACGTAACCCGCTCCCAAGAGGAGCCCTAGGACGGCGCCGCGTTGCCAGTCTGCCATTGATAGTTTCTTGAGGACAAGCGGGCGGATCATAATCATAAGCGTTGTCGCTAAAGCGAAGCGGACGGCGAGGAAATCCATGACGGGCATTCGGGATATCGCGTCCTTGACCATTACGAACGTCATACCCCAGGCCGCGGTCACTAGAACGAGTGAGGCTATGGCAATAAATTGTTTGTCTGGTTTAAGCCGCAACTGCCCTCAGTCCTCAATATTGCGATCTCTTTATAATCCGACCCTACGCGAACTCGTTAATTATAGACCAGACCCGCCGTCTAAGATGAGATTGACTTATAGCCCTAGTCATTGGACAATATAGCCATTGTTTTTATCCGCGTTTCGAAAACAACAGGGGGTAGCTGATGGTGGTAAAAAAGGGTTTGGTCACGGCTGTTGCGGTGGCGGTAGTGATGCTAGCGGTTCTACTAGTTGCCGGATGTGCAACGACCACAACCACGACGACTACGAAAGGGATTGCGGGGATCACAACGATCAAAGCAGGCGAGCTGCAAATTGGCAGCGATACGTCTTTCCCGCCGTTCGAAACGCTTGAAGGTAATAAGGTCACAGGGTTTGACGTGGATCTAATGACCGCGATCGGCAAGAAAATGGGCTATAAGGTCGTTTTCGTGACGGCCAATTTCGATGGCTTGATTCCTTCGTTGAAGTCGAAGAAATTTGATGGTGTCGCCACCGCGATGACCATCACCGCCGATCGGAAGAAAGAGATCGCGTTTTCCGACCCATATATTGACTCCGACCAGTCGTTGACGGTGAAGGCCAACTCGGGAATCAAGAGTACCAAAGACCTGACCGGAAAAGCTATTGGTGCTCAGACGGGCACCACAGGCGAGAAATGGGCGCAGGAAAACTTGATGTCAATCGCGAAAGACAAAGCCATCAAGTCTTACCCGACGGCGACCGAGGCCTTTACAGCCCTGGAAGCCGGGCAAATAGACGCAATTATTAACGACTACCCGGTCAGCGCGTTTATCGTTAAAGATAAGCCCGAGCTCGCGTTGGTTGAGAAGATTAAAACGAACGAGAAGTACGGCTTCGCGTTTCGCAAAGAAGACACAAAATTGGTTTCTGAGGTTAACAAGACGTTAAAAACCTTAAAGAGCAATGGCGAGTACGACAAGATTTTCGAAAAATGGTTCGGGAAGACGAAATAGTCTAGACCAAGATAGCAAATACAGGAGGGCTCGCGCCACAGAACGGCGCTAGCCCTCCTGCTACGAAAAGGAATAAGCGCGCTTGTCATTCTTAACTTCCATATCGAACTGGCTGGACAGTATCCCGGTAATTCATCAGTTCGCCTCACCTAAGATTCTGGCCAGCGTTTTCCCCTTTCTGTTGGAAGGCGCCAAGCTAACAATCCTGTTTGCTGTTCTAGGTGAGTTGTTTGGAATCCCTTTAGGCTTGTTAGCTGCGGTCTTCAAACTATCGAAACTTAAAATCCTAAGGGCGCTCGCCACCGTTTACGTCGACTTTTTTCGCGGCACGCCGCTTCTTGTCCAACTCTATATCGGGCTGTTCGCTTTGCCGATAGCGTTTCCGGTGATTCAAAAGATTCCGGACTTCACCTTCTATGGTGGGGTCGCGGTTCTCGCCATTAACAGTGGCGCTTATGTCGCGGAAATATTCAGGGCAGGTATAGAGTCGATTCACAAAGGCCAGATGGAGGCGGCCCGCAGTCTCGGCTTCTCTTATCTTAAAGCTATGTGGTATGTCATAATTCCGCAGACATTCCGCCGCGTTCTGCCACCGTTGACCAACGAGTTCATCGCCCTGCTGAAGGATACCGCGTTGCTGAGCGCCTTAGCCATTACGGAGCTGGCAATGAAGGCGCGCTATCTGTCTTCCTGGAAAGCCAATGTCAGCCCATTCATGGGTGCCGCGCTGATTTACCTAGCCATGACGATCCCTCTGACCAGGCTGGTCGCGTACATGGAAAAGAGGTTGGCTATCAGTGATTGAGCTAGTCGACGTTCACAAGTACTTCGGTCATAGCGAGGTCTTAAAAGGTATCAATCTTAAGGTTGAACAGGGTGAGGTAATTGTAGTCATCGGCCCGTCCGGTTCTGGCAAATCGACGATGTTGCGCTGCATAAACAAGTTGGAAGACGTCACTAAAGGACACATCTACATCGACGGCCAAGACATCACCGATCCCAAAAACGACATCAACGCTTTGAGGCAAAAGGTTGGCATGGTCTTTCAATCATTCAACCTGTTTCCCCATTTGACGGCCCTTCAAAATGTCACAATCGCTCCTATACGGGTGCAGAAGAAAGATCGCCGGGACTCGGAACAAAAGGGCCGTGACATGCTGGCTCGAGTCGGGCTGACCGGCAAGGAAGACTTTTTCCCCTCTAAACTGAGCGGAGGCCAGCAGCAGCGAGTCGCCATAGCGCGCGCGCTGGCGATGGAGCCTGAAGTAATGTTATTCGACGAGGTTACCAGCGCCCTTGACCCCGAGCTCGTCAAAGAGGTTTTAGACGTCATGAAGAATCTGGCGCTGGGCGGTATGACAATGGTCTGCGTAACCCATGAGATGGGCTTCGGCCGAGAGGTCGGAACCCGGGCGATCTTCATGGATGAGGGCGTTATCATGGAAGAAAATACGCCTGCGGAATTATTCGCCAACCCGCGAAATAAGCGCACGCAAGCTTTTTTGGGAAAAGTCCTGGCACAGTAGTAACCTTTGTCATTTGCGTCTGATAAAACTCACGTTCATCTACTCTTCACATTTCTGCTACGACCTGTTCACATGACATTGCTATGGTGGTCATATAAATATATTGCTGTTTAGACAAGGAGAAACTATGGGTTCGCTAAGCCGCGGCGGGAAAAACGCCTTTCGTAACGTCGTTAGGACAATATCTATAACCATGATTGTCGGCCTCAGTATTGGGCTGGCGTTGGTAATGGTTCTTTCCCTTAAGGCGGTGCAAAGCAGGATCGACAGCGTAAAAAGCCAGATCGGCAACAACATCACGGTCTCTCCGGCCGGCGCCCGCGGTTTCGAGGGCGGCGGAGAACCGCTCACGCAAACGGAAATGAAGGCCGTGGCGACCGCCGCGCATGTTGTCAAAACCACATATACCTTGTCTGACCGTGTTACAACGGGCGACACGACAAACCTGACCGCGTCAATAGATTTGGGAACCCTGGGGCGACGGCAGCGCAACTTCAATAACAACAATACCGATCAGACGGGCCCGCCTCCGGGAGCGGCGGAACGGCAGTCGGGAGGGAGCGGTGGAACAACCACCCGGACATTTACTATGCCGGTAATGATTACCGCGACTAACAATTTAGCCAGCACCTCGGTCGCCGGCGGCAGCAAAATGACTATAACCGCGGGGACTTTACCGTCCGGCGGGAGCAGCGCTGACGTTGCCGTTGTAGGCAAGGCTTTAGCGATAAAAAACAACTTAAAGGTTGGGTCGACCTTCACCTTGTACACCAAAACGATAAAAGTCGCAGCGATATTTGACGCGGGAAATGCTTTCGCCAACGGAGGGCTGCTGATGCCGCTCGCTACGCTGCAGACGCTCTCAGCTCGGCCCAGTGAGATTTCGGCAGCGACTGTTCAGGTCGACTCCATCACAAATGTGGACGCGGTGGCTAAAACGGCGACCGCGAAATTGGGCAGCAAGGCCGATGTTGTCACCCCAACAGATACGTCAAGTTCCGCCATCACGCCTTTGGAGAACATAAAGACTATCGCCACGTATAGTTTGATCGGCTCCTTGGTGGCCGGCGCGGTTATTATTCTGCTGACGATGCTGATGATAGTGCGCGAACGTCGGCGGGAGATCGGCGTCCTAAAGGCGATCGGATCATCGAACGTATCTATTGTGACGCAGTTCATAACCGAATCGACGGTGCTTACCTTGTTGGGTAGCGCCTTCGGCGCGATTTTGGGCATATTGCTCAGTAATCCGATCCTAAAAGTCATGGTTTCCAATAGCCAGTCGACAACCGGTCAGGCATTAAGGGGTCCAGGCGGCGGCGGTTTTGGGGCCATGCGCGCCGCGTTTTCCGGCGGACCGGGGATCAGGACGGCGCTGCAAAACATTCAAACCAGTGTCGGACTCGATTTATTGCTGTACGGACTTCTGGCCGCGATAATCATCGCGATTATCGGCAGCGCCATACCTGCCTGGATGAGTGCCAGGATACGCCCGGCCGAAGCTATGAGGAGTGAATAACATGATAAAAGTCACCGACCTTAAGAGGTACTTCAAAACCCGCGACAATACTGTTAAAGCTGTCGATGGGGTTGATCTGACTCTAGACGAGGGCATACTGGCTTCGATAATCGGGACGAGCGGCAGCGGTAAAAGCACGCTGCTGGCGCTGCTGGGCGCCCTCGACAAACCTTCGGAAGGCACCATCGAGATTGACGGACAAGATGTTACGAAGATGGGCGGCCGGCAGCTGACCGCCTATCGTCGGGATAAGGTCGGCTTTGTGTTTCAGGCCTATAACTTGATACCGAACCTATCCGCGATTCAAAATGTCATGATTCCGATGGAATTTGCCGGCGTGAAACGGGGCGAAAGACGCGCTCGAGCAGAGAAGCTGTTAGAACAGGTCGGTTTGGATAAGGAAAAGCAGAATCGCAAGCCGGGCCGCTTATCCGGGGGTGAGCAACAGCGGGTCGCGATCGCCCGCGCGCTGGCCAATAGGCCAAAATTAATCTTAGCTGACGAACCGACAGGCAATTTGGACACGGAGACAGGCAAAGTAATCGTTAATCTGCTGCACGACCTGGCAAAAACGGAGAAGGCGACGATCTTGGCCGTGACGCACGACGCTGAGATTGCTAAACAAACGGACGAAACGTTCAAGATTCAGGACGGCCGGATCGTCGGCAACAATAAGAATCATAACGGCAAAAGCCTAAGTGAAGAGGCGAAAACTGATGGATAAGGTAACTAGAAGCATCCTGATCATAGTGGGAACTGTGGCCCTGGCCGGAGGTATCGCTGCCAGCTCTTTCTTTGGGGGCGCGGCTTGGCAGCGTGGTCAAGACACAACGACAATCAGCGCCAATACAGCTTACGGGCAAAATTCCACAAATGGCAACAGCGGCCCAGGTGCTGGGAGCGGAAATGGACGGCCAGGACCGGGTGGCGCCGGCAGGCAAGGTTTCCGGCCCGGGGGTATGCCCGGGGGTACCGCGGGTACGATCCAGTCAATTTCCGGCAATACCATTACAGTCAAACTAGACAACGGAACCGTGGAAACGGTGACTATGACCGCCGACACGATTATTGCTAAAAGTCAAACCGCGGCGTCAGCGGATTTGGCCGCCGGCCAGACCGTTCAAGTCGCGGGATTACCGGCAGACAACGGCGCAAGCGATGGTTCAGGCGGCATTACAGCCAGGCAGATTACGATCAAGCAATAGCATCAAACAGGGGAGAGGACGTCCTGAATGAGCTTGCCGTCCTGGATCTCCAGGATGCGATCGGTTTGTTGTGCGATGCGTCGATCGTGCGTGACTATTAAAAAGGCTGTACCCAGGTCCTTGTTGATTTGGCGAAAAAGCCGAAAGACTTGGTCGGTGTTGGTGGTGTCCAAGTTGCCTGTGGGTTCATCCGCGAGAACTAGCGCCGGTTTGTTCATCAGCGCCCGGCCTATTGCGACCCTTTGTTTCTGACCTCCGCTCAGTTCAGTCGCGCTCTTGTTCTCCAGTCCCGACAAACCCAACAGTTCTAGAACTTCGTGCCCATATGAGAGCGCGTCCGCCTTGTTATCCCCGCTGATCAACGTGGGCATCAAGACGTTCTCCAGGACGCTGAATTCCGGTAACAGGTAGTGGAATTGAAAAACGAAGCCGAGCCTACGATTTCGCAATCCGGCGCGGGCCCGCTTGCCAAGATCATTGGTCTTCAGGTCGTCGAGTCTGACTTCACCCGAGGTCGGTGTATCCAGAAGCCCCAGCATGTTCAGCAGGGTTGACTTGCCTGACCCGGATTGGCCGACCAGAGAGACAAATTCTCCGTGGTCAAGGCTCACAGTGACATCGTTTAGGGCCACTGTGGGAGCGAGTGAGCCGTAGACTTTCGTTATGCCGTTGGCTTGCAGCAATCTATCCGCCACTTTGAATCACCTCGATAGGGTCAAGGCGCGCGGTTCGGCGCGACGGCAGAATAGCTGATAGCATCGCGACGGCCAAACCGATGCCAACAGAGACAATCACGAAGGTAGTTTGCGGCGTAATCGGGAAGGAACCAGGTTTTGCCCCTGCTGTAACGCTAAAAATGGCGATAAGACCTAAGCCAAGAAGAAGACCGCCCAATGAGCCCAGAAAGCCTAGAAACAGCCCCTGCCAGAGGAAGATGGTTCCGGAGCGGCCGTCGGTCATGCCCAGCGCTTTTAGGATGCCGATTTGGCGCGTCTTTTGGATAGCCGAGATCGAAAGGGTTGACGCGATGCCGAGCGCAACTGCGATGAGCACAAAAAACTGAATCATAAACGTCGAGCTGGATTGGGCTTGCAAGCCTGAGAGCAGGCTTTTCTGCTCAATCTGCCAGTCGGTAATCGTGATATCTGGAAATGCGCCGGCAAGGTTTTTGGCGATCGCGGTTGATTGGAACACTTGAGACAGTTGAATCTCGACCGCGGAATACCGGTTGACGGACGCCCCCAAAGCGGCGCGGCCAAACCCCGTTCCGGCGAAAGCCACGGTCTCGTTAGCTTGTTTGTTTCCCAGGTCAACAATACTGCTTACCCTAAGTTCCTTAACAGCGCGTGAGGCTAAGGTCAATTTGATCATATCGCCGGGGCGGACATTTTGTCCTGAGGCGAAGTCTGAACCAACAATGATCTCATTGTCCCCAAGCGAGTAGTCTCCGCCCTTAAGCTTGCTCTTTAGTTTGTAAATGCTGTCAAGCTTCGTAGCGTCGGCGCATTTTATGCTGAGCGGCGCGCTTTGGCTGCCTTTTACGAAAATCGCTGATACGGTTCGCTGCGGCACAACCGCTTTGACGACCGCGTTTTTCTTCAGCTTGATTCGTAATGCCTGGTTGTAATCAATAAATTCGCCTTTTGCTTTCGCTGTCAGAGTCAAATGCGGGCTAGAGCCAAGCGTCTGATCGATCAGAAATGATTGCAGGCTGGCGATCAGTGAGCCCACAAAGATCTGGACGGCAATGCCGACCGCAATGCCGGCGACGATCAGGACGGTTTGAATCGGACTCTTGAGCAGAAATCTGACAGCTATTCTCAAACTAAGCATTAGCGGCCTTCTTGAAGCCGAAACACGTTCGGGTCGAGTATTTCCTCATCCGTCCAACCGTCATGGCCCGCGCTGAAAGCCGGGCCTGTGACTTGAAGCTTAACGGTTGGAAATTTCCGGCGAAGCTCGGTCGTAAGGTCGCGCAGACGTAATCGGTGATAGTGGGTGGCGGCGCTTAAGACAACTAAGTTTGCGTCCAGGACGGAAGCGGCGCTGAAAATTTCGTCAGCCGGCGTGTTGGCTCCTAAAAAGTAGGCGGTCCAACCGTTCAATCGAAACAAATCCGCCAACATTCTCAGGCCCAGATCGTGCTGCTCTTCTGTCGGACAGGCTAGGAGTACAACCTGCCCATTGGCGAAAGAGGCCAGGCTCGCGACAGTCAGCGTCAACGCCTCGATGACTGTCCTAACCGTTGAGCTAATCAGATGTTCCTGCCAGATCGCCGTTTGGCCGGCCTGCCAAGAATCGCCGGTTCCAAGAAGAATCGGACTTAGATAATCAAGATAAAGTGATGTGATGGTGACAGCATTGGACTTAAGGGCTTTGTCGACCAAACCTATGGCGCCCGGAGCGTCAGCGGCTTGAATATGCTGGGTCAGTTTGGCTTGGAAAGCCGAGTCCGCCACGGCCATCATTTGGAGCGTTCGATTTGAAGCGCTATCATTTGCCCTGTCAGAAATACTAAAAGCGAGGCAAGTAGGGTAATCAGCCAGCCGATAGCGACCATATGGCCTAAGTTATCGATCCGCTTCTCAACCTCTCGCAAAGACCGCCCCACGACAACAACGCCGCTGTGCTGACCATTGTAATAAACGGCAACGATGGCTAGCCTGATACCTGTGCGCGGTTGCCAGGTTACGCGGTCTTGGCCATGGCTGACAGCATAGTTAAGGACACCGGCCGGCAGATTCGGCACGTCTCCGTCGAGGCGAGCGTTTGAGGCCGCCACTTTCTGCGGACCGCTGTAAAGCGTGATGAAAGTCGCCAGGCTGGTGCCGATGTCGACTGTCTCTTTTGGCACCACGCTGGTCGGAGTGTCCCCCGACGTTAGGCGAGCCGCCGCGTCCTCGGCTAACTGGATCTGCGGATCATTGGCGCTAATACGCAGATTCTGTTGGGTAACCAAGTAGATGAGACCGGCCAGTCCAGACGCAAATACAGCCACAGGCAGCCAAATAATCACCAAAGACAAGAGCATTTTCTTTAACATACCTGGATTATACCTTAGACGCTTGACTTGTAATAGTTAAGTAGCTAAACTAATAAGTAACTGGATAACAGGACTCAGCCTGGAGGCCTTATGGTTCAAGAACGCGACAAAATCATCGACGAGATATTCAACGATTTTCGCGTGATTGGCAGAACGGCCAAGCGCGGCATGAAACCGTCGGCCGGAATCGGACGTCCATCTCCGGCGCAAATAGAGATGATCAATATCATATCAGGGCGCGGCTCGGTGACGGTAAAGGAGATCGCCGAGACCATGCGTGTCTCGGGCAGTGCCGTCACACAATTCGCGGATCCATTGGTTGAAGCGGGACTGATTGAGCGCCATCATGACGCCCGCGACCGGAGAATCGTCAACATCAAAATGTCTCCCGCAGGCCGCAGAGAATTGTCCGCGTTAGAGACCCACGGACGAGAACATCTGGCGATGATGTTTGAGACGCTGTCAAATGAAGAACTGGAAACAATGCGCGATTTGCACCGTAAGGTTATCGATAACATTGTGAATATTAATGGACAGGGGAATTCATGAAAGAGACAAGAACCAAGATTTTGATTATGTGCGGCGTCTTGCTGGCGATGCTTTTGAGCGCGCTGGATTCAACGATCGTCGCGACCGCCATGCCGAAGATCGTCGGCGACCTTGGCGGGCTGTCTTTGCTTAGCTGGGTTTTCACTGCGTATATGTTGACGAGCACCATATCGGTGCCGCTCTACGGCAAACTAAGCGACCTCTATGGCCGCAAGATGTTCTTCGTTAGCGGAATCGTAATCTTTATGATTGGTTCGGCCTTAGCCGGTGCGGCCCAGTCGATGTGGTGGTTGATCCTGTCACGCGGCCTCCAGGGCGTCGGCGGCGGCGCCATTATGGTGAACGCCATGGCCGTTATCGGCGATATCTTCCCGCCCGCTGAACGCGGTAAATGGCAAGGCGCCATGGGAGCCGTTTTCGGTTTGGCCAGCGTTGTCGGCCCCCTGGTAGGCGGTTGGATAACGGACAGCTTTAGCTGGCGTTGGATCTTCTATATAAACATACCGCTCGGTGTGCTGGCGGCCTTCGTTTTGGTCGCCGTTTTGCCCAAAATAGACTCTGATTTCAAGCAGAAGAGGATTGACATCGCCGGAGGCACGACCTTGGCGATGACCTTGGGCGCGCTTTTGGTAGCAATGGAATGGAGCAGTGGTCAGTATGGTTGGGCTTCGTGGGAGACAATCGGATTGCTGGCCGGATCGGCCTTGAGTCTGCTGGCTTTCATATTCGTCGAGTCGAGGGCAAAAGAACCGATCCTACCGCTTATGTTGTTCAAGAAACGAATCTTCAATGTATCTGTCTTTATCACATTCATTAGCGGGTTGGCGATGTTCGGCGGCATTATGTATATCCCGCTTTTTGCCCAGAGCGTGACTGGGATCTCGGCGACGAATTCCGGTTTAATATTAACGCCTATGATGCTGGCGCTGGTATTCGCCAGCGCTATCAACGGGCAGATTATCTCTCGAACAGGACGATACAAGATATCCGGCATTATCGGCTCCGCGGTCACGGCGGGAGGACTATATATGATGTCCTTAATGACCGGCACAACTACCAGCAATACGCTGATGCTCAATATGATCGTCGTTGGTATCGGTATCGGTATCACGTTGCCCATCTTCGTGGTGGCCGTTCAGAGCGCTTTCGAGCACAAGATGCTGGGCGTCGTTACCGCCTCAGTGCAGCTTTTCCGCAGCGTTGGCGGCACCATCGGCGTGGCTATATTCGGAACGATCCTCAACAACGGCCTGGTCGACAGGCTGGGCGGCGTGGCCGGGGACAAAACTCTGGCGCCGCTATTTAAGGTCAGCCCGGCTTTAGTCGGCATGGTTACCGACGTGAACAAGGTGCAAGCTCTGTTGTCGACCGCGGGCCAAGCCGAAATGCAGAGCCTAGCGGCCAAACTGCCTGCCCAATTTAAGGCGCCGATCGTCGCTGCTCTGAACCATCTGACGGAGCTTCTAAAGACAGCCTTCGCTGGCGCCGCGGCGCATGTTTTTTTGATTGCGTCGGTGGTCGCGACCTCTGCGGTCGTTGCGGCTTTTTTCCTGCCGGAGATCGAGCTGAGGAAAACAAACGAGTCGACGCTGTTAAGCGCCAGTCGAACGCTGGACGCGGAGTTTGGGATGGCCGAGCCGAAGGATGAGCCGACACTCTAGCTCCGTCATTGCTATACTGGCAATATACAGCCAGACACATCTGGAATCACAAGAGCTTGCGCGTTACCCTAAGTTGGCATTCGAATTCTAGGAGGCTGTTATGAAACCCCGAACGATCGCCATAAGTATTGTCGTGTTAGTCCTTGTTGTTCTGGCGTTGTTTGTTGGCAGCCGCCTTTCAGGACCGAAGCAAACCAGCTCGTCCGCTGCGACTACTGCGACTGCTACCTTGGGAACAATCCACACTACGCTAAACGCCACCGGGACGATAATTAGCGCCAACCAGGTCGATCTCAATTTCAATACGCCCGGTAAACTAACCGAACTCGACGTCGCCGTGAATCAGGTTGTGGCCGATGGTCAACAGCTGGCGATTCTGGCACCGACAAGCGGCGCCGCTGATGTTGTCTTGACCTCTACGCTCGCCGGAACGGTCATCCACATCGGCGCGAAGGTCGGCGAACAAATTGGCAGCACAACAGCGCAGTCAGGCAACGGGAGCGCGACGGGGTCCGGCAGTCCGGCAATCGCCACGACCGGCTTTTTGACAGTCGCTGACCTGAACAATCTGCAAGTCAAGGTCGGCGTAGACCAAGCTGACATCGCTAAGCTCTCCATAAATCAAGCAGTCGCTATATCCTTGGACGCGATTCCGGACAAGACCTTTGCGGGCGCGGTCGTCTTTATCGACCCAATCCCCTTAAACAGCCAGAATGTAATTACCTACAACGCATACGTCAGCCTAACCGCACCAGATCCGCTTGTCAGGCTGGGGATGAGCGCGAACGCGTCAGTCGATCTCGGCAAGAAGGAAAACGTGCTTCTAGTACCCAACCTGGCCGTAAAGACTGTTAACGGACAGAAAGTTGTGACAAAGGTCGTGCGGGGAAAACAAACCGACGTCAACGTGACCGTCGGAGTGGCTGACGACAAAAACACCGAGATTAAGAGCGGCCTGAGCTCCGGGGACAAAGTTGTCGTGGGCGTTGTCACCGTTACGTCGAGCGCTAGGGGAGGCGGAGCCTTTGGCGGAGGATAAGTCCGCTGAGACGATAATCCGGACAACCGACCTGGTCAAAAAATACGGTGAGGGAAAAGCGGAATTCAAGGCCCTTAAGAGCGTCTCCATTGCGATTCGTCAGGGTGAATTCGTCGCCGTCATGGGGCCGTCCGGATCAGGTAAATCCACACTAATGAATCTTATCGGCTGTTTGGACACACCGACCAGCGGCCGGTACAGTCTAGCCGGGCGGGCGGCTGAGACTATGACACAAGACGAATTAGCCGATATTCGGTCCGATGAGATCGGGTTTGTTTTTCAGCAGTTTAATTTATTGCCTCGGACGAGCGCGCTTGAGAATGTGATGATGCCATTGTCATACGCGCATCGGAAACGCGACAACCCGAGGGAATGGTGCGAAGGATTGTTGCGTTCGGTCGGCCTGGCCGAGCGCATCGGCAGTCTCCCGAATGAAATGTCAGGCGGTGAACAACAGCGTGTGGCCATTGCCAGAGCGCTGGTGAATGATCCGGGGATTCTATTGGCCGACGAGCCCACTGGGGCTTTGGACTCGAAGTCGGGCGACGAGATAATGGGAATCTTTAGCCGCTTGAACAAAGATGGCCGAACTATCGTCATGATTACCCACGAACAGTATATCGCCGAATATGCCGGCCGAATAATCCATCTCAAAGACGGTCGCGTAGAATCAGACGAGCCAAACGGCGATCGACATTCAAGGGGAAGACAATGAACCTGACGCAGAGCCTAAAGACGGCCTATCGCGGCCTAGTGACCAATAAATTGCGGTCCTTCCTGACCTTATTGGGCATCATGATCGGTGTCGCCGCGGTTGTGGCTATGATTTCGATTGGGACCGGCGCTTCTTCATACGTTTCGGCTCAGATTCGCGGCCTTGGCTCGAATTTATTGATTGTTACACCCGGCCGGGCGGCGACCGGCCAAGGCGGGGCTAGCCAAGCCCAGGGCACCGGCCAGAGTCTGACCATGGCTGACGCTAACGCCATCAAACAAGAAGTCTCGGGCATCAGTCGAATGTCGCCTGAGCTGTCAGGACAGGCTCAAGTTATTTATCAAGACAAGAACGTGAGCACATCGATATCCGGCGTGACTGATACCTACGAAACGGTACATAACTTCCACGTGCTCTACGGCGACTTCATGGGGACTGAAGAGGAGCAAGTCGGCGCGGCCGTGGCCGTGTTAGGGCAAAACGTTGTGGTTAATCTGTTTGGCCAGGCCAATCCTATCGGTGCGATCATCAAAATAAAGAACGTTCCATTTAAGGTGATTGGAATAATGGAATCGAAAGGCGGCAGTTTTGGCAATCAGGACGACACGATCCTAGTGCCGCTATCGACTGCCCAACGGCGGTTATTCGGGGCTGATTACCTTCGGTCAATCTATGTGCAAGTTGTGTCGGAAGCCCAGGTTCCCCAAACGAACAGCGAGATCACTAGCTTACTTCTGTCACGGCATCACGTTACTGACGCGGCCCAGCGGGACTTCAACGTCAGCAGCCAGGCAGACATATTGAATACTGTTAGCCAGATCACCGGGGTTCTAACTATTCTTCTTGGCGGTATAGCGGCCATATCGTTGCTTGTTGGCGGCATAGGTATCATGAACATAATGTTAGTCAGTGTGACCGAAAGAACGCGCGAAATAGGTCTGCGCAAAGCAGTCGGCGCGCACGGCCGTGACATTCTGTTTCAGTTCCTCATGGAATCAGTGGTGTTGAGCCTTATCGGCGGGGTCCTTGGACTCGCCCTAGGTGCCCTGGGCGGTATAGCGATCGCCCGTTATGGTGGCTGGACGCCTGTCATCTCGCTCAACTCCGCCTTGTTGGCTTTGGGATTCTCGGCCGGCATCGGCATATTTTTCGGTGTTTATCCAGCCAGAAGAGCGTCTCGTCTAAATCCTATCGAGGCTCTGCGATACGAGTAGAAGAGGAGGAATCATGCGTCCGATGTGGTCAGGTTCTCTCTCCTTTGGGCTAGTCAACATCCCGGTGAGTATTTACAAAGCGACAGGGGAAGATCGACCGCGGTTTCACTGGCTGCACAATAAAGATCTGGCGCGCGTCCGCTATATGCGCGTTTGTGAGGCCGACGGGCAAGAAGTTCCCTATGACGAGCTGGTGCACGGTTTTGAATACGCCAAGGACGAATATGTCGCGCTCACGGAACGAGATTTAGAGAAGGCCAACGTACGCAAGACTAAATCCATCGAAGTCGTCGCTTTTATCGATCCAGCCGAGGTTAACCCGATTCTCTTGGAGGAAGCCTATTACCTTGAACCAAACCCCGGCGCGGAGAAAGCGTACTCCCTGCTGAACCAGGCTCTTAGGAAAACCGACAAAACGGGCGTCGCTAGATTTGTCTTTTCCAACCGCGAAAAATTGGGCCTGATCAGAGCAGCTGACAATCTGCTTTGGCTCGAACAAATAAGATACGTAGCGGAAGTGAGACAGACAAGCGAACTCAAGATTCCCGCTGCCGCCCTAGGAACGGCGGACGAGCTGGCCATGGCCGAAACGCTGATTACCCAGCTGACCAAGCCGTTTAAACCGGCTGACTACCACGATACGTACCGCGAAGACGTCGAACGCATTGTCGCCGAAAAAGTCGCGGGAAAACGAACTACCTCGGTCGGCGACGCGCCTGAACCGACACGGGCCAGAGACCTTATGGCGGCCTTGACAGCCAGTCTGGATAAGACGCGGGAACCAGCCGGGAGGCACTAGGCCTCATGGTTCTGGAAGAATACCAGCGAAAACGCCATTTCGCCAAGACACCCGAGCCAACCGGGAAAACCCCCACGGGTCGGCCGGGAGGTCGTTTTGTTATACAGAAGCACGCCGCGTCGCGCCTGCACTACGATCTGCGTTTGGAGCACGCCGGTGTCTTAAAGAGTTGGGCCGTTCCTAAGGGGCCTTCACGTGATCCCGAGCATAAACGTTTGGCAGTGATGGTCGAAGACCACCCCATCGATTACATTGATTTCGAAGGTGTGATTCCGGAAGGTGAATACGGAGCCGGGCAGGTTATCGTTTGGGACAAGGGAACATACAGCTGGGCCGGGCCGGAAAAGTCGGGCCCGCAACAAGCCGAAGCGTTCGCGGCCGGTCTTGCTAAAGGACATCTAAGCGTAGTTTTGGAAGGCGAGAAACTTACTGGCGAGTTTGCTCTGGTGCGGGTCGCGCGCGGGGGCCGGAACGCCTGGTTATTGATTAAAGCGCACGATAGCGGCGCAGCGGAGAACGACGTTCTAGCCTTGGACAAATCGGTCGTTTCCGGCAAACGGATTGAAGAGATTGGCGGTCTGTCTCTATACGGAGCGCCACAGGGGCCGCTCCCAGACCACCTGATTCCCATGATGGCAACGCTTGTCAGCCGTCCTTTCGATCGGAAAGGGTGGTTGTTCGAGGTTAAATACGACGGGTATCGCGCCGTCGGCCAAGTGAACGAAAAAAAAGTCCGGCTGTATTCGCGCGCGGGCCATTCGCTTAACGACCGCTTTGCTCCTCTGGTTAAGCAACTGGAGGGATTGGGCCACAATGCGGTGGTTGACGGCGAGGTAGTAGTTCTAGACAGCGATGGCCGGCCTTCTTTTCAGCTACTCCAAGATTATCTGCGGGACGGACGAGGGGAATTGGTTTATTATGTCTTCGACATCCTATGGCTCGACGGTCATGACCTGAAAGAGCTGCCCCTGCTAGACAGGAAAGCGATTCTGGCGCAGATCTTGCCCAAGAATTCTCTTATTGCCTTCGCGGAGCATGTCGAGAGCTCCGGCCTCGCGTTTTTTAAAGCCGCGGCGAAGGCGGGGTTGGAGGGTGTTGTCGCCAAGGACGGTGCCAGCCATTACCGACCAGGGGAACGCGGCCACCGCTGGCTTAAGATCAAAGCTCGCCTTAGCCAGGAGTTTGTCATCGGGGGCTACACGGCGCCACAAGGCAGCCGAAAACACTTCGGTTCGCTGCTTGTCGGATTCTACCGCCGGGATGATTTTGTCTTTGCCGGCCACGTCGGTACGGGGTTCGATGAGGCGATGTTGACCAATCTCTCGCGAGAGCTTGCCACGCGTGCAATCACGACGTGTCCTTTCGTCGCCGAGCCGGCGGTTAATGCCCCCGCGACTTGGGTTAAGCCTGAGTTGGTAGCGGAAGTCGAGTTCGCCGAATGGACACAGAATGGTCTGCTGAGGCAACCGTCCTACATGGGTCTACGCGATGACAAAAACCCGCGGGACGTTGTCGCGGAGAATATCGCGCTCGGTTTTCAAGCAGCGGTATCGGATCCGGCAGAACCAACCGACGCGCCGACGCAAACAGTGAGGCGAACCAATCCCGCCAAGCTATACTGGCCGGACGACGGTATTACCAAAGGCGATATGATTGACTACTACCGGGCGATGGCGCCGTATATTTTGCCGCATCTCGCCGGCTACCCGCAATCCCTGCATCGCTTTCCCAACGGCCTGGCGGATGTGGGCTTCTGGCAAAAGAACGCTGGGGAAGATACGCCTGGCTGGGTCGAAACCATCGCCATCACGTCGGCGGAAGAGAGCAAGACCGTCAACTACATTCTATGCGGGGACGAACGCACCCTGCTGTACCTGGCCAACCTGGGCTGTATCGAGATGAACCCGTGGTTGTCCCGGGTCGGCAGGCTTGATAACCCGGATTTCGCCGTCATCGATCTCGATCCCTTGGATGTTCCTTTCTCGGCTGTCTTGGAGACGGCCTTGACGATTCATGAGGTCCTACACCAGGCGGATGTCAAACCATACATAAAAACGTCCGGAGCAACCGGGATGCACATCTTCTTGCCTCTCGGGGCGCGCTATTCTTACGATCAAGCTAGAGAGTTCGCCGAATTGATTTGTGTTTTGACGAACCGACGTCTGCCGGATATCACGAGTCTGGCGCGTGACCCGAAGGTCCGCGAGAAACGAGTCTACCTTGACTACCTGCAAAACCGGAAAGGCGCGACGGTGGCCGCGCCATATAGCCTACGGCCACGTCGGGGCGCGCCGGTGTCAATGCCGCTGCGCTGGTCTGAATTGAAGCAAGGACTGCGGCCAGAAGACTTTAATATACAGAACACGGTTGCGCGGGTGAAGAACAAGGGTGATTTATGGAAACCTTTGCTTGATCAGGCAATCGACATCAAGACGGCCTTGAGAAAGCTTAAGGCTTTGGTCGAGGGTTAGAAAACTCGGGCGCTAGGATCTATCGGCCGCTCGGATTTCGGCCATGGTTTAACCTGTCACGGCCGATTTGTCTGCTTTGAATCCGGAGCGCACCGAAGCGGATTCATCCCGCATCTTAACGAGCAGCCAGAGGTTGCCGCCGCTCTTAGGATTGCGCAGTTTGACTAAGGCGAACCCGCCGCGCAGTTTCTGTCCGTCTAGGCGGAAATAGCATCTTGCCGCGCTCCAGCTCTTGTTCCATCGTCATTGTCGTTTGCTGATGGATTTCCTTAAGGTTGCGGTAGGTTCCGGTATCCCAGATCTGCACGACGCCCGCCTCGGAATCGGGGCTCGTCACGACGCCTTGAATGCGGCAAAAGACAAGGGCTGGTCGTCGACCGGAATGGCGAGTCTTTTTACACGGGGGTTGGTGGACGGGCCTCTCGGAATCGACCAGCTCTTTAAGGCGCCGGCAATCTCTAAACGCAGGTCACAGTGGAGACGATCCCCGGCAGTGGTGTGCGCTTGGATGACGAAGACAAGAGCTTCGTTCATGGGCGTTTAAACGTATAGGTCGCGCCGGCGGTAGAAATAGAACGTAATGCCGGTGAATACCGCAATCAAGCTAACCGAAATAGCGACGTAGCCCCAGTCAAGCGCCGAGGCTTTCACGATTGCGACAGCGTCGTAGTACCGGAAAGGCGTTAGAAAACGCAGCCACTGATATTTCTCCGTGATATCCAGCCCCAACTTCAGGAAGAAGGCGGTGAACATATAGGCGGACGCGACTGGCCCAGCCGCTTTGGGGTTGTTTAGAACTGCCGCTGCCGCCATGCCGATCGACAGAAAGATGAGCTGGGCCAGCAGCATTCCCACCATCATTAGTAGGATCGGCTTGGTCGCAGTAGGGCCGCCTTTGTTGTAAGCGGCAACGAATACGACCGAAGAGACCGCAGCCACCAGGTTGAGGATGATTACGCTGGTTACTGCGGCTAGCGCTTTCTCGGCCACGACGCAAACGCGCGATACAGGTTTCGGGTATAGGAATTCGGCGGTGCGCTCCAGCTCTTCTTCGGTCAAGATGCCGGCACCCAGCAACGTAGCATGGATGGCTGCCATCACGAACAGATAGATGAAGAGCACGGTGAAGAAGCCGATGGCCGTCGTCAAATCGATGTTGCCGATGCCGAAGACGGCGAGGACGCTCTTAGGCAGGCTTTTGAAAATATCCAACGCGGCCGGTCCGGCTGACTTGAAGCCGCCGTACTTGGCCATGCCGGCGTAGACCATAAACAGCATACCGACTGACCACCAGATCAATCCGGTTCGATGAGCCCTGAACTCGTGACGGAATATGTTCATCTTGCTACGGTCTCCTTTGGTACAGCTAGATGGTGTTGATGTCGCGTCCTTGATAGATAATGTATCCGGCGATTCCCGCCGCGATTACGAAGACGGCCTCGACGATGAGATACTGCCATTCGTAGGAGCTGTGTTTGTAAACGTAGATCAAGTCGAAGAACTTAAACGGTGTCAAATACCGGACCGCCTTCGCTCCCAGCACGGCGTCCAGCATGCCGATGATATAGAACCCGAACACGGTGACCAGCGAAACGCTGAGCACCGATCTGACTTTTGGCAGCGACACCGACATCAGCAAACCAAGGGCTAGGAAGAATATCTGGATCAGCAACATCGACCCGGTCATTAGCAGAAACACCGGTTCAGTGAGGCTGGTCTGGCTGATAGACATCAGGAGCAAACGCATCGAAATCATGAAAACAACGTTTGTACTCAGGATGATTGTCACCGCGGCCGCCAGCTTACCGGTCAAAATGCTTTGCCGCGTCAACGGCTTAGACAACAGGAACTCGGCGGTCTTCTCTCGCTCTTCTTTGCTGGTGATCGCCGTGCTAAGGTTCATCGCTTGGATGGCCGCGGCCAGGGTGATAAAACCCATGACTAGGGCAAAGAAACTGGCCAGAGCGAAGTGGGCGTCGAAGTTGATATTCAGGGCTTTACGCAAGACCGGAGGATAGTTCTGCAAAACTTTGTTGAGCTCATTGGCGTGCTGGGCGAACGCCGGGTAGAGCGACATATAGAGCCCGGTCCCGCCGACTAGCGAGACGATCCAAATAATGGCTGTCCGCGCGTTTTGCCTTAACTCGTGCAAGTAAACGGTTTTCACTGTTGGGGCTCCTACTGATAATAGTGCAGGAAGATATCTTCCAAGTCAGGCTCCTCTACCATCAAGCTCTGGAGGTCGAGGGTGGAGATCATCTTGACGATCATGTTCAGGTCGCCCTTGAACAGGAAACTGACATGCGTTTCGTTGGTCTTTAGTTCGCTGACACCTTCAATGGCGAAATAGTCTTTGGAAATCGGCTTGTTGGCAACGATTCGGAACTGACTGTAATTGCTCTTACCCAGGTCGCTCATCCGTTCGATCTTGATGATCTTGCCTTCTTTGATGATGGCCACCCGGTCACAGAGGCGCTGAACCTCGCTCAAGATATGGGACGAAAGGAAGACCGTCGCGCCCTTCTTGTTCTCCTCGTGAATCAGGTCGAAGAATTTCTGCTGCATCAGCGGGTCCAAGCCGCCCGTCGGCTCGTCGAGGATGATTAGCTTGGGTTCGTGGAGCAGCCCCTGAACGATGCCGACCTTCTTCTTGTTGCCGTAGGAGAGGTCGTCGATCTTCTTGCTCAGGTCCAGGTCCATGATTTCGGAAAGTTCATTGATCCGTTTAGAGCAGTCTTTTTTGTAGAAACTGGCCGAATAGTCCAGCAGTTCCTTGACCCGCATGTTGTCGTAGTAAAAGACCTCGCTGGGCAGATAGCCGATTTCTTGCCGGATTTCCGGCCCGTCTTTGACGACGTCTTTGCCGAAGATGGTCGCGGTGCCGCCTGTCGCGTAGATCAGGGCGAGCAAGATGCGGATGGTGGTCGACTTGCCGGCGCCATTTGGTCCGATGAATCCGTAGATCTCGCCTTCGTCGACGCTCATGTCGACGTCGATGATGCCGCGCGACTGGCCGTAATACTTGGTCAACTTCTTGGTTTCAATCACTGTAGTCATATGGGACCTCCCTGAAAATACCTTATACTAGTTTATTTTGCAGGGCAAGCAGCGACCGAAGGCGCGTTCTTACCAGGGCGCCTCTTTGGCTTATGTTAGAATTGAGGCATGAAAGCCAGTTTAAGGGGGCGAGCGTTGTGGAAGAACAAGCTATCTTCTCCTTAGGGTGATTCTGGGGCGTGGAGAGGTATTTCTCTTCACTGGCCGGGGTCACCGGCACGGCAGTCGGCTATACGGGAGGGACCAGCGTCAACCCGACTTATCACCGGCTGGACGGGCATACCGAATCCATCAAGATCACCTATGACCCGGCGACAATAACATATCAGGACCTCCTGCACCATTTCTGGGGGTTCCGCGATCATTCGGGAGTCTACATGACCCAGTACGAATCGGCGATTTTCACCACCAATGACGAACAAATGAAGCTGGCTCTGGAATCAAAGGAAGCGCAACCGGCGCACCGGTTCCGGCCCCTTCGTGTACGTATCGAACCGGCCGGACCTTTCTATCGGGCGGAGGAATACCATCAACAGTATTACGGCAAAATGAAAGCTCAAGTCTAGATGCGGCTGGCAAAATATCTGGCAAGTTGCGGCCGGGGCTCGCGCCGCGCTTGTGAGGATATCGTACGAGGCGGTACCGTCGCGGTCGACGGTGAGATTATCACCGACCCGGCCTTTAACGTTGAACCGGACAGAGACAAAGTGACTGTCAAAGGCCAGGACGCCGCGCCACGGGAGCTCGTCTACTACGCGCTGAACAAACCGGTCGGCTATACCTGCTCCCGCGAAGACAAACACGCGGCCCATCTGGTAACCGAGCTGGT
>JANXYU010000002.1 GCA_025355855.1 Actinomycetota bacterium
CCCCGCTAGGGTGTCCAACATGACATCGGCGCCGTCGGTCACCCAAGCGACATGGTTGCCGTCGATCGTCGGAATGTCCAAGGCGTCGCCGGGATCGGCAAGTGTCGTCTCCGCGCCCGTTGTTAGATTGTACAGGATGACCTTCTGGTTGCCGCTGGTTAAGCCGCCCTCATAAACCATATAGTTACCGTATATCCGCGGCGTGTAAGAACACCCGGGCGGCACAAGATTTGTGGTTTGTTTCGTGTCGATGTTATACAGGCGGATGCCGCCGTCGCCCCTAGCAAGGTGGTAGACCACGTTACTCCCGGAAATGTCCGGCTTCTCTTCGTCGCCGCTCGTGGCGGCGATATCGGTTTCCGCTTCCCCATTGATGTCGTAAAGCATGACGTCATTATCGGCTCCGTTGGAGGCGTGCCAGACCACGTAGTTCCCGTCAATCATTGGTCGAAAGTTGCTCGCGTACTTGGCGGAAATCTGATGGGGCGTCAATGTTACGTCGTTCAGGTCGATCAAATAAATGGCGTTACCGTTCCGCGAGTCCGGACCGTTCCTGTAGACGATGTTGTGCCCGGATATCGCCGGCCGCGAGTCACCGTGATTGACCTTGGTTATCTCAACGTCTTGCCCGCTTAAGATCGTATACATCCGGATGCTATGACCGTCCCCTGAATCGCTGGAATAGACGACGCGATCGCTGTCAATGGAAGGATTGTCATTCGAAGCGCCCGCTAGTCCGATAATCGTCGTCGTTTCCGCCGCGATGTTGTAGAGATATACGCTGCTGGGACCCGGCAAGTAATCGTTATAGACGACGTAGTTGCCGCTAATCTCCGGCCAGTAGCAGCGGTCAACGTTGGCTAAGGTAAGATTCTTCTCCGCGACATTTATCGCGGCAATGGCGGGGGCTAAGTTGCCCATTGCCAGGAATATCGCGCTTGTCACGGCCATAACCTTTAAGATTCCGGGGGTTCGCTTCATCGGGCTCCTTCACGGAAGAGATCGGGTGTTTGCATACTAGCGAGTATTCTATATGTCCGCGGCCATCCAGAGCAACAAATCTATTCGTATCGCTCGTAGTAGCCGAGCAACGTCCCGTTCGCGTCCCGAACGGCGGTCATAAAGACATCCAGACCGGACGATTCGCTGACGCATAAGAACCGCTCATCCTCGCCAGCCTCGAAAGCCTGAAAAGCTTCGCGAATGACCCTATTCGATTCGGCGTTATGGCAATCGAAGATTGAAACCCCGACCAGATTATATCCGCCACGCTTGGCGTATTTCGCCGCGCCGGCCGGATTCAGGTATCGGATGACGTGCCCGCAATCGCAAAATACGACCGGCCCGTCCAACTCGTCTAGTATTTCAGCAGGAACTCGTGCTTCCAATGTCTTCCCTCGCCCCCATGATTAGCAGCCATAGGGCAAGGCCGACTTCGGCAAAAAAGCTCACGACCAGGCCCGGCATATGTATCTGCGGATACGCCGGCAGCAAATACGCCTGAAAGAACCAAACCAAAACGGCAAAACCGTCAACGATTAATAGAACCCCCAAAGTCTTGGGAATGTATTTTGACTTGTAGACCAGGTACCCCAGAGGGAACAGCCATGTGCCGAAGAAAAGCTGGGCCATAACGACACTGTTCTTAAATACATCTACGAAAATATAAGTCTCGGAGCTTATATGGCCAACCGAGGCAATCGCCGCATATAGCGGCAGCATGCCCGCGCACTGAATGGTTACGCCGATTAGGTTCAGCGCCATAAACAACAGCGCCAAATCCTTGTTGACCGGTCGCAACAAAACATAGAGTCCCCAGGCGGCCAGGAAAAAGAACAACGCCGATACCAAAGAGATTACGAACCCGACCCGGAACATTGCAGGATTGGCCGTCAGCGTTTGGATGATTTTCGGCGCGTCGCCGAAACCCACGTGGGCGATCAAATCCGCGATAACCGAGGCCAAAATATAAGCCAAGTAGAAAGCCCCGGCAAACCGAGCGATTGTTTTGTTCGATTTCATTTTTGTCTCCGGTCGATTTTCTTGTCGATTAGGCCAACACCATCGTTGCTTGCGTTCATTTTGCCCCCTTGAGCATAGATGACGGTCAATGCAATTATCGCCTGGCTGGCCAGGCCACCGAGCAATAAGACAGGTTTTAGCCTCGCCGATCGGCCAGGTATTTTGCTAGCGCGGGCCCGTCAAGCCTTAATCATCACGAGCACCATTTTGAACCGCTGCTTGGCCTGAATCGCGTGGGGAACCCCGGCCGGGAGTATTATTATCTGGCCCATTCCTACAATCTTGGTGTCGGCCGCGATTCTAACCTCCGCTTCGCCGTCCGCGACATAGACCAAGGCATCATACGGAGCCGTATGTTCACTCAAGCCCTGGCCGGCGTCAAAAGCGAATAAGGTCACCGTGCCGACATCTTTTTTGATAATTTCCCGACTGACGACGGCTTCGTCCTGGTATTCTAGCAAGGCCGCTAACTCATGCGGCTCTCCGTACAGATCCGATATCTTAACCATGGCTCCTCCAAAAAACAGCGGGTCAGGTAGCGAATGCTCGTATTTGGCGCGAAACGCTTGAATAGCGCTATCATACACCAAGGCGGCAGTATCATATCTGTGACCGCGTGGTTTTACTAAGAGGAGGGCCTATGAGCAAGGTATTGGTGACCTACGCGACAAAGTACGGCTCGACCAAGGACGTGGCCGAGAAAATCGGCGAGACGATGCGCGGCAAAGGTGACGACGTCGATATTCTGTCAGTCAGCGACGCCGGGGCGATCTACGGCTACGACAAGATTGTGTTTGGGGCGGCGCTGTACGCGGGAAATATTTCCGGACCGGCCAAGAAGTTTCTAACTCGCAACCAGGCCGCGTTATCGGCGAAACCGGTGTCTTTCTTTGTGTTGGGACCGATAAACCGCGACGCCAAAGATATGACCGGAGCGGAAGAACAAATGGCGAAGGTCTTAGCCAAATTCGCTTGGTTCAAGCCTGCCGCGTCAAAGGTATTTGTCGGCAAGTTCGACGCATCCATGCTCAAGTGGCCTCTGTCGCTGCTAACCAAGGCGAAAGGGACACCCCTTTACGGCGAAACAGCAAGAGACGAACGCGACTGGGACGACATTCAGACCTGGGCGGAGAGCGTTTGATCTCGTTATTCATTTCACCCGGCTAGAAACATTCTAGCCAACGAGAGGAAGACGATAATTTAGCAAAGTGCCCAGGGCGGGCAGGCGCTTTTTTTAAGCGGCCGAAAGAGGGCGGATCTTAGACACTGTTTTCTTAGATGATTTAGCTGTATCCCAAAGGTCAACGGCACGCTGAGCATTCAGCCAGAACTCCGGCGTGTTGCCAAACAGGCGCGCAAGTCGCATGGCCATTTCGGTACTGACGACGCGGCGCTCACGCACGAGCTCGTTGGCTGACTGGCGGGATACACCGATCGCCTCAGCAAACGCCGAGATCGTCAATCCGTACTCCGGCAGAAAATCCTCCCGGAGCATCTCGCCGGGATGGGTCGGGCGTACCTTTCTCGTCATTGTATTCTCGTAACTCATTGTCTCACCTCATTCTAATGATAATCAGTAATCTCTACGTCGTAGGAGTCTCCGTCAACAAACCTGAAGCATATCCTCCATTGATCATTAATCGAGATCGCGTGTTGTCCTACACGTCTGCCTTTCAGCGCGTGCAACCTATTGCCCGGAGGCACTCTCAAATCGTCCAAAATGACGGCCGCGTCCAGGTACTGGAGTTTTCGAAGAGCGCGCTTCCGGATATCAGGAGATAGCAACTTCGTCTTTCCGGTCACATACACTTCTTGAGTGTGCTTGTCGGCGAACGTTTTAATCATGATTCAATCGTATAGTGTCACGTGACGCTTGTCAATCGAGTACCGAGTCACTCGAGCACTTGCATGCTGGAGAAAATGTGCGCTTAAATTCGACTAAGCTCAAGCAGTTTCGTGGTTGTCTTCCAGTTGCGTATTGTCATGGATTTGTAGGCCGGGGCGCTCATGACCTTGTTCAACC
>JANXYU010000003.1 GCA_025355855.1 Actinomycetota bacterium
TACTCCATTTAAATGGAGTAATGAAGTACTAAGAAGGGAACTGTGTTGCAGAACTCGGTCATCGAAGTCAACGGCCTTACAAAGCGATACGGTGATTTCACCGCCGTGGACGGAATCGACTTCACGGTTGGCGCGGGCGAATTCTTCGGCTTCGTTGGCCCTAATGGCGCGGGCAAAACGACAACCATCAGTATGCTCTGCACGCTCGCTAGACCGACCGCCGGCAGAGCAACCATCGCCGGCTTCGACATTTCGGCCCAATCCGACCAGGTTCGGCGGCAGATCGGCGTTGTGTTTCAGGAGGCGACGCTCGACAACCGTCTAACAGCGCGCGAGAATCTATCGTTCCATGCAGCCGTTTATCACGTGCCCCCAGCTGAACGCGGCGCACGCTTGACGGACGTCCTTGAACTGGTAGAACTGACCCGGTTCGCCGACGATATCGTGGACAATTTCTCCGGCGGCATGCGGCGCCGGCTGGAGGTCGCGCGCGGGCTGTTGCACTCTCCGAAAGTTTTATTCTTGGATGAACCGACCCTGGGTCTAGACCCGCAAACACGAAACCGTATCTGGGAATACCTGCGGCGACTCGCCGACCGCGATGACATGACTGTCTTTATGACAACGCATTACATGGAGGAAGCGGAGAATTGCGACCGGGTCGCCGTCATCGACCGCGGCGCTATAGTCGCCATCGACACTCCGTCGGCTCTGAAAAAACAGACCGGCGAGACAACGCTGGACGGTGTCTTCCTGAGACTTACCGGCCAAGCGATCAGGGACGAAGACATCTTGACCGGAAAACACATGAGCCGGATCGCGGCCAAGGCAAAAGGGGGCCGCTAGGTGGATATCAGCGCTATTTATGCAATCTGGCGGCGCGATTTGGTGGTTAATTGGCGGGATAAAGGCCAGCTGATCGGCAGTCTGGTTCGATCCGTTTTGTGGCTAGTAGTGTTGGGACTTGGGTTGCGGGCGGCGTTCCGCAGCGTCGGCGGCGTTACGTTCAGCCAGTATATTTTTGCCGGCATTATCGGCATGACCTTATTGTTCGCGGGTGTTCAGTCGGCCATATCGATTGTCTGGGAGCGGGAATTCGGATTTCTGCGGGAGCTGCTGGTCGCCCCCATTCCCCGTGGTGCGATCACAACCGCCAAGATGCTGAGCGGTGCGACCTGGGCACTTCTGCAGGGAGTGATCGTTCTGGCGCTGGCGCCGATAGTTGGCGTATCGCTCTCTCCTCTAATCATCGTTGAGGCTCTCGGAGTAATGGCGATAATGGCCATAATGATGACCAGCATCGGAATCGTCATCGCCTCGCGCATCAGGAGCTTTCAGGGGTTCGGCGTTATCGTCAATGTCGTCTTGATGCCGATGTTCTTTCTCAGCACCGCCATCTTTCCGATGCCGTGGCTCCCGGATTGGCTCCGAACGATAATGATGTTCAATCCATTGACCTACGCTGTAGACGCGCTGCGAACCGTTACCATAGGGCTATATGATTTCCCCTTCTGGTTCGATCTAAGCCTGACGATTGGGTTGGCCCTTGTCTTCGGCATCCTAGCCCGAGTGCTGTTTGTTAAAGAAATCTGACAGACGAAACTAGTTCTTGTCAGTCCCCGTTCGCCGGAAACCACCGCCAAACGCCCAGCAAAATCCCGAGCTTAACGAGCCCGGCTAGCGAATTACATGGCCGGGTCGGTCATCGTAGTCGACGGCGGGGTATTGTTGTCTGCGGAGCCGGGGCTATTGTATGACGTGCACAGCCGTAGCTTTGAAACCGGCGATCACCGGAACGCCCGGCGCCAAAGCGAGCTCGTCCAACGACCGACGGGTAATCAGCGCCGCTAGCGGAAAACCGCAGTCGACGGTAATCCTGGCTGTCGGCCCCAGGATTGTGACACCGATAACCTTGCCCGCCAAATGGTTACGGCGGCTGCCGGTCGCGCGGGGTGTCATCGAATCGATGGCCACCTCTTCGGGACGGACGCAGACCGTGACCACGCTGCCGGGGACAGCTGGCGTTACCGCCTCGATAAGTGTCTCGGACGCGCCGCCGTCGATCCGCAACCTCGCCAAACCCTCGGCCGTGTCGAAGACCGTCGCCGGCAAAATATTCTCTGTTCCGACGAAAGACGCGACGGCCGCGGTGGCCGGACGGTAGAACACGTCTTCCGGTGAGCCAAGCTGTGCGACGCGGCCAGCGTCGATTACGGCCAACCGGTCGGCGACAGCGTATGCCTCCTCCCGGCTATGCGTTACGTATAAGCAGGTTAATCCGAGTTCTTTGATAATACTCGTGACCTCACGAATCAGTTTATCCCTGGTTCCCGGATCCAACGAAGCCATCGGTTCGTCAAGAAGTAGGAGGGCCGGCTCGAAAACAACCGCCCGCGCCAGCGAAACACGCTGAGCTTCCCCGCCGGACAACGATTCCGTGTTAGCGTCCGCTCGGTCAGCGATACCAAAAATCTCTAATATCGCCACGACTCGCTTGGTGATATCGGCTGGCGGTACTCGTCTGACCTTTAAACCGTAAGCGACGTTCTCCCGTACAGTGCCCCTGAATAACAGCGGTGATTGAAACGCCATTGAGATGCGGCGCCTGACATCTGAGCCAGGCAGTCCGCCTTTAACCACGTCGCCGCGCCAGAAGATCTGTCCTCGGTCGGGCCGAGTAATTAGTCCCAAAACATTCAATAAAGTGCTCTTGCCGGCGCCCGTCTGGCCGACTAGAGCTAGAGTTTCGCCTGTCTTGACGTCTAATGACGGAACGTCCAGAATGGTCCGCCCTGACTTCCTGACTAAAATGTTCCTAACGGCTGTCAGTGGCTCGCTCATCAGGTATTCTTTTGTTGCGCGACCGTTATTACCCAGTTGACCAGGAAAGCCAGCGCCAGCAGGATGATGCTTAAGGCAATGGCGATAGCGGTATGGCCTTGTCGGGTCTCCTGAACTATCGCCGTAGTTAGGACCTGGGTCTGCCCTTTGATATTGCCGCCGACCATCAAGACGGCGCCAACTTCGCTAATGATTGCGCCGAACCCGGCCGTAACGGCCGCCAGTAGGCCCAGCCGGGCCTCTCTGACCACTTTGATGAAGAGTTGGAAACGCGTCGCGCCCAGCGACACGATCTGCGCGACCAGTTTTTGATCTAGCGCTTGTACTGTCGCCAATGTCACGCCGATAACCATTGGCGTCGCGATGATTACCTCGGCGATAATCATCGCCCGCGGCGAGTACAGAAGATCCAGACCCCCGAATGGTCCGTAGCGCGACAGCATCAGAAAAACAAACAAGCCGACAACGACAGGCGGCAAGGCCATGCCCGTGTTCGTTAAGATGACCAAAAACTTCCGCCCTTTGAATTCGCTTAGGCCAAGCCAGACGCCTAACGGCAAACCAAGTAACATAGCAATCAGTGTCGCAGTTCCGGTTACCTTTAATGACGTCAACAGTATTACAATCAGGTCGCGATTCAAACCGACTATCATCTTTAGGGCTTGAACTATTCCGTCCCAGATTACCGCCACGATTCTTGGCTCACTTTCGCTCGCGCCAACAGATTGGCGTGGTTGGCTTGTCTATTTTGGGTTTCCGGTCGCCGCGCTAGGCGTGAACAGCGCCTGTCCGTACTTGGCTTTGCCGAACTTGCCAATGAGCTTTTGCACCTCAGGTAATGTGATCCAATCGACGAACTTCTTAGCGTCAACCTCGTTCACCTTAGCAAACTTCGCCTTGTTGACGATAATCACGCCGTATGGGTTAAAGAGGTCTTTCTGGCCCTCCACAAGAATCCCAAGACTGATTGATTTCTGTAGAGACAGAAAGGTTCCGCGGTCGATCAGGATGTACGCCTGCTTCTCATTAGCGATTTTCGTTGCTTCCCCCATGCCTTGTCCGACGTTGACGTACCAATCACCGGCCGGCGTCAGAGCGGTTTTCGTCCAGATTGACAATTCTTTGGTGTAGGTGCCGGAGTTGTCGCCGCGGGTTACGAACGGTGCCTGTGCGGCGGCGATTGCCGCGAACGCCCTGTCGGGGCTGAGGCCCTTGATGCCCGCTGGATCGCCCGCCGGGCCGATTATCAAGAAGTCGTTATACATTACATCCTTGCGCAAAGAACCAAAGCCATCGGCCATGAATTTATCTTCTTTTGCCCTGGCGTGCACCAATAGAACGTCCGCTTCGCCGCGCTGGCCCATAGCGATCGCTTCGCCTGTTCCGACCGCGATCGGTTTCGTCTTGATGTTGTATTTCTTGTCAAATATCGGCAAAAGATAGTCAAGCAGACCGGTATCAGCGGTGCTGGTGGTCGTCGCCACGATCAGGCTTGTCGCCGCCGGACGTTTCTCCGTCACCTTCTTAGTTTCCGTTTTTGCTGTGCAACCGAACGCGCCCAACGCCAGGAATAATCCCAGGATAGCCACCGCCGCCGCGCGCCGCGCTGTCGTCTTCTTCATTTCAAGTCCGTCCATATTTCTTTCCCCCTTGTCGTAGTTGTTCTACGATAATAAAAACACGCTGGCCAAAGGAAAAGACAGCGTGCGAACACGAACCATTAGACGCTCCTTTCCAAATTCGGGAGGCGGGTCGATTACTCGGCCCACCCTGACGCCCAGCTAAAATATCTTGCCGGTCGATCGCCTCGTACCTCCCTTAAGGGACGTACGAGGTCGGAGTGATATTCAATTGTGCTTACAGGTTATCAGTATGTAACATTTGTGTCAAGGATTATTTCGCTTGCCGCTTCTGTGGTAAATCTGGCGGGAGTTCCTTGGCTAGCTTCTGTTTTTGGGATTAAACAGCGGGAAGTTGGTTGCCTCGAAGGCTTGGTAGTCGGGGCATTTGCGGCAATGCGGACGCAAGCAGAATCCGTTCAGCCGGTCTTTTTCCAACGTATCCGCCACGCCCGGCAATTCGCAATGGTAGTGCCCGCTCTCCGTCTTGGCGACGAAGGGGCAATTCAATTCACCCGGTCGTTCACACATGGGGCCTCCTAAAACGTGTAGTAATGCGAACAGTCCAGTTCGCGCAGTTCCTGATATTTCTCGATCATGTCCGGCGTCAGCCAGGGTTCGATCTCCCCGACAGCCTGCCGAAAATGGGGCATCTCTATCTTGACCGAGCCGGCTTTGACGGCGTTCAACGCGGCCCGTTTGCAGAGGTTCTCCAGATCCCAACCGACAAAACCGGCGGTCTTCTCGGCTAGTTGGGCGTAGTCGATCTCGCCGCCCAGATTCGGCTCTAAACGTTTGATGTAAATGCGCAAGATGCCCTCTCGGTCGGCGGCAGTTGGCGGATGGACAAAGACCTTCCGGTTAAACCGGCTTTTCTCCTTGACCAAAGCCTGGTCGACAACGTCAATACGGTAGCAAGAACCCGCCAGCGCTACACCGGTAGCGACTGTGTTTACGTCGCCGCCGCCTTGAAGTTTATCTATCTCTTCTAAGAAAACTGTCGTCAGAGCCTTGTCGGCAAAGGTCGGCGGGATGCCGCGGCGGTTCCCCGGTGCCCAATCATAGTCGGCCCCGGCCCGCGGCGCCAACCATTCCACGTCGCTGATAAACAGAACACAGGGGGCCTTCTCCTGCGCCTCGGCAAACGCTTTGCGCAGTTCCTCAGGTTTACCCAACATTTCCTGGCCGGAAACGTAGATGTAGTGTGCCCCGGCGTCCTTGGCGGATGCTTCGGCCAGCATCTTGATCCCTGTCCCCAAAGGCCCCCACATCAGAACGCCCATGGGCGGCTCGATATTCATTTCTTTGATCATGGCCGGGTTCTTCAGGGGCAGCGAAATCATTTCCTTTAGTATCTCTTTGATGTCGTCAAAACCGCCGACGTCGTCCCAGTCAACGCGGGGCGGACGGCTCAAATAATAAACGCCGCCTTCGCCGTGATGGTGGTCATGATGCAATTTTTGTCCTCCTATACCGGGATTGACGACTCAAATACGATCCGGTCAAAGCCCTGGCTCGTGAGTTCTTCATCGGACGGAATGTCTTGGTTTTCATAAAACTGGGCGTTCCCGGCCGCCCAAACCGGCCGGTTAAAGATATCACCCGTCTCCTCTATCATACCCTGCCGGCAGGCCCGCCCGCATTCGCCCGCGATGTTCAGCCAGCGCCCATCCTGGAAAGCGAACGGACAATATCGGGTGGTGGTGACGTAACCGAAAGGCGCGTATAGAGACGCGGCCAAGCCAGAGTCGGTGAAATCGGAGGTCCCTCCTTGAGGCAGGTTGTCCAGTTCGACGCGACCGACACCCTTGTCTTTCAGGTACTTCCGCAGAATCGGGGAATCGAAAGTCGACGCGCGCCACGTTTCAGCAAGCGCGGGACCGGCGTCCGCTTGGCGCGATGAGATGCCGAAGCCGCGTTTCTGACCGGACAGGAGCCTGCCTAGAACGGGAGCGATATCAGGTCGCTCTTGCCGCAGCAGAAGCAGCGTCCCGTAGTCATTGCAGACAACCTCGATTGACCGGTCGGCGGGCAACGACACAAACACGTCGCGCAACAACGTTAAGCCTCGGTCCGTGACATACGGTGTTAGCAAGGAAAAATCGAGGCCGGAGTCGGCCGCGGTCAGTATCGCGGCGGCGGTCTCCTCGACCCCGGGAATCTTGTTCTCACAAAACTCCGCCCCGAAATATAGCCTGCTAAAACCAGCCGAATCGAATTCACCAGGTATTTCGGTCAAGTAGATGGCGCGTTCCATGACCATCAGTCCTCCGCCGGGAAATAGCAGGAATATGGGTCGCAATCGGCGTTAAACAGTTCAGCATGCGATTGCCGGGCCACCTCCGCCATCGCTGCCGGCCCCGCGCCCGTCAGCGATACGTCTCGGAGCGCCGCGACGGCGCGAACCGCCCGCGTTTTATCTTCCGTACGACGGCCCCGGCCGGCTATTTTCACAGCTGACAAGCCCGCCGTTTCCAGCGTGTAGTAACCGCACAAGCCACAAGCGTTGCCCCTTGGCTTAGTAGACCAGGCAGCGTGAGCGGCCGAAGCCGGCGAAGCCTCCGTGGTGGGCTCTAGATCGCAGGGATAACCACAAGGCCAGATATGTTCGGGGTTGTCGTCATGAAAGAAAGAGCATAGGCCCTCGACGTTCGGGCATTTCCCGTACATCAGAAAGGACTCAAAATCCATTTCGGGTTCCGCGGCGATTATCCGCGCGGCCTCAGCGGTCGTCAGAGAGCGATCCAGCACGACCCGAGCCGCGCCTAGATCGCCATAAAAACGCGCGGCGGCCGAGTTCATAACCCCCGCCAATATGCTGATGTGCAACTCAATAGGATAGCGCCGCTTCTTGATCTCAAGGATGAGACCGGGGTCGGCGACAATGAGAGCGTCTATCTTAAACTGCACCGCTCGCTCGATTTCACGCAGGACAAGCGGCAGTTGCGCGGGGGAGTAGAAGTTGTTATTCAGAGTAAGAAAGAACGGGCGGGACAGCGTGTGCGCGGCCTCGACCCCGGCTGCCAACTCGTCGGTCGTGGAGAATTGCGCGTCGGCGAACGTGCGTTTATTGAGAGAACCGACATCGGCGTACGCGGTATTCCATTCAGCCGGCAGGAAACCGCCATAGAACTCGTCCGCACCCGCTTCGGCCAGCGTTTCTATCTCTTCAACATGATCGACCGGCGCCAATATCTTCATGGAGTTATCGTATCACAGGGAAGTACCGGGCTCCGAGAATGGTGCCGGGGGGACACTCGAACCCGCGTATTGCCGTATTATGCGGATAGGTCGAAGTGCTGTTCGCGGAATAGCCGAACACATACCTCTACGACGTCGGGATCGTACAACGTTCCTTTGTGCGTCTGAATCTCATCTAGAGCCGCGTCTATGCCGAGTCCCGGTCTATAGGGCCGGTGTGACGTCATAGCGTCCACAACGTCAGCAACCGCCAAGATCTTAGCCTCCAACAGAATGTTGGCCGCTTTTAAGCCCTGTGGATAGCCGGAACCGTCCAGCCTCTCGTGATGCTGGCGCACCATATTAGCGATGGGGTCCCGGAATCTAATGTCTTTCAAAATATTATAGCCCGCCTCAACGTGCGTCTTGATCAATTCGAACTCGACTTCTGAAAGACGGCCCGGTTTGCTGAGTATCTCCGAAGGCACATAGATTTTTCCAATATCGTGAACGGTAGCGGCCATCCCCAGGCTGTCGATTTCCTGATCTGACATATCCAAATCGTTGGCAATCGCGGTCGCGAGTTTTCTAACCTGATATTGATGCGCCGCCGTATACTTGTCCCTTGTTTCTACGGTCGCGGCTAATGCCGCGATCATGCCATGGAAGGCCTCCGTCAATCGTTCAAGATTTTTGGCTGATTCCGTTTCAGCTTCTTTTAATTTGGTGACATCGACCGATACGCCCAACACGGCATAGGTCTGCCGCCCTTCTTCTCCGATGTACGTGAACGGCACTTTGGTCTTCTGCATTATCCGCTGCTTGCCAAAGACGTCGGTGAAGACAGCCTCCGGTATCGCCTTCGTTTGCCCCTCTGTCATCACCGCCTGGTCTTCCGCCGCGACCCGCTTCGCCTCTTCGTGGTCGGGATGAACATCGGCGACCTTTTTGCCCTGCAATTCATCGGTCGTCATGTCATATGCAGCGGCGGTCGCTTCATTCGCGAGTATAAACCGTCCGTCCCAGTCCCTAACGAAGATCATATGAGGGACTAGATCGATGATCTGCCTAAGTTGGGCTTCTCGCAATATAGCCTCATCTTCGAGTTTCCGGCGCGCCGTGATGTCGCGATTGCTGGCTCGCCGTCCCAACGACCGCCCGGCGGCATCGAAGACTTCTTGGCAAGCATGCGCGACCCAGCGCAAGTCGCCATCGGGGCGCAGCACGCGAAAATCGAATTGTTCGACGAGGTTCTTCCCGCGTTTGCATTTATCCATATGTGCCTGATATATTGCCCGGTCTTCCGGATAAACGATTCTGTTAATCAGAGTCGGATCCGCGATAAACTCTTCGCGGGTATGTCCGGTAATGCGCTCACACGACGGTGACATATAGATGATCTGATTGTGATTACAGTCCAGCCAGTATTCCCAATCGTAGGTTGTGTCGGCGAAGATACGGAATTTAGCTTCGGCTTGTATCAAGGCCTCATCCGCTTGTTTTCGTTCGGAGATGTCCCGGATAAAGGCTTGGGCGATACCGTCAGCCTCAGTCGAGACTATTTTCGCGCTTACTTCGATTGGTAGTGTGCCGCCGTCGTGTCTCAGCAACGTACTCTCAAAGCTCGTAGTCTCCGCTTGTTTCATCGAATTCAAAACGGAGAATACTTGTCTCGGGTTGTCCATTCGACTGATTGAGACAATACTATCGCCGACCAATTGTTGGCGGGTTCGGCCAACCATGCGACAAGTGTTTTCATTTATGTCGATGATTTTGCCTTTCAGGTTGATAATGCAGAGCCCGTCATTGACGTTTTCAACTATTTCTCGGTATCGCTTTTCGCTGGCGGCTAGGTCTTCTGAAGCCTGTTTATGTTCTGTAATGTCGGTGGTGGTGTGGTAGTAGACGTCTTTTCCGGAGGGGGTTCTTATGTTGGTGGGATAAACGGCCGACATGAACCAACGATTAAGTTTCGCATCGTGGAGCTCACGGGTAACACCAGCGTGCTTCGCCGCGGCTTCTTCCAGAGGGCATCCGGGAAAAGGTCCTTTAGTCCCGTGTACGATCGTGGGACAATACCCGTTGCGAATCTCGCTGAGCTTCTTTCCCAGCGCTTTTTCGATCACTTTGTTGGTTAATACTATATGGTGGTCCTCGTCGATAAGCATTACGTAGAATGGCAGCTTGTCAATGGCAGCCCGAATAGCCTGTTCCATTAAGGTGTCAATCACAATTAATTGAGTTTTCGCTTTACCGGCCATTCCATCACGACCCGTCTTAAAAAATACCGACAACTATATCTTCGGCATCCGGTCGTCGATTCTTCAGCTTCCAGGTTGGGGGGGCAGGCAAAGGGAAGTCTGTCGCGACATGATCCAAGAAAGGGAGAGAATGGTGCCCGGGGAGGGACTCGAACCCTCAAGGACATAGTCCGGCGGATTTTAAGTCCGCTGCGTCTGCCAATTCCGCCACCCGGGCGTGCTGGTTCTTGGTGATTTGTGGTTAGAAACCATTGCCCACGCTAATATTCTAGCGTCAAACTGCCAACCGCGGACAACTAAATGCCAACGACCACTAACTACTGAGAAGCATCGCGAAGCACACCTTGTTCGGCAGCCAGAGATAAGATTATCCCGTCCAGAATGTCGCGTTCGCTGACCGTGACCTTGTCGGCGCGTGCTTCATTTAAGACGGCGGCCGTTATCAAAGCTCCGGCCACTATTACGTCAGCGCGCTTTGGTTCTAGTCCCGCCAGTTTTGCTCGTTTTGCCAGCGGCAGCGACAGAAAAAGGTCTAGCGTGCGATCGACCGCTTGGCGCGTCAACGTTGAAAGATGGATAACCGCTGCGTCATACGGTTCCAACTTTAGGTCAACGGCTTGAATGCTGGTAACTGTTCCGGCCACTCCGATGACGACTAGACCATCTCGCTGCGGCTTGATCTTAGTCAAGCCGGCCGAAATCGACTCCCGGACACGCGTTTGTAGGTGCTTAACCTCAGACGCGGTCGGCAAATCGTGTTTGATATATTGCTCTGTTAACCGGACGCTCCCGATATCCAAACTTTGCGAGGCGAGCATGCGCCGCCCTGACCCGACAATCAGTTCGGTCGAACCGCCGCCAACGTCAAAAACTAAAACAGGCGTATCGGGATCGCTGAACGGATAATCGGCCGTCGCTCCTAACCAGGTCAGTTCCGCTTCGGTCATGCCGTCGACGATTTCCAATTCAACGCCAAGAACCTGGCGAGCCGCGTCGGCGAATTCCCGGCTGTCGGCCGCGTCCCGAGCCGCACTGGTAGCCACAGCCCGCAATGCCTCGACGCCCAATCGGCCTGTCTCGTCAGCGTACGTCCCAAGCGCCTCCAAAGTCCGGACAACCGCTTCCGGGCGAAATAATCCCGACTCGCCGACTCCCTGACCCAAGCGGGTTATCTTGGAGAGGCTAGCGATATCCTGCCGTCTCCCGGCCAGGTCAAAATCGCTAACAAGTAAGCGCACCGTATTCGTACCGACGTCAATCGCGGCTAACCTCATGGCAACCTTTCATTGGGCGACTTCTTTACTCCATTTAAATGGAGTAAAGAAGTAACGGTTTCCAATATGATGCAGCTGGTCGTGCTTAAACCATTATTTGTTTACTTCATTTAAATGGAGAACTGAAGTAATCGATGACTTGTTGATACCAGGGTTTTGTCGTGGGCGGCGCGGCCGGTTTGGCGGGTTTGGCCGCAGTGGTCGTTTTGGGCGTCGGCTGTTTTGGCGGGACTATCATATATGGTTCTTCCCCCGGTTTGATCAGCCCCAGGCGCAAGCGAGCCTGCTGCTCTATATAGGCGTCGGTATTTAAACGGTCGGTTTCTTCCCGCAGCGTTTTGTTTTCATCCTTAACAGATGTGAGCGTTCGTTCTAGGGTTGCGATGCGCGCCCGCTGCTGCAAAACCTGGCGGGCCGGCGCGATCGTTAGAAACAGCAAACCCGCTGCCAAGACCAGCAACAAACCGCCTTTCCAGTTTAGCCGTCCTCGCTGCGTCTGCGCGCTCACCCTAGAAACCTTATTCTTAACGGCCGCGCTGGAAAGCGGCGGCGCCGCGATAAACCGCCCGCGGTCCCAAATACTCTTCGATGCGCAACAACTGGTTATACTTAGCGACTCTTTCACTGCGTGACGGAGCGCCTGTCTTAATCTGACCCGCGTTGACAGCCACGGCCAAATCAGCAATCGTCGTGTCTTCTGTCTCCCCGGACCGGTGGCTGATTACGGTCGTGTAACCGGCGCCTCGGGCCAGCTCGATCGTTTCCAGAGTCTCGGTCAGACTGCCGATCTGATTAACCTTGACCAAAATTGAGTTGGCGACTTGGTTATCGATGCCCTTTTCCAGTATTGCCCGGTTGGTAACGAATATGTCGTCGCCCACAAGCTGGAGCTTATCTCCCAAGATATCTGTCATTTTATGCCAGCCGTCCCAGTCGGATTCGCCCAAACCATCTTCAATGGAAATGATCGGATACCGGTCTGCCAGGTCAACGTAGAAATCAATCATCTCGGAGCCGGACAGGGTCCTGCCCTCAGCCGCTAGTTCATAATTGCCCTGGCTGTAGATCTCACTCGCGGCAACATCCAGGGCCAAGCTGATATCCTGGCCTGGGTTGTAACCGGCACGCTCGATGGCCTCGATTATTATTTTAAGTGCCTCTTCATTGGAAGCCAGGTTAGGCGCGAAACCGCCTTCGTCGCCGACGCCCGTGGCCAGCGACTTCGAGTTCAATATTTCCTTGAGCGAGTGAAAGGTCTCGCTACACATGCGCAAAGCGTCTGAGAAACGCGCCGCCCCCACCGGAACGATCATGAACTCCTGGATATCGACGTTGTTGTCAGCGTGCTGTCCGCCATTTAGGATATTCATCATCGGAACAGGTAGCGTGACCGCCTCTTGCCCACCTAGATATTCGAACAACGGCTTGCCCTGGCTGGCCGCGGCCGCCCGGGCGACCGCCAGCGAAACACCGAGAATCGCGTTCGCCCCTAGGTGCTCCTTATTGGCGGTCCCATCCATTTCCAACATCTTCGCATCCAACGCGTTTTGCGCCGAGGCGTCGTGGCCGAGCAAAGCAGGCGCGATTGTATCATTTACGTTGGCAACGGCCCGTAGAACACCCTTCCCTAAATAGCGAGCCTTGTCGCCGTCGCGCAGCTCCAAAGCCTCCAGCGACCCGGTACTTGCGCCGGACGGTACAATGGCCCGGCCGAAGGAATCGTCCGTTAACATAACGTCCACCTCGACCGTCGGGTTCGATCGTGAATCCAAAACCTCACGAGCGTGAATTGAAGCGATATTGGTCATAAAACCTCCTCTGAAAACGTCATTCTTGACTTTTTGCTTCTCCCCAAAGGTCTTCTTTTTCGTCCATCGTCATATCAGCCAGACGCCGGCCGGCGATCGCCGCGGCCTGCTCCATGTAGCGCCAACGCGCCTCGATCTTATCGTTGGCCGCTCGCAAGGCGGCTTCCGGTTCGATGCCGTGATGCCTAGCCACGTTGCCGAGCATGAACAGCATATCACCGATTTCTTCCCGCAAGTCACCGTCACCCTCCAGGGCCTGTCTGTATTCCCGCGTCTCGGTTTCCAACGCCTCGATTACGCCAGCCTTATCCGGCCAGTCAAAGCCGACATCTGCCATCTTTTTTTGCATCTTGTAACTGCGAAAGAGAGCCGGTAAAGACCGCGGAATACCGCCCAGGCGAGAATCCGCATATTTGCCCTCATCTTCCTTGATGACCTCCCAGTTGCGAGTCACATCCTCGGCTTGCGTAATATAAGGTCCCGCTTCCGTTTTGGTCTGATAGATATGTGGATGGCGCCGGCGCAGTTTCTCGGCTATGCCGGCAGCGACGTCGTCGATGTCGAAGGCGCCGCGCTCGGCCGCAATCTGGGCGTGGAACACAATTTGGAGGAGAAGGTCGCCTAGTTCTTCCTGCAGATGATCGTCATCACTCTGCTCGATAGCGTCCACGACCTCATACGCCTCTTCGATCAGATGGCCGGACAAAGAAACGTGGGTTTGCTCCCGGTCCCAAGGACACCCTTGTGGTCCGCGCAGCCTAGCCATGACAGCCACTAGATCCTCAAACGCAAGATGACTCACACTCGTACTATCTCCTCACTAAATAAAAGGGGCGAACCATCCTTTAAAATGGTTCGCCCCTTTATATTACTTGATACGCGCTTATCGTTTGGCGCGCGTTATGTCTTAGGTGTACTTAATATTTAACGATCTTCGCTTTTTTCTTCACGCCATCGAGCCAAGTCTTGATTTTGGCACTTTCCTTTTGGCTCTTCAGCATCTGCTCGATCGAAGACTTTGATTCCTCGAATGTTTTCTGCTTCTCGGGTGTCTTGTCAAAAACCTTGATCACGTGGTAACCGAACTGGGTCTTGACCGGGGCTTGGGTCCATTCGCCTACCGCCAAGGCAAAAGCGGCCGTTTCAAATTCCGCTGCCATGACTCCCTTTTGAACAAAGCCGAGGTCGCCGCCGTTAGCTTTGGTCGACGGGTCCGTTGACTCCGCCTTGGCCAACTCCGCGAAATCCGCGCCGTTGTTCAACTTGGTGATGGCTTCCTGAGCTTTCGCTAAACCGGCAGCGTCGCCCGGATACAAGATATGGGAAACCTTGATCTTTTCCGGGTCTTTGAACTGAGCCGTATTCTTGTCGTAGTAATCCTTAACCTCTTTGGCACTGACGGTAATGGTGCCGACGACCTTCTTATTGACAGCATCCGTAATCATGCGATTCTTCGTGAAATCACGCAGATCCTGCATAGTCATGCCGGCGTCGCTCAAGGCCTTGTCGAAATCTTTTTGCGACGGGAAGCGTTTAACTGTCGCGGTAACTTCTTTTTCTACTTGGGCGTCAGTGACCTTAATGTTTAGTTTGGCGCCTTCCTGGTTATAGATTTCCTCGTCAACCAAAAGGTCGACGATCTGTTTCTGAATTTGCGCTTTCTGTTTCTTGAACGCTGCTTCCTGCTCAGCCGTCTTGTGCTGTTTGGTGATCCGGTTCATCTGCTTATCGACTGCAGACTGATAGATCGGCGTACCGTTAACCGTCGCGGCTTTCTTCGCGAACAGGTTACAGCCGACGGTCGCGAACGCGAATAGACCGAGAATCGCGAGGGCGGCAACTTTCTTAAGACTCATCTGACTCCTCCTTTGGGGACTTTTTCAAATCGTTCGTAATTATAACATATAGCACTTCATGCAACAAAGAGACTATCCCGTCGGTGGCCGGCATATGGACAAATAACGCCTTTTCAGCGGCCTTATACCGAATGCGGCGCCCAAACTCATTGACGGCCGCGCCAACCCCGAAAGAATCAGCTAACGGAGACAGGCGCACTCGGCTTGGTTCGGCTGTGATCCTGTTTAAACCAGCCGCCGTTGCTAGCACCTTTAACTTGGCCACAGCCAGCAGCGTTTTGACTTCAAGCGGCGGCGGGCCAAAACGGTCGTTAAATTCCGCCCCTAAACGGTCGGCGTCCTCGGCCCTCCGCACCTGGGCGACCTTTCGATACATATCGATTCGCGGACCTTCGTCGGCAACATATTCGTCTGGAATGAAGGCCGCTATTGGCAGGTTTATCCGTACGTCGGCCCGCTTGACGGATGGTTCACCCTTAAGCTCGGCTACCGCCTCGGCCAGCAGACCGGCATAGAGCTCGAAGCCGACCTCATTGATGAAGCCATGCTGTTCCCCGCCTAGAAGATTCCCGGCGCCGCGAATCTCCAAATCGCGCAGCGCGATTCGAAAACCGCTGCCCAGCTCTGTGAACTCGGCTATTGTCTTTAATCGTCTGAGTTGCGTAGGCGACAGCGAACCGCCCGGCGGATAAAGAAACATGGCATAAGCTCGCCGGTCCGACCGACCTACCCGGCCGCGTAACTGATAGAGCTGTGACAAGCCTAGACGGTCCGCGCGATCGACTATCAAGGTGTTGACGTTGGGCATATCCAAGCCTGACTCTATGATCGTCGTCGACACCAGGACAGCGAATCGCCGCTCGGCGAAATCTTTCATGACTTTTTCCAAGCCGCGTTCCGACATCTGACCATGTGACACGCCAACGGTTACCCCCGGCGCCAACCGCCGGATACGCTCCGCGATGAAATCAATCGAGTCGACTCGATTGTGCACGAAAAATACCTGACCGCCGCGGCCTACCTCACGCTCAATGGCCCGAGCAACAAGATCGTCAGCGTATTCCTTTACGGCCGTCACCACGGGAAACCTGTCTTCGGGCGCGGTTTCGATCACACTCATGTCGCGAGCGCCGGTCAAAGCAAGATTCAACGTTCGCGGAATGGGAGTCGCGCTTAAGGTTAGAACGTCGACGTTCAACCGCAATTTCTTGAGAAACTCCTTGTGCCTGACTCCAAAACGCTGTTCCTCATCAATGACAAACAAACCGAGGTCCTTAAAGGAGACATCTTTTTGCAGCAAGCGGTGCGTGCCGATCACCACGTCTACCGTGCCGGCCGCGACGCCGTGTAAAACCTCGTTTTGCGCCGCTCCGCCATGGAGCCGGGAGAGAACCTCGACCCGAACCGGGAATTCCTTGAACCGCTCGCGTAAAGTCGACGCGTGCTGCTCGGCCAACAACGTGGTCGGGACCAGTACCGCGGCCTGGCGGCCATCCAGGACGGCTTTGAAGACGGCCCGAACGGCCACTTCCGTTTTTCCGTAACCGACATCTCCGCAGATCAAGCGATCCATTGGCCGTGTTGACTCCATGTCTCGCTTGACGTCGGCGATTGCGGCTGCCTGGTCGGGTGTCTCAATGAATGGGAAAGAATCTTCCAGCTCCTTCTGCCAAGGTGTATCAGGCGGAAATGCGTGTCCCACCGCAGCCTGACGCGCTTGATAAAGACGCACCAGCTCGACTGCCAACTTGGCCGCCGACGCTTTGACTTTACGTTTAGCGTTTTGCCATCGCTTGGCGCCGAGGCGGTCAATCTTGGGGCTGACCCCTTCGCCGCCGATATAACGTTGAATCAACCCTATCTGATCGGATGGAATGAAAAGCTTGTCGCCGCCGGCATATTCGATGACCAAGAAATCGCGCCTGATACCGTCGACGTCCTTTTGCACCAGACCGCCATAGCGCCCGATGCCGTGATAAATGTGGACTACCAGGTCTCCAACGCGCAGATCCATCATGTCGAAGAAAGAGCGAGTGCGCGATTGACGCGTTTGACGAAGCTCTCGCTTTAAGCCGAACATATCCGCTTCGGCAATGACGGCTATCCCCAGTGCAGGGACGCTAAAACCAGCTCGGACAAACCCCTCTACCACGTCAACCGAAGGACCGGCGGCCCCCCATTCTCGCAATAGCTCGCTCAACCGTTCCCGGCGACCTCGCCCTTCCACCGCGATTAATACCTGCATGTCCGCCGCCGCGAGCTCAGTGAGATAGTCTTTGATGAGGTCAAAATCAACCCGTCCGTCCGCTCCGGTAAAGGTCGGATGCGGTGTGACGCGCCAAGGCGATTCCTGCGGAGTCAGACTGGACACAGTCAGCGTTCCAGGGGCAAACATCCCCTCGGGCCAGGCAGCTGGTTCATCCGCCGCAACGACTGCTCGACCGCGAGCGTAGTCGAAAATATTGACGTCGCCGGCCGGCGGCGCGGCTTCGACTACAGGGTAGAGAAAGGTGGCCTCTATGTTTCCAGTTGACAGCTGGTCTACCAAACCAAAAGTCCGCATCTCTTCTATCGTGTCAGCGTCAAATACGGCGCGAACGGGTTCCGACATACCAGGGCCGAATACGTCGATGATACCGCCGCGCACACTGAATTCACCTCGATCTTCCACTTCATAAACACGCCGGTAACCGAATTCGACTAGCGTTTCAATCAACGCGTCAAGCCCGATATCCTGATTCCGGACGAGCCTGAGCAAGCGTTGGCCGGCTGTTTCTAGGGGCGGGAGTGCTTCTAAGGTAACGGCGGCGTGAGTAACTATAATTGTCGTTTCGCCAGCGGCGAGAGCGGCCAAAGACTTCGCGCGCCGGCCGGCGGCCTCTGGATCAATGGCGGCCTCAGCTGATCGCGAATCCGAGCGAGCGGGCAGAACGAGCGGCTTAACCACAGAGAAGGCTTCAAGGTCGCGAGCAATATCTGCCGCATCCTCGGGGCCGGGCGCGATAATCAGGAGCGGCCGCGGCCCAGCAGTTGCCAGAGCCGCGTAAAAACAGGGTTTCAGCTGGCTGGGAACAGAAAGCGTCGCTTCGTGATCAGTCCCAAACAGGTGGTCGCCGGGAACGTTGTCCCGCCAGGCAGGCGTTGCCGCCAGCGCGACCGGCAGGTCCGTCAGGTTCATGAACAGTCGCGGGCGTTATCTACAGTCTTGATGACGATATCGGCCGCGTCGCTGATCATGAAGTCTAACTCGGCCCGTTCCGCGGTGCTGAAATTCTGGAGCACAAACTTCGCGGGGTCCATTTGGCCGGGTGGACGTCCGATGCCGATACGCAACCGTTTAAAGGCGGGCTCGCCCAGACTATCGATTACCGACTGGAGCCCGTTGTGGCCGGCACTCCCGCCCGTGTCCTTTAATCTGATTTCGCCAAAAACCAGATCAAGATCATCGTGGACGACGATTATGCGATCCAACGGAATCTTAAAATAGGCGGTGATCATCTTGACGCTGCGGCCGCTCAGATTCATGAATGTCTGCGGTTTCGCCAGGAGAAACCGGCCGTCCGCGCCGACATGATCGGCAACTAGCGCGTCCATCTTTGTGGCTCGGAAATGCACGCCCAGACGCCGGCCGATCTCGTCAACGACCATGAAACCCAGATTGTGGCGGTTCCCGGCATACTCTTCTCCCGGGTTACCCAGGCCAACAACTAGAAACAAGACTACTCTCCGGCTTCTTCTTCCTTCTTCTCGCCAATAACCTCGGGTTCCGCCACTTCCATCTCGCCCTCTTCGACCGCCTCAACTTCCTCTTCCTTGGCGGGCGGTACGATCGAAACCAGGATTTCATCAGGATCGTCGAGAATCTCAACGCCCTCGGCAGTCGCCATGTCGCGAACATGAATGCTGTCGCCGATCTCGAGCGCGGTTACATCTATCTCAAATTGCTCGGGCAACGCGCCAGGCAAACACTTGACGCTGATTTCCCGGATAGAATGCTGCATGACGCCGCCGACCTTGACGCCGGCCGCTTCTCCCACGACCAACAACGGTACGGTCGCGTGAATCTCCTCGGACATCGAGACCTTCACCAGGTCTATGTGCAGAATCTCCCCGGTTATGGGATTTTTCTGCATGTCTTTTATCATGGCCACCTGGCTGCCTTTCAAAGGCGAATTCGCGATATCCAGGTCGATCATTACGTTGGAACCCGCATCCGTGTGCATCGCCGCGCGAAGCTCTTCAGCGTCGACGACTATCGTTACGGGATCGATCTTTCTGCCGTAATACGTTCCTGGGACCTTTCCCTCATTACGAAGGTCGGTCAGGATGCTATGCTTGCCGGTTCCTCTTGTCTGCGCTTTAATCTTTACCGCCACTTACACTCCACTCCTTAGTGATTACTTCTCGACAAAGCAAAAGCTCGCTCGAAGAGAATTGTCGGTTTCTTGTTTTCGAAGTTTATTTATGTCCTTAATTTCCGGATCTACACGTGCTCTTGTCCGCCGAAGATTTCGCTGACGGACTTGTTCTCAAAAACGTTCTTGATTGTTTTAGCAAATACCGAGCCGACGCTCAGCACGGTCAATTTGTCGATGTGCTTGTCAATCGGCACCGGTATTGTATTGGTGACTATTAATTCCCTGATCGGAGCAAGATTAAGGTTCTCAATCGCCGCGCCGGAAAAGACCGGGTGCGTACAGGCAACGTATATGTCTTTGGCGCCGGCTTTCTTAAGCGCTTCAACCGCCCGGCAAATACTGCCGCCGGTGTCAATCATATCGTCAATAATTATCGCATTGTGACCTTCGACTTCACCGATAACATAGCCTATTTCGGCGACGTTGTGGGCCGGCCGCCGCTTGGCTAGGACGGCCATCTCCGCCCCCAGCGTGTCGGCTAGTTTCTTGGTCGTCTTGACCCGCCCAACATCCGGCGAGACAACTACTAAGTCCGGAATCTCTTTCTCCATAAAATAGTCGGCCAAAATCGGCAAAGCCGTCAGGTGGTCGACCGGTACGTTAAAGTAACCCTGAATCTGCCCCGCGTGCAGGTCCATCGTTAGCACGCGATCCGCCCCGGCCGTAACCAGAAGGTCGGCGACCAATTTGGCGGTTATCGCCTCGCGAGCCAGAGTTTTCCGATCCTGGCGGGAATAACCGTAATATGGCACGACTGCTGAAATCGTCTTGGCGGAGGCCCGCTTGAGCGCGTCCATCATAATGAGCAGCTCGATCAAACTGTCATTGACCGGTTGGCAAACCGACTGAATCACAAAAACGTGCGCGCCGCGAACGCTTTCCAGAAAACGCACGTATATCTCACTGTCGGCAAAGCGGGATATTTCTACGCGGCCCAGATCAATGGATAAATGACGCGATATTTCACGGCCCAGCTCGGGATTGGATGTGCCGGAAAATAGCATAACCCTTGATTCGCCGTTCACGCGCCGGTTTCCTCCCTTTTGCGCCAGTTCTTGATTACACGTTGATCCGCCCGTTCAATGCCTAGGCTATCATCGGGCACGTCTTTCGTAATGGTTGAACCGGCCCCGGTATAAGCGCGTTTGCCCACCTTAACCGGCGCCACGAGTATTGTATCACTTCCAATAAAGGCACCGTTCCCGATGGTCGTCTGATGCTTGGTGGTACTGTCAAAATTGCATGTAATGGTGCCGGCCCCGATGTTAACATCGCTTCCGATCTGGGCGTCACCGATGTAGGCCAGGTGCGGCACCTTGCTGCCTGCGCCAATGACCGCCTTCTTCGTCTCGACAAAGCTGCCTATCTTCACCTTCGCGCCAACCTTTGTGCCGGGGCGAACATTTGCGAACGGGCCAACGATGGCGCCGTCGGCCAGCTTTGACTCGCGCACAACGGAAAACGTTATTTCGCAACCGTTGCCGACTGTGGATTCCACAATCCGCGTCGACGGTCCGACTAGGCAGCCAGAGCCGATCACGGTCGACCCGTTTATAAACGTGTTGGGGTGAATCACGGTATCAGTCCCAATCCTCACGCCCGCGTCGACGTAGGTTAACGCCGGATGAATCATCGTCACTCCGTTGGCCATATGCTCGAGGTTTATCCGTTCCTGCATGATCATTTCCGCGTCAGCCAGCTGCGCGCGGCTGTTGACGCCCATCGTCTCCAGGCTATCCGCAACCTGAAACGGTATAACCTTTTCTCTATGGTCAAAGAAGATGCCGATGACGTCGGTTAAATAATATTCTTTTTGCGAATTGGCGGGCGTGATCTCTTGCAGAGCCGCCGTCAGCTTAGCCGCGTCGAAACAATACGTACCCGTATTTACCTCACGAATATGCAGTTCCATTTCTGTCGCGTCGCGGTGTTCGACGATTCGCTTAACGCCGCCGTCTCCCCGGATGATCCTCCCGTAGCCGGTAGCGTCGTCGACCTTAGCCGTGAGGACAGTCGCGGCCGCTGCCCTCTCTTTGTGTTTCTTGACCAGGTTAACCAGCGTTGCTCCGGTTACCAACGGCGTGTCGCCGCAAAGGATTACTATAGTGCCGTCAAAATCGTTCAGTAAGGGCAAGGCGCAGCGGACGGCGTCGCCTGTTCCCAACGCTTCCTTTTGCACCACGGCCTGTGACGATCTCGGCAAAGCTGCACCCACCTGCTCGGCTGATGCCGGGCTCACAACCGCGACAAACTTTTTGGGTTTCAATTCCGCGGCGGCGTCGATGATGTACTCGACCATCGGCCTACCGCATACTTGGTGCAACACTTTTGGCTGCTCGGATTTCATTCTGGTACCCTGGCCAGCCGCCAGTAAGACAATAGCTATGTCCATAAAATAAAAAACCCCCTTGAGGATGCCTCTATATTCTAAAGGGTATGGGGCGTAAGTTTCAATCTAGAAGGAGAATCGCTTTGACTTAAACAAGTTGGTGCAGGCGTCGACGGCGTTCTGGTCATATAACCGTCCGCGATTGGTCTTGATCTCGTCTAGCGCGGGGCCTATCCCCAAACCGGGGCGATAGGGGCGATGCGACGACATCGCTTCAACAACATCGGCAACGGCGATGATGCACGCGTTTTGCGAAATAGAACTGCCATTTTCTCCGTTCGGATAGCCGGAGCCATCGAGCCGTTCATGGTGCTGCAGAACGTCCATGGCGATCGGCACGTCGAAATCGATATCTTTAAGAATGTTGTAGCCGGTCGTTGCGTGGGTCTTGATCATCAAGAACTCTAGATCGGTGAGTTTGCCGGGTTTGTTAAGTATCTCGGCCGGAATATATATCTTCCCGATATCATGAACGGTGGCGGCCATGCGGATGGCGTCAACGTTGACTTGCGTCAGGTCCATTTCGATCGCGATCGCGGACGCGAGCGCGGCGACCCGTTTCTGATGCTCCGCCGTGTAGGGATCTTTGGTCTCTACCGTCTCGGCTAAAGCCACGATTGTCCCGTCAACAACGCGTTGCATTCTTGAGTAGCTGCGCGCCGCTTCCTCTTGAGCTGCCTGAGTCGCCGTGATGTCGCTTATGTAGCCTTCCAGCGCTATCGGTTTGACGCCTCCGTTGAAGACGCCCCGACCTTGCTCCGAAACCCATTTCAGGGACCCGTCGCGCGCCACGATACGATACGTCAGCTGGTAACCGGTCCCTCTGGATAGGGAAGCTTTGATGCTGTCTCTGACACGTTGCCGGTCCTCGGGATGGATGATGTCCTTGAAAGCCAGTGTCTTGTTCCCGACGAAATCAGCGGGCTTGTAGCCGGTTATGTCCAGGCAGCCGTCGCTGACAAACTCCATCGTCAGGCCTTTATCGTTGGCGCAGCGATAAGCGATACCGCTCAGGTTTCCGATCAGCGTAGATAGACGCCGCTCTGTCTCGCGCATCAAAGTCTCTGATTTCCGCCGGTCGGTTATGTCCTCGGCAGAACTGACAACCATCGTGGTTTGTCCCTTTTCGTCCTTAACATAAGTGTTGTGCCAAACCAAAAGACGTTCCCGGCCGCTCTTTGTTAAAACCACATTCTCATAATCTTCTACGCCCGCCAGTTCTCCGGCCACGATACGCCGAAAAACGTCTTTCATTTCGGACCTTGTCGACTCGGGAACGAACTTGGCAAACCAGTCTTTGCCGGCAATCTCTTTCTCGCTATAGCCGAGAATATCGGCGCCCTTGCGGTTGATCATCAGAACTTTGCCGTTTGGATCAAAGCCTATTACCAAGACATTTACCAGATCCAGATACATCTGATTAGCGTCGCGCTCGGCGCGCACCTCGTCCTCAACCTTCTTGCGCTCCGTAATATCCCTCGCGACGCCTATAATGCCGTTGATGTTGCCCAATTGAACGTTCTTACCCCGAACCTCAACGGCGAAAATCGACCCGTCCTTGCGCTTGTGCCAGTTTTCGAAGCTTGCCTGACCTTTAGTAAATATCTCGCCCATTTTCTGTTTCGCGTATCCATCGGTCCCTGGAGCGGTTAAGTCGATGGCGCTCATTTGCAATATTTCCTCAGCCGAGTAGCCCCTTGACTCAAAAGCGGCGCGATTTGCGAATCTGATTTTGCCCTGCCTGTCGATTACAAACACGGAGTCGTTGACGCTGTCTAGCAAGTCACCGCGCGTCTTGACCTCTAACTCTTCCTTATTGCGTTCGGTAATATCGCGGCAGGTGGCGATAAAGCAGTCTTGGTCATAGTATTTAATGGGCCGAGCTTTAACCTCGACCGGAAACGTCGAGCCGTCTTTACGGCGGTGCCTAGTTTCAAATACAGCCGACTTGTCTTTCGTTACCTTGGCCATGCGTCGATTGATTTTCGGCACCTCTTCCGGCGCGTCCATGTCGGCCACGGTCAGCCTGAGCATTTCTGATTCGGTGTAGCCGCGCTCCTCATAGGCGGCGCGATTGGCATATAGAATCTTGCCTTCGCTATTGTGCACGAAAATCGAATCGGATACCTCGTCGAGCAGTTCGCCCCGCAGACCAAGCTCTAGTCCCTCCCTGATCATCTGGGTTGAATCACGGATCGTGTGGAAGTAGAGTCGGTTGCCGGCGTCGTCCGTCAGATCAACCGGATAGATGCTAATTCGAAGCCAGGACCCGTCCGGCTCCTTGATAGTTTGGTGAACTTCATTGCCCGTCGCGACCGCCTCGTGCAGGGGGCAGTCGGGGTGAGGTAGACCGGCCTTGTCGATATGCTCAAAGCAGCGTTTGAGAACATCGGGGTAGTCTCCGGTGAAGATGTCTTTTTGCGCGGCGTCATTGGCCATCAATAGACGATGGTCCTTATCGATCAGCAGCCCGTAATAAGGCAAACTGTCAAGCAGCTCCTTGACACCTTGCACCTCTGAGAGTTTCATAGGTATTCTCCTGCACGTTAGATGCGTTACCTTAATTATATCGGTAACTAGTGCTATTTTTCTTTAATTGCAAGAGTTGTCGCCTAAGCCGGTATTCGGGACCTTGATTTAGTCGGGGAATAACCTTTCAGGCTTGGCGCCAGAGATTGCGTTTAAGCCTGCTGAGAGCACTTTCGAGCTTGTTGGCTGGGGCGGAAGGATTCGAACCTTCGATCCGGGAGCCAAAGTCCCGAGCCTTACCACTTGGCCACGCCCCAGCAAAGGGCACTACGTCGACAACCCATTATAAATGAAAACGCCGGCCCTTGGAGCTTGAGACCATAACCGATCACCCAAGCTACGACGGCCAGCGTTGGAGGTATTCAACGCTAATGTGCTAAGGAACTAGCGCCTCCGTGCGTGCAGGCTTAGTTTCCTCTATGACAGTCGGCGTCTCGGAGCTTTCTTCTTTACGTCGGTCGAACTCCTCTAGCACGACAGTCTGGATCATCTCGCGAACCTGTGGTTTGATCGGGTGAGCGACATCGCGAAACTCGCCGTTTGGTAGCTTGCGGCTCGGCATGGCGACAAACAGCCCCTTCTGCCCTTCAATGATCCTTAGGTCGTGGACGACAAATTCGTCGTCCAGCGTGATCGAGGCAAAGGCCTTCACCTTCTCTCGTTCAACGACCCTCATCGATACAGCTGTGACCATCATCGCCGTTCTCCCCTTCCGAAACACTCGTGGCCCGGACAAATAATTTGCGCGGACCCTTCCGCTACGCGGCAGACAACACCTTGGTCACCAAGTCTACGTCCGCCGGTTTATCAACGTCTATTCCCATTTCCGGGTAAGTGGAAACAATCGCTTTAGCCCGGGCGTTCACCATTTCCGAGGCCCGGTTCTCGATTTCTGTGAGGCTAAGCGTGTGCAACAAAAGCTTGGTAATGAATTTTGGCCCGAGAAAACGCATTAGCTTGGGCACGCTTTTACGCAGTGAGAAAGCTTCGTCTATCAGAGCCAGGTTCGCCATGACAGCCACCGGGTTCGCTAGGATAAGATTGCCGCCGGTGAAAGTGCCTTCTTTTAGTTTGGCGTAGGTCCGCTTCGTTTCGGGATAAGTGCCTTCCATTGTCTCGCGAGACATGACCGGGTATAGAATATCCGCTTCGAGGGGTTCCGCCTGGTTCAAGAAATCATCGATCGCCGCCGACGTAATTAAAGGAATATCACAGGTCATAAGGAGGACCTGGTCGCTAATGCCCATCTGACTTTTTTGCAGATATCGGAAAGAGGCGACCATGTTATCTATCGCGTTGCCCTCGACAGGCAAAACCGCCTCGACACGCCCGGCCCATGATTCTGTCGCCGCTTCGGGAGGCGCGATAACGATGACCCGCCGCACCCGCCGCACTGCGTCCAGAGCATCAATTATGTACTCGATCATCTCACGTCCGTCAAGCTTCAGAAAAGCTTTACCGCGTTGCTTTGTTGCGTCGCTCGGCTCTGTCATTTTTAGGTTGCCGCCGGCAACTATGACTGCGTCGAATGGTGCCTGCATCGCTTGTGCTCGCCTCGCCTCTTCTATGCGGCCGTTTACCTAATCTACTGCTACGATGGGCTTGTTGCAAGGTTTTACGGAATAGACTGACGCGCCCATTTGTCGTCCCGCCCGGCTGACGTTGGCGGCCGCTTCCGCCGATCGCGTTAGCGCAAACACAGTCGAACCGCTGCCACTCATCAACGCCGCGTCGGCTCCCGCCGCCATGAGGATATCCTTTGTCTCTTGAATCTCGGGATGTTTGGCGAATATGGGCGGCTCGAATGAGTTGTGCAGATTCGCGCAAACACCCGCGTAGTCACTCGCCGCCATTGCGCCCAGCATTTTGGCCAGTGTGCCCGGTGGCGGGGCCGTGTCCCCGTCATAATCGTCAAAATCCTGGTAGGCCCGCGCCGTTGACACGTCAATGCCAGGTTTGACGATTACGATCTCACAATCTGGCAGAGGCGGGGCCGGTCTAAGAATCTCTCCGGCGCCCTCGGCGTGTTTGGTGCCATCGCTTAAAAAGAATGGAACGTCGGCTCCGATACCGACGGCGAGTTCGGTCAGCCCGGCCGTTGTTAACCCCAAGTCGAACATCTTGTTTAAACCTATTAATATCGCGGCGGCGTCGGCGCTGCCGCCTCCCAGGCCGGCGGCGACGGGGATCCGCTTGTTGACTGTCGCCGAGAAGTTCATGTCCTGGCCGGTCGCGTCGCGCAGCGCCTGCCAGGCACGCAGAATAATGTCGTCGTGGAAATCACAAGCGGGACGATTATGGTAGATGACTTCCGGCCCGGATTCGGTCGCGTCCAGGATGATTTCGTCGGCTAAAGTAACGCACTGCATGATCGTGACGATTTGGTGATAGCCGTCAGGACGCTTGTCCAGGACCTCCAAAAAGAGGTTGACCTTTGCGTGAGCCGTGAACGTCAGCATATGAACCCCGAATTATCTAGTGAGCGGTTCGCTTAGAAGCGATCGGGTAACCAGGGAAATAGATCTTCGCCGGTTTCGCAGCAGGTGAGTTTGATAGTCTTTGTAAACACGTCGGCATAGCTATAGGATATCTTGCGCCAGCCGGTTGGTTCTTCGATATCGACAATGAAGAGATTGGGATAGGTTTCTTCTAGACGGCCGACGCGCTCCCACAGAGCCCCGCGGCTTTTAATCGTTGTCAGCCTGACGGTATCGCCGATTTGGGCGCCAATTTCTTGCTTGATCCGGCAAATAGCGTCTTGCTGGGGGAGGGTCTGGATAACCATTCGTATCCTTTCTTTCAGCGTCTAATTCTATGTGAATTCTATCACTGACCGCTAAAAAGTCAAGATTTTGGCGACAAAAGACCTGCATAAACGCGATAGATCTCCGCCGGGGCCAGAGTTTCGGCACGAATGCGTTCCTCAACACCCGCCGCGGCCAGCGCGCTTCGGATAAGCGCGGACCCATAACCAGCGTGGCCCAAGACTGAGACCAGGGTCTTTCGCCTGAGTGAAAATACCGTTTTTACGAATTGCAAGAAGGCGGGCGTTTGCGGCCCGAACAGCGGCGCCGGCAGTCGATTCATAACAACAACAGCCGAATCAACCTCCGGGGGCGGCAAAAACGAGGTCCGTTTAACGAAGCCAGCGGTGACAGCGGTAGCGTAGCAGGCAACCGTCACAGCCAACACGCCATAGTCTTTGGTTCCGGGAACAGCGACCAATCTTGCGGCAACCTCCTTTTGCACCATTACAGTCAGACGCTCGATAGCGGGTGCCTCGATCAAAACCTTGACGATGAGAGCGGTCCCGATATTGTACGGAAGGTTGGCGACAAGACAATTAGCAGGCAGGGACGCATAGTCCACGGTCATTGCGTCTGTCTCTATGATTTCGACGTTTCGGGCGAGAGCCAGGGTCTCATTTAGGATAGGGGGAAACCTGGGATCGAATTCGATCGTTACGACCTGCCCTGCCAGAGCCGCCAAGGCTTGGGTTAAAGTACCGATGCCAGGACCGATTTCGATTACTGTGTCGTTTTTGGTTAAGGCGGCCGCGGTCAGCTCGTTTTCCAGGACATTCCCGTCAACCAGAAAGTGCTGCCCCAACCGCTTAGTCAGGCGAATACCGTGTTTATGGAGAATCGCTTTTGTTTCCGAAGGGTTAACTATGGGCATTTTCTTCTACCATTCAAGCAGAACTGACACAACACCCGCACTGACATCCGCTATCTGAGCGAAAGCGGTTTCTTCCAAGTCGATAACCCGACCGGGGCCCCAGGGGCCGCGGTCAACTATCTCCACCCAGACCTGGGCGCCGTTGGCCAAGTTGGTTACGCGCACCATCGTTCCTAAAGGCAAGGTGCGATGGGCCGCTGTATAGCCCCCGGTGAAGTTATAATAACTGGCCTCACCGCTTTCGCTGTGGCCGGTCAACGTACCTCCGGCGGGCGGAGCCGGTGTGGGCGGCTCGTCCGGACTGCTCGCCGCCGCTTGGCTAGCGGTCTGCGCGCCGGCAAGTGCTTCCTCTTTCTGCTTTAGCTGGCTAATGATATCCTGTCGCGCCCCGCCGACAGACGTCAATTGAGCCTGGCGGCTGCTCTTCTCTTGCTCTAACTGAGCAACCAACTTCTTGAGATTGTTTTGGTGCGATGCCTCTGCCTGCATCAACCTGATGTCTCCGTCGGCCAAACGCGTGAGCAGCGCCAACCGTTGTGTCAGGTCATTGAAGTCGCGGCTGCCCAGCATAAGTTCAAACATGCTAACGTCGCCGTATTTATAGATGGCCCGATAGCGAATATCCAGGGCTTGCGTGGTTTGGACATACTGCGCGTTGAGCGCGGCTATTTCCGCTTCGACCGCGGCGATCCTGGCGTCGGTCTTATCGACTGCGGCTACCAGGTCCTGGTATTGAGCCGTAGTTGAGTCTAGTTGGGCGTTCACGCTGCTCAACTCTGTCCGCGCTTCCGATTCAGTCATGGCTGAGGCGAACGTCGCGGATAGGAGAGCTATGGTAATGAGGGCAAAAAACGATATGAGCAGCACACATTGTGTTTTTATTCGGATATGTGATCCCCCCTTGGATGAGGGACTTATTTTACGCTATAGACAGGGTCTAAGCAACTTCTACAGGCGCGGAAAAAGGGACTCGCCCTTCTTGACCTTGGTTTTGTCTTTAGTTTGCCCCCAGGCCGCCGGCCCGGGAAGTGGGCTGCCAAGCATGGCGCGGATCTTCACCGCTGTCTCCGGCATGAACGGGTCGACGAGAGCCGAAATATGATGAACCGCTTCAACGCAGTTGTAGAGGACGGCGGTCAACCTTTCCGTTTCCCCGGCTTTATCAAGAGCCCAGGGCGCCGTCGCGTCGACGTAACGATTAGCCTTGCTAACCGCTTGCCAGACCGCGGCCAGCGCGTCATTGAACGAGACACGTTCGAGGGCGATGTCGCGTGTTGCGTAGGCGCCAAGCACGGTATCGCGCAGACTGCGGTCAATTTCTTCTTCAGCTGCAGCCGCCTCTACGATGCCATTCTGATACTTCTCGACCATCGCCAAAACCCGGCTGACCAAATTACCCAAATCATTGGCGAGGTCTTTGTTATAGCGTTCATTCAAGCGCGCGACGGAAAAATCTCCGTCCTGGCCGAAGCCGAACTCGCGCAGGATGAAATAACGGAGGCCGTCGACCGTATAGGTCGTCGCCAAAGCGGCCGGGTCGATTGCGTTGCCCAAGCTTTTGCTCATCTTCTGCCCGTCGACGGTAAAGAAGCCGTGGATGACAAGGCGTTTGGGCAGCGGCAGTTCCAGCGCCATAAGCATGGCGGGCCAGATGGTAGCGTGGACCCGCAAAATATCCTTAGCCATCAACTCAACATCGGCCGGCCAAAACCGATTGAACATGCCCATATCCTCCGGCCAGCCGATACCGCTGACATAGTTAAACAGGGCGTCGACCCAGACGTAAGCAGTGTGAGCCGTGTCAAAGGGCAACGGGATGCCCCATTCGACCTTGCTGCGCGACATCGCCAAATCAGTCAGGCCCTCCAGTTTAAGGAAGCTAGTGATCTCATTCTTTCGTTCCTCTGGTTCTATGGACAGCTCGCCGGCTTCGATAGCCGCCAGAATCCGGCCGTTGAATTCGCTCAACTTAAAAAAGTAGGTCTCTTCGCTGACGAGCTCCGGTTCCTTGTTGTGCAACGGACACTTGCCGTCGACCAGTTCGTCGCGTGAGTAATAGCGCTCGCAACCGACGCAATAGAGGCCGGTGTACTCGCCTTTGTATATATAGCCCCGGTCATTGAGCTCGGTGAGCATTTTGCTGACTGCGGCGACATGGGCCGGGTCTGTCGTTCGGATGAACTTATCGTTGGAGATGTTCAGCAGGCGCCAGACGTCCCGAAACCGACTTGATACTTCGTCACAGAATTGCTGCGGTGATTTGCCGGCTTTCGCAGCCGACTCCGCTACCTTAGCCCCGTGCTCATCCGTCCCGGTCAGGAAGAAAACGTCGTCGCCCCGCGCTCGATGATGACGCGCCAGCACGTCCGCCGCGATGGTCGTATAACTATGCCCAATGTGAGGCACGTCGTTGACATAATAGATGGGGGTCGTAACGTAGAACTTGGCCATGCGGTCGTCCTTTGCCTAAGTTGAGCTGGAAAACTTTACCATCTGCCTGGTCATCTTGACTTTGATTCGCTATTAACCGTATACTCTGCCTAAATAAGTGTCAACCCCGCGAAAGGGTACGCCAGTGAAATCGACAGGGATTGTTCGCAAACTTGACGACCTTGGCCGTATCGTTATCCCCATGGAGATCCGCCGAGTCTACGGCATCACGCCCGACGACAACCTCGAGATATTCGTTGAAGACGACAAAATCATCTTGCAGAAAGTCGAACCGAAATGTATCTTCTGCAAAACCGAGGATGACCTAACGGAATACAAAGGCAAAAAGATCTGCCACCCTTGTAAAGACGAATTAAGCCAAGAGAGTTAGCCCAGCTTCTCGCTCCATTACTTTCAATCATCGAAGTGCCCCGCTCAGATGCGCGCCGTGTATACTTCACCACTACGTAGCGCTGAAGTGTTGCGCGTCGTGTACATACTTCACCACTACGTAGCGGTGAAGTATTGCCCATCCTTAGGATTATTTGCGCGTCGCGTTTTAGTGCTTTAAAGCACTAAAGTGTTTGTAATTAAAGCGGCCGCCGGAGCCTTGACTGTTTGGCTTTCCGAGGTCCCATTATTTGGATTTGCGGGTTTTGCCGCCGACTATTAAGACGATTTCGCCTTTAACGGTCTTGTCGCCAAGTTGCTCCAGGATTTCGGCGGCGGTGCCGCGAACAGTCTCCTCAAACATCTTTGTCAGCTCGCGAGCTAGCGCCAAAGGACGATCGCCAAAGACGGCGGCGATGTCGGTCAGGGTTTGTTTGACCCGGTGCGGGGATTCATACATGACAAGCGTGCCGCGTTCTTCCGCTAAATCCTCCAGCCACTTGCGCCGTCCTACGGTTTTCGGCGGGGGAAAACCGAGGAACAAAAACCGGTCAGTCGGGAGGCCGGAGGCGACGAGCGCGGTGATCGATGCGGTCGGGCCGGGAATTACCTCTACCTTTACATCCGCGTCCAAACAGGCCTTTATTAAGCGATAGCCCGGATCGGAAATGCCGGGCGTGCCGGCGTCTGAGACCTGAGCGACCGTCTGTCCCGCCTCGATCTTGCCGATCAGTTCGGGTATCCGGCCGCGCTCGTTTTGTTCGTACAAACTTACCAACGGCGTCTTTATCTCATAACGGTTGAGCAGCTTGCGCGTGACACGAGTATCTTCGGCGGCAATCAAATCAGCTTCTTGCAGAATGCGTACGGCGCGGAAAGTGATGTCTTCCAAATTCCCGATCGGGGTTGCGATTACCGCCAGCCGGCCGGGCGCGGTTGCCATCAGCTAGTGGTTCAAGCCGACCTGGATAACGGCGATCTCGTCATAGAACTTGGCCACGTCATTCGCCCAGGACAGGTGATTCGGCGGGCAATAAATCGGAGCGATCACATTGACATCAACGCGTCCCTTGGATATATATTCTTCGCCCAGCAGGCGAGTGTAGTTAAAGATGGCGTTCTCCCAATCAGTAAAACTGGCCTCGCCCCAGCCCCAGGCATTATAAGGAAGGAAACAATGCTTACCCCAGGAGCTTTCTTTGCCGGCGATAGCCACAACTAAGAAAGGGTCCACGCCGAAGGTCTTGCCGGCGCTGACAAAGGCGCGCCCGTAGCCCACTAAAGGCGATTCTTGCTCGGTTAGATAGACATCGATTGCTTGGGCCAGGGATTGGTCACCGGCCAAAAGAATATTGGCTGAAGGCATGGTAAGCGGCGGCGCGGCGGCGGCCGTTCGAGCGAGCGCTTCGGCTTCGGCGGCTTGCCTGGCTGTCTCTTTGGCCAGCGCCTCGCGGCGAGCCATTTCATCGCGCTGAACCTGTGACAGTTCACGGATGTGGCTTATCCAAAGTTGTTCTTGTTCAGCTATCGCCGCGTCTTCAGCGTGCTTTTGCTGATCGGAATAACGTTCGGTTGCGGCGGTTCCAATGCTTTGAAAAGCGATTTTAGGGGTCGCGGCCGGGCCGGGCGCGGTGGCACGGAAAACGATTCCGGTTATCGCCAGCGCAATCATAAAGGTCGCTAGGCTGGTTGCGGTCACCACATGCCAAGAGCGAATGACAACGGGCGGCCGATGATGCTTGCCGCTCTGGCCGGATTTCCCACGTTTATTTTGACGACCGGAAAATGTTACATCTGACATCTTATGACCTCTAAATGCCCCCTTATTTGCCGGGACTCTATCGTTATCGGCTTAGGCAAGTGCTCACTTTAATCCCGCTACATTGTCCAGCCTGACTAAATCGTAATCACGCTCGCCCAAACCGATCTCTTCGCCATACTTCAGCTGGACTTCCCAATCGACGTGCTCGTGCACGCCACGGAAGACATCACGATCGGCCGCCTGATTCACCAGTTCAACGCACGCTTGATCCAACGCGACGGGGTCAGTTGAGGCAGCTATGCCGATATCGGGCAACAGGGCCTCCGCGGAGTAACCCCAGCAATCGCAATCAGGCGTAATGTTCATAATAAAACTGATAAACCCCACCTTCCCGGCCTTGTCTTTGATCGCGCCCAGCGCGTACTCGGCAATTTTTTCCTGCAAAGCGCCCGAGTCTCGGCCCCAATCAATCGCAATCGCCTGTTCGGGACACGTAACAATGCATTCGCCGCAGCCCTGGCATTTGCTCAAGTCGATTTCAGCTCGCTCCCCGACAACTTTGATTGCGTGGGTCGCGCACCAACGGCTGCATTTACCGCAAGCGACGCACTTGGCCGCGTCGACGCGAGGTTTGACGTCCGCGTGCATCTGCTGCTTTCCGCTGCGGCAGCCCAGCCCCATACCGATATTTTTGATAGCGCCGCCGAAGCCGGTCATTTCATGTCCTTTGAAATGAGTTAAGGCTATCATCGCGTCAGCATGAACCGCGGCGCTGGCCACCCGCACCTCCTTAAAATGCTTCTGAGCTATTTCGATTTCCTCAAAATCCTTACCCGTTAAGCCGTCGGCGATGATCACAGGGGCTTCGACGGTAGCATAGGAGAATCCATTCTGGACTGCCGTAGCCATATGGCTGACCGCGTTGCTCCGGCCGCCTACGTAGAGAGTGTTCGCGTCGGTCAGAAACGGACGGCCGCCGGCCGCCTTCACGTTTTCGACAACGCGGCGCGCGTAGATGGGAGGAATAAACGCGGTGTTGCCGCGCTCGCCGAAATGAATCTTTAACGCAACTAGATCGCGTTCCTTGATTAAGCCGGCGAAACCGGCCTGGCGAAATAGTGTCTCCGTTTTGTGCAGCAACCCGGCTCCCGGTGCGGCATGCGTCGTTGTGAAATATACCTTCGAACCCACAATTACCTCCCTATTCCGACTTTCCTATCTGACGGCCAGCCGTTTCCGTGCTTTCCCGCGTGGAAGCGTGGCGAGCGTTTTTCTTATTTGAGGTAAAGCGACATGGCGCCGAGCAGGCCCGCGTTGCCGCCTAAGGCCGCCGCCACGATCGACACGTCGCGATTGGGGGCAAGCGTGGCAGCGCGCACGACGCGGCGGACAGTTTCTAAGATGATTTTGTCGCCCGTCATGACCCCGCCGCCCAGGATTATTACGGACGGATTAAGCAAATTGGCGACATTGGCGGCTGCTATGCCGATAATTTCGCCCGCGGCACGCCAAATCTCTTGCGCCAGATCGTCGCCGGCGACCGCTGCGCGACTTACTGTCTCGGCCGTTATGGCGGACACATCGCCGCCCGCCATTTCCAACATAACTGTGTTTTGGTTTTTCTTAACCGCGGCGCGCGCTTGCGCCGCGATAGCCGGTCCGGCCGCCAGAGCTTCCAGACAGCCTTGTCTTCCGCAGGCGCACAGCGGTCCGGCGGGCTCAATCATCATATGGCCTATCTCACCGGCTCCGCCGCCCGCGCCGCGATATGGGCGGCCGTTGATAACTATGCCGCCGCCAATGCCGGTACCTATTGTTAACATCATTACGTCGCGCGCGCCGCGCGCCGCGCCGAATCTTGTTTCTCCCAGGGCCGCCGCCAAAGCGTCGTTCTCGATCATGACCGGCCGGCCAAGGGCCGAGCTGAGGCTATCCTGGAAGGCGGTATCAGCTAACGGGAGGTTTGGCGAGGTAACTACAGTGCCAGCGCTGACGTTGACCGTACCCGCGACGGCGATTGCGATGCCGTCCAGCCCCCCGATTCCCGGACCCTTTTCAGTCGCGATACCGATTATCACACGGGCGACACTTGCAATAAGATCGTCGGCCGAAGATAGGGCAGTGGATTGGGTTACCTGAGAATGGATACGACCGTTTTCATCGATCAAGGCCGCGCGAGTATTCGTGCCGCCCAGATCGCAGGCGGCGAATATCATGTTTTATCGTAGACGACGACCTTGTTGCGCCCGGCTTCCTTGGCTTCATTGAGCGCCTTATCGGCGCAATCGATAAGCTCGAGTTCGTTTTCGCAGGCGTTGGGGAAAACCGCGACCCCTACACTGACAGTCATTTTGACGACAGGTTCGTCTTTGTCGCCTTCAAAGCCTGCGGACGCAACGGCGGTCCGGACTCGTTCCGCCACGGTTGTCGCCTCGTCTTCTGTGTTCGGCAGGATGACCGCAAACTCTTCGCCTCCATACCGCGAAACGATATCGATGTCACGAACGTTTTCTTGCATGATCTCGGCTAATTTCTTAAGTAGAAGATTGCCGGACGCGTGACCGAATCGATCGTTAAAGTTCTTAAAGCCATCGACGTCGACCATCATCAGAGCCAACCGGCTGCCAAAGCGGTCGGCCCGCTTGCGCTCTTCTTCCAAACGCTCGGAAAAATAGCCGTAGTTGTGCAATCCGGTGAGGCGATCCAACATTGTTCCGTCGCTCAATTCGGCAACGCGTTTTTTCTGGGTCTGAAACATCCAGCCAAAGAAGAGACCAGTAGCGATCATGGTTCCGCTGGCGACGCTGAATTCGATTGACGCGGCTCCTTGCGTCTCGCCGGTCGCGCTCAAAAGATACAGTGACCCAAATAAGCATAAGCTGGCTAAAACGCCGACAACGCCGCCGCCGACCTGGCCGTAAAACAATGAGGCCAAAAAGAGTGGAACAAAATAGAGAGGCCAGAAAAGGTTGGGTCCGTGGGAGAAGATAATCACCAGCGTGATTACAATAAATATAAGGGAAATTATTATGAGGTTCTTATACCGTTCCATAGCCGTCTATCTCCCCTTTATGTGTCGCCGATGACGCGCTTTTAGCAAATGCAGTCTATCATTAACCGCGGCGGTCTTTCAAGGCGTCCAGTAGCCCGGCAAGCGCTGTTTGAGCTGCCCCGGCTTGCTCTTCGTCAACCGCCCGGCGCCCGTACAAAACCGCCTCGAAGAGCTGGGTTAGACTCTTGATTTCCACCGCTCCGGGATTCCTCGTTTGAGCCGCCGCGAATTCGGATGGTGTTTCCGGCAGACGTCGCGGTCGTCCGGCCGCCGCCAGAATCGTCAGCATTTCTTGATAGGCGGCGATGACCGCGTCCTGCGCCTCGCCCGCTGGGTTTATCGGCATACGATCGCGTCGCCGAACGCGCGCCAGCATCAGGCCGCCAGCCAGTGCGCCTATTAACAACAGGACGGCCAGGCCGTAGACGTTTAAGAACGTTCCCCGGATGACCGCCAGCCACCTTTGGATAAGACGCAGTTGGGGTCCGAAGTTTGCCTTCGCGTAGTCGGATAATCGCTGCATAATGAACGAGTCAGACCCAAAAACGGCGGGTTCAGGCAAAGCGAATCCGGGAGTCGGGTCGAAGGCGATCCAACCGTAATTGGGGAAATAGGCTTCCGCCCAAGAGTGAGCCTGCTCCGCCCTAACCTCGTAGTAACCAGTTAAGGGATTGTAGTCGCCGGGCGCGTATCCTGTCACTAAACGCGCCGGGATCCCATTTAGACGGGCCAGCACAACGAAAGCGCTGGCAAACTGGTCGCAGCTGCCGCGCCGGCTATTGAATAAGAAGAAGTCCACGGCGTCCTGGTCCTCGCGTTGGAACGGGGCATTCAAGCTGTAGCCGCATCTTTGCCGCAAGGCGGTTTGAATCGCAGCCAGTTTACCATAAGGCTTGTCGAGGCCGGCGGTAATCTCAGACGCGAGTCGCACATCGCGGGCTGGCAGCGATGGGAGCCTCAGGTAAGCAATTACGTCTTTATTTTTGTAGATGCCCGGTATTTTCGCCAAGCGGGCAGGGTCGGCCTGGTCATAATGCGAGACGGTGCTGTACACGACACCGCTGTCGAGAGAAAAAGAACTGGTCAAAGCGGAATCTTTGTCCTGCCAGACGGCTGCGGCCGGAAAATAGAGGAGGCTAGCTTGATAGGGAGCGAAAACGATGTTTGGTTGATCGGCCACTATATAGTAAGAGGCGATCGTCTCGCGCGCGCCCACCGCCCCTTCGATATCCAGCTGGGGCAACGCGAGCGGTGGCCGGTCGGTCGGCGCCGTCTTGTGCGGCTTACCGCCGCCCTGCTGCCAGCCCTTGCCCGTATAGGTATCAAAGACTTGGGCGCGGTGATAAACGGGATTGGTCGCCTTGACCCTCATCATCAGATCGCGCGACAGCCGGCCGCGCACCCGCAAGTCTAGCGCTTCACTGAAGCCAGGGTATGCTTGACCGGAAAATGTCGCCCGGCTCATCGGTAGGCGCTCGTTTAAATTAACGTGACCGCCGTTCAATAGCCCGCCGCGAAACGCCGCTTGCAGCGCCCTTTCCGCGCTGAAGGGCAAGCTTTGCACCCGCATGCCTGGCAGGCGCGGGGTAACAATATAAATGATCGCCGATATGCCGAGCAGAATCAGTGAGAGGCCCGCCAACGCCGCTGCCGTTGGGCCCACAGGAATCTGTCGAGACAATGCCCGGGGCTGCAGGCCAAGCTCTGACACGTGGGTCAAAAAGAGCGCCGCCAGTGCAAACATCATGAATAGAGCGAGATAGATTATAAATGACACGTCCAACGCTAAAGTCCCGGCCATGCTTATCAGCACTAAACCAGCGACGAGAGAAAAATATAAATCTCGCCGCGCCGGGACGTCAAAACTATGCAGAACCTGTATCCATAGAAACAGCTCCGCTAGCGGTACTCGTGTATCGTACGGTTCCGCGACCATTATGTAGAAGAAATAGAACGTGACGAACAGAAGAGCGAACGAGAGCATTATCTTCAGCCCTACATTGGCGTTGTCGCGCTTTCGCCAGCTGTAGACAAAACCCAAGATGATGCCGGTGGGTGCGATCGCGTTGGTAACAGCGCCGAAGTAACCCTGGCTAATCACGGCAGCCGTACCGGTAAGGATAGCCGCCAAAACAGCAACCCGCGCAGCGATACTATTTTCTGACGGGAGCTTCTTGTTTATCGCGCGGTAGCGCGCCAGGGCTCGCTTAAACATGCGGTTATCGATTCATCCTTTCGGTAAATATAGACGGTGGCTCTTGATTGGGCGAGCGCCGTCGCCGCAGAGGTATCGGCCGGACTAGGTTTTTTGCCCGCGGCGAAACTGGCGCGGTCGACCAGAACCGTCAGCAACCGGACCCGCCTTGATTCAACCGCCGCCGCGACACCGCGCCAATCAGCGTTCACGTCCGCCGTCACCATAATCACGGTCGACCGGGCGCCTACCCAAACAGCCGTCTCTTCCGCCAGGCGTTCCGGAGTTCCGCCGGCGGCCGGTTTTAGAGCGGCCAGCCATTCCAGAGCTTGCGCCAGGTTGGGTCTATCCAACGACAATGGCCCCGCCGTGTCGTCCCAGCCGATAAGTCGCAGAGGGTGGCCAGAGGTAAGACAATAGTTGGCGATTGTCGCGGCTAAGCGCGCCGCCGCGTCCAGCGTTGTGTTGCCCGTCTCCCCCGCCACCCCCGCGCTGACGACGGTGACGGTAACCGGCGAGGCGATCTCTTCCTCGAATTCCTTTACTACCAGCTCACCCCGACGGGCGGAGCTGCGCCAATGAACAACACGCAGACTATCACCCCGGCGATAATCGCGAATGCCGAGGTAGTCATATCCCGCGCCGGCACCGCGCCGCTCATGAAGTGTTTCGGCCGGGCTGGACATCGCTTCCAGAATAGGCAGGGTTGGAATGTCTTCAAACAAAGGGAGCACGGTCAACGCCGCGTCAGCCGTAAACGTACGCCGGGCCGTCCAGATTCCAAAAGGCGCGGCGCAGGATACGGTGAATGAAGCATAATTATAGATACCGCGCGGTAGTGTTGTTTCATACCATTTTGAGACGGCGCGCCGCCCGGGTAGCCAAGCCAGCGCCGGCTTGACGCAAGGCGCCAAGTCATCTTGGAGGGACAGCAAGGCACGGGGCCAGCGGCCGCCGTTGTGAACGACGGCCTCCAACGTCAAAGGCACGTGCTCGAACGCCTCCGCCGGCGCGCGGCGCGCGGCGCTTAGACCGCGCACCGACCACAGCGCGACCGCGTAGGAGATGACAACTAGAGCCGCCAAAGCCGAGCTGACCAGGTATAGCAGTGCTGCCTGAACGTTCGTGGCAATCAAAAACATGGCCAAGGCTAACGATAGGAGGGTTATGACCTTCTGGTTTATAAGGCGGGATAGACGCGCCATGATGTCTCTAGCTGACCGGCACAGGAATGGCGTCGAGAATGGCTTGGATGACGGCTCGCGCCGGCGCCTCGCCGGTCCTTAGTTTTGGCTTAACGTATACCCGATGAGCCAGTACCGCCGCAGCCACTGCCTTTATGTCGTCCGGCAAAACATAGTCGCGTCCCCGGACGGCCGCTAGACCCTGCGCCGTATGGGTGAGCGCCAGGGTGCCGCGCGGGCTGGCGCCCAGAACCAAGTCGGCCGATTGACGGGTCGCCTCCACGATTCCTATTGCGTAATCAAGTATCGCGTCGCTTAGTGTGACGCTGCGCACCGCCGCCTGCGCGGCTAAAACGTCATCGGTATGCATCACGGGCTCTAGCGTATCAACCGGGTGGTTTAGCTGCTGGCTGAGAATAATGTCGCGTTCGTCCTCGCGACCGGGGTAGCCCAGCCCTAGGCTCATCAAGAACCTGTCCAGCTGGCCCTCGGGCAGCGGATAGGTGCCGTGATAGTCCACCGGGTTCTGGGTGGCAATAACAAAGAACGGTTCCGGCAGCGCCCGGGTGACGCCATCTATCGTCACCTGCCGTTCGTCCATAGCCTCTAACAGAGCCGATTGCGTGCGAGGCGTTGTTCGATTGATCTCGTCCGCCAGGACGATGTTGGCAAATATCGGGCCCGGCTGCCATTCGAAATCCGCCTTCTTTTGATTAAACAAGCTCGTTCCCGTTATGTCGGACGGTAAAAGGTCCGGAGTGAACTGGATGCGCTTGAATACTCCGTCAACTGAACGGGCAATCGATTTAGCCAGCATCGTTTTGCCGACTCCCGGCACGTCCTCGATCAATAGATGTCCCTGGCAAAGAAGAGCCGTAACCGCTAATTCTACGGCGCTTCGCTTGCCCCGTATGACCTTTTCGATGTTGGCGACCAGTCGGGCGGCGGCCGCTGAAATTTCGTCGCGTTTCATGTCAGCACCCCTTTTGATTAGGCGTAATATTCTATACAGCAATCTCTATTATACATCTGGATTCCTGTGTTATACTTGAAATACTATTGCCTAGTAACAAGCGCTACAAGCGCCCTATCGGAGGTCTCAATGGACGACACCACCAAGAAAGCGCCCCGTAAGAAAACCATTGATCCTGCCGCCGAACAACTGCTTAAAAAAGCGGAGAAAGACGGCGTATCAACGGCTTTTTCGCGGGTCGATGAAATGAAAGCGTGTTCTATCGGTCTTTCCGGCATCTGCTGCAAGAACTGCTGGATGGGTCCGTGCAGGTTGATTAAGGAAGACAGCCGCGGCATCTGCGGCGCTACACCGGCAACCGTCGCTGCCCGCAATATGGCGCGGGCCGTTGCGGGGGGCTCGGCGGCGCACTCGGACCATGGCCGCGACGTTGCTCTCATGCTCCGCGGCATAGCGGACGGCAGCATCTCCGGATTTCAAATCGCGGACGAAACTAAACTTAATAACGTTGCTGCCGACCTCGGTATTGAGACCGAGGGGCGCGCGGTCAACGACATCGCCCTCGACGTGGCCAACGAAGCGGTCGCCAACTTCGGCCGCCAGGAAGGCGAACTCTCACTTTTGAACAGAGCGCCGGCTAAGCGGCAAGAGATATGGAAGAAGTTCGATATCGCGCCGCGCGGGGTTGACCGTGAAATCGTTGAGATGATGCACCGAACCACGATGGGGGTCGACACAGACCCGGAACACGTGTTGATGCAGTCGCTCAAGACGGCGCTAGGCGATGGTTGGGGCGGCAGCATGCTAGCCACCGATCTGCAGGATATTATCTTCGGAACACCCTGGGCGCGGCGCGGTCAGGTAAACCTGGGCGTTTTGAAAGAAGATGAAGTCAATATCGTCATGCACGGCCACGAAGCTTTGCTAGCGGAAATGATTGTCGCCGCCAGCCGCGACCCCGAGATACTCGCCTATGCGAAATCCAAGGGCGCCAAGGGAATCAACTTGTCGGGCATCTGCTGCTCCTCCAATGAAACCTTGGCTCGGCAAGGCGTGCCGCCGGCGGGCAACTTCCTGCATCAAGAGCTCGCCATCGTCACCGGCGTTGTCGACGCGATGGTGGTCGACGTACAGTGCATCTTCCAGGCGCTGGCAGACGTCGCTTCCAGTTACCACACCAAGTTGGTCGCTACGAGCCATAAAGCCAAAATTCCCGGAGCTGAGTACATCCCGCTAGACAAATCAGCTCCGATTGAGACAGCCAAGCAGATCGTCCGGCTGGCCATCGACAACTATCCGAACCGTAAGGACTACGAGATTCCGGCTCATGTGAGCGAGCTTATTGCCGGGTTCAGTCATGAATACATCCGGTATATGCTGGGCGGGGAATTCCGCAACACCCTGCGCCCCTTGAATGACGCGATCATGGAAGGGCGAATCATGGGTCTGGCCGGCGTTGTCGGCTGTAACAACCCCCGCGCGACCCAAGACGCGGCGCACACTTATATTGTGCGCGAATTGATCAAGAACGACGTCTTGGTCGTCCAGACGGGTTGCGGCGCCATTGCCAGCGCCAAGTACGGCCTGCTGCTGCCGGAAGCCATGGCGGAAGCTGGTCCGGGACTCCAGGAGATCGGCGAGACTGTCGGCATACCCCCGGTTCTACACATGGGTTCGTGTGTCGACAACTCGAGGATCCTGACGATCTTGTCCGACGTTGTCGCCGAGGGCGGCCTGGGGGACGATATCAGCGATCTGCCGGCCGTCGGTATCGCGCCCGAGTGGATGAGCGAAAAGGCCTTGGCGATCGGTGAGTACTTCGTGGCCAGCGGCGCCTATGTCATCTTCGGAGTTCTGAATCCGATTAGCGGCAGCCCCGTTGTTGAGGATATAATGAAGAATAAGTGGCAAGACCAACTTCAGGGACGTCTCGAGTTCGAAGCTGATCCTGCCGAGATAGTCAAGAAGACGCTGGCGCACATCAAAGAACGCCGCGCCGCGCTCGGATTGACCGAATACAAACCCGGAAAGTATGTGAGAATCGGAGCGCCGACCGCGTTCGACGCGAATTCTAAGTCGCTCCAGACGCCGCACGGCGCGTAATAAATAAACCATCACGAAAGGAGGAAGAAACAGATGCCGCCAAAAGTAGATCAAGGAAAATGCACCGGCTGCGGAACGTGTTATGACGTCTGCCCGGCCGATCCTGTCGTCTTCAACGAACCGGATACCGACGATGATAACTGGAAGAGCACGGTCATTAACCCGGACGACTGCCAGGAATGTTACGCCTGTGTTGAGAATTGTCCGGAAGAAGCCATTACCTTTGAGGACTGATTTATGACAATAACTAAAGACCTTACCATCAGTCAGGTATTAGAGATGAAACCCGAGGCCGCACAGGTGCTGACCAAGAACGGGATGCACTGTTTGGGCTGTTTTATTGCCAGCGGTGAAACCGTTGCGCAAGCTGCCGAGGCCCACGGGATCAACATTGATACCCTGATGGAAGAGCTGAACGCCGTAGCTTCAGCTTAATTCAAATAGAAATAAGAACGACTTTAAGCCGTTCGATTCAGGCCTCTGATTTTGCCTGAAGCGGGCGGCTTTTTGTTAGAATAGTAACGGTGCCGACAGTCCGGTACGCTTTCTTTCAACCTAGGGGGCGATATGAGACGCAGAGCTACGCTATTCCTGTGCTTAACGACAACGGCCATCGTCATGCTCTGCTTGAACGGTCCGGCGTCGGGCGCCGATGTCTCACCCGCCGCTTGGCAACTTGATTCCTATTGCCGCGGCTGTCACACCACCCTGCATACCCAATGGAAGACCTCTATGCATGCCCAGGCGTTTGAGGACGAAATCTATCAAAAGACCCTGAATCTAGCGATTACCGATCTCGGGGGACCAACCAACGCGGACGCCAAAGACCTGCAAGTATTCTGTCTAAGCTGCCATGTTCCAATCGGCAAACTAGCCAACGACTTGCCGCCGACGACGGCCTCGTCCGCAACGGCGGTCAGCTGTGATTTTTGCCACACGGTTAGCGGAACGAACGGCATCGGTAACGCGTCCTTTATAAATACCCCCGGTGACGTCAAACGCGGTCCATATTTTGACGCCATATCGCCGGCTCACGACACAACTCTGTCAACCCTGCACACGCAATCTGAGTTTTGCGGTATGTGCCATGACGTTTACCACCCGACCAACGGAATACCGCTGGAACAGACCTATACGGAGTGGAAGAACAGTCCCTACGCAGCCAAGAATATCCAATGCCAGCACTGCATGATGGGGGAGATGAGAGACACCCAGGCTGCCGATTCCGGACCCAAGCGCAAAGTGGTGTTCGCCCACTTCTTTGCCGGCGGGAACTTCATCAAAGGCAATAAGGACGAGTCGCTAAAGAGCCTGAAAAGCGCCGCTACCATCAAGCTGATCACCGACAAAGGTAACGCCAAGCCTGGAGACGCCGTCAAGGTTGACGTTACCCTGACTAACTCCGGCGCCGGTCACAAGATCCCCACTGGGTTGACCGAAACACGCGATATGCGCCTGATTATTATGGCCATTAGTGCTACGGGACAACAAACAAAGGTGTTCGAGGAGAAATTCGGAACCGTCATGGAGGACGCGGCCGGCAAACACGACGGCACCGTTCCCGTCTGGCGAGCGGTCAAGATATTCTCCGACAACCGTCTCGCGCCTGAGGAAACACGCGCCTACAACAAGACATTTACGATTCCTGCAGGAGCCAAAGCCTCCTATCGCTTTGAAGCGGCGTTGAAATACAGTCCCGCCAACCAAGAGTCGACAGACGCGATCGGCATGAAGCGCTTGCCGTTCGCTGTAATGGCATCGGCCGCCCAAACTGTTTTGTTGCCGGGAAAGATACCGACCGCCGCCTCGGCTGTCAAATCAAGCCGAGTCGTTCCGTGGTTTATATGGGTCGGCATCGCCGCGGTGATCGCTATCTTTTTGGCTGGCACCTGGATGATCAGACGTAAACCGCAAGCCTAGGTAATCTTGGAAACCACAACCTAGAGAGGAGACTTACATGAAGTTCCGGCAACGTATCGAATATCTTCTACCGGCGGTATTGTTGGGCATAATCCTGGTATTCGGCGGCAGCGCGAAGGCCGGGTCGGCTTTTCAAGAACCGGCGCTCTGCGGCCAGTGCCACACGGACAATATGGCCGAATGGGCCACCTCAATGCACTCTAAAGCCTTCACCAGCACGATCTTCCAGGCGGCTGCCGCCAGACTCGGTATAGAGCAAGCCGGAGATCCAAATGTAAGCAATGCGTCCATCCGGAGCGGATGCTATGGTTGCCATTCGCCGGCTAAAGCGCTAACCCAGGCGTCGAGCATTTCCGCGACTGATCCCGGGAGCGGAGTGACGTGCGATTTTTGTCATACGGTAAAGGGATATAGCCGCCTCTTCAATGCTGGCTATATCAGCAATGTCGGAGAGATCAAATACGGACCTTTCGCTGACTCGAAATCCCCCGCGCATAAGGCCGCCAAACTGCCGCTTGTCACCTCATCCGAGTTTTGCGGTATGTGTCATAACGTCAAGTTCGGTATGCATAAATTACCCTTTTTGGATACATACACCGAGTGGAAGGCCGGTCCCTACGCCAAGCAGAACATCAAATGCCAGCATTGCATGATGGGCGAGAGTAAAAACAAGCGAGCCGCGACCTCGGGTCCCGTGCGCGCCACTGTGTATGGCCATGCGTTTGCCGGCGGCAATGTATTCCAAGGCAACACCGCCGTGGCGACAAAACGACTGAGAAACGCCGCGACTCTGACCTTGACGACTGATTCCGATATGGCCAGACCAGGCGACGAGCTTGGCCTCACCATTAAGGTCAAGAATTCCGGCGCCGGTCATAAACTCCCGACAGGAATAACGTTCGTACGCGAGATGCGCCTGGAAGTAACCGCCGAGGACGCACACGGCGCAATCACAAAAGTGTTCACGGAACGATACGGGACCGTGCTCCAAGACGACAAAGGAAATCATAATAGGGCAGTGGCCTTCTGGAAAGCCGTGAAGATCTACTCCGATAACAGAATCAAGCCGTTAGAAACGCGCGTTTATGATAAAACGTTTAAGATTCCAGCCACGGCCAAGACGGGCTATAAGATCAACGCCGTACTGACGTATCGCTCCGTGAACCCTGATTCGGTTAAGCCGTATGGGCTACCGGAGACAAAACCCGTGACCATGGCCGTCGCCCAAAAAATAGTAACGGTGTCTAATAACGCGCCGGGACGATACTCGATTTTGTGGTTGTGGCTCCTCGGCGGCCTGGCCGCTATCGCCGCAATCAGCACTACCGTCTACCTGGTCATCAGGCGGAAGCCAGAAGCCTAATGGACTGGCCGGATACCCGTGTCGTCAAGGTCATCGTTAACCCACAGGCCAATCACGGCCAGGCCGCGGCGTTGCTACCAGCCGTGCGACAAGCGGCCATGCGTTGGAATAACGCCGAGGTTTTGGTGACCACGCGCTACGGGCAAGCGACCGAAATGGCGGCCGGATTTACCGGCGTTGACGGCGTCATCGTGGTCGGCGGCGACGGCTCGATTTTCGAGGCAGTAAACGGCTTAGCCGACGCGGGCCGCCTTAATACTGTGCTCGGGGTTGTCCCGGCCGGTTCCGGTAATGATTTCGCCAAAGCGCTCGGGCTGCCGCGTGATTTCAAAAGCGCTGTCTCCCTTATCGATCAATGGCGGGTCCGAACCATCGACTTGGGAACCGCGGATGGCCGGGTCTTTACAAACTCGTTGGCCGTCGGTTTCGACGCGAGAGTCGCGCATTTGGCTAATGAGATCAAAAGAGATACGAAGAAGTCCGGCCTAAGTCTATATCTGACGGCCCTGTGGCGAATCATGTTCGCGGACTATTACTGCCACGACGTTCGTCTGCGGCTGAACGGCGGCGAATGGATTGATAAGAAGATACTGCTGGCGGCCATCAATAATGGCTCAACGTATGGCGGCGGCTTCAAGATCACACCGGATGCCGACAACACCGACGGTTGGCTGGATGTCTGCGTCATCGACGCTCTACCGCGCTGGCAGGTATTCTGGCGACTGCCTTTTGCCATTGCCGGAAGGCATAAATGGATGAAACAAGCCTCGTTCTATCGGGTCACTAGAGTCGACATTGAGTCGGACGCGCCGCTGCCCGCCGCTTTAGACGGGGAGCTCATTCTGAACAGAACATTTCGGGTCGAAATCAAACCCGGCGCCCTGCAGGCGCTCGTTAAAGATTAGTCTCCGAGCACTTTAGCGAACCCGGCACTGCCGGCGTCGCCGGAACGTTTGATCTTCATGCCCGCCAGAATGGTCAGTAATCTTCCCTGCATGCTCGCGCTCCAGTAACCGCCCAAGGCGTCTAGTTTTTCGGCCGGGCCGCCCTCGCGTTTGACCTTCGCGCCCTCGTAGTCGATGATTGCCAGCACTGGGATAGCGCCGGCGCTCTTAGCCGCGTTAATGTTTTCCTTGGCGGTTGTCTCGCCGAAGTCCAACATGTTGATCATCGCTTTTTCGAAGGGAATGCTCGTGATGTTGCCGCTGGCGTTGGTTTCCACCTGTAGCGAGTAGTATTTCGCGATCAATTCGCTCGATAATGTAAACGAAACCAGCGAATTACCGAGAACGGCGATGGCGCGCGCTTCAGTATTACCTAGCTTGTCTTTAAGTTCCTGGGCCCCGATGATTGACGAGACAGCGAAACCGTAATTGAACTCGTTGGACTCGAAGTTATTCTTCGCTGTATCCAAACTCATGCCTTCCTGGTCGGCCAGCCCCTGCAAGACTACGGTGTCGAAGTAGTCCAAGTTGGCTTCCGCCGCTTTCCGCAGAGCTTCGCTAAGCGCCGTCACCTGTTCCTTGGTGGCCGGTTTGGCCGTTCCAGCGCCAAAACCGACCTCGACCGAATCTTTAGCCCAGTCGATGGCATAGTCCGCGAGCACATAATAGTTAGTGGCCAGAATCACACTCGCCGCCGCCTCCTCGGCGGAAGCCGGGTCTGTTTTCAGCAAAGCATCCGCTTGCGTGATCAAACCATCGGCCATACTAAGACGGCCGAAAGCGTCCGCTAAGACGATAGTGTCAGCCAAGGTCGTCGGTTTCTTCAACTTCAATTCGTCAAAAACGTTGTCCATCTTGTTGCCGGAAGGATTGATTGTAGAGAGGTAGTTGTCGGCCCCCGACACCCCGCCCTGGGTCAGGTAGGCCTGCAACGCTCGCTTGGTGTGGTAAGCCATCGCCGAATACATATAGGCGCTCGTTTCCTGATCGTAGGCGCTGGCAATCAGACCTTGCTTAAGATAGCCGGCGCCTTTGGCGGCCATAGCGTCCGCCTGTGCCATCCAGGCGTCTTCCGTATCAGTACCTACGGTTAGGCTAAACGTATTATACATGTCAGAATTCTCCTGGTATTTGGCATACCAGGCCTTTGTCCGGCTTTTGACCTTGTCAAAAATGGCTTGAGGCAACTCTACCGCTGCAAGTGTCGCGCCCGACGCTTTAGGGATCTCCTTACCGGTTAGTTCCTTATACGCCTCGTAGACGGTCGCCACCTCTTTAACCTTGATACCGGCGGCTCGCCCTTTTTCTACAAGATCAACCGTGGCGCCCGTAGACGCGTCTTCTTCATACCGCAACCCTGCGGGTATCAACATCCGCGTCTTCTTGGCTTTCTTCACCCCGTCGATTTTTTGGGCGATGCCGCCGACCGGGCCGATCGTCCCGTCGGGGTTAATAGTGCCGGTCATCGTAATATTATTTTGGATGGTGTCACCCAACATCGCCGCCAGGACGGCGGAAGTCATCAGGCCGCCGGCACTCGGGCCGTCGACATAGCCTGCGATCTCATAGGTAAACTTGTAGTCGGAGACGTCTCGCCCGAGCAAAAAACTGCCCATTATCGCAGCCATCCAACCGGCTGAGCGCCACTGACTGCCGCTGCCCGCGACCTCCGACTCAAAAAAACCGACCTCAGGTTGACCGCTTTTGTTAACCTCGACCGTTATCTTGCAGTTGCTGAAATCACCGCTGGGGCCGCTACTGGTTTCTTTATAGAACAGTGGTTGAACGGTAACTGTCCGCTTGGTAACAGTCTGCGTCGTGGGGTTAAGATTACATACGGTACAGGCCAGCGTAGTTGTTAGAAATACGGCTGTGGCGGCCAGAGCGGCCAGGCTGCGTCGCATCACGATCAGTCTCCTTTTTAGCTTGGATGAGCTGGGTAAATTATCACTCACAACAGAGCTTGAGCGCAAGACAAAAAGGTATAATATGAGAGGTAGATGCGCCGTCAATTAAACTGACAATGGAAGGATGGACTATGGTTGTAACGAAACGCGGTTGGCGAGTTTTTGCTATCTTTGTCGTCGCCCTTGTCCTGCTTGCGCTCATCGCGGGAGCCGCTCTAATGCTAAAACGAGGCGCTGGCCAACAAGCCTCCACTAGCGCCGCGACCGGCGCGACAGTCTCTCTTGGGACTGTGAAGTGGCATGTCAATGGGGCGTTTAGAGCGCAAGAACTTAACGGTCCGGAGGGGCCGATTAAGGCTAAAGGCAGTTTCATTGTTATTGATATGTCGTTAACAAATACAGCGAACAGCAAAACCACCATTGATCCCGCCGCGGTCGCTATAGTCGATAAAGACAAGCACGTTTGGCAAGCCGATAAGATAGCAACGGCCAGCCAGGCCAGAGTCTACAACGGTGAGCCGATTCTATCCCTGTTCCAAGCCACCCTGGCGCCCAAACAGGCAGCCCGCGTAACTGCTGTTTTCCCGATTGGCGCCGCCTCGTCAGGCCTAACACTCAAGATTGCGGGAGCCAAAGTGGGCGCGAAACAAGACCTGTTGATCAGTATAGGTTTCTAGGAGAATGTGGCTGAGGGGTCCTGTTAATGGTGGCGGGACCCAGAATCGAACTGGGGACGCCGGGATTTTCAGTCCCGCGCTCTACCAACTGAGCTATCCCGCCACGTTGGTGTGCCGCCCCGAACAAGAGAACGTCCGGGGCATTTTGCCAGCAAACAGGCAAAATGGCGGAGCCGACGGGATTTGAACCCGCGATCTTCTGCGTGACAGGCAGATGTGTTGGACCAGGCTACACCACGGCTCCGTGGTAACTTATCTACTATATCAAATTGACATTTGCTTTGTCCGACTTCGCGGTCAGCCTCACTAAAACCATCGGCTTCCTGTTGCTTCGCCGGACAGCCTTCGCCAAAGCAACTAGCTGGCCTGCCAGCCGTAGCCCTTTAGGGCGGAAGCTCCTGCTGGAGCCCAGCCATGGCGAAGGCTGGTGGGCGATGAGGGATTTGAACCCCCGACCCTCTCGGTGTAAACGAGACGCTCTCCCACTGAGCTAATCGCCCCAAGAAAGATTAATTATACCAGGGGTTAACGGCGCTGTCTTCAATCGTTCAGTCTCGAAACGGAGCTGCCGGGATAGATTGCTTCACAGCATCTTCATATGCGTACGCTAAAGTTATACTGTTGCCCGCGACTGAGAGGAGATGCTTGAGGCGCCTACATACCCTGAAAATATCAGCCGTCATATGTTTGCTATGTTTAGGCTTCTTCCTATCTAAGGCGCCTGCCGCTTCGGCGACGTCGGTTGTCATCCAAGCTGGTCATGGCGGTTCCGACCCTGGTGCGATTGGTTACGATGGAACTTACGAATCGACAATTAATTTGGCAATTGCGCAGAAACTAAACGCCCTTCTTACCAGACATGGCGTTCAAACGATTATGACGCGCACGGACGATACCGATCAGGATCCTGACGCGAACATGGCCATGGCGAATAGCCGCGGTGCAGACGCGTATATTGACATCCACAATGAGGGCAGCGATAACGCTGACGATTCCGGCGATGAAATGTGGTTCGCGCCGAAGAGCGCAGCGGATTTTAAGTTCGCAACCGTAGTTCACGCCTCGGTAATGCAAGCCATCCGAACCTACGGTTACACAGATGTAATCGATGGTGGTCTGACGCAAGCTGATCCGTCCGATAACTGGATGATTGAACGCGCCAAGATGCCCGCGCTGATCATTGAATGCCTATATGTCTCGAATGAACGCGAAGAACAACTTGTGCAAACCGACTCATTCCAGCAAGCCTTGGCACGAGGGATTTACGACGGAATCGCTGAGTACTTTGGCTTACAGAAAGAAAACACCAGGCAACCGACGGTTCCGAGACCGGCCCGGGCCCGCACTGCCGTTGCCGATCAAATCGCCAAGCACAGCAGTAACGGGAGTCTCTGGTACGCGCTTGGCGCAACGTTGTCTAAAAATGGGTTCCTGCTTGCAGCCAGCCTATGTTTCTTGGGCATAATGGGGACCGCAAGCTATTTCGTGGTCAAGAGATATGGCCGTCCGGGGAAAAAGAAGCGAACCTTGACGCGCGGTTATAAAGGCCGCCACAGAAAGTAGCTCGTGGTCAGCTAGCCAAAGTTGTGGTACCCCCAAGGGGACTCGAACCCCTGTCGCCGCCGTGAAAGGGCGGTGTCCTAGGCCACTAGACGATGGGGGCCTAGCGTGTACATAAGCAAATGATTATTCGTCCGACTTCGCGGTCAGCCTCACTAAAACCATCGGCTTTCTGTTGCTTCGCCGGACAGCCTTCGCCAAAATTACTGGCTGGCCTGCCAGCCGAAGCCCATTGGGGCGGAAGTTCCTGCTGGAGCCCAGCCAGGCGAAGGCTGGTGGGCCGTGAAGGACTCGAACCTTCCACCCTCGGATTAAAAGTCCGATGCTCTACCAGATGAGCTAACGGCCCAGAAGATATATTCTACACGATTCGTGTCGCCCGCGCCTGGTGCTACAATTACCCTATGTCCTTAGAACCGATTATTTCCGTCACCGATCTATACAAGACTTACGTTACCGACGAGGTGAAAGTCGAGGCCCTTAAAGGTGTTTGCCTTGACATCGCGCGCGGCGACTTCTTCATCATCACCGGGCGCAACGGCAGCGGGAAATCGACCCTGCTCCATCAGTTAGGCCTACTGGACAGACCGACGTCAGGCGCGCTTATTTTGAACGGCCAAGACGTTAACACGATGAGCGAGAAAGAGCGTGCCGCGATTCGAGTCCGAGAATTAGGCTATATCTTTCAGGAGTACGCTTTGATGGCAGAGCTTACCGCGCTTGAAAACGTAATGTTGCCGGCCATGATGACCCGGCCGATGGCCGAATGCCGCGCCAGTGCCAAGGACTTTTTGGAGAGAGTGGGCGTATCGCACCGCATGTATAATCTGCCCCGCCAGTGTTCGGGCGGCGAACAGCAGAAAATAGCCATCGCTAGGTCGTTGGTAAACGGGCCGGCCGTTATTTTTGCGGACGAACCGACAGCCAACCTGGATTCCATCGCCGCGCAAGAAATCATGAAACTGTTCCGATCTCTTAACGAAGACGAGAGCCACACAATCGTAATGATCACCCATGAACAAGACGAGACAACATATGCAAGCAAACTGCTTAATCTGGCAGACGGGCAGGTGGAATCCAATGCCTGAGTGGCGGATTCCGTTCTTTCTTATTTTTCGGCACTTGCGGCGCGGCAGCAAATGGACGCTGGCTTTGATCATTTTCCTTATGGCCATCGCGTTCGTTAATATGGTATTCGCGTCTTCGCTATTCAATGGCATCATCGCCACATCCAATGCCAACGTTATCGAGACCTACGCCGGTAACATAACAATCTATCCGAACGCCAAGGACGATTTTATTGCCCGCACCGATAAAGAGCTGACCAAGATCCGAGCGGTCGACGGCGTCAAGGCCGCCACGGCTCATTATCAGTTGCCGGCCGCCTCGATGAAGTTCAAGAACATCAAATCGACGTTTCGTCTGATCGCCATCGACCCGAGCAACGAAATCCAGGTTACCAATATCAGCCAGAAGTTAATATCGGGACGCTATTTAGAAGCGAATGATAGTGACGGAATCTTGCTTGGCGCTCAGGTTACGGGTAACGAAGAAGCCGCTACCAGGTCATTCAAGGGCATCAAAGTGGGTGACATCGTCAAAGTAACATTGCAGAACAATACGGAAAAGAACTTCATTGTTCGCGGTATCTTCTATAGCAACTACATCGAGGCTGACTACCAAACCTTCACGACTATCAAAGCGATGCAGGATGTCGCGCCGTACCTGCGCAACCAGGCGTCCAGTATTCTGGTGACTGTCGACACCCCCGGCACGGAGCCAAAGGTAATAGACGGACTTAAAGCTCGGGGCGTTAACGGCGACATTCACCCTTGGCAAGACTCGGCCGGTCTGATGAAAGACGTTACCAAGAGTTTCGTCAGCATCGATGTGATTCTAAGCCTGGTCGCCACCCTGATTGCCGCGGTCACGATTTTCATCGTTATCTTTGTCGACATAACCGATAAGCGCAGCCAGATCGGGATTATGCGCGCTTTGGGAGTACGACCATACCTGATCCACGCAGTATACGTTCTACAGAGTGTCGTTTACTCGGTAGCAGGTGTGTTACTGGGGGCCGCTATGTTCTTTGGTCTGCTGGTGCCCTATTTTGTCTCTCACCCCTTCGCTTTGCCGATGGGGAACGCGCATCTGGTCGTTAATGTGGGCAATTTTGTCCTGCGTGCCGAAACCATCCTCTGGGTCGCTATATTTTCCGGCTTGATCCCGGCAGTCATGGTCACCCGGATAAATATGCTGGATGAAATCCGCGGCAAATAAGTTCTACTTTTGATATGGCCAATGACACGTCGCGTAGAAATTAGCTCCTCCGTTTTTGCCTTTATAAGACCAGTTGTAGCTAACCGCGGCCGTCGGTTCTGAATCCCCATCATTTAGTGCCTGGCTAAGCATCTTGAGGCCGGTGCCGTCCGGCTTAACCGACCAAATCGTCGTGTTGTCGACGTCCAGACCTACGCTCTTCCCGATCTGCAAAAATATCATTTGATATGAATTGTCGCACGCCACATGACTGATTACGTTTTCAGTGCCCTCTTGGCTGACTAAAACAGTCGTCTTCGCGCCATCGATCCGGTACTTTTCTAAGGTGTTGACAGGTTGCGCCGGCGCGGCCGGATAAGTTGTCTTACCGTAAATAACAGTCGGCCATTCTTTAATCTCTTCATAGGTCGTTATGAATATAGGGTCGTAGGTATTGCAGAGGGGCGCCGCTGACGAGACAGGCAACACGTCCGCCAGTGCCCCTCCAGTTGCATTAACCCGGCCCACGCCCATAGTGTCCGAACGCGCACCTGTTGTTACGGCGACACTGGTTCCATAACCGTCGAACGACGGTTGGTCAGCGCCGGTTACCAAAATCTTTCGTTCCGTGCCATCGGAGTTGGCTAGGTAAACCACCTTGGTGGAAATGCCAAGTGAGGAGCTGGTGTCCGGTTTGTAGGTAAACGCGATCTTCATGGTCGCTGGCGACCACGCGGCGTAGGTCGAACCCTCTCGACCGCCGATGGCCGACGTGCGCAAGTCGCCGGTCAGATTGTCATGAATGGACGACATCGAGAGTTTGATCCCGGCGGCGTCGACCACCCACATATCGGCGGTTTCTCCGATATTGCCGGTTCCGGACGCGTCCGGCATAACAGTGGCTACTGAAATGGCCAGCCTTTTGCCATCCGGCGATACAACCGCGAACTTTACCTTCAGCCCCTTGGTAACCTGTTTGAGATCCTGGCCGCCATAGTCGCAGGAGTAAACATCGCCATACCTCATGGTCTCAGGCGTATCGCCGGCTGCGCGGATAAACCAGATTCGTTCTTTCTGATAGCTGGCCGACAAGCCGAATTCACGAGCTGGGTCTGAGGTTAGCCGCTTCTTGTTTTTGCCATCATTATCCATGATCCAAATATCGCCTCCATGAGAGTAGGCGACAAACATTTTGGGGGGGCAGCGGTACGGCCTGTTTGCCTGGGCCCGCCGCGGCATATTGCGGCCGACCGCAGCCATCTTGATGAACGAGCGCGGGCAATGACGGCCAGCACGAACAAGCTGTCGGAAACAACATCAATATAATAGCTAGAATGAAGAGATCGATTGGACGGAGTTGGCGCGAGTGGCTGGCCTGGTTCATCACAACCTCTAATCACTTAACCTAAAACCGATGTTAATAGCTTATGCTAGATGTCGGTTTTTGTTAATAGCGTCGCCATACTTAGCCGGACGGAGCGGTCTTCAACGCGAATCAAACCCACCGCCTCGGCCAGTTTCAGGCTTAACGCATATGATTCTTGTGAGACATGCCATTTGGGTTCGACCAGCAGGAAACGAGCGCCGGGCTTCATGGCTGCCGCTATCTCACCCAAAAGCCGGTCTTTGTCCGGAACTTCATGTAGCATCCAAAAAGCGAGGACGAAATCAACGCGCGTGTCGACATTCAGAACGTCGGGAGAGCCAACGACAGTCTCTATCGAATCCGTGACGCCGACGCGGATTGCCCGGCGGCGGAGGACTTTTAGCATATGTTCTTGAAGGTCGACCGCTATTACCCTGCCCGTTGGGCCGACCAGGCGCGCCATGTCGATGGTGAAGTAACCTTCACCGCACCCGAGGTCAAGACCGGTATCGCCCGGCTCGACTAAGTCCTTAAGTAATTGGTCAGAGTTATGCACCAACTGTCGCAATGGATTGTCGAAAGACCAACATATCCACCACGGACACCCGACATCCTCAAGAATCCCCTTCTTAACCACCTAAAAACCCCTTCTTTATCTGAACTTTTATCGTCAAAAGTCCCAAACAAGGCTGGAGGAAACCGAGGTTTGCTCGCCGCTGCGACTTAAGCTCTTAGGAGCGAGGCGAGTCAACGGAGGTCGGCCTCCAGCCGGTATTAATGCCTAAAGTGACGATAACCAGTAAAGACCATCGCCATATTAAACTCATTCGCCGCCGCGATAACTTCCTCGTCGCGAATACTGCCGCCCGGCTGGATAACCGCGGCCGCGCCGACTTTGGCGGCTTCCTCGATCCCATCCCGGAATGGGAAGTAGGCGTCGCTCGAAAGAGCGCTGCCTTGCCCGCGTTCACCCGCCTTGATGCCGGCGATGGTGGCGCTTATGACCCGGCTCATCTGCCCCGCGCCGATGCCGACGGTGACCATGTCTTTAGCCAGAATGATGGTGTTGGACTTGACGCGCTTGCCGACCCTCCAGGCAAACAACAAGTCTTCCCATTCTTGTTCGCTCGGGTGGCGTTTCGTAACAATTTTCATGTCTTCGCGGTCCTCGGTAGAGACGTCCATGTCCTGGACCAATAGGCCGCCGTCGACCTTTTTAAAATCCTTCTCGCCGACATGAGTGTTGTGCTTCTGATCCATGGTCAACAGCCGGATATCCTTCTTCTGAGTCAAGATGGCCAGAGCGTCGGCGTCGTAACCCGGCGCGATGACGACTTCGATGAAGACCGTTTTCATGTGCTCGGCGATTTTCTTATTAACCGGCCGGTTGAGGGCCACGACCCCGCCAAAAGCGCTCAAGGAATCGGCGTCCCATGCCTTCTGATAGGCATCGGCGATATCTCCAGCAAGGGCCACGCCGCAAGGGTTGTTGTGCTTGACGACAACCACGCAAGGGACATTGAATTCCTCCGTCGTGCCCCAGGCCGCGTTCATGTCCAACACATTGTTGAACGACAATTCCTTGCCATGCATCTTTTGCGCATTGACCAAGGCATGCGCCGGCGGCGCGAGTTCACTGTAGTAGGCGGCGCGTTGGTGCGGATTCTCGCCGTACCGACAATCCTGGATTTTCTTAAATTGCATCGAGATCCATTCGGGGAAACCGCTCTCGTCCGTCTGCTCGCCCAAATATTTAGCGATGGCAGCGTCGTAAGCGGCCGTGGTTTGAAAGACCTCTTTCTGCAGTTCGGTTCGGGTCGCTAGCGTTAAAGCGCCTTCGTTGGCTTTGAGTTCTTCGATGACGGCGCCGTAGCGTGTCGGGTTGACTACGACGGCCACCGCGTCCGCGTTCTTGGCCGCGCTGCGCAGCATGCTGGGTCCGCCGATATCGATGTTCTCGATGGCGTCTTCCCGTTTGACGTCGGGCTTGGCGACCGTCGCCTCGAAGGGATACAGGTTGACGACGACCATGTCGATCGGCACGATGCCGTGTTCGGCGATGGTTTTCATATGGCTTTCCAGGTCGCGTCGGGCCAGGAGACCCCCGTGCACCGCCGGGTGGAGAGTTTTCACGCGTCCGTCCAGCATTTCCGGAAATTCCGTCACGTCCGAGATGTTGATAGTTTTGATGCCCTCGGCCTCCAGCGCGTTCGCCGTCCCGCCGGTTGAGATTATCTCAGTCCCGAACGACTGGAGCGTCTTCGCCAGTTCCAACAGTCCGCTCTTGTCAGAAACACTTATCAATGCCCGTTTGATCTTAACCTTATCCATGATTCCTCCCGTTACCCAACCTCGCCGGCCGCACCTCGAATGCTTCTCCGCACGGTTTCACTTTCCTTAACTATCATTTCCCTGTTGGCGCTGCTAATAAAATGCGCGCCGCGCAGCTTGATTTCATTCATTATATTGATGCTCATGTCTCGCAACAATACCTTGACGCCATCTTTCCCGCCCGCCGCGAACGCGTCGGCAATCAATCCCAGAATCGTCGCGTCTTCTCCGTATACCGCCAAATCGGCGGCCGCGATCGCGTAGCGATTACCGTTGAACGAGACCGCCAACCCGCCGCCTTGCTTTACGGCTTCAAGCGCCTGAATATCGGTAATGCTGTCACCTGCGTAGATAACGTCGGAGATGGTGGCGCCGGTGCGCTCGAGGCTGGTTAACAGCGCTCTTGCCTTGCCGACGCCGCCGACCGGATCAACGACACTTAACAGAGCGCCAGCTTGTGTCCCCGTCATTTCCTCCCAAAACAGCGAATCGAAACGGTTAACGACGGCTCGCGCCTCCGGCGTCAGATCGGCCATTCCGTCACCGGCGACCGGTAGATCGTAGCTTGGCAAAGCATCGATTTCCTCTTTGACGGTCCGCAGCCAGGCGGCTTGCTCGGATCCCAGGCTGTAGCCATCTATATCGATCGAGGTACAAAATGTGTTCCCGATTGGAAACCCGATCGTCTCGCATAATGCTTTTATATAGGGCCGATAGCTGGTAGAGATAATAAATGCCTTCATTAACGTCTGAATATGCCGCAACGCGTCAGCCGCTCCCGGAACCAAAACGACGTGCCCGCGCGAGAATTCATCCATCATGTCGGCGGTAATGCCGAACGCCTTGAAAAATGGAATCAGCAAACGGAGCGTGTCGCCCGCTTTATAGCCCGGCTTCTTAACAATATCTGCCAGATAATCGTCGTAGCGGCTGAGTTTGATGAAGAAGTCTTCACCGTTTGGAATAAACGCCGCTGTCATTTCCAAGGCGTTGTCGTTTAGGGATAGAGGACCTTCGCAATCAGTCACGTATTGTTTCATCTCTTGAGCCACTCTTCTACCTGGCCGGTAAGATCGCAGCCGCCGGGAAGTTCCACGCCGTCGGCAAAAACGCGCCCGTGCCGGATCGTCAGATGGCCGTTCGCTAACTCTTGCAGCGTTGTCAGGACGAGCGGCAGCTCGCGCGCCGCCTCGGCTGCCCGTACATCGTCGAAATCTCCCACAACCGGGAAAGAGAAATACCCGATGGCCGGCCCTCTATCAAGCTCCGGCGTCACCAAATGAATCATTGCGCCGGTGCTCTCTATCCCGCTTTTTATTACCTCGCGGATGACTTGTTGCCAGGTGCCTGTCGGACCCCCGGGTAAGGCGGGATGCAGGTTGATCATGTCGTAGCGAGCGCACAATTCCGGACCGACGATCAGCATATAGCCGGCCAAAACAATAAGATCGACTTGCCATTCGCTCAGTTTCTTCATGACGGCGCGGTCATAAGCCAGACGCCAATCATTCTGCGTAGCCGGATCGGCTGCGCCGGCCGCCCGAGCCTCAGGCTGGAAAGTATTTGAGCTTAGCGTGATTAACGGAACATCGGCGGCCTCGACGGCGGAGAAGAAAGCGTCACTGGCCGGCGATTCGCCAGGCGCACGGTTTGAGAAGCAGAAAACGACCTCGACATCCAATCTACCGTCGCTAATAGCTTCGTTTACGACCTGCCACAAATCGATCGCCGCGTGGTCACGGCCGGTAGAAAACCAGCCTAACCGCAACCGCATCAGGCCCGTTCCTGAAAAATAGTCGCGTCCGGATAACTCTCCCGGCCCCAGCCGGTAATACTGTAGGCGGCGGCCCGGCTGGCCACATGCGCGCACCGAGCCAAGGATATTTTTTTCAGTAACCCGCCGATAAAACCGGCCGCGTAAACATCGCCGGCTCCCGTCTTGTCGACAGGCACAACGTCCATCGAAGGTTCTCTGATCTCCTCTTCACGGGTCAGTACATATGAACCCATGCTGCCAAGCTTAGCCACGACTATTTCCGGGCCGTAATTAATTATTTCGCGCGCGCCGTCAACATAGTCCTCACCCGTCAACAACCTGATTTCACGATCCGTTATAAAGACAACACGGCTGCCGTTGAACACCGGCATCATTTTGACGAGGCCTTTTTGGGTGCTTATCTCGCCCGGATCAAAGCTTATCTTTACTTGGCCGTTCAGTCTTTCAACCAAATCTGTCTGCGCCTGGGTCGGGATATCGCCGGCGAAAGAGGTCAAGTGCAACCATTTGGTATCGCCGGCATAGTCCATGTCGATGTCCTTGGCGCTAAATTCGTCATTGGCATTCGGCAAAACAACAATCGTGCGCTCACCAGCGCCATTAAGCAAGACGATGGTCACGCCCGTTATGCCGCCGCGTTTTACGCGACTCAAATCGACGCCGTGCATGCTGTCCAATAGGAAAGCACCGTTTTCGTCAGCTCCTACCCGGCCCATATAGCCGGTGCGAAATCCCATGCGCGCAAGGGCAACGGCGGTGTTGGCCGCGCTGCCGCCGGCGCTGCGGCCTCGCGGTTTGCCATGTTTCTTGAGGAGCTCTTGGACCTCGGCGAACTGAGACGCGTCGCTAAACATTTCGGCCCCGGGCTCGCAAGCACGGCCGCCGACTGTTATATTGGCAAGATCATCGACCTCATAGACCATGTCAACGTTTAAAGCTCCGAAACCGACAAGATCCAGCATAATTAAAGCCTCCTGTTACGGATTGATGACCACGTTCCCATGGCCCGGCTCGATGGTCCCGACAATTCGATAAGGCTGGCACAGCGCGTCCAGCGTCTCCCGGGCCGGGTCGAGATCGGCTTCGGCCACAACAATGACCATGCCCAACCCCATATTGAAAACAGTAAACATTTCTTGGTTTTCAATGTTGCCTTGGCGTCGTAATTTCTCAAACACGGGAGGCGCCGTCCAGGCGGACGTATCGAACACGGCCGCCACATTGTCAGGCAGTATCCGGGCGACGTTGTCGATCAAACCGCCTCCGGTGATATGGGCTAAGCCGTGCGCCGCGACGTCTTTTAGGAGACCCAGAACGGGTTTAACGTAAAGTTTGGTTGGCGCGAGAAGCTCGTCGGCCAAAGCCGCGTTCGGCTCAGGGAACAGTTTCCGCACCAAAGAATAGCCGTTGCTGTGAACACCGCTCGAGGGCAGCCCTATAATCGCATCGCCGGCCTTAATCAATGATCCGTCGATGATTTTCGCCTTCTCCACCACGCCGACTGTAAAGCCCGCTAAATCATATTCGCCCGGTTTATAAAGATCCGGCATTTCCGCCGTCTCGCCGCCCAACAGAGCGCAGCCCGCCTCCACGCAAGCCAGGCTGATCCCGGTTACCAGCTTGTCGACCAACGATACATCCAGATTGCCGCAGGCGATATAGTCTAAGAAGAAAAGCGGTTCGGCCCCCATGACCACGATATCGTTAACACACATCGCTACCAGGTCGATTCCAATCGTGTCGTGCAGACCGGCAGCCTGGGCAATTTTAACTTTCGTACCAACCCCGTCAGTGGAAGAAACGAGAACAGGTTCTTTGTACTTGCCCGGCTGAATCTCAAAAAGACCGCCAAAGCCTCCGATGCCCGATAGGACTCCCGGACGATTGGTCTTCTTGACCAACTCTTTAATGACATCTACAGCGGCGGAACCGGCCTCAATATCGACGCCAGCTTGCTTGTAGGTCCAGGATTCTTGGGGCACGAACACCTCCTCGCGGGGGGACATGGATAATTGTATTATACACAAACGTGCCCAGGTGGTATCATAGATAAAATGAGTTTCGCAAGATAAGTTCCTGCACGCACGGCACTTAGTCAAGGGAGCTAATAAAATGGCAGACCAAGAATACGGCAGATGGTGCCCCAATCCTTCCGACGTCTCAAATCCAACCCCCCAGAAGGTCAGATCACTAATGGTTGAATGTTTTTTTGAGGCGCAGAAGGCGACGATGGTCCAAGCCGGTCAGTCAATCGGCACCAAAACCGACGAAGAGTCCCTGCGCAGTAATGTCGAGGGTGTCATCAGGATGGCTTTTAAAGAAATAGGTGGCGATTTCGCTAATCCGACCAAAGCGGATTTTATTAATATCCTTGACGTTTTGTCCCGCAAGGCTTCTGCCTGGGGCACGCCGAAAGATATTATTGAGCACCACAAAAAAACATTGAGCGAAATCATCAAGATGCTGCCGTAGCTTGTCTTTGGGCTCCCTTTTTTGGCTCCCGGACTTAAGCCTACTTCGCGATTGTCGTACGGAAAAGAACCTTGTCATCAGCGCCTCTAAACGCGACCGTCGCGGAACTGCCTTGAATTGTCACATCGGCAAACCCTAACGCGCCCTGTTTAAGCCAATGGCTGGCCGGTGACTTGTAAGTCAAAATGGTATCAGGGCGACCGCCCAGCGTCCCAGCCACCACATATGTGACGCCATCGTTCTGCAAAATCTCCGCCTGATGCTTGTGGCCCGAAATCACCAAATCGACGTCATATTTTTTGAACAGAGGAGTCAACTCGGCGATGACCGATTTGTTGTCGTACCAGGGCCAGCCGTCTTCCTGACCGCCTGAAGCATAAAAGAAAGTGTGGCAAAGAACAATCGTCCAGTCCCTCTGCGGAATGGACTTCAGTTGTGCTTCCAGCCAAGCTTTTTGAGCCGGTACGTATGTTCCCAGTTCCCATTCCAGATCTAGCAATATGAAGTGGACGCCGCTGCAATCAATTCGCCGCCATAGCGGCGCCTCTTCGCCGTCGCTTGACGGCACGCCCAAATAGCGCTGGTATAAGTCCAAGCCGCCCAACATTGTATCGTGATTACCGGCGACGTAGGCGGTCGGTATCGAATCCGTGTAGGGCGAAAATGTTGCGCCCGCCGTTTGCCACATACCGTTATCGAAGCCTAGTTGCGCCGTATCACCCAGATCAAAAAATAATGAGTAGCCATTGGTCGGTTTAGAGATGCTCTTTAAGATGCGCTCAGTGGCCGCCGGATCACTGGTCTTGTTCCCGACATGCGCGTCACCAGCTGCGGCGAACCAAAAAGTCTCTCCGGCGGCCGGCGGCGTCCGAAATCGTACCGCGGGGGAATCGTTAAGCGTGTACATATATTGCGTGTCCGGCTTAAGCCCAGCCAGCTCGAACCAATGTTTACGAACGGCGGATCGCTCCGTTACCGCCTTTAATCTGCCGTCGGCCTCGCCCCACAATAGAGTGTTCTTCGACGCGGCGGCCGTATAGAATGACACGGCCAGATTGGGGACGGAACGGCCTGCCGGCGTGTCCAGCAGAATGAGCTGCGGCGGGACATCGCCGCCGCCTGTATATTTAGGAACAAGTATATAGCTGGCAAACCCGACTGTTAGAAAAATGGCCGCAACTGGCATTAACCAGGTGAAACCAATCGCGGCCGCGCCGGCTCGACCCGACTTGTTACGCCACAGGACATCAATCGCCAGACCCGCCCAAGCCAACACGCCTGCCATTACCAGGTATAACAGGCTACGTTGAAGTGGCCCATAGTCATTGATATAATCCGTCATCCCGTGAAGTCGGTAAGCATAGAAAGCAAATACCAGGGGGAATGTCCCGCCAATGATACTGATTGCGCGCCTGCCTGTCACCCTTCCAGTCATCTGGCTCCTTTTTTGACCTCATGTTACGCTTCTTCTTGACATCTTCACATTTTCTGGATAAACGCCACACACTCACCATATATCATATGTCGTATATAATTAATATACTGGCGTCGATCAGAAACGCCGTTACCGGTCTAGTGATAGGATCAGTCTCTTGCGGGCATTCAAAATATTTGGACTACAGTTACGGGCGCTGAACTCTCTCTTACTTATCTTCTTGGCAATCCCGGTCGCCGTCTCCAGTGTCTTTTTGTACATCGCTCCCTATGAAGTCGCCTGGCGAAAGACGTGGAGCAATGTCCATATATTCCTCGGTTTTGTGCTCATAGCTTCGGCAATTCTGCACGTCGCCATGAACTGGCGCGCCTTACGAGCATATTTGCGCCGCAAGCTCCATGAGGTCATCGAACCGCGTCCTGAGGGGGCTGTCGCATTCGCGGCCGCGATCATCCTGCTCTGCGGTGTAATCGCCTACCCGGCAGCTATCAACGGTCTTGTCAATATGGGCTGGGTAGCGTCTGACTCTCGGCTGGTAACGGCCTCGGCAACCGATTCCAGCTGTAGCCGATGCCCCTACCTATATAGCTATGGCGGTTGCCATAGCGGTGTCTCTTTTAAGTTCGGTGACAAAACGTACTATGGCTACGACACCGTGCCAAGCTTAGACGGCACCACCGGCTCAACCGGTTATTACAACTAGGTCTTAGCACCTTCTAAAGCTGTCCACCATCGGCTGTCGTATACCGCGTCTTCGGCCATTCTTGTTCAAAACAACTTTTCGATTCGTTAGAACGTTGTTATTGAGCCAAAAACGCGTAAGCCGCGATGGCGATATTTATCACGACCGCGGCGATGAACCATTTATCCCACGAGGCCAGCAAGACCAACATTGATGACGCGGCGCTCGCGATCGCGATCGTTTGCCAGTATGTCGCCACCCAAGGAACCCCGAGAACGCCTAGGCCGGCGGCGACAAACCCGATGCAAGCCAGCGACGCCGCCGCATAGCCGACAACGTTAACCGCGCCCGCGTGAATTCCGAGATAACTAATCAGCCAGGAGTGACCAAAACTAAACTCAGGCGGTTGCGCTTTGCCCGCGGCGGCCGCGGGAATCGCCGGAGCAAAATAGCCAGCGTGAATTAAACCGTGCAGGATTAGAAAAACGCCGAAAACATAAATCAAGTTGACCGCCTCTCGCTTTCTTTTAGCAAAAGTACCATCACCGCCAGTATATCGAACAACCAGCTTGGGGTATACTTATTTGTGCTATGCAGCCCCGCTCAAACTCTGCGAACATCATACGCCGCGCCGCCTGGATCTCGTTGGGCGTATTTCTGGTCGCTTATTTGTTCGTCGCGTTTTACGGCGGGATTCGTCATAACGCGGCCGCTCGCGACCTCTTTTATGTGCCAATCGGAGCTGTAACAGTTCTAACTTTGATTCTGATTGCAATCCGCTCGCGCGGGACAGACCGTGCGGTCTGGACGTTTTTGGCTGTTACCGGTACCGGTTGGGCCTGTGGTGATATCTGGCTCCGCTTAAAGGACCTTTCAGGAGTGGCCGGCGATCCACGACCTCTCGGCGTACCGGACATTCTCTACGTCATCGCGTATATCAGTTTGATAATCGCTGTTTATCGATTATCCCTTTTGACCGGTCGGCCGGGACGTCGAGGCGCCGGTTTTGCTTGGCACCCCCTGTTCATTGTCGTTTTTGTAGGCGCGCTAACCGCGTTATTCGCGATATTTATGCCGCACGGCCTATCTCCGTTCGAGCCCGGCACAAGTGTCAACTTACCTATGATTATTGACTATCTGTATCCGGCTTTAGATATCGTCGTCTTGCTCGGATTATTGCTCGCTCTGTTTATGTCTGTTTTGCCTTGGCGAAAGTCTTGGCAGGAAATGATCATGTTCGGACTGGCCTTATTTATGGTTGCTGATCTAACCTTTAGCTTCTCAATGCCGGCAGGCGTTTATGAACCTAGTAATCTGCCATCACGCCTCGTCATCGCCCTGTGGATTATCGGTTATTCCTTAATACTTATGGCTGCTATTTATAAACTAACGGACCCGGAAACGACGCCGGCATCGACCACACGCTACGTCGATTCCCAAACGGAGGCTTAATGCATCAGCATGCGCGGCCCGAACCTGGCGCTTTCTGGAGAAACCTCAAACAGCCCATGCCACTTCGTCGCAAGCTGGAATTGGTCTGGCAAAACACGTGGAGGAAGATCATCCGGCGTCAGCCATGTTGCGACCATCCGGGTGAACCCGGGTGCTGAATGTAGTCTAGCGGGCCGGTCGGCCCATAGAGCGCTCTCGCTTATCGCTTGGTAGATATATGAAACATCATGTACAGCGGGCAAAAACCCAACATCGAGGTAAACAAGAGGATTGCGGCAATTACTAACAATACGATCGCCAGGATCCCGCTGATATAGCCGGCCGCCCATGCAAACGCGATGCCAATCGCGACGACAATTCTAATGAACTTATCCCATGCTCCCATATTCTGCTTCATCCGCGCGCTCCTTTTTCATCTAGCCAAGGCCATTAAAACGATTATGAGCATAAAGCAAAAGTATTGCCAGAGGTTTCGGCCAAGCGCTGCTACCATTTGCTTTATGCTCCTAATCCCCGTAAGATTAGAGGTCTATGAAACTACGGAATGTTGCTATTATCGCTCACGTCGACCACGGCAAAACCACTCTGGTCGACGGTCTGCTGAAGCAATCCAAAACTTTTCGCTCCAATGAAGCTGCGTTTTCTCAGACGTTGATCATGGACTCTAATGATCAAGAGAAAGAGCGCGGCATAACTATCCTTGCCAAAAATACGGCCGTCATCTACAAGGACACCAAGATTAACATCATCGATACGCCTGGCCACGCCGATTTTGGCGGTGAAGTGGAGCGCACTCTGAATATGGCCGATGGGGCCATTCTGGTAATCGACGCGCAGGAAGGCCCGATGCCCCAAACCAAATTCGTTTTAAAGAAAGCGCTCGAGATCGGCCTGCAGTTAATTGTCGTAATCAATAAAATCGACAAACGCGACGCGCGGGTCGCCGAGGTGATCGAGAAAACCCATGACCTGTTTCTTGATCTGGCGACAGAGTCGGATCATCTCGATTTTCCCGTCTATTACGCCATCGCGCGGGAAGGCAAGTCGTGGGCTGAGATGCCGACTGACTTCACCGAACCGGCCACATTAACACCGATTTTCGAAGCGATCATTAAATACGTGCCGGCCCCGCAGGCCGAGATCGATAAACACTTTCAGATGTTGGTTGCCGCGTTAGACAGCGATACCTTCCAAGGAAAATACGCCATTGGGCGTATCAGCCGTGGCCAGATAAGTCCCGGCACGACTGTCTCGCTGCTCAAGAAGGACGGGACGGAAGAGCAAGCTCGCATCGACAAGGTTTACGTCAGCCAGGGTCTGCATAGGGTCGAGGTCGACAAAGCTGTCGCCGGTGACATCGTCTCTTTGACCGGCGTGAAGAACGCTAGCATCGGAGAGACGCTGGCCTGCGTCAACCAGCCGGAAGCATTGCCGGTAATCGAGATTGAAGAGCCGACCTTAAAGATCAGCGTTGCTGCCAACACCTCGCCTTTCGCCGGTCAAGACGGCAAGTTTGTTACCAGTCGCCAGATTCTGCAGCGCATCGAACGCGAACTGGAGACAAACGTCTCCTTGCGGCTGGAAATGGGGAACTCCGGCAACTTTATTGTTTCCGGACGAGGCGAGTTGCATCTGTCTGTGTTTTTGGAAACCTTAAGACGCGAGGGCTATGAATTCCAGGTAGGCAAACCTCAGGTCATAACCAAGATGATTGACGGTAAAGAATACGAGCCGGTTGAAGAGCTGGTCGTTGATGTCGACACGGCCTACAGCGGTGCTGTAATTAGCGAAATCGGCCGCCGAAAAGGAGTTCTGCAGGCTCAAGAAGATAATTCCGACTCAACTGTCCGTCTCACGTTCGAGATCACGACCCGGGGGCTGCTCGGTTTGCGCAGCGAACTGTTGACCCAGTCGCGCGGTACGGCGGTAATGAACTCGATGTTCTTGCGCTATCAACCGCTAGGCGCCGGCCTGGTGCAGCTGCGCAACGGCGCTTTGGTTGCCTCGGAGAGCGGAAAAACGGTCACCTACGGATTGGGCAACGCCCAAGAACGCGGTGTCTTGTTCCTTAATCCCCAGACCCCAATCTACAAGGGCATGATCGTCGGACTGCATGCGAAAGCTAACGACCTATGGGTTAACGCCGCGAAAGAAAAGAAACAGACTAATATGCGGGCATCCGGCGCGGATGATTCCATAATGTTGACGCCGCCCACGATTTTGACTCTTGAACAGAGTCTGGACTTTTTGGAAGATGACGAGCTGCTCGAGGTAACACCCCATAATCTTCGTCTAAGAAAACTCTACCTAGACCAGAAACAGGCTAAACGCCAATAGCAAACTCTCGCTCGTCATCTTCCCATCAGATATTCACAGCTTCTGCATAGCTTTGCGCCACCCGTCCTCCGATAATTAATATATGACCCTCAGCCTAAAGGAATTAAATTGACCAGCCAAAATACGAGCTTCAACATAAGCGGAGATACTGACACGTCAAGTTTCGAGAGCGTAACGGCTCAGGTCGGAGTCGGCGACCCAGTAAAGATGTACCTGAAAGAGATCGGGCGAGTGCCTCTGCTGACGCGAGCTGAAGAAGTCGATTTGGCCAAACGCATCGAGGCGGGAGACGAGCGAGCCCGAGAACACCTCCTGGAAGCGAACCTGCGCCTTGTCGTATCCATCGCCCGCAAGCACATTGGGCGAGGTTTGTCTCTGCTCGATTTGATCCAAGAAGGCAATCTCGGTTTGATCCGCGCGGTAGAGAAATTCGACTACACCAGGGGCTTTAAATTCTCCACCTATGCGACCTGGTGGATCCGACAAGCGGTAACGAGAGCCATAGCCGACCAGGCGCGCACTATTCGCGTCCCGGTGCACATGGTTGAAACCATCAATAAGGTAACGCGTACCAAACGTCAACTTCTGCAGGACTTGGGGCGGGAACCGAGCGAGGACGAAGTGGCGGCGGTCATGGAGATTTCAGTTGAGAAAGTTAAGGAAGCGCAAAAGGCCAACATCGACCCGATGTCGCTAGAATCTCCCGTCGGTGACGACGCCAACCGGATGGGTGACTTCATCGAGGATCGCGATGCTGTGGTTCCCCTGGAGGCCGCTTCGTTTACCCTAATGCAAGAGCATCTGCGGCGCGTTTTGGAAACCCTGGAAGAGCGCGAGCGCCGCATAATCGAGTACCGATTCGGCATTCTGGACGGCGAACCGCGCACCCTGTCGGATGTCGGCCGGGAATTCGGGGTATCTAGAGAACGCATTCGCCAGATTGAATCACTGGCGCTAGAGAAACTGAAGCACCCTTTACTCAGCCGGAAACTGCGGGAGTATTTGGACTAACGAAATCTCTCCCTAAATATTCGCTCTCGGTCGGCCGGACGCAAGTCTGGCCTGGATTTTGTCGCTTTCCAGCTCACGTATAGCGTCAGCCGCGATCCAGCGCGCCGCTTTATTATCAAGCTTTTTGATTTCGCGAGCGGTAGCCAGCGCAGCCCCATTCAACTCCATGGTCCGTTTACCGATATTTCGCAGCGCCCAGTTGACCGCTTTCTTAACAAAATTGCGGTCGTCGGTGGCTGCCGCTTTGATTAGCTTCAGATACTTCAGGAACCGGACGTCCGGCAATGTTTTGTCATGCCAAGCCAGGCCGGCGATTATCGCGAACGCGGCGCGCTTGACGAATTCCTCGTCGCGCCGGGCCCACTCTTCTATCAGCTCGTTTACAAAAGGTAACTCCTCAAACTTACCGCACACCTGATCGCAGACATCCCAAGAATCGAAATCCAACACCCAAGCTTCTGTCTGCGGCCGGGTCATCATCGTCGGGTCATCGATCAACCCCGCCAGGATCATCGCGTCCGGGATTTTTGTCTCCCACAACTTAATTGCCAAGCCGTGGTCCAGACCGATATCTTTGGCCAAGCCGCGGAGGGCTGGCATTGATAAACCAAGACGTCCTTCTCCCGTGATTGCGAACCGCGCCATACCTTCCAGTTGGTCCGGACGGGCCATGGCTCGCAGCTTCTGCATAGTTTGATCGAGAGTTAATTTGTTCATGTAGTCAGTATAGCGGTATTCATTTGAACTATGAAACTAGCCAGACTAGGCGGATTACTAGGTGTTTTGCTGCACGAATTCAAATATGCTACCCATGCTGGGAACAGAAAGTAATCTTGTTGGAGCGCGAAAGGAGAGAACTATGGATTGGTTGGTTCTAATTATTGTCGGAGCCATTATTGGTTGGCTCGCCGGGTTAATCATGAAAACGAATATGGGCATCATTGTCGACATCATCGTCGGAATCGTCGGGTCACTTTTAGGGAAATGGATTTTTTCCGATCTTCTTGGTATCGGTGGAGCGAGCGCTGCCGGCAGCTTCAGCATAATGGGTATTATCTGGGGCGTGATCGGAGCGGTAGTCCTACTGGCTATCCTGCGCGCAATTGGCGCTTTCTCCAATAATTAGACACTTTAGATATTGGTAGATAAGGGAGTGGTTTAAATGGCAGGCACAACCTTGAAGCACCGCACGACGGTAGATGAGACACCAAGAGAACCAGTTGACGTCGCTCCGGCGCCGGCCCGGGAAGTTCGCCATTTCAAGGCAGTGAACATTGTGTACTATATCGTCGGCGTAATCGATGCCCTGCTGGCGTTCCGTTTTCTATTCCGTCTGTTCGCCGCCAACCCCGCCTCCGGTTTGGTTTCGTTTGTCGACAACGTCTCGGCGCCGTTCATGGCGCCCTTTAACGCGATCTTCCCCACGTCAACAGTCGGTGCAGGCGGAATAGAATGGGCCGCCTTGCTGGCCGTCCTTGTTTATACTTTGGTAGCCTATGGCATAGTGCAGCTAATCAATGTCTTCGTTGCCCGAGCGCCTGAGGAAGAAATCTCGTAACCATGTCATAAAAAGAAACCTCAATACACTTTCTTCAGCAACACTTCAGCGCTACGTAGCGCTGAAGTGTTGCTGTTTTATGTGGCGTTGTAGTAATTTAACGCACTAAGGCGGTTTAGTTAGGTAAAGCGCTCATATTACTTGCCCCGGCCCTGCACTGTTCCCGAAACTCCGCCAACGCGATCTTGGCGATGCGCTACGACACTGGTGATATCTGTCAATTAATGAACGAAGTTGCCGCCTATGGCACCGCCGTCAAAATCAAAAAGAAGAGTTAGGCTGATTAGAAAGTCGTTACATAAAAGATTCCGCTTTAGCGCTTTGCAGCGCTAAAGCACTTTAAAACAGTGTTTCGGCTTTTTTGGCTTTTTCGAGGGAGAGCTTTGTCATCTTCAGACGGGACGGGATCGGAATCGGGTAAACACCGTCGAAACAGGCCATGCAGAACGCTGCTCCATTAGTCGAGCCGTCTCCAATAATGTCGCTGACCGCGCTAACCAATCCTTTTTGTGAGATGTATTGTAGAGAATCGGCGCTTAAAAAGGTCCGGATTCGGTCCACGGTCAGGTTGGCGGCAATCAGGTCTTTACGTTCGGCGGTATCGATGCCGTAGAAACACGGCCACTCGATCGGCGGGCTGGAAATCCTCATGTGTACCTCTTTGGCCCCGGCCTTGCGCAGCATCTGGACGATTTTCTTGCTGGTGTTGCCTCGCACTATGGAATCGTCTACGACGACAAGACGCTTGCCTTCAATGACGTCGCGCAGCGGATTAAGTTTTAAACGGATACCAAGCTGACGGATCGTTTGAGAAGGCTGAATAAACGTCCGGCCGATGTACCTATTCTTGACAAAACCTTCACCGTAAGGGATCCCACTGGCTTCCGCGTAACCTTGAGCGGCCGGGTTGCCGGAGTCGGGTACTGGAATGACCAGGTCTGCCTCAACCGGCGCTTCGCGGGCCAGCTGACGACCCATATTTTTACGCGCCTCCGCGACATTCCGACCATAGATGCTAGAATCGGGCCGCGCTAGATAGACGAACTCAAAAATGCAGAGGGAGGGATTGGTCTTCTCAATTAGCTGGTAAGACGACAAACCCTTGCCATCGATAACGACCATCTCACCCGGAAGAACTTCGCGCAGGAAGTCGGCGCCGATCACGTCGAGGCCGCACGTCTCTGAGCTGAGCACGTAGTGCCCGTTCATGATCCCGAGCGCCAAAGGCCGCACACCGTTAGCGTCGCGCACACCGATCAACTTGTCTTCGGTCATCATGACGATGGAGAAAGCACCCTTAATGTGCCGGACAGCGTCCCGGACGGAAGCCTCGATAGTCTTACGGCCGGCTCGGACAACCAGCTCGGCGATTACCTCCGAGTCTGATGTCGACTGGAATTCGCTGCCGCGACGCTCCAAGCGGCGGCGCAGTTCGTTGGTGTTGATGAGGTTGCCGTTGTGGGCCAGACTTAACGACCAGTATTCGTTAGCCTTGTGGATGGGCTGGGCGTTTTCCCAATTGGTCGAGCCGGTCGTCGAGTAACGTACGTGGCCGATGGCGATGTGTCCCTGCAAGGTGGTCAAGTCGCGTTCGGTAAACACCTGGCTGACCAAACCCATGTCTTTAAAAACCATGGTGTTGTCGCCGTCGGAAACGGCGATGCCGGCGCTTTCCTGACCGCGATGCTGCAAAGCATAGAGTCCATAATAGGTAAGCTTAGCTACCGCCTCGCCGGGGGCATAAATGCCGAAGACGCCACATTCGTCGTAGACGGTATCGGAGAAGATGTCTAACTGATCAAGCACTCAAGAGTTCCTCGCCAGGCTTTAGTCATCTCTAGTATCGATATATTCAGTATATCATCTATGACCAGGTCATCGCCACCGACGCGGCCGATGTAGGCGTGTTTGACCCGGCTGTTGTGGATGATTCTATCGAACAGAAACATGCTTTTCTCGGGCAAACTGACCAGCATCCGCGACTGTGATTCAGAGAACAACCACTCGTTGACCTCTAAATCGCTCCTCTCGGCGCTGTCTGGACTGACGCGTGCGCCGAGACCGGAAAGCATGCATGACTCCGCCAAAGCCATCGCCAAACCACCCTCCGAAAGGTCATGTGCCGAGACAATCAAACCGAGCTTGATTGCCTCCAGAACAACCGCATGCATGTGGCGTTCTTTGTTCAAATCTAGCGCCGGGCAACGCCCGGCGACTTTCTTGTGGATGACCTTTAGATATTCGCTTCCGCCCAGTTCCGGCAATGTCTCCCCGATCACAGCGATAACATGGCCTTCCTTTTTGAAACCGGCGGTCATGCGTTTGTTGACGTCGTCGATCAGACCCAGCATGCCAACGACTGGGGTCGGGTAAATCGCGCCCTTTTGCCATTCGTTATAGAAAGAAACGTTTCCTCCTGTGACAGGCGTACCGAATGCCGTGCAAGCCGCGCCCATGCCGCGTACCGCCTCTTTGAATTGCCAGAAATTCTCCGGTTTTTCAGGATTACCGAAATTCAGGCAATCAGTAATGGCTAGCGGAACGGCCCCGGAAGCAACAACGTTGCGGGCTGCTTCGGCGACCGCTATCTGCGCCCCGACAAACGGATCGAGATAGCAGTAACGCCCGTTACCGTCGACGGTTAGCGCGATTGCTTTTTTGCTGTCTTTGAGGCGCAATACGCCGGCGTCTGAACCGGGCAAAACAGCCGTGTTTGTTTGGACCATGTGGTCGTATTGTTCGTAGACCCAATGTCGGCTGCACAAGTTGGGACTAGTGACTAGTCTCATGAGACTTTTGCCGATATCCTTTGGATGTTTCACGGCTCGGGCGTCAAAACCCTGAACCTCGGCGAGGTAGGCCGGTTTCTTCGCCGGGCGGTTGTATAATATTGCCTCGTCGGCCAGGGAATGCGCCGGCATCTCGCCGACGACGACACCGTTGTCCTTGACGCGCAACAGGCCGTCGCCCGTGACATGTCCGATTACCCCTGCGTCCAACCCCCAGCGGCGGCATACTGCCAATACCCTTTCGCGGTTTTCAGGGGTACAGATGGCCAGCATGCGTTCCTGGCTCTCACTAACCATGATCTCGAAGGCTTCCATGTTCGGCTCGCGTTGTTCGACAAGGCGTACATCGATCTCCATGCCCATATCGGCACGTGACGCTGTTTCACACGTCGCGCAGGTCAAACCAGCGCCGCCAAAGTCCTGCAGACCCACCACTAGATCGTTGTCTATTAGTTCGAGCGACGCCTCGATGCATAATTTCTCCGTAAACGGGTCGCCAACCTGAACGGATGGCCGCTTGGCCGCCGATTTAGCGGTAAATTCCTGGCTGGCCAGGACGGATACCCCGCCGATGCCGTCACGTCCGGTCTTGTTGCCGAAAACAATGACGACATTGCCTTCACCCGACGCGATACCCTTGGTAATCTTGTCTTGACGCATCAGACCGACCGCCATTACGTTTACCAGTGGATTTCCTTCGTAGCATTCCTCGAAGTTCACAGAGCCCGCGATGGTCGGAACACCGGTGCAATTCCCGTATCCGGCTATACCCTCAACGACGCCCTCAAATATGTGCTTGACCCGGTCGTTTTTGAGCTCGCCGAAATACAGCGGGTCGAGCAGCGCGATCGGCCGCGCGCCCATGGTAAAGATGTCACGCAGGATGCCGCCGACACCGGTTGCCGCGCCCTGGTAAGGCTCGATAGCCGAGGGGTGGTTATGGCTTTCGATCTTCATCGCGATAGCCATCCCGTCGCCGATGTCGATGATCCCCGCGTTCTCACCCGGGCCCTGGAGAATGCGAGGACCTTTTGTCGGAAAACCTTTTAAGACCGGACGACTGCTTTTATAAGAACAATGTTCGCTCCACATGACCGAGTACATTGAAAGCTCGACATCCGTCGGTTCTCGTTTCAGAATCGATTTGATCTTCTTGTATTCTTCTGTGGTTAAGCCTAGCTCTTCGTAAAGTGCTGCCATTATTTGCTCACCGCGCTTATCATGCTCTTGAAAATCATCTGTCCGTCGGAGCTGCCCAGGACGTCCTCGATGGCGCGTTCCGGGTGCGGCATTAACCCGAAGACGTTGCCTTGCCTGTTGACGATACCGGCGATGTTCTGCAGGCTGCCATTGGGGTTGGCATCGTCGTTGACCGTGCCGCGGGCGTCGCAATAGCGCAATACGACCTGGCCGTTGGCCGCCATCTCGCCCAGTGCCTCTTCATCGGCATAGTAGTTGCCCTCGTTGTGCGCGATAGGCAAACGAATAAGTTCGCCGCTCAGAGCCTTGTTGGTGAAATTGGTTTGATTGTTCTCAACCACGAGGTCAGTGTAACGGCAAATGAATTTAAGATCCCGGTTACGCAGCATGGCGCCGGGCAAAAGGCCCGCCTCAAGGAGTATCTGGAAACCGTTACAGATACCGATAACCAGCCCGCCTTTGTCCACGAAGTCGAGGATCGCGTCCATGACCGGGCTGAATTTAGCAACCGCCCCCGTGCGCAGGTAATCGCCGTAGGAAAAACCGCCGGGCAGAATAATCGCGTCGTATTTGCTGACGTCTGTATCCTGGTGCCATATGTACGCGGCTTGGGCACCCACTAAGCGAGCCGCATAGTGACAATCTTGTTCGCAGTTGGAACCCGGGAATACGACGACTCCGAACCGTGCCGGCATGTCTTAAGCCTCTTCCTGAATGTCGAAGGTATAGCTCTCAATGACCGGGTTACTCAACAGATCGTGGGAGATTTTGTCGACCTGTTTCTTAAGTTTTTCTGGCGTTTCGCCGGCTAGGTCCAGCTCGATGAACTTGCCAACCCTGACCCGGCTGACGTTATCGTAACCTTGCGTCTTCAAGGCCTTCCCGATAATCTGGCCTTGCGGATCCAAGATGCCGTCTTTCAATGTTACATATACTTTTGCGACTGCCATTAGGCGGTGACCCTCCTCAATACTTCTACGTAGGCTTCTTCTACTCCACCGAGGTCGCGGCGAAACCGGTCTTTGTCCAGTTTCTCGCCGGTGGCCGTATCCCAGAATCGACAGGTGTCAGGCGAGATCTCGTCGCCCAACACTAATTGTCCGTCTTTGTCCCAACCGAACTCAAGCTTCATGTCGATTAAGTCCAAACCGCGTTCATTGAAAAACCTACCCAACACATCGTTGACCTTAAACGACAGGTCGCGGATGGTTTTGAACTCGTCTTCATTTACAAGCCCTAGTTCTTGCACGTGTTGACAGGTGATGATGGGATCACCCAGGTCGTCTCGCTTGTAATAGAACTCGACGACTGGTTTCTTTAGCACTACGCCCTCTTCGTAGCCGAGGCGTTTAGCTAAACTGCCGGCCGCGATATTGCGCGCCACGGCCTCGAGCTGAATCATCTTAAGGTTGTCGATGAGCATATCCCGGTCATTCAACATCTCGTGGAAGTGCGTTTTGATACCGGCCGCTTCCAGAACGCCGAACAACGTCGCGGCAATGGCCGCGTTAGCAACGCCTTTCTCTTTGATTTCACCCTTTTTCTTGCCGTCGAAGGCGGTAGCGGAGTCCTTGAAGTGTTGGATCAGCAGGTTTGGATCGTCCGTTTTATAGACGATCTTTGCCTTGCCTTCGTACATCTGTTCCATTTGCTGAACCATTAGGCTCCTCTCTCGAATATCTCGTCGACGTGTCTGGTGTAATAAGACGACTCGAACAGTTCCGTCAATTCGTCCTCTAGAATACTCTCTGCTACTTCTGGGTCCTTTAGCAGTAAGGTCAGGAAATCGTCAGGTCCGTCCCAGACACGCATGGCGTTGCGTTGAACAATTTTATAGGCGTCTTCCCGGCTAAAGCCTTTTTCAACCAGAGCGAGAAGCACACGCTGAGAATAGATCAAGCCTTTCGTCGCATACAGGTTACGCTCCATGTTCTCCGGATAAACAACCAACTCTTTCATGACGAAGGCGAATTTGTCCAGCATGTAGAACAAAGCCAGCGTGGTGTCGGGAATGATGATCCGTTCGACCGATGAGTGGCTGATGTCGCGTTCGTGCCATAGCGCCACATTTTCCAGCGCCGCCAAAGCGTTCGTCCGAACCAGACGGGCCAGTCCGCAAACGCGCTCACAAATAACCGGGTTTTTCTTGTGAGGCATGGCTGAACTGCCTTTCTGTCCTTTGCCAAACGGCTCCTCGACCTCGCGCGCCTCGGTCTTCTGCAGGGCTCTGATCTCAGTGGCGAATTTCTCCAAGCTGGCCGCGGTCAAGGCCATGGCCGACATGTATTCGGCGTGGCGGTCGCGTTGTATAACCTGATTGGAGGCAATTTCCGGCTCCAAACCAAGTTGTTTGCAGACCATCTGTTCAACCTGGGGATCGATGTTGGCGTAGGTGCCGACGGCGCCTGATATCATGCCGACGCTGATCACCTGTCGAGCGGCGTGAAGCCGCTTTAGGTTCCGCTCCATCTCGTTGTGCCAAATGAGCAACTTTAACCCGAATGTGATGGGCTCCGCATGAATGCCGTGCGTCCGACCGATCATAGTTGTGTGCTTATGTTTCTCCGCCTGGTCCCGCAGGATACGCCTGAACGACTCAGTCTTCTCAATCAACAAGTCCATCGCCTGGCGCATCTGGAGAGACAGGCCGGTATCCACGACATCAGAGCTGGTCATACCGAAATGAACGAATTTTCCGGCCGGTCCTACATACTCGTTAACACAGGTCAAGAAGGCAATCACGTCGTGCTGAACCTCTTCTTCAATTTCCAGGATGCGGCTGACGTCAAAAGCGGCGTTTTTCTTAATCTCAGCCAAAGCGTCGGCCGGAATGACGCCCAACTTCGCGTGAGCCTCACATGCGGCCAGCTCAACGTCCAACCACGCTTGATATTTGTTTTGTTCACCCCAAACGTCGCGCATCGGGGACAGACTGTAGCGCTCAATCATTTAGCTGTCTCCCGCCATTGTTTCTCGCATTTCATCCAATTTTTCCCTCAGTTCGGGGTGGCTGTTGGCAACTATTTGCGCCGCCAGATAAGCCGCGTTCTTAGCGCCATCGATAGCGACTGTCGCCACCGGCACACCCGTCGGCATCATAACGGTCGACAGAAGCGCGTCCATGCCGTCCAGCGCGCCCGACTTGATCGGCACCCCGATCACGGGGAGCGTGGTTCCCGCCGCCACCGCGCCGGCCAAGTGCGCCGCCATCCCCGCGCCGCAGATGATTGCCAATAAGCCGCGATCCTGGGCGCCGCCGGCATAGGCCCGAACCATTTCCGGCTGGCGATGGGCGCTCATTACCTTAACTTCGTTTCCGATGCCCAACTCGTCTAGGATGTCGCGCGCTTTATCCATGACAGGCATATCTGACTTAGAACCCATAAGAATTCCAACCAATACTACAGACATTCGACCTCCTCTAAAAACTAAAAAGTAGAAAATAAATGGTAGACCAAAACCCGACGGTCCCCATTTTACCTTTTACTTTATAGCTTTGAGCGCGATATCCTTCCGATAATGGGCCCCGTCAAAGTTTATACGCTCGACACCGGCATACGCCCGCTCGCGCGCTTCATGCACATCCCGGCCCAATCCGACAACGTTCAAAACGCGGCCGCCGGCTGTAACGATCTTGTCGCCGACCCGCTTTGTGCCCGCGTGAAAGACGATCAGATCCGGGATGTCACCCAGATTGTCCAGACCGGTTATCTCGGCACCACTCTGATAATCGCCCGGATAACCACCGCTGGCCATGACGACTGCGACGCACATCTTGTCGGACCAATTCAATTTATAGTCTTTTAGATTCCCTTCGGCCGTTGCCATCATTATTTCGACTACGTCCGATTCCAGCAAGGGCAGGATAACTTGCGCTTCCGGGTCGCCGAAACGGCAATTGAACTCCAGCACGACGGGCCCCTTATCCGTTAGGATCAGACCCGCGTAGAGTACGCCGCGGTAGTTGATCCCCTCAGCGGTAAGTTGGTCAACGGTCGGTCTTAAAACGTTGTCCGCGATCCATTCGTAGGTTGCCGGACTAACCTTAGGTACTGGTGAATAAGCCCCCATGCCGCCTGTATTCGGGCCTTTGTCGCCGTCGAGCGCTGGTTTATGGTCTTGCGCCGGCAACATCGGCAGAACTGTCTCACCATCCGTAAACGCCATAACAGTCAGCTCTGGACCAGACAGGAATTCCTCAATCATGCAGGTGTCTCCCGCGGTGCCAAAACGTTTATCCACCAAACACTCTTTGACCGCGGCTTGGGCGGAGGCAATATCCTCGCAGACGGTGACGCCTTTACCAGCCGCTAACCCGTCCGCTTTAACGACCACCGGAGCGCCGACGCGATCCAAATAGGCCAGCGCGGCCCGGTAATCCGTAAACGTTTCAGAGGCGGCCGCGATCACGCCTGCTTGGCGCATGATATCCTTAGCGAACTTCTTACTGCCTTCCATCCGCGCCGCTTCCCGGCCGGGACCAAAGACTCGCAGTCCGTGCGCGTTAAAGACATCGGCGATTCCAGCGGTTAACGGTGCTTCCGGCCCGACAACCGTCAGATCGATCTGGTTATCCTCGGCAAAACGGGCCATAGCTTCGCTGTCATTAACGTCAACGTCAACGCATTCGGCAAGCGAACAAGAGCCGGCGTTGCCCGGCGCGGCGTAGATTTTGCTGATGGAAGAGTTGCGGCTGATTTTCCAGATGAGCGCGTGTTCTCTGGCGCCGCCTCCGACGACCATTACTCTCATACCGGTTCAACCACCTTTCAAAGTTAAGCTTTACGAAACGAAAATAGTCTGGTCCCTCTGGGGACCGACCGAAATGATGTCGAAGGGCACCCCGGTTATCTCTTGGAGCCTCTCGATATAGGCGCGGCAATTGGGTGGCAGACCAGCATAGGTTTTAACATCTGAGATGTCGCTTTGCCAGCCCGGCAATTTTTCGTAGACCGGCACCGCTTTGTGGAAGATGCTTTGGTGCGGCGGAAAGACGTCGTATATTTGGCCCTCGTGTTCATATTTCGTACAGACCTTAATGGTCTCGAAATCGCTCAATACATCAAGCTTCGTCATGGCCAGCGAACTGATGCCGTTCAAACGAATCGCGTATCGCGCCAAAACACCGTCGAACCAGCCGCAGCGACGGGGCCGGCCGGTGGTCGTGCCGTATTCTTGACCGCGATCACGAATCATCTCGCCGTCCGCGCCGAAGTCCTCCGTCGGGAACGGTCCGGAGCCGACCCTAGTCGTATAGGCTTTTATGACGCCTAAGACGGCGTCTATCTTGAGCGGACCAACCCCGGCTCCGCAACAGGCGCCGCCCGCGACGGTTTGTGAAGACGTAACAAACGGATATGTGCCGTGATCAATATCAAGAAGAGTGCCCTGCGCGCCCTCGAAGAGGACGTTCTGACCGGCGTCTAAAGCATCGTTTATGACCAAATAGCCGTCGATGATATGGCTTTTTAGCTGCTCGGTGTAGGCAGCGTATTCCTCAAGGATGTCGTCGGCCTGCATTGGAGCGACGTTATATATCTTGGTTAGCATAATGTTCTTTTCTTCCAGCGCAGCAACAACTTTCTTTTCGAATATGCTCGGATCAAGCAGGTCCTGCATGCGAATTCCGATGCGGGTCGTCTTGTCGGCATAGGCCGGACCGATGCCTTTGCGGGTAGTCCCGATTTTGCTGGAGCCCAGACGTATCTCGCCTTCTCGATCCAGCACGAGGTGATAAGGCATGATCAGATGGGCATTGGAGCTAATAAACAGATTCTCGGTGCCGATGCCCTTGTCCTCGAGATAGCGTATTTCTTCCAAGATAACGCTGGGGTTAATGAGAGCGCCGTCGCCAATAATACATTTGACCTTGGGATATAGGATGCCGGAGGGAATATGGTGTAGCTTTAGCGCGATATCGCCAACCTCAACGGTATGGCCCGCGTTGTCGCCGCCCTGGAAGCGGACGACCATATCCATGTCCTTGGTGAGGAGATCGCAGATCTTTCCTTTACCTTCGTCTCCCCACTGGGTGCCAAGCAAGATGGTACCGGCCAAAATCACTCCATTGTAGTCGTTTGGTGTTAGCAGTTACTGGCTTTTGTAATGGCTCGCGCGGCGACAACCCCGGCCGCCGAGGCCTGAATCAAACCGCGAGTGATACCCGCTCCGTCACCGACTGCGTAAAGTCCCGGCAAATCGGTTTCTAAACCGGCGGACATCTTCATGCGTTGAGAATAAAACTTCACTTCAACGCCATAAAGCAATGTGTTCCGAGAGTAAACCCCGGGAGCGATTTTGTCCATCGCGGCAAGCATTTCCAGTATATCAGAAATATACCGGTACGGAAGGACAAAACTTAGGTCGCCGGGGGTCGCGTCACCTAAAGTCGGACGGACAGTACCGCGGGCCAAACGCGCCGGCGTCGACCGGTGGCCGCGCATCAAGTCGCCCAACCGCTGGACGATGATTCCTTCGCCCAGGAGATTCGCCAAACGCGCGATGTACTCGCCATACGCGATCGGTTCCGTGAACGGTTCCGTAAACGTTGTTGACACCAACAAAGCGAAATTGGTATTGGCGGTTCGCCGGTCGGCATAGCTATGGCCGTTCACGGTCTCAATATGATCATGATATCGCTCTTTGGTGACCTCGCCATATGGATTAACACAGAAGGTGCGGACCCGGTCCTCGAATCGTTTGGACCGGTAGACCAGCTTGGCCTCGTAAAAGTCGTCGGTCAGTGGCTCCATGACCGGCGCGGGGACTTCGACTCGGACGCCCAAGTCGACTTGATTGGCATGTTTGGCCAGCCCCAGACGCGTCGCTTCCGCGGCCAGCCAACGAGCGCCGGCCCGTCCCGGCGCGGCGATAACCGCACCGGCCCCAATAACGGTACCGTCGGCAAGTCTTACTCCGGTGGCCCGTCCCTCCTCAGCGACAACCTCAGCCACCGTCGTATCGGTGGCGATGTCTATTTTAGAATTTAGGTACTGCCGCATGTTCTTCAAAACGGTCAAGCAGATATCCGTGCCTAAATGGCGAACAATAACGGGAACAAGCTCCAGGTCGGCCAACGTCGCCGCCCGTTTCATTTTCTTGATTTTGTCCGGCTTGTCGCCGAACCGCTCCGCCACGCCTCCAAATTCCAAATAGACACCGTCGACGTACTCGATTAGGTTATTTAGGTCTTTGGCAGGAACGTAGTCAGCCAGCCAACCCCCGACCTGGGTCGAGAGGATAAGCTTGCCGTCAGAAAAGGCGCCGGAGCCGCCCCATCCCCGGGTAAGTTGGTCTCTATCCCGAACATCGATATCTTGGCCCTGTTCAAGCAGGAGAACGGTCGGCGCAGTAACGGAGGGGTTATCCTTAGTCAGCTCGATGGCGGCGAATATGCCGGCCGGACCGGCCCCTATGATCACGACATCATATGATTGGCGCATGCGATCAGTCGTCCGCGGCTGCCAGGTTGCTGAGGTAGGCGGTGACCGCCGCGGTTACCGCGGCCGCCTTGCGGTCGTCTTTAAAGATGCCGATCAATTTTTCTTGCAGAGACTTTGTCTCCTCAATGACCCGGCGCATCTCCTCGGACAGATGTTTCTGCTCTTCGATGTAATGCGTCGACAGCTCGCCGCGTACGAACATGGGGTCTTGCATTACCGCTTTATGGAAGGGGATATTGGTGGTCACGCCTAAGATAATGTACTCGAAAAGCGCGCGTTTCATGCGCGCGATCGCTTCATTACGGTCCCGACCGTGCACGACTAGCTTGGAAATCATGCTGTCGTAGAAAGGAGGAATCGTGTATTGGGCGTGGACGCCCGAGTCAACGCGCACGCCAATGCCGCCCGGCGAACGGTAACCCCGCAATTTCCCGGCCATCGGCGCGAAGTTGTTCAGCGGGTCTTCCGCGTTGATCCGGCATTCGATCGCCCAGCCGTTAATTCGAATGTCGGCTTGCTTAAAATCGAGAGGCAGTCCGCTGGCGACGCGAATCTGTTCTTTGACGATGTCGATATCGGTGACCATCTCTGTAATCGGATGTTCCACCTGGATCCGGGTATTCATCTCCAGGAAATAGAACTTACCCTCGCTGAAAATAAACTCGATCGTACCGGCGTTGTAGTAGTTGATCGCTTCGGCGGCCTTGATGGCCACATCGCCCATTGTCTGCCTTAGCTCTGGTGTAACCACCGGTGACGGGGATTCTTCGATCAGTTTCTGGTGCCGGCGCTGGATACTGCACTCCCGTTCGCCTAGAAACACCGTGTGGCCTTGTTTGTCGGCTAGGATTTGAATCTCTATGTGGCGCGGATGTTCCAGGTACTTCTCAATAAAAATGCTGGGGTTGCCGAACGCCGACCCCGCCATGTTGCGCGTAATTTCCAGCGCGGCTTCCAGCTCAGCGTCTTCCCGGACAATGCGCATACCGATACCGCCGCCGCCGCCCGCGGCTTTGATGATAACAGGATAGCCGATTTTGGCGACGATCTTTTGTGCCTGGCCCAGTTCAGTGATCTCGCTGGTGCTGCCGGGCACGACCGGCACACCGGCCTGCTGCATCAGAGACCGGGCGACGATTTTGTCACCCATCTTCTCAATCGAGTCGGCCGAGGGACCGATAAATTCTATCCCGGCTTCGCGAACCGCCGTCGCGAACTTCGCGTTTTCGGCTAGGAAACCATAACCCGGATGAATGCCGTCACAGCCGGTGGCTTTGGCAACGGCAACGATTTTATCGATGTTTAAGTAACTTTTATGGGGCGGGCCTTCACCGATCAGGTAGCTTTCGTCCGCGTATTTGGCAAAAAGAGCATCTTGGTCCGCATCCGAGTAGACGCCAACCGTGTCGATTCCAAGCTCGCGGCAAGCGCGCATGACCCGAATGGCGATTTCACCACGATTGGCGACTAAGATTTTTTTAAGCATTAGCCTCTCCGTCACTCAACCACCAAAAGCAGGTCACCGTTGCCGACCGTTTCGCTTTTGAAAGTGTAGAGCTTGACGACCTTGCCGTCTTTGTCCGCGTGGACCTCGGTCTGCATCTTCATAGCTTCCAGAACGACTAGAACGTCGCCCTCTTTGACTGCGTCGCCCTCTTTGACCTTCACGTCCAGCACTAGTCCCTGGAGCGGCGCCACGATTCCACCAGCGGGCGCCACCCGCGGCCGCGCCCCTTCTTTTGATTCCGGCGCGACACCCAAGCCCATCGCGTTAACTGTGACATGAAATTCTTCGCCGTCGACCGTTACTTCGAATTCGTTCGGTACTTCACGGATGACCGCGCCGGCGGCTGCTTCCGGCTTAGGAGGCGTCAATGTCTCCGCCTTTATTTCTCCCTTGAGGAATCGGGGGGCGACATTCGGAAACAAAGCGTACGTCATGACGTCTTCATCATTGTTGGCCAAGCCGATCTCGTCCGCTTCTTGACGCAGCTTGTCCAAAGCCGGAGCGAGAAGATCGGCCGGGCGCACGCTGATAGGCTGCTCATTACCGATAACAAGCTTGAGAATCTCTTTGTCGATCGGCGCCGGGGGCCGCCCGTATAATCCCAGACAATAATCTTTGACTTCTTGACTGACGCGGCCGTACCGTTTGCCCATAAGCACGTTGAAAATGGCCTGGGTCCCAACAACTTGGCTGGACGGTGTGACCAAAGGCGGGTAGCCGAGCTCCTTGCGGACCAGCGGCACTTCCGCCAGAACTTCCTGATAGCGGTCGAGAGCGTTTTGCTCTTTCAGTTGCGAATGGAGATTGGACAGCATGCCGCCTGGAACTTGATGCAGCAGCACAGAGACGTCCGGCTTTTCCATCACCGGGCTGATCAGGCTGTCGTATTTCTGGCGGACGCCCAAGAAGTAATAGCCGACATCGACTAAGTTGCCCAAGTCCAGGCCGGTATCGTAGTCGCCGCCGTTTAGGCTGGCCACCATCGGTTCCGTCGGCGGTTGGGACGTCCCCCAGCCCCACGGTGAGATGGCCGTGTCGAGAACATCGGCGCCGGCTTCGACGCCCGCGTAGTAAGCCAGCGGCGCCATGCCGCTCGTGCAATGAGAGTGGATAACGACGGGAAGTTTTACTTTCGTCTTGATCGCCTTGACGAGTTCATAACATTCTCGGGGAGAGATTAAGCCAGCCATGTCTTTGATACATATGCTGTCGCAGCCTCGCTCGACCAACTTCAATGTGAATTGGACGAATTTCTCGTTTGTGTGTACCGGGCTGGTTGTATAGCAGATACATCCCTGGACATGTTTGCCGGTTGCTTTGGCAGCCGCTAGCGGCACCTCCAAGTTACGAATGTCATTGAGCGCGTCAAAGACGCGGAACAAGTCCAGGCCATTCTTAGCGCTCAGTTTGATGAACGCCTCCGCCACGTCGTCCGGATAGTTGCGATAGCCGACCAAATTCTGGCCGCGCAACAACATCTGGACCATCGTGTTCGGAAGGCCCTGCTTTAGTTGACGCAGGCGCTCCCATGGATCTTCGTTTAAATACCGGATCATGGTGTCGAACGTCGCGCCGCCCCAGGCGTCCAGGCTATAAAAACCAAGCGAATCCAGTTTATCCAGGATAGGCAACATGTCTGCGGTTCGCATCCGCGTTGCCGCCAGCGATTGGTGCGCGTCTCTTAGAACAGTCTCGGTGATTCCTATTTTATGGGCCATGGGCGCCACATCCCCCTTACATCAGATATGGGAAAACAAAGGTCAGTTACGTGATTAACTATAACTAATTTACACTAGCGAGGCATAAATCTACAAGCGTAAAATGCCCGCTAAATGCCGTAAACGCTTTTTTTCTAATGCTAAGCGAACCGGCTAAAACGGTCCTTCTTGGCGCCGCAAATGGGACAGATCTCCGGCGCCTCGTCACGAGCGGCCAGATAGCCACACACGTCGCACCGCCAAACTGGATATGCCAGGTCGGCGCTGGTATCACCGGTAGCCTTCATCGATTCGGTTTTCGTTTCCGCCATAATTTTTTGCCTCACTTCCCGGGGCAGCCGGCGCTCAGGAATCGGCCGGATCTCACCGCCGGAGTTAATCAGGGCTTGCGAAACATACAACCCGCAATAGCAGGTTTCATATTCGTTGAGATCCGGGTCGCGATAGTCGCAGGGGCAAATAATGTCCCGGTCGTCTGCCTGAATGCCCGTCGCTAAACGGCAAGGGCAAGCTTGATAACCGTAGCGGCGCTCGTTTATGAGCAGGCCGTCCAGCAGGCTATCGGTAAACCCCCGATCCGGGTTGAGATGATAACCGCGCGTGTCATAGAGCTCCAGCTGTTGCCGCAGCGCCTCACGGTCACTCATTTTCCGTTACTTCTCGCACCAGCCCGCGGAGCTCTCCCTCGTCAAAGCCAAGTATTACCTGACGGCCGTCATTAACCACGATAGTTGGAAAGGACGTGCTCTGGTTGTACTTCCACATATCTTGGTAGGCGGCGTCCTGTTCGGCGCCGCTTAAGAGGTCGACATCGACATAGCTGTAGGCTAGACCAAGGTCCTGCAACATCGTCTTCGTCTTCTTACACCAAACACAAGTGCTCAAGGTAAACAGCATGATGTCTTTGTCCTCCGAACCGGGAACCGATTCGATGTGAGTCTCGTAGCCCATTTTGTCCTCCCTTAGTAGGCTCCTCGAGCCATTAACTTAAAAGCCTTCACGATGCGCGCTGTCTGATTTCCCGGCGCGCCGGACCCGACCGGGTGGCCGTCAATCGCGGCTACCGGCATGACCTCCATTAGCGTTCCGGTCAGAAATATCTCTTCGGCGTCGCCGATCTCGTCGTTAAGGATTGCGTCTTCTTTGCACGAGATTCCTTCGCGGCGACTAATCTCTAAAACCGCCTCGCGGGTGATACCGGGCGGCACGCGCTCGCCGACCGGCGGCGTCAACAGTATTCCATCCAGAACAGCGAAAATGTTGCTTTGGGACCCGCTCATCACGAATCCCTTTTTGGTTACCAGTAGCGCCTCGAAAGCGCGTTTAGCCTCCGCTTCCTTCTTGGCCATGACGTTGGGCAAGCAATTAAGGGTATTGATCATCGCTAGATCGCTACGCCCGTCGATCACGTTGACGACGTCGACGCCGCGGTCGTAAAAGCTGTCCGGATAACCGGTGAACTCGTCGCAGGTGACAATCACACTTGGCTTGGCCGTAGCGGAGACGCGCTGCGGGTCGGCAAAATCACCCCGCGTGACGATCAAGCGAATCGTCGCTTCTTTGGATTCGTTCGCGGCCAGGGTATCCAGGCAGGCCCGACGAAGGGTATCAAGCGATACCCCGAGTTCGAAACCGATCTTGCGCGCGCCCCAACCAAGCCTTTCGACATGGGCGTTTAGCTGAAACGGACGCCCTCCGTATACTCGGATGATTTCGTACAGGCCGTCGCCAAATAAGAGACCTCTGTCGGCCACGGAGACATGAGCGTCGTCCGGCGCTACTAGTTGGCCGTTAACAAAAGAAACCTCACCCACACCTCGCCCCTTCTCTTAGTAGTCCGGCGTATGTCTGGTATCTAGGTTGTCGAACTTCGCGAAATGATCGATGAACGCCAATCTGATCTCGCCCGTTGGTCCGTGCCGGTGTTTACGAACGAGTATCTCGGCGACACCCTTTTCGTCGGTGTGCTTATCGTATTCTTCGTCGCGGTAAATGAACGCGACAAGATCGGCGTCTTGCTCGATAGCCCCCGATTCACGGAGGTCGGAAAGTTGAGGGCGCTTGTCTGTGCGGCTTTCAACCGCCCGCGACAATTGGCTCAAAGCCAGGATCGGCACGTTTAGTTCCCGGCCCAGCAGCTTCATTGAACGAGAGATGTCACTCACTTCCTGCTGACGGTTCTCGGTGCGGCTGTCGCCCTGCATCAGCTGCAGATAATCCACGATAATCAGTCCGAGAGGAGTTTTGCTATCCAAGCGGCGAGCTGTGCTGCGAATCGACAACATCGAGATGTTGGCGGTGTCGTTAATAAATATCGGTGCCTCGCTCAGACGGTTCATGGCGGAATTAACGCGCCGCCACTCCTCGTCTTTTAGCGTACTTTCCCGAAGATTGGCGCTGCTCACTCTGGCTTCGGAACACAACATGCGCATCGTAAGTTGAATCTTGCTCATTTCCAGGCTGAATATCGCGACCGGTTTCTCTTGATTGAACGCGACATTCTGGGCAATGGATAAGGCGAATGACGTTTTCCCCATGCCCGGCCGGCCGGCGACAACTATGAAGTCAGAGGGCTGAAAACCGCCCGTCAGCTTGTCGAGATCACGGAAACCACTGGCGGCCCCGGTGACATGTCCCTTAGCCTGGCTAATGCGTTCCAATTCATCGTATGTCTCGTTAAGGAGTGAGCCGATCGATTCCAGAGAGCCGGCAATACGGCGTTTGGAGACATCGAATATCAACCCTTCGGCTTGATCGATGACGTGTCTGATGTCTTCCGGCACTGAGTATCCCAGCGCCGTTATCTGGCTGGCGGCGTTTATTAGACGGCGCAAGATGGCGTTCTGGCTGACAATCTCGGCGTAATAAAGAGCATGAGCGGCGGTTGGCACCAGGTTCACCAATGTGTGAATATAGGCTTTGCCGCCGACGTCGGTCAACCAGCCTTTACGGTTCAATAGCTCGGCCAGGGTAATGGCGTCGACCGGTTCACCTGAACCGTAGAGCTCGATGACAGTCTGAAATATCTTCTGATTGGCCTCGCGGTAGAAATCGGTCTGCTCGACAATCTCGTGCACCTCGCCGATCGCGTCCCGGCTGAGCAACATCGCTCCCAGCAGGGACTCCTCCGCCTCCAAGTTATGAGGCGGAATCCGGTCGGGCGCTATCCTTGAGATGGCCATTCTTTCTACCTCTGATTCGCTCGTGTTACCTAGGATTTGTCTGCTTCGGTCGTTTCGTCGGTAATGTCTGCGTCGGCTTCTGTTTCAGTTAGATCTTTCGCTTCATCTCGCGACTCCGCCTGCGGCGCTTCAGCTTCGAGCGTAACCTCAGTGATTGAGGCGGTTTCCGGAGTCTCGGCGGCGGCCGCGGCTAGTTCCGCTTCTGTCGGCGTGCCCGCCAGCGGAGTGACTTCGATTTCCTGCTCTACGACGACGCCGGGATAGACGGTGATCCTAATCGCGTGTTTGCCCAGTGTCTTAATACCGCCGGCCGTGTTGATTTTTTTCTTGTCGAGCGACAAGTCCAGAGCGGCGTTGACGAAGTCGGCGATGTCCTGCCCGGTTACGGAACCGAACAGCCGGTTCTTCTCGCCGGCTCGCGCCTCGATCTTGATGGTCAGCGCGGCGATCTTGTCAGCCAGCTTCTGGGCGTCCTCGCGCTCGGCGACGCGCTTCTTCTCCGCCGACGCGATGAAATCACGCAGGTTGCGCATATTGCCGGCTGTCGCGGCGACTGCCAGATCGCGGGGGATAAGAAAATTTCGGGCATAGCCCGGCGCCACACGGATAACTTCGCCTTTTTGGCCGAGGCTATCAACATCTTGCTTTAAGATTACTTCCATACTGACTCCTTTAAATCGGTCTCTAAGGGACTTTTCATTATGTCATTTCACGGCGTAGAACGCCATAGGATCAAAGGTTATTCTTTTCTGGCCGGTTCTTTTTTATGCCTGGTGGAGGCCCGTTTAGCGATTATTTGCCCGGCTCGAACAACCGTGCGCGCCGGTGACTTGTTCTGGCTGCAGATGTCGTCCAGCGCGCTCACAAGATTATCAAGTTCCGCGTATTCGATCGTTAGCGGCGGCTCAAAACGCAGTACGTTCGGGTTATTCAGAGTAAACGCCGTAATGATGCCGTGTTTGTTGACCAACTGGCTGGCGACCAAGCTGGCGAAATACTCGTGATAGAGCTTGTTTAAAGCGCCCTTAGTTATTTTATCCAGATAACCTTTGAACGGCTCGGTGAACTCCAGCCCGATCAACAGGCCACGCCCCCGGACCTCTTTAATCATCGGATGATCGGCGCTCAAGGCAATCAGCTTCCCGAGCAGGTAAGCGCCTTTCTCCCGGGCTTGCCCGGTCAGATCATGCTCGACGATGTAGTTTACTGACGCCAGTCCGGCCGCGCAAGCCCGCGCGTTTCCCCCGAAGGTTGAGGTATGCAACAATGCCCGATCAAAGGTTCCGTAAGCCTTCTGCCAGTGGGCCGCGGTGGTCATTATCGCGCCGATTGGCATCAACCCGCCCCCTAGGGACTTGCTCAGCAACATAATGTCCGGATCGACGTTTTCATATTCGCAGGCAAATAGGTTGCCCGTTCGGCCGAGACCGGTCTGTATCTCATCGGCTATGAATAAGGTTCCATGTTTTCGGCAAAGTGCCGCGGCTGACTTCAGGTAGCCATCCGGCGGAATAATGACGCCCGCCTCACCCTGAATCGGTTCAACTATAAAGGCGGCCACGTCGCCGCCTGCCAGCGCTGTCTCTAGAGTCGCTATGTCTCCAAACAATACATTCGAGCAGCCGTCCAAGAGCGGCAGGAAATGCTTCTTGTATTTCTCCCGTCCGGACACCGATAGGGAACCCAGGGACTTGCCATGAAAAGCGCCGGTGGCGCTGACTATTTTGTATCGCCCAGTGACCAAGCGCGCCAGCTTTAGTCCGCCTTCTACGGCTTCAGTGCCGCTGTTACAGAAAAAGGTATGTTGCAGCTCCCCCGGCGCCAGTTGGGCCAGGTTACGGGCCAGGGCGGCAGGCAAAGCGCCCAGAGCGGCCTGCAAAATGTTCGGCCGATCGCTGACTTTCGCGATCGCCTCCAGCACAACGGGGTTGTTGTGCCCGACGTTCAGTGATCCGTAGCCGGCCAGAAAATCAGTGTATCGCCGGCCGTCCTCGTCATAAACGAAAACGCCCTCAGCGCGAACAAACTTCTTGTCGAAATCCAAGAGCTTGAACATGCTGACGAGCGTCGGATTAACGTATTTGGTATGAAGGGCGATGATCTCCCGACGGCTTAAGGCCAGCGCCTCGTCGACGGAGAACAAGGACTGCGGCGCTTGATCCGTCATGAGGAATTAGTCCCGGTCCCTACCCCTGCCTCGGTCCCGATCCCGATCCCGACCCTCGCGGGCTTTTTGGACAGTGTAGGGGATGAGGGCCATTTCTCGCGCCCGTTTAACGGCTCCAGCCAGCATGTTTTGATGCTGCGTACAATTTCCCGAGGTGCGCCGGGGCTTGATTTTACCGCGTTCCGAGATATACCGCTGTAGAGTGCCGAGGTCTTTATAGTCGATCGACTCGCACTTCCTGCGGCAAAACTGGCAATATTTTTTGTAGGTCCTTCTGGCGTACTGCTCTGCCACTTAAATAAACTCCTTCTCTAGAATGGAACGTCGCTCTCCGAGCCGGCGCCTCCGCCGATCTCGGTAAAGTCAGATTCTTGTTTTCTACTGCCGCCGCCGCCTTCTCCCCGGCCGCCCAGAAATTGGACGTTTTCGGCAACTACTTCCACGACGGAACGTTTTTGGCCGTCTTCGGTTTCCCAACTGCGGCTCTGAAGTCTGCCTTCAACGGCGACGGAGCTCCCTTTGTGGATATATTCGGCGCAGCGCTCCGCCAGCGTGGCCCAGACGACCACGTTAAAGAAATTCGGTTCCTCGACCCATTCTCCAGCGTCGTTCTTGCGGCGTCGGTTAACGGCGATGCCGAAACCGCCGACGGTCGTGCCGCTGGGTATGGAACGCAACTCCACGTCGCGCGTGAGGTTACCGATCAGTATGACCCGGTTCAAGCTGGCCATATCTCTAGTCCTTTGCGACGAACATATGCCGCACGACTTCGTCTGAGATGCGCAAGACCCGGTCCATTTCCTTGATGTTCTCTTCCGGGCCTTCAAAGTGGAAGAGAGCGTAATAGCCCATTGTCTGTTTTTTAATGGGATAGGCGAGTTTCCTTTTGCCCCAGCGATCGGTCTTGGCGACCTTGCCGCCATTCTTGGCGATGATTCCCTCGATCTTGGTTACCGCGGCTTCAATCTTCTCGTCTTCCATATTAGCATCGAGAATGGCCATGGCCTCGTATTCCTTCAAACTTGTACCCTCCTTGATACGAAAAATAGCGCGTAGTTCACGCGCTGATAGAGTGTTAACCTACTAATTATAGCGACAGAACGTCAATGATACAACAGGAAGCCAGGTAAGAGCAAGAGCGTCACTAAACGTTGAATCTGAAAAAGACGACGTCGCCGTCTTGCATTACGTATTCTTTACCTTCCAGCCTTAGCAAGCCTTTCTCTTTGGCCGCGTTGAACGAGCCGTTGGCGACTAGGTCGTCAAAGCCGACGATTTCCGCCCGAATAAACCCGCGTTCCATGTCAGTGTGAATTTTTCCGGCAGCCGCGGGCGCTTTTGTGCCGGCGGTGATTGTCCAGGCCCTCGCTTCGGTCGGGCCCCCAGTGAAATAGGTAATCAAATCCAGCAGCTTATAGGAAGCCCGAATGAACGTCGCTAGCGGCAACTCTTCCAGACCGAGATCAGCCATAAACTCGGCTGCGTCCTCGTCAGATAGTTTGCCCATCTCTTCCTCGAGCTCAACCGGCATCACGACTACGGCCGCACCTTCGGCCGCCGCCTTGGCCTCGACCTCTTTTACGTACGCGTTCTCAGTGTTCCCGATATCGGCTTCCCCGATGTTGGCTACGTAGATGACGGGCTTAAGAGTTAATAGACTGAGTGTTTTTAGGTAGAGCGTTTCCGCTTCATCGAAGTCGTGTGACCTTAGGGTAAAACCCTTGTCCAGATGGTCCTTGGCTTTCGCCAATGCCGTTCGTTCCTTGGCGGCGGCGGCGTCGCCGGTCTTGGCTTTGCGCACGCAGGCATCTAGACGTTTCTCGACAGTCGACAGATCGGCCATCATCAGCTCGATGTTAATTATCTCGATATCGTCGCCAGGCGCGACCCGGCCTTCGACATGGGCGACGTTCTGGTCATCAAAACACCGAACGACCTGAGCAAGGGCGTCGGTTTCGCGTATATTGGCCAGAAACTGGTTGCCTAGCCCCTCGCCGCGGCTGGCCCCGCGCACCAGCCCCGCAATGTCCAGAAATTTTACCGACGCCGGTGTAATCTTGGCTGATTTTTCCATATCAGCGATTGTATACAGCCGCGCGTCGGGTACATCCACCATGCCGACGTTCGGTTCGATAGTGGTAAATGCGTATGCGGCGGCCGGCGCTCCAGCCTTGGTCAGCGCGTTGAAAAGAGTCGATTTTCCCGCATTCGGCAGTCCGACGATACCAACTTGCACGTGTTTACCTCCATTTGTTCCATATTAGCAGATAAAAAAGGTCGCGCATTTTGTAAATATTACAAAGAAAGTTGCCGATACATATTATGAGGTGAATATATGACTCTGCAATGGCTGTTTCATAACTATCAACGAGGTCTTCTGACGGCTCTTTACGAACACCCGATGGAGGCCGTCTGCCTAAGTGAACTAGCCCGGCGGGCTGGCGTCGATCCCGGCAATACCAAACGCTATCTGGAGAAGTTTGCGGAATGCGGTATAGTATCTGCCGAAAAGCGAGGACGAAAGACGGCTTTTAGGCCTAACCTGGGAAACCCTGAAACCCGCAAGATTTTTGAGCTGTTCGAGTTAGACAGGACAAAAAAGTTCTTGGCCAAGATTCATCCCCTGGCGGATATTCGTGTCGACGCCTTCCTGACGGAACTCGTTGAACAACTGCCCGATATCAGGTTAATCGTCATGTACGGGCTGGAAGACAACGATATCGTGGTCAGAAAACCCCTTGGCCTAGCGATCGTTGTCGGTTCTTTGCATGATACGTCCTTAGTCCATCACAAGGTCCGCTCGCTGATTGACTCAGCCGGATTCAGGCATGAATTCGAGCTCTGCGTTTATACCACCGATAATCTGGCTGCCGCCTGGAATAAGAGCGATTGCGGTTGTGTCGGTTTCTGTAATGACCGGGTCGTGCTATTCGGCGAGGGCTACTACTGGCGACTTGTTGACAACCAATTTCATCAAGACCAAACCACCCCCACTGACGAGGAGATGGTTCAAAATGCATAAACTGATCGCGTTGCGCCTTAAATTTAGGACTCTCGGGCTGATAATCGCTTTGTCTTGCGTCGGCGTCCTGCTATTCGGCGCCACGGCGCTGGCAGACACCGCCTATTTTGTAAAGAACAGCTCGGAATCCGGTTTGTTCGTAAACGCGCTCAGTGACACCGTTTCGGGGTCGACTTTGGAGTATTCGATATTAAACATGACGCCGGGCCAAATTTCTTATTTCGGCTCACCGAACGCGACCTCGTATTCCAAGGTCTATCCGGGCGGCAACGGTGTCGCGGCCGGGAATTGGACGCTTAGTGCCTGGGGTCGGTCCCTGAACGCCTCTAAAGTAGTATTCTCCGCCGAGATCGGGGAATACACCAGCGCCGGAACCTATACCGTCAAGATACCGTACGGCGACACGCCGGCCGGTTTTGGCTGGACACCCGATTTTAAGGGGGCTAACGCGACCATGAAGAGTGTCACCAAAGTCGGGGCGCCCGCCTTTACGATTGCGGCCGGGAGCCGGATTTATGTGAGGATATACGCCAAAAATACACACTCAACACAGAATCGGGATGCCTTCCTGGCATATAACTCGACCGCAACCAATTCAAATCTGTCGACCCCTCCGTTCGCTCAGCCTATACCCGCTCTGGGTTGGTATCTGGTTTTGGCCGGCATCGTGGTGTTCGCGTTCTTCGCCGTCGGGCAGGGTGTCTTGAAGGTGAGAAGGGATGAAGCTTGACTCAGGTCGGCACCGTATTGCTGAGCATTGCTGCGATAACCGCCTACTTGATCGGCGTGATCTATTTTCGACGGCGCCGGGCCTGGTTGGGATATTACCTGTTCGCGACTGTCGGGCTAACGCTTATCTTGGTTTTCGGCGCGCAATTGACCGGCTTATCCGACAGGATCGAGTATCTAGTCACTTGGCTGACCGCCCGCGCCTCACTGTTGTTAGGCATCCAGGCACAATTCCTGGGCCAAAACGAATTGATGGTCTCAGACAAAGCGGGCTGGGTCATTTTGCGAACAACGATCGAGTGCTCGGCCTTGATCGAAACCAGCGTACTGATCGCTTTGGTTGCGTTCTATCCGGCCTTCAGGTGGACCAAGAAAGCGGCAATTTTGTCTTTCGGCCTGCCGATTACCTGGCTGTCCAACATCGTTCGGTTGCTGATCATCACGGCAGTGACGGCATTCTTTGGCCGACAAGCAGTGTTTTTCGGACACGCCGTCGTGGGCCGGTTCTTTTTTTTGGTGGTAACAATTGCCCTGTACTGGTACATCCTGACGATGCCGACAGTAAAACACATCGGGAAGTCTCTAGAACAAGGATAGAGGCGAGATTCTAAATGGACGGTTTGTGGACGTTTATGCTGATCTGGGGTGTTTGGATCCTGCTGCCGATTCTGGTGGACGGGTCAGACACACTTCTCAGGCTATTCGTTGTGCTGCTTTGGGGACGCAAGAAAATCCGGCCGACTGTCGCCGACGCCGACTTGCCGTTCGTCTCCATCCTTGTGCCCGCGTATAACGAAGACCAAGTCATCGACCGCTGTTTGAACTCGATCAAACTGCAGGACTATCCGCACGACAAGATGGAGGTCATTGTAATTAATGACGGTTCGAGCGACCTTACCGCGGATAAGGTTCTAAGCCATATCGACGGCCGCGAAGTCGGCATGCGCGATCTTAACCAGCGCGATCCCAAGGGCGCCGTAAGCGATGCGGGCGAGGTTTTCAGGGTCGTACCGCCGGGCATCTATCGCAGTAAAGACATCGTCGTTGACGAAGAATCCCGCCGCCCGAAGCACGACGAAGCCCTCTTGGAAGGCAAGTATGTCGACGTCCCCGAATTCAGCGGCGAGATGACGCTCATTAATAACCACCACTTTGGCAAACCGACCGCGTTAAACTCGGGCATCTCACAGATGAACGGGAGTCAGATAATCTTTACGGTCGACTCCGACGTCGTTCTTGATGGCGGCGCGGTACGCAATATGGTCTACGCGTTTCTGGATGATCCCAAATTGGGCGCAGCGACCGGACACATCGAGATATCCGAGGATATCGTGGAGGAACGCGACGAACTTGGTAACCTTGTCTTAGATGAGAAGGGCCACCTGATTCGCAAGAAGATGAACTTTATGCAAACCGCTTTGACGCGTCTCCAATTCCTGGAGTATTTGGACGCGTTCCGGCTCGGGCGGCAGTTCCAGGCGACGATCGGTTCCGCATACATCTTGGCGGGCGCCTTCTCCGCATTCAGGCGCAGCACCCTTATGAAGACCGAACTCTATAAACCGCGCACGGTCAGCGAGGATTTTGACTTGACCGTCGATATCCATGAAACCGGCGAGAAAGTCGGTTATGTCGCTGAATCTAAGGCCTTGCTGGCGCCTGTCATTAACGTCAATGCTCTGTATTCCCAGCGTGTGCGCTGGTGCAGAGGACAGCTGGAAGTAGCCGGGGCGCACCAGAAAGTAATCGGCAACCGGCGTTATGGCATGGTTGGCTGGTTCGGTTTTCCGCAGATGCTGATTACCGATCACACCTTAAGTTTTCCCAGATTGATCTGGACGATTCTGATCATCATGTTTCCGCTCTTCGGTTATCCTGTTAGCACAGTCACACTGGCCCTATTGTTTACCTATGCGTTTTATGTTGTGCTTAGTTTCATGCAAACCTTCGCCGCCTACGTGATAGTAGATGGGGAAACAAAACGCAAGACGGAACGGGCCTTGGGTTGGTGTTTCGCCTTACCGTTCTACCGCTTGGTCGTATTCTACTTCCGGATGTCCGGCTACTTGCGAACCCTTACTGAGCCAGCCGGTTGGGACATCACGTCTAAGACTTTGGTTAACGCGAACGCGAATATCGACAGACTGAAGGACGGGGCCGCCGGGATGCTCCGTACCTACAAAAGAACCGCCCATGGCGTCGCCGCCATCGTACGCTCCGTCATGATGCTCGTCCTCTTGTTCGTGCGGGACTAGCGCGTTGGCACAGGCGATTCCCGAACCCCTGCAACCGGCCAAGCCCGACGTGCGCAAAGGTTGGACTCTGTCTCGGTTTATGCTGGGCTTGGCTTTCATTTGGCTGGTAGTGTTCGTCGTCTTCCGCCACATCGCCGAGCCGGGTGTTCCCGCTGGTAATGATGCGATGGCCCACCTGTTTAAGATCTGGTATATCGGTCAACACCTGGCCCAGACGCATACATTTCCCGTGTGGCTGCCATACTGGTACGAGGGTACTGACCTCATCAAGTATTATCAACCTCTATTCTACGTAGTCGCGACGCCCTTCTACCTGATCACGAAGGATGTGTTCACCACTTACCGGATCGTCACGTTCGTTTGGATCGGGCTAGTGAGCCTGTCCATGTACGGAGTAGTCTACCGCCGTCTCGGCCTATTCCCAGCAATCGTCGCCGCCATCCTCTACGCATTGTCCCCGCCCGTGATAAGGGCCTATTTTTATGTCGGTCTGCTGCCGCAGGCGTTCTCGTACATATTTCTGCCGCTGGCTTTTCATTTCACCCTGCGCCTGGCCGATGAAGGCGCCAAGAGGGCCAAGACGGTCGCGCTACTGGCCGTCTGTTGGGGTCTATTTATTCTGGCCCATCCGATGAGCGCGGCTTTCTCGATGATGGCCACGTTCGTCTTTATTGCTGTCTATCAGGCTACTAAACAGGAGGAACGGCACCCCCTGGTGGTCACGCGCTACCTTTTGTCAGCGGCTTTGGGAATCGGCGTAGCCGCCCTCTGGTTCGTGCCGGCTTACTTCGGCAAGATAATGCCGCCAACGTCAGGCGAAGCGGTTTTTACGACTTCGGTTCCCTTGAAGGAGTTGGCGGGGTTTGTCACTGGCGCCGCGACCGTAAACGCCCGCTATATTCCGATTGCTCTGTCTATCTTGGCGATAGCGGGAACATTCTGGCGTCGTACCGCGCTCGCGTGGGGCTTAGCCGCCATGGGAGCGTTTACGATGATCTTCGCGTTGGGCGTGCAAACGCCCCTCTATAGTTGGGTACCACTGTCGTCGGCCATTTTTCCTGAGTACGCTCTTTTCGGCGCCTGTTTCGCGTTTGCTTTTCTGGCCGGCCGCCTTTTCGAAAGAACTATCCGTAACCGGGCCAAAGACGCTGCGACTGTCGTTCTCATCGTGACGGTGGTATTTATCGCCTTGTTGGAAACACAACCTGTCTTTACGTCAGTCATCAACAAGCCCGCGCCGTCCGACATTATTCGCTTACTCGATAAAGCGAAAACCTTGCCCGCCGACGGCCGGGTATCGATGCTTGGCCATTCCTCGGCGGTCCTGTCCTATTATCCGACTGTCTTGACAGGCCGCCAGATCACCGAGGGTTTCTTCTACCAAGGAACGAACCACTACAAAGAAATCGCCAATATCAACGACGTGCAGATTCATGATTATTCGCCCGAATATGTCCACCGGAAGCTGGCGCAGTGGAACACGCGGTATATCATGGTTCACACCGCGACGCTTACGCAGGACAAGGCGGTCATCCCGCCGGGCTATAAAAAGGTCGCTACGGCCCAATTGTGGAATCTTTTCTATCAGGATAAGGCCCGTTCAAGCTTCCAGCTAATGACTCACGACACTATTGCCATCGGCAAGAACCCGGCCATCGTCGCTCTGCGCTATCCCTGGGTCGTCGAGGGCGGCTTGTATGTCGACAACTACGATTGGAAATATCTTTCGCAATTCAAACGGATCATCCTGACCGGCTTCGCTTTTCATGATCGCAAGACGACCGTCGATCTGATAACTCGACTGGCGGAGAGCGGACGCACGGTCGTTATCGATCTCCAAGACGTCGCGAGTGAGTTCGGCACTGAGAGCGTCTCGTTTATGAATGTGTTGCCGATTCCCGTGACGACCCGTCAGCAAATCAGCCTGACACCGTCCGAGCAATTAACCGGCCTGCCACGGCGAAAACTTAATCTGCGGAATCTTGCTTATAACGGGGAGGCCTGGAAGGCGGTAGTCTATACGGGCCTCGACTCAAGCGCGTACGATGTCACGATCGAGGGCAAAACCTACAGCGCGTTGGGCTATAAGCGCGCCGGAGCGGGCAAGATATATTTCGCGGGTTTGAATCTATTTTTCCACAATTTGCTGGCGGCCGAGAAAGATGGGACCGCGCTCACCGATTGGCTGGCCGGTCCGCGTGATCCCAGTCTGTATATGACCAATTTCCCTGTCACAGCCCAAACCTGGCGCGATGATTCGGTCGACTTCAGTTACACGTCAACGAAGACCGCTCCGGTTGTGGTTTCGACAACTTGGACCGAAAACTGGCACGCGACAATCGACGGAAAGCCGCTCAAGGCCTACGCATATGAAAACATGCCGTTGTTCTTCCTGCCCGCCGGCGCTCATACGATCGAGTTGAAATACGGCACAACGGGATTGGAGATTTTTGCTACGCTTATCACGGTAGCGTCAGTCGCAATCGTCCTCTTCATTTTAATAAGGAGCGTGCGCCGTAAAAACAGCGCTGATAATACCGGCCTTTAACGAGAAAGAAAATATCGGACCGCTGCTTGATCGCGTCGAGACAGTCATCGCGGACTCGGCTCTGACTTTAGATGTCGTTGTCGTCGATGATGGCTCCTTCGACACCACCGGATCGATCGCGGCGGACAAGGCGGCAAAATACGGTAACGTCAATGTGGTCACCCACGAGGTAAATAAGGGCTTTGCCGCTGCGCTCAAGACCGGTATCGCCGCCGCACTGGCAGGCGGATACGACGCCGCTGTCTTTATGGACTGTGACCAGACACACGATCCCGCCGATTTGCCGGCCTTTCTTACGCAATTGGAACGCGGTACTGACCTGGTTATCGGCTCTCGTTATGTGGGAACCGGCGGGATGGTCGATGTCCCGTGGCACCGCGTGGCGATCAGCGTGCTCGGCAACGGTTTCGGCAAGCTTGTCTTTCGGCTCCCGGTCCGCGACGCTTCCAGCGGATATCGCGCTCTGAGCCGCAAGGCTATGGCATCGCTCCGCATCGCCTCCAATGATTTCAGCATCCAGGTCGAAGAGGTCCTGCGCGCCCGGCGGCTGGGTCTGACTTTCTCGGAGATACCCATAACTCTGGTGAATCGCAAACTAGGTTCGTCAAAATTCAATCTGAATATCTCGGCGCTGTGGCGCTATTTCTTATTAATGTTTAGGAGCCTGACATGGCGCTAAAGGTGATGGCCGTTTTTGGCACTCGGCCGGAAGCAATCAAGCTGGCGCCGGTTATCGACGAGTTACGGCAACGGGACGGGGTCGAATGTCGCGTCGTAGTCACGGCGCAGCATCGGGAGATGATCGACCAGGCTTTGAATATTTTCGAAATCCGGCCGGACGCGGACCTGAATATTATGCGCCCCGACCAGACGCTGGACGATGTCGTCTGCCGGGCGCTGGCCGGGATTGCGCCTGTCTTTGAAACCATGGAGCCGGATGTCGTTTTGGTCCAAGGAGACACGACGAGCGCGCTGGCGATGGCTTTGGCCGCCAGTCACCGCGGCATCACCGTCGGCCACGTGGAAGCCGGCCTGCGCACCCACGACAAGGCGCACCCGTTTCCGGAAGAACTGAATCGTCAAATGATCGGCCGCCTGGCCGACCTCCATTTCGCCCCGACCGAGATCGCCCGCGATAATCTGCTGGCAGAAGGCATAGCGTCAGATCGCGTCTTCCTGACAGGCAACACAGTCGTTGACACGCTGCTCCGGCTATCAACCGAGATTAGAGAACCGGTGGACGATACGCTACGGCGAATTGATTTCGATAAACAAAGGGTCATTCTCGTAACCGCGCACCGGCGCGAGAATTTCGGGGCGCCTCTCGAGCATATTGCGACCGCCGTTAGGCAAATCGCGGAGGAACATGCGGACGTCGAGATTGTCCTACCGGTACATCCGAACCCACGCGTTAGCGCGGTAATGCGCGCGGCGCTCGCTAACGTCGAACGCGTCCATTTGGTTAAACCACTAAACTACTCCGATCTAATCTGGGTCTTAGCGCGTTGCTATTTCGCCATGACGGATTCCGGCGGCATTCAGGAGGAAGCTCCGACTTTTAAGAAGCCCGTACTGGTTATGCGGGAGAAGACGGAGCGGCCTGAAGGTATTGAGGCCGGCGTTGCTAAAATCGTTGGGACGACCGTTTACCGCCTGGTCGGCGCGGCATCCGATTTGCTTAATAACGAAGGGGTCTACGCCAGCATGCGGGCCCGGAAGAACCCCTACGGCGACGGCCATGCCGCCGCCCGGATCGCCGACATTCTGCTCGAAACCCTATCAGATACTGCGAGAAAACTCTAACCAAACAGCTTTAGGTATTAGCAAAGATTTTTAGTTGCCCTGCTTTCGTGCTTTAAAGCGCTAAAGCGGCGCTACTTCAGCGCTACGTAGCGCTGAAGTGTTTCGTGCACAGGACTCACTTCACCGCTATGTAGCGGTGAAGTGGAACAATAGACGGGAGCGCGCTTGTACAGGGGAAAGCAAGGCGGTGGTTACGGACGGGGTTGTTGCAGATATGCGTCAATGGATTTGGCGGCGCGTTTACCGGCGCCCATTGCCGCGATAACCGTCGCGCTGCCGGTGACTATATCACCGCCAGCGAAAACGCCCGGGAGGCTGGTCTGGCCGGTGGCTTCGGCCGCCGCTATATAACCGCGGTCGGTAAGGTTTAAACCGGGGGTCGCGTTACCGATGAGCGGGTTGGCGCGGGTGCCGATGGCCATAATCACCGTGTCGACGTCTAACACAAACTCCGAACCGACTACCTCGAAAGGACGACGGCGACCGCTGGCGTCGGGCTCACCCAGCTCCATAGTTATACAACTAAGTCCGGAGACTCGGCCGCTGTCGTCTCCCAAAATCTCGATTGGGTTGTTTAGCAGTTTGAACTCGATACCTTCATCCCCGGCGTGGTGAACCTCTTCGGCGCGGGCGGGCAACTCTTCGAGGCTCCGCCGGTAAACAAGATAGACATGTTCCGCGCCAAGGCGCATCGCGACGCGCGCGCTATCGATTGCGACATTGCCGCCGCCGACAACCGCGACATTCTTCCCGCGGGCGATGGGGGTGTCATATTCGGGGAATAAATAAGCTTTCATGAGATTGGCTCGAGTCAGAAACTCATTAGCGGAATAGACGCCGTTCAGATTCTCGCCGGGAATGTTCATGAACATGGGAAATCCCGCACCTGACGCGATAAAGACGGCGTCGTAGCCATGGTCAGACATTAGTTCCTTAACACCGAATAAATGGCCGATCACGGCGTCTGTTCTAATCTCGACGCCCAGGCCTTTTATGTACTCGACCTCGCTTTTAACGATGTCTTTAGGCAAACGGAATTCGGGGATGCCGTAGACAAGCACCCCACCCGGCTCGTGCAGCGCCTCGAACAGTGTCACCGCATAACCCAGCCGCGCCAAATCGCTGGCGCACGTCAGTCCGCCGGGTCCGGAGCCGACAACGGCGACTTTCTTGTTAGACGCGAGGCGTGAGACGCGAGGCGTGAGTTGCCTTCCGGCTTGTTCTCGCTCATAGTCAGCCACAAATCTCTCCAAGCGGCCAATAGCCAGCGGCTCGAAACGTTTGCCGAGAACGCAGCCGTTCTCGCATTGCTTCTCTTGCGGACAAACTCGGCCGCAAACCGCGGGCAGAGCGTTATTTTCTTTTATCTTTTGGGATGCTTCGGCAAACTTGCCCTCTTTGACCAGAGCGACAAATTCCGGGATAGGTACCTCAACAGGACACCCTGCCTGGCAAGTCGGTTTACGACAGCTAAGGCAGCGGGCGGCTTCCGCCAGCGCGTCTTCTTCTGAATAGCCCAGCGCGACTTCCTCGAAATTGCGAGCGCGCCTCTTGGGGTCCTGTTCCGGCATCGGTCGGCGCGACTGCTTGGGAGAGGGCGCGCGCTTTTCTATTTCTGACACTGGCATGCCTCCCCGCCGTGATAATGGTCCAAGGCCAAACGTTCTTGTTCCACATAGCCGCGCAGACGCATCGCCAACTGATCGAAGTTAACGGCGTGACCGTCGAACTCGGGCCCGTCGGCACAGGCGAATTTTGTCTCTCCGGCGACTTCGATGCGGCAGGCGCCGCACATCCCGGTGCCGTCAACCATGATGCAATTGAGGCTGACAACTGTTTTGACCCCGAACGGACGCGTCGTATCGGCGCAAAACTTCATCATTGGCCCCGGCCCGATGGCCACGACCAGGTCGATGTCTTGACGTTTTTCGAGGGTCTCCTTGAGAGGTTCGGTGACAAGAGCGCACCGGCCCCAGGTGCCGTCGTCGGTCGTGGTGATAAACTTGTCGCAGACTGAGGCTAGTTTGTCTTCCATGATCATAAGGTCTTTGGTGCGGCAACCGATGATTCCGATCACATGATTGCCCGCGTCGCGCATTGCCCTGGCAATCGGATATACGGGGGCGATGCCGACACCTCCGCCGATGACGATAACATTTTTGCCGACGGGAATGTGGCTCGGCCGACCCAACGGGCCGGCCAGATCCAAAAGAGCTCCGCCGGCGTCGTAGCAAGCGGCCAGTTCTTCGGTCGTTTTACCGACGACCTGGAAAACGATGTCGACCGTCCCGGCCGCGGCGTCGAAATCGGCGATGGTCAAAGGAATGCGCTCGCCTCGTTCGTCTAAACGCAATATGACGAATTGTCCGGCCTGCGCGGCGCGGGCAATGTCGGGCGCTTCCACCGTATACTGGTATATGCCATCCGCCAGTTGCTCCTTCTTAAGGATGCTGAACAAGTGCCTCGCGCCTCGCTTAGTCTTATCGACAGTACTAGTTATGCTTTCTTGGCCGCCGCGGGCTTGCGGGCGGCTTTACGCGTAAAGACGATCTGGTTATCTTTTATGTCGGTCACTATAGTGTCGCCGACATCGAACACTTTGCGCAATATCTCTTTGCTTAACGGTCCCTCGATATCATGTTGGATTACCCGTCGCAACGGGCGGGCGCCGTATTCAGATTCCTCCGCCATTGAGGCGATCTTCTCAGTCACGGCGTCGGTGACCTCTAACCTATAGCCGAGCATCGCGACCTCTTCCTTGACTCGCCCAAGCATCAAACGGACAATCTGCTGCAAGCTATCCAGCGTCAAGCTGTCGAAAACGACGATGTCGTCGACCCTGTTTAAGAATTCGGGGCTGAAGGCTGACTTCAAGTCGTTGAGCAACTTGTCGCGCATGTCTTCAAACTGGCCCGCTCGGTCGATCTCGCCCGCCTTGAAGCCCATCGGCCCGTTCGTCCGGTTAATGTCCCGCGCGCCCACATTGCTGGTCATAATGATCAGCGTGTTCTTGAAATCAACGGTGCGCCCCTGTGCGTCTGTCAGACGACCGTCCTCTAGTATCTGAAGCAGGGCGTTAAACACGTCTGGGTGGGCCTTCTCTATCTCGTCCAGCAAAACAACCGAATAGGCCCGGCGGCGGACCGCTTCCGTCAGCTGGCCGCCCTCCTCGTAACCGATGTAGCCAGGAGGCGCGCCGACCAGGCGCGATACCGTGTGCCGCTCTTGATATTCACTCATATCGAGACGAACCATCGCGTTTTCGTCATCGAACAGGAACTCCGCCAGCGCCTTTGTTAGTTCTGTCTTGCCGACCCCGGTCGGGCCGAGGAAGATGAAAGAACCGATCGGGCGGTTGGGATCCTTCAATCCGGCGCGCGCCCGCCGTACCGCTTCGCTTACCGCGCTGACGGCGTCGTCCTGGCCGATGATCCGGCTATGTAATACTTCCTCCATCTTAAGTAGCTTGGTAATCTCTTCTTCCATCATGCGGGACACCGGCACACCGGTCCAAGTGCTGACCACTTGAGCAATCTCATCCTCCCCGATTGTGATGCCCTCCATGCCCTTCTCCTTCAGCCAGGCTTCGCGCATGTCTTGAAATTCCTTTTGCACTTGGTCGGTCTCGGTACGAAGTTGAGCCGCTTTCTCAAAGTCGCGGGCTTGCACCGCTTCTTCGCCGGCGGTTGTTAAGGCACGCAGTTTTTTGTCTACTTTCCTTAGCTCCGGCGGATACATGATCGCTTCGATGCGCATCTTACTGGAAGCCTCGTCGATTAAGTCGATTGCCTTATCGGGCAAGAATCGGTCACTCACATAACGATGTGAAAGATTGGCCGCCGCTATCAAGGCTTCGTCGCTGATGCGGACGCCGTGGTGTTCCTCATATTTCTCGCGGATGCCCCGCAGGATGTCGATTGTCTCGGCCACCGTCGGTTCATCGACAAAGACAGGCTGAAAACGCCGCTCCAGGGCCGGATCCTTTTCAATGTATTTCTTGTATTCATCCAGTGTAGTGGCTCCGACGCATTGCAGTTCTCCTCGCGCGAGCGCGGGTTTCAGGATGTTGCTGGCGTCTATAGCGCCCTCGGCCGCGCCGGCTCCGACGACGGTATGCAGCTCGTCAATGAACAGGATAATTTCGCCGGACGCTTTACGCACCTCTTCGACGGCGCCTTTCAAACGCTCCTCGAATTCGCCGCGATACTTGGCGCCGGCGATCATGCCGGCTAGATCGAGACTCATGACGCGTTTGCCCCGCAGGATATCGGGAATCTCGCCGCTGATTATGTCTTGCGCCAAGCCCTCAATGATGGCCGTTTTGCCCACACCTGGCTCGCCGATTAATACGGGGTTATTCTTGGTCCGCCGGCTAAGAATCTGAATGACGCGTTTGATTTCGTCACTGCGTCCGATGACCGGGTCAAGCTTGTCTTCCTCGGCCAATAATGTGATGTCGCGCGCATACTTTTTCAACATGACGAACCGTCCGGTGCCTTCGCCCTGGCTGCCGCGAATGATGTTTAACGATTGATAGATCTTTTCCGGCGTCAGCCCTAGGTCCTTCAGGACAAGTGCGCCGGCGCCTTCGCCTTCCTTTAAAACGCCCAACAATAAATGCTCGGTGCCGATGACGTCATCGCCCAAGGTCTGGGTCTCCTCAAAGGCTAAGTCCATGGCTTTCTTCGCCCTGGGGCTGATAAACAGCGACCCGACCGCTCCGCCTGTCTCTTCCCGGGCGCGCTGGCCTCCCGACAGCTGAACCGCCTGATTGGCCCGGGTACGCGCCTCACCGATGTCGATTTTGGTGAACTCGAGGATCTGGGTGACCACTCCGTCGGTATCGGCTAGCAAGCCGACCAGGAGATGTTCGGTACCCAGCTGGTTGGAGCCGGATTCCCGCAAAACGTCCTGGGCCAGCGCTATCGCTTCTTGCGCTTTATCCGTGAATTTATTGAACATGTCGAATCACTCCTATATAGACATCAAACCGCCCGGTCGATGCCGAACGATTTCTCTGGAATAGCTTCTCTTTATCCGGTCGATCTCTCGCTCCATCTCCGTCTCCAGCACAGACCTTTTGTCTTCGATTTCGTCGACCAGTTCTTCTAAATCGCTTAACCTCTCCCGCATTTCGATAATCATCCGCACACCCGCCAGGTTTACCCCAAAGACCTGCGTTAGCTCTTGGATCTCGCGTAACCTCGCGATATCCACATCGGAATAACGTCGGCTGTGGCCGCCGGTCCGCTGCGGGCGCAATAAACCCTCGCGCTCATACAAGCGCAGAGTCTGTGGATGCATCCCGACCAACTCAGCCGCTACGCTGATAACATAGACGGCGCCTTGTCGCCTGCGGTCATTTTCAGCCATTTATTTCAACCCCTTGCGGATATCTTCCGGACTTGCTTTCTTGAGCTTGGTCAGCAGTTCCTTTTCTTCCGCATTCAGTTTTCCGGGAACCACGACTGTCAGCTTTACAAACATATCGCCTCGGCCTAAACCGCGCAGCCGCGGGGCGCCCTTGCCGCCCACCCGCAGCACTTGGTCTGCCTGGGATCCGGCCGGAACCTTTAAAGTGATGTGGCCGGTCAGGGTGGGAACAGATATCTTCGCGCCCAAAGCCAGCTCCGGGTACGTTACCGGCAGATCCAGCCAGACATCGGCGTGATCGCGCCGGAAATATTTATGCGGCGCGACTTGCGTAACAACGTATAGATTGCCCGCCGGGCCACCGCGTAAACCCGCTTCGCCTTTGCCTTTGACGCGGATGGTCGAACCGTTCTCTACGCCCGCCGGAATCTTCACGGTCAGATTCTCGGTCATGTTGACTCTAGCCCGGCCCCGACAATCGGGACACGGCTCTTCGATGATCTGACCGGTGCCGGCGCAATTGTGGCAGGGCTGTTGAATGCTGAAAAACCCTTGCGTGTTGGAAACAACCCCGCGCCCTCCGCAGGCCTGACAGGCTTTGGCGGAAGTACCGGGCTTGGCGCCTGTGGCGTTACAAGTTTTACAGTCAACCTCGTGAGCCACGTCTATCCGGACCGCCGTTCCGTTAACCGCGTCGTCGAAATTAAGCCGCAAGTTATACTGGATGTCGCGGCCGCGCTCCGGTCCTCTGGTGCGCGCCCTGCCGCCGCCGCCGCCGAACATGTCAAAGATATCACCGAAGTCAAAGCCTCCGGCGTTAAACCCGCCGAACCCGGCTCCGTAGTCTTGTCCGGCGCCCGGACCGCCGCCAGGACCTCCGGCTCCAAAGAACCGCACCCCGTTGTCATAGTCGGACCGTTTCTTGGTATCGCTCAAAACCTCGTAGGCTTGCGAGATTTCCTTAAACTTCTCCTCGGCCGCTTTGTTGTCCGGGTTAGCGTCAGGATGATGTTGCCGGGCTAAATTACGGTAAGCCTTCTTTATTTCCTCGGGGCTGGCATCCTTCCCGACGCCTAGTAACGCGTAGTAATCCTCCGCCATCAGGGGTTCCTGCTAATCTTAACCATGGCCGGCCGTAGAACCGTGTCGCCCAGCCGGTACCCCTGGCGCAATACCTCGATTACCTGTTCGTCCTCGTGTGCATCCGATGGTTCTTGCATAATCGCTTCATGCGAGTGGGGGTCAAACGGCAGACCTTCCGCTTCGATTACTGAGACGCCCTCATCCTCTAGAGCTTTCATAAAGTGAGCGCGAATCATTACCAGGCCTTCGGTATATTTACCGGCGACCTCGTCCCTGAGAGCCGCGTCTATCGCCCGGTCGAAATCGTCTATGACCGGAAGCAAGCGTTTAATAAGATTGACCGACGCCCGGCCGGCACTCTCGATCCTCTCGCGCTCCGTGCGTTTGCGGTAGTTATCGAACTCCGCGCGCGCGCGCAGCACGTCGTCTTCGGCTATCTGGCACCGCTGCTCGTAGTCGGCTAGCTTTGCCAGCATCTCGTTCGCTTTTTTCGTCGCGATTGAGTATGCCGACGGCTTTCGTTCGCCTTTGTCCGGGCGCGCAGCACCGCGACTTACTCGGCCATCCTTGTTGTCTCTTCGCTCGTCATATTTATCCGGCATGGCTATTTCTTCTCATCCGTTTCTTCGTCGACAACCTCGGCGTCAACAACGTCACTTTCCGGAGCCGGCTCGCCCTCGGCGCCGGCGTTAGGTGCCGCCTGCTCTTGGTTTGCCTGGGCATAAACCTGCTCGGCCAGCTTATATGACGCCTGCTGCAAAGTTTCGGTGGCTGCTTTGATTTTCTCGATATCTTCGCCATTCAGGGCTTCCTGAACATCCTTGGCCGCCGCCTCGACTTTCTCTTTCTCGGACGCGTCCAGTTTGTCGCCCAGGTCCTTGATTGACTTCTCGGTCGAATAGACCAGGTTATCGGCCGTATTGCGCGCCTCGGCCAGTTCGCGTTTTTTCTTGTCGTCTTCGGCATGCGCGTCCGCGTCGGTGCGCATCTTTTCCATGTCCTCGTTGGACAAACCGCTGGCCCCGGTCACGACCATTTTCTGCTCGTTGCCAGTCCCGCGATCTTTGGCCGACACGTGCACTATTCCGTTCGCGTCGATGTCAAAAGTGACTTCGACCTGGGGAATGCCGCGCGGCGCAGCGGGGATCCCGACCAGCTGGAACCGTCCCAGGCTGCGATTGTCGTTAGCCATCGCTCGTTCGCCCTGCAGGACATTGATTTCCACGCTTGTCTGACCGTCCTCCGCGGTGGAGAAGACTTCGCTCTTTTTCGTCGGAATGGTCGTGTTACGCTCGATTAGCTTGGTCATAATCCCGCCTTTGGTCTCGATACCCAAAGATAAGGGAGTGACGTCGAGCAACAGCACATCTTTAACCTCACCCTTCAAGACGCCGGCCTGGATAGCCGCGCCCATGGCAACGACTTCGTCCGGATTGACGCCCCGATGCGGCTCTTTGCCATTCGTCAAGCGTTTCACCAGATCCATAACAGCAGGCATACGGGTCGAGCCGCCGACCAAGATGACCTCATCCAGATCGCCGATGCTGATGGAGGCGTCCTTGAGCGCTTTATTGAAGGGCTCTTCGCAACGTTTTAGCAAATCCGCGGTTAGGCGCTCAAACTCGGCTCGCGTCAGCGTCATGTCTAAATGCAGGGGACCTTCAGGTGTTGATGTGATGAACGGTTGATTGATATTGGCTTGAGTCACACCGGACAATTCGATCTTGGCTTTCTCCGCCGCTTCCTTGAGCCGCTGCATAGCCTGATTATCCTTGGATAAATCAATGGCATGCTCCGCCTTGAACCGGTCAACCATCCAATTAAGAATGGCCTTGTCCCAATCGTCGCCGCCCAGCTTGGTGTCTCCGTCGGTCGCTTTGACCTCGAACACGCCCTCGCCGATCTCCAGAACCGAGACGTCGAACGTGCCGCCGCCCAGGTCAAAGACGAGAACCTTTTCTTCTTTGCCCTTGTCAAGACCGTAAGCTAAGGCCGCAGCGGTCGGTTCGTTGATGATTCGCAGAACGTTAAGGCCCGCTATCTCGCCGGCATTCTTGGTCGCCGTTCGCTGGGCGTCATTGAAATAGGCCGGCACGGTTATGACCGCATCCGTGACCTTTTCGCCCAGATGAGCTTCCGCGCTGGCCTTCATCTTCTGCAGAATGAATGCCGAGATCTGCTCCGGAGAGTATTCTTTGTCCCCGATCTTTGTCTTCGATTTCTCTCCCATTTTGCGCTTGATAGAGCTTACCGTCCGGTCGGAGTGGCTGACCGATTGGTTCTTCGCCGCCTGGCCGACCAACATTTCTCCGGTCTTCGTAAATGACACGACCGACGGGGTGGTGCGTCCGCCTTCGGCATTGGGGATGACTGTGGGCTCACCGCCCTCCAGTACCGCCACACAACTATTAGTGGTTCCCAAGTCGATTCCTATTGCTTTTGCCATAATGCTACCTCCTCAAGGTAATAATCTGCTTAGATACTAATCATATTAGTTGAGTCTATTGTTGTCAAGTATACTAGACGCGGCTTCGCCATAAGATCTGTTGTCGGATTTGTGAGCGGAGTGGTTCTTGGTCTAGCGGCTATTCTTGGCGGCGAGACGGGCCTCGGCCGCGGCGGCTTGACCCTCTTCGTACTCGGCCAACTCGGCCAATAACTCAGAGTATACACCCAAAGTGGTCAAAACGGTCTTCTTTAGGTCGAATTGTTCTTCACTGCGGCGACGGCCGGCTACGCCCATTTGCACAGCCACGTCCTTGTTCTGAAGGAGATACACGACCGCTTGGGAGATGGCCAGAGGCTTCTTGGGCGGTACTAGGAACCCGGTCTCTCGGTCAAGTAAGGCCTCTGGAATTCCCCCAGTCATGGTGGACACGACAGGTTTACCGGCGGACATAGCTTCCAGCAGGCTATAGGGCATGCCTTCCACCATGGACGGCAGAACGATCACGTCGGCCGCGGCCATGATATCGCGCGCATCATCCCGCCAACCGGTGAATATGACCTTCTTGTGAATGCCGAATTTTTCAGCCATGATTTCCAACTCGTGTTTCTGTGGCCCGTCGCCGATGACCATGAACTGCGCGTTAGGGAATTCGCGCAGAATATGCGTCGCTGCGGTTAACAGGTATTTGACGCCCTTTTGGTTGGTTAAGTGGCCGACCGTGACAATTAACGGTGCGGCGGCATTGAGGCTGAGCAGGTCTTTGACGTTCAGGATGCGTCGAGAGGCATTGGCGCCCGAAGACAACGGCCGGACGCCGGCGGGCACGACGACTACCTTTGATCCCTCGATCTTGCCCTTTTCCAAGATTCGCTTGCGCAGCGACTTGGATACCGCAATCACCTTGTCGACCAGGGCCGGCATATATCGTTCCGCGATGTCGAAATAGAGGTGCTTCATCCTGCCCTCGCCCTCATTCAAAATAAAATCATGCAGGGTAACCAGGGTGAGGCGCGTCTTGGCCCGCCGCGCGGCCAAGCCGGCGATAAGCCCGGCCTTATAGCCATGCGCGTGGACTAGACGGATTTCCTCGTCACGGACGATTTTGGCCAGCTTACGCGATACCGACCAGTCCTCAAAAAGAGCCAAACGATCATCGAATTCAAGCGGGAATGTAATGATCTGGGTTTTCTTTAGATCCTCAACGACGGAACCGCGCGGTCCCGCGACATAGACGCGATAACCTTCCTTACCGAGTTTCTCGATCAACGCCAACAGATAAGCCTTTACTCCGCCCTCAAAAGCGCGAGTAATTATCAGAACCTTGGTTGACCCGTTGTTCTCGAATTCCAGTTCTACCGGGACGGCTTTCGAGTCCGTATCGTCGGCCGCGTTGCCGGCAGAGAAGAATCGTCCCATGAGGTGTTTGAATCGAGCGGCGAGATCAGTCAACTTAATGAGTGGCCTTCATGCGCAGCAGCTTGGCTAGGATCTCGAGACGTTTGTCCCGGTTCTCCAGCGCCTCGCAGAAACCGGTGACTCGTTCAAGTAATTCCGGTGACGGCTGGAACGAATAGACCTTGTCACCATCTTGGCTTAGACGAAGGAGTCTCCTTGATGTTAGATTTGCCAAAGCTTCACTGATATCCTCCGTCTTGCGGCCCAACCTTCCGGCTAGATCTTCGGCTGTACCGGCGGCGTCGGGATTAAAGCTGAAGAATGTTACTAGATCCCATTTAACAAAGGAATCGACATATTCTTCGATGAATTGATTGAGTTCGTCGCCTAGGGTTTTACGGCTGTCCAAGGCATAACCTCTTTCAAGCGCCTGTCGAATTGAAAAACGCGAAATAGTTGTGCGCGGGTTCGCCATCAGCTTATCACCATGATAAGCGCGCCGCAACAGGGCGGCAGGCGCCGGGCCACTCTCTAGGGGCGGTAGCCATCTCCGGTTGGTGAATAAACAGGCGCTTCCTGGACGCAGCTGCCCGGGTACGGGGCATGAATCTGCATGCCGCCGCCGACATAGATGCCGACATGCCCGTAGCCGTGGCTATAGACCAGGTCACCGGGCTCGAGTTGTTCCCAGCTGACATTGGGAGTGTAGTCACAGGTGCGGTTAAGGGAAATGCCTATTCGGTTATAGCAGTACCAAACTAATCCAGAACAGTCGAAACCGCCATCCGGTGAAGTACCGCCGTAGACGTAGGGTATGCCGATAAGAGCTCGGGCGATCGCGACGACGCCAGATGAAGCCGGCGGCAGTGTTCCGCCCCAGACCGATGGGCTGTCGTTACTGTTGTTGGCTCGAGTGGCCGCGACTTGGGTCGCCGCTTGTTGTTCAACCTCAGACAGACGCGCTTTCTTTGCCGCTACCTGGTCTTCGATTGTCGCTTTGTCAGCCGCGACCTGATCGACCAAGACCGCCTGGCGCGCCCGGGCTGTCTCTAAATCTGCTTTTGTTTTCTCCATGTCGCGTTCACTGGTGGTTATCGTTTTGACCAGGCTGGCGTCGGAATTGCTGACGCGGTTCAACAGGCCGAAACGGTCCGCGAAATCATTGATCGTCTGACTGCCGAAAATGACCTCGAGCACGTTGACGTCCCCATACTTGTATAGTCCTTTGACGCGAACGTCGAAACTGGCGCGCGCCGCGTCGAGCCCGGACTGGGCACTGGCGATCTCGGCCGACTTTTGATCAATGGCGGCCTGTGTCTGATTCAAATCGGCGTTTGCCTGGTCGTAGCGGACGATGACATCGTTTAACTGGGCATTGACCGCGTTGACTTCCTGTTGCGCGGCCGTCTGATCCGCCGCCGGGTCGGCCAGAGCCGGAGCCGTTGTCTGCGCGAACATAAGAGCCCCGAGCATGCCGGTTATTAGGATTTTAGAAAATACCTTTGTCTGTCTAATGATTCTCTCCTAAAAATAGGTTTGGAAGCTGCCGGCCGGTACGTAGTTGCCGTTGTCCAAAAGCTCAAAATGGAGATGCAGATTGACCGATGCTATCGCTTGTCCTTCTGTTATACTAGCACCTTCTCCATAAAATGGCTCCGAGTGCGCGTAGCAGGTGATATAACCGCCGCCTTGAATGATCGTGACACCGCTGCTGCTGCCGGAACTCCAGATGACGGTCCCGGAATGAGCGGCGTAGACGATGTCGCCCGGCCCCCCGATGTCCATCGCGTCGGCCGAACCCGAGTTGGAGTATTCATAAAGCCAGACGCCGTGACCGGAACCGCCATACTTATAGTGGTCGCTTGACTCTCCTGGCGCCAGCTGGCCCCAATCCCCGCCCGGTAATGGATTTGTCAGAGTGGCCCCGGGAGTCTTCTGATATGGCGGTGCCTGCGGCCGGTCCCGGCCGGGGTCGTCTAACGTCACCAGGTCAGCCAGGATGCTGGCTAAAACGTTTTGCTTGTCACCCAGTTGAGCGTTAATGGCGTCGCGTTGCGCGGATAGATCATTCGTAAGTTTCTGTTGCTCTTGTCTTTGCGCGGCCAGCTCGCGGGCTTTGACCTCGATGGCCTTCTTCTGAGCTTCCACCTGTTTGACTACTACGCCATCGCGGTTACCGACGCGGCTTAACAGATCCAGTTGCTGGACTAAGTCATCGATGCTTTTACTGTTAAAGAGCACCTCAAGTGATGACACGTTGCCGCGTTTATAGATACCGGCCGCCCGCTTATTTAGGATGTGCAAAGATTTTGCCAGATCCCGGGCGCTGGCGTCCATGTCTTGTTGGTTCTGGCTCATCTGCGCGTTCAAGTCGTCTAGACGATTTGATGCATCGCTATAGCGATTGACTGCCTCGGCCAGTTGCACGTTAAGGTTGTTGATGTCGTTTTGGGTGTTCTGCGCGTCGGAGCTGTCGGCTGCCAGGATAGCGGGAGACAAGGCTTGCCCCATAATTAGCACAGCCAAACCGAATGTGATTGTTGATGTTCTGAACGCGGAAAACCTGACGATTATCGCCCCCGTAGTTTAGAAGTAGCTTTGGTAATCGCCGGCGGGAACGGCCACGCCGTTGTCAAAAAGCTCAAAATGCAGGTGTTGGTACCAGCCATCATATCCATAAGCGACTGTTCCGACAATATCACCGGCTGAGACATATTGGCCTGGGTATAGCAACGGTTCCGTGTGCGCGTATAGTGTCGTAAAACCTTCGCCCTCAAGAGTTGTGACGCCGTACCGTTCGTACCCGATCGACCTGACCGTTCCGCTGTGCGCTGCGTAGACGGGGGTACCGGCTGGTGCGTCCAAATCGAACGCGTCTCCGCCCAGCCAAACGCCGTGGCCCGCGCCGCCGTGATCGCTCCACTGTCCGGGAGCCAACGGCCCGCTGCCGGTTGACCAGCAACTGCTCAGGTTCGGCAGAACGCTGTACAACGCTGCACCGCTGCGTTGATTGCCGTGGCTTGCCCGTTCTTTGGCAATCCGGTCCGCCTCGGCGGCGTCGATATTGGCGATATCGGTCAAGATGCTGGCTAAAACGTTGGTTTTGTCGGTCAACTGGGTCTCGATCGTGTCGCGTTGCTGTGCCAAAGCAGTCGTTTGCTTCTCCTGCTCTTTGTGTTGCGAGTCCAACTCTTTGGCTTTGGTCTCGACCAGCTTCTTCTGCTCGTCCACCTGCTTGACGATCAAACCATCCCGGTTACCTACGCGCATCAGAAGGTCGAGCTGTTGAACGAAGTCGCTCATATCCTTGCTATTAAAAATCACTTCGAGCGAGGAAACGCTGCCTCGCTTGTAGATGCCGACAGCCCGCTTGTCCAATACGTCTGTCGCTTTGACCAGATCGTGAACGGTCGTCTGAAGTTCTTGTTGATTCTGATTAACCTGAAAATTGAGTTCATCGAGCGCGGTAGAAGCAGAGTCGTATTTGCTCACGGCCTCGGCCAGCTGCACGTTTAGGTTGTTGATGTCTGTCTGAACGTTCAGCTGATCAGCGGATTTGGACGCCTTATCGGCCGCAAGGGTTGTGGTCGGCGCAAGCATAAACATCAGAAACGAAATGGCCGCTACGGCCATTGATTTTTTGAGTGTGATCTTTCTGCTCAACATATGCATCTTATTATCTACGATACCATATCTAGGTCGTTCGGGGCAAACCGAGAGGGGTGCCGATCGACATACTATCCCAGCTCAGGCTAGTCTTCCCAGTAGCGGTTGAGCGCCGTGACGGTGGCCGCTGCAACCGCTTCCGCCGCCCCGGGGCGAACCATGATTTCAGCGTCCCGCGGGTCGGATTCGACAACCGGTTTCACAATCACAGCCGGCATACGGGTCGCTCGGAGAATAGCTAAGTTCTTGCCCTCCACCCCATTATCGAAAAGGCGGAGCGCCGACGCGATCTCGTTTTGAATCAGGCTAGCCAGGGTTTTAGAGCGTGCGGAGAAGAATTCACCGTTATCAAAGAACTCGCAAACAGAGCCGCGTACACCGGGTTCCTCAGAGACGGCCGTCTCGAACCGCAGCAGAATATCGGCCTCCGCCTGGTTGGCCAGCGCCGCCAGCTCCCGCTCGTCTGATCCAGGTGAAGTCTCTGGCAGTTTTAGAGGCTTAGCGCCTTCGGCCGCTAGCAGGGTCGCTAGACTGGCGGCGACGTCACGGGAAAAGTCGTCTACTGCGTGATCGACAGCGATCCGTCTCTCATGCAAGGCTCCGGCCGGCTGCATCACCGCGCGGTCCCAGACTCCGGTGATTCCGCCCGAGCTGACACGCATCTTAAAGTTGTCCAAGGCTTGCATGGTCGTGTCCCCGACGATACCGTCAGCGTCCAAACCTAAGTTGCGCTGAAAATCACGCACCGCCTTGTTTGTCTGCTTTCCCAAGACGCCGCTGACCCGACCCGCGTTAAACCCAACATTGTTTAGGGTCGCTTGGAGTTCCCGGACATCGTCGCCGCGCAACGGCGGTTCCATTAAATAGAGTTGCCGGTCGCCTAGTTTATAGCTGGCGTCGACCATTTCTCGCCACGTTTCCGGACCGATTTTGCCATCCGGCTCTTGCTCGCGTTTCTGCTGGAATAGCCGCACGGCGCGCTCGGTTTCCGGCCCAAATACGCCATCTACGCCAGGCAAGCCCAGTTCATAACCCAAGCGCAGCAAACGCGTTTGGACGTCGACAACCTCTCGCCCCCGCGAACCGATTTTCAACCAGATCATTTTCCCCGCTCCAAGTTTGTCGGCATCTCCAACCCATATTCTAACAGGCGCGGTTCATCGGTTAAAATCGCTGACGGCGGCCCGATAGCCACAAGCTCTGATTGATAGATGACAGCGACGCGGTCGGCCAGAACATACGCGGCGTTCATGTCATGCGTGGAAATCACCTTGGTTTGAGGCAGTTCTTTCAGGATGCTCAGCAGATGCCGCCTAGCGCGCGGGTCCAGATTGGCGGTTGGTTCATCCATCACCAGCACCTTGGGGTTCATCGCCAGAACCGAAGCCATACTGACGAGCTTTTTTTCCCCAAAACTAAGGTGATGACTGAGCCGTCCCTGGAAACCGGCTAGCCCCACCAAACCCAGCGCGTCTTCGACGGCGTGGCGTATTTCGTGTTCATCCAACCCCATATTAAGCGGACCGAACGCGACGTCATCAAAGACAGTAGGCATAAACAGCTGGTCATCCGGGTCTTGGAAAACGACGCCGACCGCTCGGCGAATTTCGGCCAGGTTGTCGTCGGCGACAATCGAGCCAGCTATTTTTAATGTGCCCCGCGGCGCGTTTAGACCATTCAAGGCTAATAGAAGGGTCGATTTTCCGGCTCCGTTAGGACCGACGATCACCAGCGTCTCGCCCTCCCCGACAGTCAGGTTAATCCCGCGCAGCGCGATCCGCCCGTCGGGATAGGCGAAGCCAACGTCAATAAGTTCGATGGCCGGCAAGGCGCGACTCATTGGATCGCCTGCCAAACAATGGCCGCCAAAGCCGCGGTGAAATAAGCGGCGAACGTGGCATCGGTTCGGGTCAGAACGAAACGACGCGGCGTGTGGGCGTGACCGTGATAGCCGCGGGCCAGCATCGCCTGGTAAATACGTTCGCCTCGCTCGAATGTATTGATGAAAAGGGACCCCAATATATTGCCGGCGGCGCGCATTTGCGACCAACCACGACGCCCATAGCTGCGGGCGACGCGCGCTCGCTCTAACTTAGCGACCTGATCTATCAACGTAAAGATATAGCGGTACATAAAGGACAAAATCGTTGTCAGTAGTTTTGGCACACCCAGACTTTCTAGGGCCTTTAGAAGTGTGGGGAAATCGGTTGTACCTGACAGGACAATCAATGCCAGCACCGACAGCCAAGATTTGGCCAGGATGTTAAAGAACACTGAAAACGGCCTAAAGAAGAGGTTGAAGAGCCCGATCATGAGGGCGAACGGGATAATTATTAGCGACCTCTTTAAAACAAACAAGAGCGGCAGCTCCGACAGAAACACTACTGAGAATATGAGAACGACATAGAGAAAGAAGGCCGCATACCTGTCAGGCGGCGTCAGAACGACACAGAGGATGAACGCCAGAAAACACATGGTCTTAACCCTGGGATCGAGACGGCTGACTGTTGTATCCAGATAGCTGAACTGGTCAACGCTAGGGCTTTGCATCATATACCAAATCCCTTCTTACACGAAGTACGAAGCCGACGATTCCCGCCACAATCAGTCCTTCAATCGCGCCGACAAAGAGATTGGTGATCCCAAGGACCGGTAAGACTATCCTAGCCGGCGTCGCCCCGCTTGCGATCATCTCCGCAGCGACAAAGCCGGTGGACAACAAGATGGCCAACCAGGACGCGACAAACGCGCCGCTGACAATGCCTCTGTCTCCGCTAACTAACCGGCGCCAGCCTCTATATATGTAATAACCGGCGAACGTACCGACAATTCCGATGTTGAAGACGTTCGCGCCGAGAGCTAGTAAACCGCCATCCTGCAGCAAGAGAGCTTGGACAGACATTACGGCTGTCATGACGACGACCGCCTCCCACGGCCCCAGCAATATCGCCGCGAGCACCGCGCCCACTAGGTGGACCGGCGGGCCGCCCGGGGTCGGAATATTCATCAATTGGGCGGCAAAAATGAACGCCGCCATCACGCCCATCATCGGTATCTGACGCTGGTCGACCTTCCTTGACACTTTGCGGATGGCGACCCCAACCGCCCCCGCTGTAACGACATCAAGGCTGGCCCAGATTTTGGCGTCAAGAACTCCGTCCGGCAGATGCATGCCTCTACACCAGCTCTTTGCCGGTTGTGGTCATAGTTAGGCGGCCATGCTTAACGCCTTTCGTCCCGATCAACCGGTCGGCAGCGGCTTTGATATCCGCATTAGGACCTTTGACGATCAGTACCTCCAGGCAGTTATGGGCATCCAAATGAACGTGGACGGTGGAAATGATGGCTTCATGCAGGCTATGCTGCAGGTCGGTAAGGGTGTCTTGCAGGTCATGGACATGATGATCATAAACTAAAGTAATCGTCCCGACCGTTTCAGCGTCGCCGCCGGCCCATTCCTCTTCAACAAGAAGATTCCGGACAAGGTCGCGAATCGCTTCCGACCGGTTTCCGTATCCTTTAGCTTCGATGACATCATCAAACTTGGCGAGCAGATCATCGTCCATCGCCACACCGAACCGCACCGTCTTGGCCACGCCGCCACCTTTCGCCGTCTACTTATCCTTGCGCCAATCGTGCATAGCACTTGCCACGTCTTGCGCCAATCGTGTTACCGAATGGAATTATCGTAGCACGCCATTAACTCGGGGGCAAGACACGCTTTGGCACGTTAACGCGCTGAAGTTCGACCCGGATGCAGTGCTTCAATGTTTTAAGCAGTAACGTGTTTGCTTTAGCGCTTTAAAGCACTACAGCGCTCCAGCGTAGGGATTCGATTACTTCAGCGCTACGTAGCGGTGAAGCGTCCAACGTGACGGTTCGATTACTTCAGCGCTACGTAGCGGTGAAGTAATCGATAAGTATTTAGAGAGAGGTCATTCTAGACTTTTAAGGCTTGGGCGAGCTGTTTGATTGATTCGAGGGTGGCGGGGGAGGCGGCGGCAAAGGCCGAGGTGCCGTCCAGGTCGCTGCGGCGCAGGCCCGGGTCATAACCGACAAAGCCAATCAACCGGTCGGCCGGGACGCCGGCGCGGACGGCGTCTTCTTCTTCTGGGGTGCCGACTTTGTTGCCGACGAAGACTATCTTCTTTATCCCGAGGTCATTGGCCAGCTTATCGATGCGGGCGGCCAGCTGCAGACTCTTCTGCCCCGGTTCGACCACGACCAGTAACGCGTCCATGCCGCCTGTCGTGCCGCGCCCGAGATGCTCGAGGCCAGCTTCCATGTCCAGGATAACGGTCTCGTCGCGCTCGACGATAAGATGATGCATTAGGTTTTTTAGGAGAGTGTTCTCGGGACAGGCGCAACCGGCGCCGCCCGCTTTGATCGTGCCGACCAATAATAATCGGACGCCATTATACTCGCCCCAATATTTTTCCGGGATATCGTCGACCTTGGGATTGTACTTGAAGAGTCCGGTGGGAACGCTTGGGTTGGTTGCGGTCCGCTCGTTAATCAGTTCCTGCTGCTCGGCAATCGGGACGATGCGGTCTAGAATCTCGGACGGGAAGCCTAGCCCCAGCCCCAGGTTCTGGGCCGGATCGGCGTCAACCGCAAGCACGGTCTTCCCCTCTCGCGCCACGTAAGCCGCCAATAACGATGACAACGTCGTCTTGCCGACGCCGCCTTTGCCCGAAACCCCGATCTTCATAATCTAGTTAGCGCCTACAGCCACTCAGCTAACTCGGCAACGAGTTTCTTCTTCGGCATCGCGCCGACAATCTTCTTCTTTTGCTCGCCGCCCTGAAAAACGATCATGGTTGGAATGCCCATAATGCCGAAGCCCGGCGGTGTCTTCTGATTTTCGTCCACGTTGAGCTTGGCTATCTTGATCTTGTCGCCGTACTCATCGGCCAGCTCTTCAAGGATCGGTCCGATCATTCGGCACGGGCCGCACCACTCGGCCCAGAAGTCGACCAGGACCGGCTTGTCGCTCTCGAGAACTTCGGTTTGAAAGGAATCGTCGGTTACGTGGATGATATCGGCCATTCTTATCTCCTCCTTAGAGCGTTTCGATATATTTTTCAGCCAAGACCGCAGCGCGCGCGCCCTCCGCGGCGGCCCAGATTATTTGCTTTAAGCTGTTGGCGCGGCAGTTGCCGGCCGCATAGACTCCCGGCACGGAGGTCTGTAGGTCATCGCAAGCGGTGACAAAACCTTTGTCATCTCGCTCGACAACATCAGCCAGAAAGCCTGTCTCCGGGCTGGTGCCGACAAAAATGAAGATGCCGTCGGTCGGCACGGACTTCATAACGCCGGTCTGAGTGTCGCTCAAGACGGCTTCCGTAACCAGCATATCACCACGGACCTCGTCTAGAACACTATTCCAGATCCACATGATTTTAGAATTCGCTTGCGCCCGCTTGACCAGGACATCGTCAGCGCGCAATTTGTCGCGCCGATGCACAATGGTGACAGAGGAACAAAACTTCGTCAGAAAGATTGCCTCTTCCACCGCCGCGTTGCCGCCCCCGATGACCAGAACTTTCTTGTCCCGGAACAGGGGCCCGTCGCAGGTGGCGCAGTAGGAAACGCCCCGACCAGTAAATTCTTTTTCACCCTTGGCGCCCAAAACGGCCGGACTGGTGCCGCTGGCGATGATAACAGTCCGCGCCAGCAGTTCTTCCCCGTCATCCAAGACAATAGTTTTCCCTTTGTCGTCCAGTCGTATCGTCGTCACCGGACTGAAGTTCTTGATCTCCGCGCCAAAGCGCACGGCCTGAGCGTCAAAACGATCCATGAGTTCCTCCGTCTTGATGCCTTCGGGAAAACCGGGATAGTTCTCGATTTCGTCGGTAATTGAGTAGGGGCCGCCCTTTAAGCCCTTTTCTAAGATGATTGTTTTTAGTCCGCCGCGGCTAGCATATAGGCCTGCGGCCATTCCAGCCGGGCCTCCCCCGATGATAGCGACGTCATAGTTTTTGTCAGGCATGTCCGTAACGCTCCGTTCAATAATGTTACTGATTCAAACGAGTGAGGGCTTGTTTGGAGAGATCCGCTAGTGAGCCAGTTTGGTCCAGCTCGAGATAAGCTTTGTACTGTTCGATTGCTTGCGGCTTGGCGCCTTTCTTCTCGTAGGCGACACCCGCGTAGTAATATGCGGGGGCGTATTGGGCGTCGCTCGTCATCGCCTTGGATATTTCAGTCAGTGCGATGTCATAGTTACCCAGCGAAATATAGGCGTTAGCCATATCGGTTCTGATCTTTACATCATCGTTGATCAGCAGTGCCTTATGATAGTAGACGATGCCTTCAGCGTACTTCCCGTTCGCGACGTATAGGTTGGCCAAGGTCACCATTGTCTGCACGTCTTCCGGCTTGTTGGCAAGAATCTGCTTGTAGCTCGCCTCTGAAGCAGCAAAATCTCTTTGCTGGGCGGTTTGGGTATTAGCGTTTATGACAGTCACATAGTAGTAGCCAAGAGAGGCGACGCCGCCCACAACAAGGAGACCAATGATTGTCACCAGGACTTTCAGCAACGCCTCTTCCTTTAGGCGTCGCCGGAAACTCTTCTTGACTGGCTTCTCCTCGATGCGTTCCGCGGCCACGTCCAACGTCTGCGCCCGCAGCATCATATTCAGGTCGCTAGTTATCAAGATCACCTTGCTCATGGGGTTGCTGCCGGTCACCTGGTGGGCTAAGGCCAGGATAACATCGTCGGCATTCTTTAGGTTAAGCCCCTGGGGTATGTCGCCCAGATGATCAGTCGACATAACCTTGATGGTGGCGTTTTCCTTGGTGACGATCCCGTCTGTCAATTTGCCCCGTTTGGCCAGGGAGAAAAGCATCCGGGAGACCTCGCGACCGCGGTATATCATGGAGCGGTCAGCCCGGCTTACCTTGAGACGGTCGAGTTCGGACAAAACGATCTGGGGGATGATGATCTCAGAATCGGGACAGCAAAAAATGATATCCGGGTCGCTTAACAGGGCGCTAGTGTCTATAACGTAGATGGTCTTCATGTTCTACATTGTAACCTTATCAGAACCAGTTCGGAAAGAACCGGGTGAAGGCGGACAGATTCGTGATCGTAGCGGGTTGGGCGATGACTTGCGCCATAGAGGCAATGAAGCCCGCTGCCGGCAAAAATACGAACTGGGCCAGAATCGTTCCGATGATTTTTCCGGCGACCAGATACCACACCATCACTTGGACATCATGCTCGGTCCGTTCGCCGGCAATCGCTTGATCGGTGATGAGGGCGATAATCGGGTCGACCAAGATAATAAGCAGGAAGGTTGCGATGACGTTGACAATGCCGCTCAGATTATCCGCGGTCAGACGATGGTCCGGAATCAGCGCGCCGGAGTAGATGGTCGACAAGACGCCTGTCGTATAGATGGCAACTACGATAACGTTGGCAATCAAGAATCCTTTAGGAATGGTTGATTTCGTATGTTCCTCGGGTCGTTTGAACTGCGGGGCCCGTACCGATTCCAAAAGAACGCGGTAGCTGCGCCCGCGAAATAGGCGTTTGAACAACTTGAACACGGAAGCTTCTCGCTCAAAAACAGTGAGGACGCGGGTAAAGATGCGAACGAAGGTAGGTACAAGCAAGGCCCCGATGATGCTGCCGATCGTCGCCGCGAGGATTATCCAGCGGAACTGGCCCGCCAACGTTGCCAGAACCGACGCCGGCACTTGGTGAGTATAACCAAGCATAGCCCGGTCGACCAGACTACCGGTAAGCGGGGCTTGAATGGTATTGGCAAAGCGGGAAAACAGAAGCAGCATGTTGAACAAAGTCAGCGCTATCCCCAGTTTGCGGACGCGAACCGCCGAAATGCGGCTGCTATAATAGAGCGCGTCGATGCTGTGAATGACCGCGGTGAAGACGCAGACAATTGCCAGGCGGACCAATTATTTACCCTTCGCTTTTGTCCGGCTCTTTTCAGCCAGCGCTTTTGTGACTGCCTCGTCGGCCGGGAAGCTGTGTTCCTCGGCCGGAAACGCGCCTGCCTTCACGTCTGAGACGTATTCCTCGAACGCCTGCCGCATGGTCGGGCCGAGCGCGGCGTATTGTTTGGTGAACTTGGGAACGAACTTCTCGAATAAACCGATGACGTCATGCACGACTAGTACCTGGCCGTCACAATCCGGACCAGCGCCGATACCGATCGTGGTGATGCCGATATTATCCGTCACGTACTTGGCGACCGGCGCCGGTATCTTTTCTAAAACGATCGCGCTGGCGCCCGCCAGTTCCAGTGCCGTCGCGTCACTCAGCAGTTTATCAACTTCGGCGAGCCCCTTGGCTCGCAAACCGTAACCGCCAAAGACGTTTATCGATTGAGGCGTGAGGCCGAGGTGCCCGACAACCGGGATGCCCGCGTCGACAATGGCGCGCACGGTTTTGGCGACCTCCACGCCGCCTTCCAGCTTAACCGCGTCCGCTCCAGCCTCTTGCATCAGCCGGCCGGCGTTGCGCATGCCTTCTTTAGTGGATATCTGATAGCTCATAAAGGGCATATCGGCGATGACCATGGCGCGCTTGGCCGCCCGGACAACCGGTTTGGTGTGGTGAATCATGTCTTCCATTGTCACCGGGATGGTGCTGTCATACCCGAGAACAACCATGCCGAGCGAGTCTCCGACCAGGATCATGTCGATACCGGCGGCATCCAAGGCGGCAGCCGTCGGATAATCGTAGCCAGTCAGCATGGTCACCTTCTCGCCCTTGGCTTTCGCTTCCTTAAGGTAACTAACCGTCACCTTTTTTATTGGAGTCGTCTCGCCCATTTTTCCCCCTTCACCTGCTACCGGCAAGCAGCAGTCGCTCATTTATTCCGACCGGTCCAGCGCCTCGAGCAGCTCGCGCGCCGATTCTTTGTCTACCGTTCCTTTGTCCATCCCCACTTTGACTGTGTATGCGCCCATCTCGCGGTATAAACGACCCGCCCAAGGCGCCGTTTCGTCGATCGCTTTTAGGTGACGAACAACAGTGCCAACATCGCAGCGCGCGATCGGGCCGGTCAACGCCTGCGCGGGCCCCAGCTTAGCGATGTTTTCGACGGTGCCGCGCAACAAAGGCAGGAACGCCTGCCGGGCTTGGTCTTCGGGTACACCGATCGCCGCATAGAGAGCCGTACTGAAGTCAACCAGACTGACAAGATAATTTGAAACCGCGCATGCCGCCGCGTGATAGAGCGCTCTGTCCTTATCCGCTATCTTGATGACGGTGCCGCCTAGGGCTCGAACCAAGTCACTGGCAACGACCAGGGCTTCATCCTCGGCGGTCACGCCAAAAACGCTGCCGGGCAGGTTTAAGATCGCCGAGTCAATATCGGCAAAAGACTGCATCGGATGGATGCTCCCGACTTGTGCGCCCAGATGCTTGGCGCCGCCCAACACCATTAGCGGCAAAGCGCCGCTGGTATGAAAAACGATGTCATCCTGGGCGAATCCGCCATGAGCCGCGATCGTCTCGCAAACGTGTTTGACCGAATCATCCTTGGTGGTGATAAAGATTATGTCGCCCAGCCTGGCGGCCTCGACCACGTCGTTGGTGGCCTTCGCGTCGACATAGGAACCGGCTCTTTTTAAACTGGCCTCGGTTCTGCCCGCGACGGCCGCAATTTTATAACCGTGTGACTGTAGAAGTGCCGCGATGGCCGTTCCGACAATCCCGGCACCTATAATTGAGATCGTCCGTTCCCGCATGTTTCGCGCCCGCCCTTCGCTTGATTGGTGTTCAACCAGGCCGAATAGCCTAACTGTGTAGGCAATGATTATATCATAGCGATTTTGCGACGCGGCCTCTAGTTGGCGAAACCAATGTTTGGTCCTTTAACGGAACCGGGGTCGGGCGGGCCGGGAATAGGGCCAAAAGCCTTCTCGTATTTCGCGACGTTTTCGGTCAGCGCCGCCAGGAACGCTTTGGCGTGTTGCGGGCTCATCATTACGCGGCTGACGAGGTCTCCCCGCGGCGGACTGATACGCAAGAAATCCAATGTAAAATCGAATGGCTGGTGGCTGATGTTCGCGAAATTCGAGTAAACCGGTTCGGTCTGGCTGGTATCGATCGTAATCTGCATTCCCTGATCTTTTGGCTCGTCCATGTCAACCTCCGCTTGTCTCAGTTTGTCTGGATTTTATATCGGGTAGCCCCGCGAATCAGTGTATTTAACCACGCCGTCTTCGTTACGTTCGGCCTTGAATTGCGCGCCGCTCATGTTTTTGTAGACGCATGTGAACGTTCTCTCTCGGGTCGCTTTAATACTGACTTGCCCGTTGGCGGGTGAGCTGTTGACCCATTCTATCCGGGGTTCAAGTTTTTTTAGCGAGTATGTCGTCACCGCGGCGAATGAATTGTTGTGCGTGGCGGCGAAGGCTTCGGCCGCGTCAACGGCGTGAGTTAGGACTGTTTTAGCGGCCCGCGCGTCAGTTTGGTCGACATTCTGGCTTTCGGTCCCGAACATGATAAACACGACAACCGCGAAAGCTATTGTGAAAAGCAGGAAGGGGACAGCCAAAGCCAACGCCTTCAGCCATTTCCTACCTTGGCGATGACCGCGCAACTTAGCTCGTTCGTCCTCGCGCGCCAGCCTCAGTTCTTCGCGTTCCTCTGTAGTCAACTTGTCGATTATTGTCGCCCCCTCTGGTCAAGAGATGCATCTCAACGCTATATTACCTATAATACCCGAGACTATTCCAGAGAATTCGAGAACACTCATCTAGGAGGCGGAAAAATGGCGGAGCGTAGAAACTTAGGCGTTATCGTCGCTGGAGCCTTGTTTATTTTTGTGGCAATTCTTACGGTCGGCGAGGGCGCTCTACTGCGTCAGTCGGGGCAAAGCCGAACTCAGATCGACCGCTTAAGCCTACGGCTGGCCAAGTTTGAGGCCGCCCAAAAGAAAACGGCCGCGATTGCGAAGGCTAAGGCTGCGACTAAAACCGTTGATCCCTACGCGGGCTGGCTGACGTATGACAACGCGGCTGTCGGCTACAAGCTTAGATATCCGGCCGACTGGACTGCCGAGGAGACCACGGACGCCGACTCTGGAGCCGCTAACTTTGTCATCTTCCGCGACTCAAACCAGAAATACGCGGTCTCGTTCGGACTGCGGAAGTCCGGGTCGGATCTGGTTACTTCCGGGCGAACTGGCTTAGGCCAGGGTGAGTCTTTCACCGGTGGAACCATCACAATCCTGGGCGAGCTGATCGATAAGACATATCACGTCAACAACGGTCACGCCCTAGTTGTCTTCTATGGCCCCGGGGCGGCTGCCTCTTTCACCGTCGCCGGAAACGAAATCAACGCGGAGCTGACCGCTCCCGGGCTTGACTGGGAAGCGACCGAATTACGCGGTATCCCCGAAGAGGCCCTATCCGATAAGATAGTTACTTCTCTAACAATGAATTAGGCAGCCAACCGCGCTCAATTCCATGTCAATCTTTTCGCTCGACAACATTGTCTTCCTGAGCATAATCCTGATTGAAAATGAGGTAAAGCGCGTAAGCGCTTTAGTGCTTTAAAGCACTAAAGCGCTCTGGGCTAAATGGGAAGAGTTAGGCGTTCTTTATCGTTATTGTCAGTTGCAATATGGTCGCGAAGGCGACCCAAGCTAAATAAGGGATATTCGCCAGCGCAACCCAAGGGGTGTACGGCCAGATGGCCAGCATTAGCCAGACTAGAGTGACCAGCACGAGCAGGATGTCGACAGCGGCCAAGACGTTACTGCGGAGTCCGAATTGCAGCGGGGTAAACGCGAAGTTGAATATCAGGTTCAAGATAAAGGGGAGAGCCACGACCAGCGGGACACGACCTTTGGCCGCCAGATAGCCGACATAGCCAAATGAAACTGCAATGACTAGATATAGGACAGACCACACCGGACCGAACAGCCAGGACGGGGGTGCCCAGGCCGGCTTAGTAAGATGTTGATACCAAGTGTACGAGCTCTCTTGTGTGACCATAGCGAAAGTATAACCGAATCAACTAGTTTACGTACCGTGAGTTTAAGTCGACTCTCGCATCGCGGCCATGGCGGACTGCTCGCGTTCCTCCATCGGCGTAAAACCTTCCATGATTCCGAATTTGTTGCCTTCGGTGTCTTCGCAATAGCGGAAGGTCCCGACGTTCATGATCTCTTGCCTATCGGTCAAGTTTTTTCCGCCCGCTTGCTCAATCGCTTTCGAGGCCTCGTCCAAGTTCTTTACCTCCAGCGTCAAAATGACCTCTGGTTTTTCGCTAGCCATAATCGCGCCGTTGATTCCCGGCTCCTTATCCGAACCGGTCGCGGCCAGCCAATAGTCATCGGGGCCTTCCCAAGTGCTAATGTCCCAGCCGAAAACGTCGTGGTAAAAGGTCACCGCGCGCGCCGGCATCGGACCAGCTATCTCGAAATGTATTACCCTTCCCATCATGGGCCTCCTTATGTAAAGGGATTTCCCGGATACGAGCCATTATCGCACTTCCGCAAGGGAATTTAACCACTCTGGGGTTAAGACTAGGCGGATTACTAGCCTGATATTGGACACCTATAGAATGCCTATACAGTCTATTGTCTAATTAATTGGACAATAGACAGTTGGCTGATGAGAGAGGCGGTTGCAGGTATTTGTTCGATTAATGGATAGTGATTGACGCGGTGATTTGGTAGGCCTCGGCGTCGTGCATGACATAGTAATCGACGCCTTTATAGTTAAGGTCGGCCGCGTAGGTAAACGTGTAGACTTTGCGGTTTTTGATCGTCCACAACGTTGTTCTCTTGAAAGGTTGGCCAACCTCGACGTATGTATCGACCACCTGGATTGCCGGATTCGAGTCCAGTGTGGTCTCGATCTGGCTGGTCACGTCCCCGCCGCCTTGGGGAGCCTGACGCGCCGCGGCGACGTAGTCCTCCAGTTTTGCCGCCGCCGGCACCGTCTCGACAAAGACGGTATAGGTGCACTCGTTTTGGTAGGGGCTGCCGGCCGCCATCGCCGGTCCCAGAAGCGCTGCCCGCAACGTGTCCGCGACAGTCTCAGTCAACGTCCAGTTCGGCGGATATAGGAGGGTGGTGCCCCACGTCTTGTTGGAATACGTCTGCCAACCTTTATATGGTCCCTCGTCTGTCGGGTTGGAGGCGGTGTCGGTCGCGACCGGTTTCGTCGCGGTAGAAGTTGCCGCGTTGGTAATGGCGGACGTGTCCTTTATGGCTGAGGGCAGCCGGTACATAGCCAAGATAATCGCCAGCACAGTAAGCGTCACCGCTATTGCCGCAATTATGCTGGCTTTATTTTCCTTAACGAACCTGCTCTTGGCCATATATCATTATAGCCTGCTTCAAATAGCTCGCATGCGATTGTTGCGCGGATTGTGTTCCACTTCGGCCAAGCCTTCAAAATCCACGGATCGTCCTTCGTTCCGGCTGCAACGACCTCGCTCGTCATTGCGGATACCCCTTTCGGCTTAGTCTAGGCTAGCAGTTAGCTGCCGAGATTTTTGTCCTTAAAGTACTGCTGGGCTTTGTCTTGCGCTTTGTTAGCCGTATCCTCGGCCGTGCCGACCTGGGCGGCGATACTGTTCAGCTGCGTCTCGTATGCTGCGGACGCCTCCGTGGTCAGCGTACCCGCCGCAGCCTGATCCACCAGCTGTTGAAGGGTTTTGACAAGCGACGTTTCCAGGTCACTGACCGCGTCGCGTTTTGTCCATGAATCAATCAACAATCCCAGATACGTCTTGTATTCAGAGGATATGTCCATTGCCTTGGCTTTTGTAAGAGAATCCTTGCCACTCTTGACCGCGCTTTTTTCCTCAGCGATCTTGGTTTGAATCTTCGTCAGAGCGGCCGATTTCTGGGCGAACCCGGCGGCGTCGTTCGGCATTGCCTCGACGGCTTTCATATCGTTCAGAATCTGTGTGGCCAGAGAGTTATATGTATCAATATTGGTATTTGCCTTGGTGACAAGGCCGCTTGCTTCTTTCGTTTGGCCGCTGCCGCCGCAAGCCAGGAGCAAAAACGTTACCCCAAGAACCAATGCCACAGCCAACGGTACCCGGTAAGATTTTTTCATGTTGTCTCCTTTTGCTTATGCGACAGGTTAAAATCTAAAGCAAGCAACGTCAATGTACCTTTACCTTCAAATGCAGTCAATACGATACGCACGGTAAACTAAACATTGAATGGTCGGCCTGGTAATGTTAATTATGAGGAGAACAACCGCATTGGGGGAATCGTGGCGAACCGAAAGAAAACAATAACAATTCTGGCAGCAGTCTTGGGGGTAATTCTCGCGATGCTCGTGGCTGGCGAGGGTGTGTATCTGGTAGTATCCGGCGAGAACAAGGCTCAAATAAACACGCTCAACAAACGTCTGGCCAATCTGGAGAGCCAACAGGCCGCGAAGGCGAAGAGCGCGGCCCAAAAAGCCGCGGCACAGTCCGCAGATCCCTACGCCGGTTGGCAAACTTACGAGAATACGACTGCCGGTTACACGCTGCGCTATCCCTCCGACTGGACCTTTGCGGAAACCTTAACGTCAGACGCTGGAGCCGCCAACTATGTCACTTTTTCCAGCGCCGGCAAAAAATACAGAGTCGCGTTCGGCTTGCGACCGGCGGGCTCGGATACCATCATTTCCGGCCGTACGGGCCTGGGACAGGGCGAAACTGTGGTTGACGGAACGATTCAGGTTCTGGGACAAACGGTTGGTAAGGCTTATCACGTCAACGGCGGCCACACGCTTGTGGTTTTTTATGGTGCCGGACTGGCCGCCAATTTTGTGGTAAACGACAACGATATCAACGCGGAATTAGACGCGCCCGGACTTACTGCAGGCAAAACGGATCTGCGCGGAACCACTGAGGAGGACATCGCAGACAAGATCGTGTCCTCGCTGGCGCTGCAATAGGTCGCCGTTGGCTTCCTAAGGTCTCTAACTAAAGCTCTCTGACGAACCCCGTAAAATCAGGAAGAAAACCCATGGCTGCATATGCCTTCGAAGCCTCGGGGTTAGCGAGCCAGGAATCCACTCCGACCGCGCCGCAGCCGCGGCTTTTGAACCACGCCTCCATTTCAGTCATCAACCGGCCGCCGAGACCATGCCTCCGGTGGTGCTCATCGACGAACAGATCGTCGACGTAGCCCCACATGGCGATCTGCTGGCCGGGCTCGCTTTCCACCGTGCCCAGGATATAGGCGGCCAGCCGCCCATCGCCCAAGTCGGCGACCAGTATTCGTTTGTCCGGCTGCCGCGTGCCCGCCAGCCACGTCTCGAACCCGCCCTCGGCCGGCGCGTCGAATTTATACATCTCTGGCGGCAGTATATCCTTAATGAAGTCGCCAAACGCTTGATGCAACCGGCGCATCTCGTCAATATCCGTATGAATATACTCGCGTATCGCTATATCGCTCATGCCCAAATTATAAACGCTCAATCTCAGATACCCAAATACTCAAACAGCGCCGTAAGAACTTGCGCTGTTCGGCCCGTTAGATAATGATGTAGGCATGATTAATTGGAAGAACTGCTGGAAGATAACGATTTTCGCGGGTTTGTTATTGGCGGCTCTGCCGCTACTGGCCGGGTGCGGCCTGACCACAGCGCCACGCGGCGATGTGTCGACGCCGGCCAAGGCTCTCCTGGGACACTGGCAAGTCAAAGACGCGGGTACGACGACAAGCGACGCAGATGGTTTCTATTTCGACGGGAAAACCGTCTACTACCGTGAGGGAACCGGAGAGACGTCGGTCACCAATCAATATCAAAATACCTACCGGGCCATAGATTCGGCGCTCGAGCCGTTCAGTATTACCATCGAGTATCAATACCAGGACTTCGTAACCGGTCAGCAGATGACGGCTCGTAAGGAGATCGTCTTCGACAGCGACAAAACCCAGTTCACATTCAACAACAACACCGACACCCGGCAAGCAAAGGAAGGACTGGGCCCCTACACCTACGTCGGCCCGGAAACGAAACCCTGAGACCAAACCCCAAGTCAAGTCATTCGGTCATAAGAGAGCAAAACGGAAGCCTTTCAAAAACGGTCATCCTGGGTTCGCGACTTTTGCGAACGCAGGAACTGAAGCGAATCCCACTATCCAGCTAAAATCGTGCGTGGTGGATCATAGAACAAGAACATTGCCGCGACCCTAGAGAGCCAGAACCCGAATGCTAAACTAACAATTCAAGACTTGACCCTTTTTATTTTTATTGGGTGGGGGGGAGTGGGCAGCGCTAGCCGAGCGTCACTTTTGCGATATCTTCGCGGCTGCGACCTTTAGCTCCGGGATCTTCGCTACCGGATCTAACGCCGGATTCGTGACCGCATTGGCCGCCGCCTCCGCGTAGTGGAACGGCATATATATAACCCCAACCGGCACATCCTCCGTTAGCCGCGCCTTCGCCGTCACGCTGCCGCGCCTCGTCGTAACCGTCACCGACCGCTTGTTCTTCACCCCGTACTTCTTCGCGTCAGCCGGATTGATGTCGACCCTGGCCTCCGGTTCGATCTCGTTTAAGCCGTCGACCTTCCTGGTCATCGTGCCTGTGTGCCATTGAGCCAGGTAGCGACCGGTGGTCAAGATTAGCGGATACTTGGCGTCTGTGACTTCCGCAGGCGGTTTGTAATCGATGGCGTGGAATTTGCCTTTGCCGCGGGCGAACGTTTCCGTGTGCAGGATTGGCGTGCCCGGATGGCCGGGCGTCGGGCAGGGCCAGTGAATGCCGCAAACTTCGATCCGATGATGGCTGATGCCGCCGTACGCGGGTGTGACCGCCGCGATCTCTTCGAAGATGGCAGCCGATGAATGGTAGTTCATTTTGTAACCGAACTTGGACGACACCAGACCGATGATCTTCCAATCGCTCAAAGCCTCGCCAGGCGGTTGGATGGCCTTACGGACCGGTTGGACGCGCCGTTCGGTGCTGGTGAACGTACCGGACTTCTCCGCGAAGGTCGCGGCCGGCAGGACGACGTCGGCCAGCCGCGCCGTTTCTGTCAAGAAGATATCCTGGACGACCAGGAAGTCTAGGCCTTTCAGACCGGCGATAATGTGGGCCTGGTCCGGCTCGGACAAAATGGGGTTCTCGCCCATGATGTACATGGCGCGAATGCCGCCCTTGGCCGCCGGTGTGCCGGCCGCTCTAGTCATCTCCGTGGCCGTTAACCCGGGTTTTTTCGGCAACTTCCGGCCCCAGGCCGCCTCAAATGATTTTCGAACACCGACATCGGCGACACTTTGGTAGCCCGGGTAAACGTTCGGCAGGGCTCCCATATCGCAGGCGCCCTGGACGTTGTTCTGGCCGCGCAGGGGGTTGACGCCCATACCAGGTTGGCCGATGTTCCCGGTCATCATCGCCAGGTTGGCTAGAGTCATGACGTTGTCCACGCCGGTCGTGTGCTGAGTGATGCCCATGGCGTAGATGATGGTCGCTTTGTCCGCGCCAGCGTAGATCTCCGCCGCGCGAACGATGTCGGCCGCCGGAATGCCGGTGATTGATTCAACGTAGTCGGGCGTGTATTTTTCGACCATGGCCACGACGGCCGCGAAGCCCTCCGTCCTCTCTTTGATAAACGATTTATCGGCCAGGCCGATATCCAAAATGACGTGCATTAAACCATTGATGAGCGCGACGTCGGTGCCCGGTTTCTGAGACAGCCACATGTCGGCGTATTTTACCAACGGGATCCGGCGCGGTTCCGCCACAATCAAACGGGCGTCTTTGTTCTTTACAGAGTCGATGATGTTCAAGCCCAGAATGGGGTGGGCCTCGGTCGTGTTCGAGCCAATGACCAGAATGACGTCAGCCTCCCCGATGTCCTCCAGGGAATTCGTCATCGCCCCGCTGCCAAACGCCGCGGCCAGACCGGCCACCGTTGGGCTGTGTCACAATCGAGCGCAGTTGTCGATGTTGTTCGTACCGACCCCCGCGCGGGCAAACTTTTGCATCAGGTAATTCTCTTCGTTGGTACATTTGCTGGAGGAAAGGAAGCCGATGGCGTCGGCCCCGTATTCCTGTTTGGTTCTCTTCAGTCCGGCGGCGACGGCCGCGATGGCTTCGTTCCACGACGCCGGCACCAGCTCCCCGTCCTTGCGTATTAATGGGGTGATCAGACGGTCCGGGCTGTTCACGAAACCGTAGCCGAAGCGGCCTTTCACGCACAGGTCGCCCTTGTTGACCGGAGAATCCTCCCGCGAGGTGACGCGCACGATGTGCTGGCCGTCGGTTTCCAAGACTATGGCACAGCCAACGCCGCAATACGGACAGGTGGTGACCGTTTTCTTGAGGTCTTTGCTGCGGCCCCGGTAGCGGCTGGGCTTCTCAGTCAACGCGCCGACGGGGCAGACCGAGACACAGCGCCCGCATTGGACGCATTCGGTTTCCGGTAGGGGACGGTTAAGGGCGGACGTGACCATCGTGTCAAAGCCGCGTCCCATGTAGTCGATGACCTCGCAGAACTGGAGCTCCTGACACGCCTGAGCGCAGCGGTAACATTTCACGCATTTTTCGAAATCCCGGACAATGAACGGGTTGGCGGTATCGATGGGATAACGGTTGCGCCGCCCCCGGAAACGGGAATCGGCGACCTGATATTCATAAGCCAGGTCCTGCAGTTTACAATGTCCGCTCTGTTCGCACGTCAGACAATCGCCGGGGTGATCGGAGAGCAACAGCTCCAGCACCAGTCGGCGGGCGGCCACGGCGCGGTCGGTATGGGTCAGCACCCGCATGCCCGATTCGGCGGGACGGGCACAAGCCGCGATCAATGGACGGCCCGGACCCTCGCCCTCCAGCTCGACGACGCAAAGACGGCACGCGCCGGTCGGCGTGAGATGCCGGTGGTTGCACAGATGAGGAATATCGACCTTGGCCTTATGGGCGGCTTCCATGATGGACGCGCCGCGATGAATCTTTACGGGCACGTCGTTAATGAACAGGGAAACTGTATCGGACTTTCTAGCCACGGTTGGCCTCCCGATTCGCGGGCCGCCGCTTGCAAATGCCATGCGGGCATTTCTTGTGTTCGATATGGGCGACGTATTCATCGCGGAAATATCGGATGGTGGACAAGACCGGGTTGGGCGCGTTTTGGCCCAGGCCGCAGAGAGACGTGTCGCGCACCACGGCCGCCGTCTCAATCAACAGGTCGATGTCTTCAATTTTCCCGTTGCCGCCGGCGATGCGTTCCAAAATCTCCAGCATGCGGGTAGTGCCGACGCGGCAGGGGGTGCATTTGCCGCACGATTCGGCCGCCGAAAACGCCAGAAAATAGCGGGCGATATCGACCATACAGGCGGTTTCGTCGAGAACGATGACGCCGCCGCTGCCCATGATGGCCCCGACTTTGCTCAAGGTGTCGTAGGTCACGGACAGATCCAGAAATTCGGCCGGGATACAGCCGCCGGACGGGCCGCCCATCTGAACCGCTTTGAATTCCTTACCGTCGATGATGCCGCCACCCAGGTCGAAGATGAGCTCACGCAGGGTGATGCCCATCGGGACCTCGACCAGTCCGGTGTTGTTCAGCTTACCAGCCAGGCTGAAGACCTTTGTGCCGCGCGAGGTACCGGAGCCCATGTCGTTGTAGACATCGGCGCCGCGGCCGATGATAACAGGCACGTTGGCCAGGGTCTCAACGTTATTGATGCAGGTTGGTTGGCCCCAAAGTCCGGCTACCGCCGGATAGGGCGGGCGGGGGCGGGGTGTGCCGCGTTTGCCCTCCAAACTGGCGATCAGCGCGGTTTCTTCCCCGCAGACGAACGCGCCGGCGCCTTCCTTGACCGTAATGTCGAAGTCGAAGCCGGAGCCCAAAATGTTCTGGCCGAGCAGGCCATATTTTCGCGCCTGGTCGATGGCCAGGGTGAGATGCTCGACGGCGATGGGATATTCCGCGCGCACATAGATGTAGCCTTCGGACGCGCCGATGGCGAAGCCCGCAATGATCATGCCTTCGATGACGGCGTGCGGATCGCCCTCCATGACGCCGCGATCCATAAACGCGCCGGGGTCGCCCTCGTCGCCATTGCAGATGAGATATTTCGGTTTGGATCTTTCCTTGCGCGCCAGGCGCCACTTCAAAAAGGTCGGGAAACCGGCGCCGCCGCGGCCGCGCAGGCCGGACGCCTCCAGTTCGTTTATGATGCCGTTGGGGGTCAACCTTATCAGGGCGCGCGCCGCCGCCGCGTAGCCGCCAGTCCGGATGTAGGCGTCGAGGGAGCGCGGGTCGACGCGACCAAGGTTGCGCAACACGCTGCGTTCCTGCGCCTTATAGAACGGGACTTCGGCGGCTTGTGTTATCGGCTGGCCGGTGGCCGGGTCTTTGTAGGCCAGGCGGTTAATGGGTTTTTTGTTTAATATGGTCTTCTGCACTATCTCCGGAACGTCGGCCGGTTTGACCTGGCCGTAGAAGATGCTGACTGGATCGATCTCGATGACGGGCGCCTGGGCGCAGAAACCGTGGCAGCCTGTTTCAACGACTTCGATGTTCTTGCGCTCGGCCGCCGGGAGCCTGGCGATTTCTTTGGCGAGCGCCGCGGAGACCGCGTCGGCGCCTGACGCCCGGCAACCGGTCATGCAGACGCGGACCCGCGTCTTATTCGGGTCGTAAGCCGTCTGCAAACGGTTACGCAAAGCGTTGAGGTCAGTCCGCGTATTTAGTTTTTGCGTGTTCGGTACGTTCTTTGGCACCTAGCTCCTAAAGTGTGTCTCCCGATAAGAAAGACTATATCTGGCGGGTCCACCCCCACCTTTCATCCTCCCCCTTCCCGTAGGGGGAGGAAAAAACTAAACCAAAGCTCTAAAACTGTCCACCTCCTAGGAGGAGGAAATAAATATATGTACTTCCCGTTAGGGAATCGATTGCACTTCTTCTAGCGTCCCCCAAGGAGAGGCAAATATCTAGTCGCTCGTCTTAAATAATTCGACGCGCGGGTGAATCGAATACACTGTCCGGCGGGTGGCGCGACTGGGGGGACCCCCAGATCGCGCGCAGGCCACCGATCGGCGAGCACGATATGGGGGAAGTCTGTCGCGACAGGACCCGCCGGATTTCACTCCCGCACCTGCTCGTCACTCTTTAAGAACGCGAGCGTCACTTGCTCTTTCTGTACTTATCCAGCACTTCCACAGCCTTCTCCGCCGTTAGCTTCCCGTAATACTCGCCGTCCACCGTCATGACCGGGGCCAGGAAACAAGAGCCAAGGCAGGCGACGGTGTCGAGCGTGAATAGTCGGTCGGGCGTGGTCTCGCCGGGTTCGATGCCCAGCTCCGTTCGCAACCGCTTCAGCACGTCGGTACCGCCTTTGACGTGGCAAGCGGTGCCGTCGCAGACGGTGACGCGGTGCTTGCCGACCGGTTTCAGCCGGAACTGGGAATAAAAGGTCGCCACCGAATAGATCTCGGAGAGCGGCACGCCCAATTCTTTGCTGACTCGCTCAATTTTGGCCGCGGGCAGGTAGCCTTCCTTGGCTTGAACCTTTTGAAGTGTGGTGATCAGCTGCCCGCGTTCGCTCACATCTAATCCAGGTAAGAGTCGGCGTAGAGGATATTGCCATTAAAGACGTCGACGGTTTTGACCGTGTTCATCAATTCCCTGTCGGTCGGGTCCATGATCGCCGCGTCCAGACCGAGCGCCATCAGGCTGGATAGCATCGTGCTATCCAGCAGCGTCTTGATTGGCCCGGTTAGACCGTTGGAGGTGTTGGACAGACCGACAACTGTCTTTAGCGGTGGATCGTTCAGTTGGCGAAACAGCTTGATGGCCTCAAAAACCTGGAGCGCCTGTTCCTGCGCAACCTTGACGGGGAGAATCAGGGGGTCGAAGTAGATACGCTCGACGTCAACGCCGTAGCCCATGGCGTTGGTCATGATGTCGACAGCGATCGCGGCGCGTTCGTTGGCGTCGCGCGGGATGCCGTTCATCATAGTAAGGCCGATGATATCGGCGTCATATTTGGCCGCTAACGGCAGATAGGCTTCCATCTTCTCCGGCAGACCGTTGGTCGAGTTGATCAGCGCCGTGCCTTTGTGGACCTTGAGCCCCGCTTCGATGGCGGCTGGGTTCATCGAATCCAGGCAGCAACGAATATCCATAGCCTCTTGGATGGTCTGGACCAGCCAGGCCATGCGCTCCGGCCCGTCTTTGGCCTGACCGATGTTGATGTCCAACATATTGGCGCCGGCGTCGACCTGCGCCTGGGCCATAGCCAGAACCGGACCCGCGTCGCGGTCCTTCATGGCCTGCCCGATCTTCGTGTTGATAACGTTTACCTTTTCACCGATTACTAACATATTATTCTCCTTTTTTTATATATAGAACATGAGCGGGTGACGTCGGTGGGGGACCCCCGCAGCGCGCGCAGGCCACCAGCCAACGAGCACGTAGTAGGGGTGACCGATGGCAGGACCCGCCTTGTCGTCTACCCCATAGGCCTTGGCAGAAGACCGGCGGCCTTGACGATATCCGGCACCGCTTCTTCCCATTCTATGGCCATGACGTGTACCCCGGCGATGCCGGGAATCGTTTTCATCTTCTCTATCAGCTCGACCGCGATGGCGATGCCTTCCTCTTTGGGCTCTCGCCCCTCATCTTTGGCCGCTGTCATCCGCGCGATATATTCATCAGGCACATCCATACCGGGTACGTTGTTTTTCATATACTTGGCCATACCCGCGCTCTTCAACGGAGATATGCCGGCCATAATGTAGACTTTTTTGTCTAAGCCCAGCGCTCGGACCTCTTCCATCCACTTCTCAAACTTCGGCACGTTGTAGACGATCTGGGTCTGAATGAATTGGGCCCCGGCCGCGACTTTCTTGGCCAAACGCCTGGCGCGCAGCTCGAATGGATCCGCGAACGGATTCTCCGCCGCGCCGATGAATAAGTCGGGTGCGACCGCCATTTCCTGCCCGCCCAGCAATTTCTTATCATCCCGCATGGCTTTCACCATTTGCAGCAGCTGGATAGAGTCGAGGTCCCAGACGCCCTTGGCCTGGGGATGATCGCCGAATTTCTGGTGGTCGCCGGTCAGGCAGAGGAGGTTCTTCGCGCCCAGCGCCGCCGCGCCCAGAATATCGGCCTGCATCGCCAGCCGGTTACGGTCGCGGCAGGTCATCTGGACAACCGGCTCCAAACCCTCATCTATCAGGAGCTTTGCCGCCGCGATGCTGGACATCCGCACGATAGCGGTCTGGTTATCGGTGATATTGACCGCGTCGGATTGGCCTTTTAATAATTTGGCTTTCTCGATGACAACCGAGGCGTCGGCGTCCCGGGGCGGACCCAGCTCTGACGTCACGGCAAATTTGCCTGATTCTAAGACCCTTTGTAAATTACTCAAGGTAAACCTCACTTTTTCGTTAGCCGCTAGAACTTTGTAGCTGCCAGTCTTTATGACCGGCAGTCGAGCGCCGACCTAAAGGACGGCGCCTACCCGTTGTCGCGGAGGATTCACCGTATAATTTCTACTCTTTACTATTTACTTTCTAGCCTTCTGGGTCCGCCGTGCCAAGATGGACGCCAGTCGCGCGCCGTTGTGACCTCGTCCCATGTCGCACCCAATTTAAGTTCGTTCAGTTTGTCGAAGATCAGTTGCCAGCCGCAACCGATGTCCGGCGAGACCTCGCATTTGCCGTTGACCGACCCGCCGCAGGGGCCGTTCAACATCGACTTGGAGCAGCGGACAATGGGGCAGATACCGCCGGTCTCTCCCAGAATGCAATCGCCGCAGGCGCCGCAATATTCGATGAACAGCCGGTCGGGTGAGTGGCTCCCGAGCATCATCGTGTTGACGCCGGGCAGAACCCGTTTGCCCGGAAACTCGGCCGCTAGGGTCTGGACCCCGACCCCGCACGACAGAGAGAGCACGGCATCCGCCGCCTTGACCGCGTCGGCCATCTCTCGCGTATACTCCGGCTCGCATTGACGCAGCGGCGTGAGCTGGGTAATTTCTAGAGTCCAGCCGTCTGATGTGGCTTTCAGTTCCAAGGCCGCCGTCAGTTCGGCGACTTCCTTCTCGCCACCGGCGAAGGAGATGGTGACACAGGTGCCGCAGCCGCCGAGCAATAATTTCTTGACGTCATTGGCGACGATCATGGCATATATTTCGTCTATCGGTTTGCGTTGTCCGACGATCATTTGCGCTTCACTCCTTGATGGCGATCATGGCCGGTTCGAGACCCAGTTCGGTAAGTGTGGCTTGGACGGATGCGACGCGGGCGATCGTCCGGTCGCGGGCAGTGCCGAAGAAACAACCTTCCTCGGGACACAGCGACACGTTCACCTTAGCCGCGCCGGCCCGCAGTGCTTCCAGCATCAATAGTTCGCTGACCTGACCGATACACATCGCGGGGACAATCGTGTGACCTTGCGGGAGCTCGTCAGCATCGTTATAAAGACGGTTCATGCAGTAGAAATCGACCTGTTTCGCGGCCGCCGCGGCGGCAACGGCCTCGTCAAGCAGACGTTCCTCTTGACCGCGCCGGAGTGTAATGGCGCCGGCCGGACATTCGGTGGCGCACAGACCGCACGCCTGGCATTCCGCTGTATCAATGACAGCGACATTGTCGGCGCCGATCTTCGGAATCTCAAAAGGACAGACGCGCACGCACGTTAAACAGGCAATACATTTTTCCGGGTCAACTACCGCGCCGGACAGGCAAGCCATGCAGCGCAAACCCTCACGCGCCGCCTCGACCTCTGTTAAACCCGGCTCGAACAGCTCGAAGTCCCGGACGCGATCGGCGGACGGGCGCGTCATGCCGGTGCGGCGCTGGCGGGCCGGCACGAGCGGACGCATCCGCTCGGGCAAGTCGGCTAACACGGCCGGCTCGTAAACGGCAGCCGGTTTGCCGGTTAGAAACGCGGCGACGGCCGCGGCGACAACATGGCCGTTCTGTACCGCACCGATGGCGCTCCCTGGCCCGGTCGCGAACTCCCCTGCCATGAAGACATCCCGCGGTTGTTCTTTCGTTATGTCAACTTCAGCGCTACGTAGCGCTGAAGTGTCCCGGCCTTGGCCGATAGAGACAATAACGGTCTCACCGGCTACTGTCAAGAATTTGTCGGGGACGAATTGCGGGTCGAAACGGCCTTCTTCGTTGAATACGCGTGACACGGCCTGACAGGTAAGACCCTCGACCGAGGCGCCGGAGCTGACTAGTTTTGATGGACCGAGGCAGCAGTTCAGGTTGACACCTTCGGCGGCCGCCTCTTCGATCTCCCAATCATGCGCTGGCATTTTATCGCGCGACTCCAGGCAAACCAGGTTTACCTCCTTGGCGCCCAACCGGACAGCGGTCCGGGCAACGTCAATGGCAACGTTGCCGCCGCCGACCACGATGACCCTACTTTTGAGCGCCGGCGGATTCCCCGCCTTGACGGCTTTCAAAAACGGGATCGCGGTGTAGACGTTATCGCCTTCTGTCGGGAAAACGGGCAGGCTGCGGGAAAAAGGCAAGCCGGTCGCGATAATGACTCCGTCATTATCGGCTCTTAATTCGTCGATACTAAAATCTTTGCCAAGCTCTTGACCATATTTGATTTTAACCCCGGTCGCAGCGACTTCATTGATATCACAGTCAAGTGCCGTGTCTGGGAGGCGATAGTTTGGGATGGTAAGGCGAAGCATACCGCCGGCTTTGGGCTCGCGTTCGAAAACGGTGACCTTGTGGCCGGCCGCGACCAGGTCTTGGGCGGCGGTAAGGCCCGCGGGCCCGGCCCCGATGATCGCGATACGTTTGGCCTCTCCACCCAGATTCCTTCTTTGCATGTGGAACTGTCCGTTCGACGCTGACTCAGGATCTGGCCCGCAGGCTTCGCCGAATGCCGCTGCGGCTCGTTTAAGTTCCATGATGGAGATCGGCTGGTCGACTGAGGCGCGGCGGCAGTTCTGCTCGCACGGGCGGAAGCAGATATAGCCGCAGCTATTGGAGAATGGATTGGTCAGGCGCGCGACGTCGTAGGCTTCGGTGAAACGGCCGAGCGCCGTCAGGGCCACGTAGCCCTGAACGTCGGTAAATGCCGGACAAGCCGCCTGACACGGCGGCACAAAATCACGCATAAACACTCCGTATATTTGCTCCCCGCTAGGGGAGTCAAGTTCATGACAGGACCCGCCAGACTATCTTCCTACGACGCCCAGGTTTTTAGGAACGGTGGGATGTCGGCTGCTTCGCGCGGCCCGACCTCTACATTCCAGCCTTCCAGTTCGTCTTCCAGCTCGCCGCTCATCGTGGCCAAATAGCCCGGGATGACCAGCTTGCGATGCTTAACCTGCTCTTCGATGCCGACGCCCTTGATAAACGGGACAATCTTTTCAGGCACGAACTTGCCGGCCGCCCAGCTGGTCATGACAGACAAGCCTTCCGTGTCCATGACGCACAGCCAGGCCGGGACGCGGCTGGCCTCGACCTCGCCCGACACGATGAAATAGGTCAGGCTGAAATTGGAGGTGATAAGCACCGGCGAATCCGCCGTCGGGTTGCCGATCGGGTATATGCCCGGCTTAACCTGCATCGGCCGCTGGGGATCGGTGTAAATATTCTGCCGCAGCACGTACAGCGGCAGGGCGCGCGCGGCGTCCAAATCGCTCAGCATGATAACGCTACCGTACTTGCCGACATAAAGTCCGGCGTAGACGGCTTCCATCATTTTGTCGTCCGTTTCCTCATTCGGGAAGACAATAATCGGGAAACCGAGTTCTTTGACCTTTTTGTTCAGCGCAGCGCGGCGGATGTAGACCAGCCGTTCTAGAGTATCCTTGGGGTTACGCGTACCGGGATCCAGAACAATGTCCTTAACGCCGGCGGCCATGATCTTTTTGACCAGGTCGACCAACGCGTCCAAGTCGCCGGTGCCGCAAACAGCGAGCGGCGCCTTGTGGGCCAGTGCGAGGGCCGCCATCGCTTCGTAGTTAGCCGCGGTCGCCGCGTAAATCAGCGGCGCGGTCTCGCCAGCCGCCTTCAGGCCCGCTTCCATTTCCGCTGGGTCGCCGCACATTAAGACCATAGGCTGCGTTGTCGCCGCTTTGACTTTTTCAATTAGCGCGACAAATTTCGCGGTGTCGCCGGATAAAGATTTCACGCCGACCAAGCCGGCTTTCAAGTCTTGTTCGACCCGGACGAACCGGCTTTCGTTAGTCTGTTTGAGCAGCCCGTCGACGGTCGCCGCGTCCATGCCGTCATCGATGACAGCCGCGAAGACGCACGGGTTGAAGAATGTCTTCTCGTGACGGTAGAGCACCAGCTCCCCGCCGACCTTGACCGCGTCATCGCCCACGCCGATGGTGACGGCGCGAATCGGCGGCGCGGACGCCTCGCTCAAAGCCGAGGCCGCGTCCTCCGACAAATGCGGACAACCAGCCAGTTCCGCTTGGCCGGCCGCGATCTTCATCGCGAAAGCCAGGCAGGTCGGTACGCCGCAGTCCCCGCAGTTGGTCTTGGGCAGTTGTTTGAAAATATCTATTCCGGTTAAAGCCATTTATAAACCCCTTTCGTTAGGCATGAGCCATGAGGCAAGAGGCATGAGTTCTTCATCCTCCGACTCGCGCCTCGTTCCTCGTGCGTTCTTAGCCAAGTAGTGAATCCATTTCGAGCGCCGGGTGACCGACCTTGGCCATATACTCCATGACCTCTTCTTCGGTCGTCCCGATTGTCTCATCGGCGATCATGTCGACAAAGTCCGGCAGGCCGAGCGCTTCGCTACGCTTCTTAAGCTGGCCGGCCAATGCTTCCTTTAGTTCCTTGGGCATCCAGACGATGCGCTTGAAACCACCTTCGGCGGCGATGAATTTCCCGCTCGTAATGTACTGCCGACCCACTCCCAAAAATCCGGGAGTCTGCGCGCCGCCGCCGACCGAGCCGGCCAGGCTGGAGAACTTCATGCCCACCGGGGTCTCGCCGGTATGCTCGCGGTTAACCACCATGACGCCGTTGGCGATGGGCAGAATGGCCACGACACACTCGAAGCAACCGCAGCTGGTCTCGGGATCCTCCATTATGGAGTAGGCGTTGACCTGCTGGACACTGTTGTTTGATTTAGCCCGCACTAGTTCGTTGACGCCGACCCACTGACCGCGGCGTTCGTCGATGGTCTCGCCCTTGATGATCGGCTGGTTGGCGCCGGTCGGATTGATCTCGTGCGCCGCCTTCGCGTCTAACCAGTTATACGCGCCGCACAAACCCAGCCGCTCCGGCGAAATCACGCAGACATGGTTCGGCGCGAAGCTCTGGCAGAGCGTGCAGGAATAGAAGGTGTCAACGCTCTCGTCGATTAAGCCGGCGACCCGTTCGTCACGTGCGATAAAAGCCGCGCGCGCTTCCTCCAGGACTTCCTTCATCTTGTCAGCGTCGGTATAGAGCTTGATTTGGATCTTGTCGACGATGGCCGGGAAGTCGTCCATTAGCTTGGCCTTTAGAATCTCTCCGAAGTGCTCGATTTTGAAGCCCTTTTCATGGGCGCTTTTGCTGATGCGCATCCAGTTCATATCGCGCTGGCCCATATGCCAGATGCCTTCGGCGCCGTTGACTAGGTGGTGCAGCTGGCGCTCCAGAACAGGCTCAAAGTCGGACTGCATCTTCCGTCCGGCGACCTCGATCAATATACCCAACGGGTAGGCCTTGCCCTCTTCCATCTGGTCGATCTCCGGCCCGATAACCTCGATCTTTCCATTGTCGATATCGTCCATATCGCGCATGCGCAAATACTCAAACGCAGGCGACTTCTGTCCGCCGAACTCGACAAACATGGCTTCCTTGCGGATGCGTTCACCCTCGAAGGCGGAGCCGAACGACACCGGGATCGGGATTTTGGTGATTTTAATCTTTATGCCGCGCACCTCGACCGCCGTGTCGACGATCTTGTCCAGCGGCACATTAGACACAACGTGTTCATAGGTCGTGATACCGGTCGGCAGAATCTGCGGGATATCGGTGTTGGCGATGACCGGGAAGCCGAAGTTGATGGCGCCCGCGGCTGTGGCATATTTCTCATCGTCTACGTCGCCCAAGGCGATGACGAAAGCAAACACACGATTTTTGTTGTACATTAGGATCTCGCGAGCTTCCTTCATTCCGCCCGGAGTAATACCGCCGAAGGTCATAGCGGCTCGCGCGGCGACGCCCAGCGCGTATACCGCCGCCGAGATGTCCCTGCCGAACGGCACTAAATAGACGTCCCAGCCCATCTCGACGCCGGCTTCGTTTAACTGGTCGGCCATGGTTTTACCGTCCGTCTCGCCCGCCATGAACAGCAAAATGTTGCGTTCGCGCAGTTCGGTCGCTAGTTTTACAGCTTCCTCAGTGGTCGGCGCGGCGCCGACAACGGCGGCGAAACCCGGCATGGACCCGTCAACGAGCTTGATGCCTTGGGTCCGGACAATAACGTCGTCGGTCGCGCCCAGCCAGATACCTTCAACGGGGTTGGGTCCCATGACGTATTTCATGGCTTCGATGATTTCCTCGCTCAACAGCGCCGCGATACCTGAGTCCAGCGTGTTGCCCAGATAAGGCAGCCAAGCGTCCTCAGCCGGGATGTCCGGCAACATCGATTTGGCTTTTGCCAGGACCGGCTGGATGTCACCCAACGTTTTAACCTTGATGGCCAGCAGCGCATAGGCGACCGGCAGATAATAAGCGGTGTCCGGAAAAGATACAGGTTGGTCCGCGCCTTTGGCTGCCAGCGCCGCGTTGTAGGCGGCTTCCGCTTTGTTATAGAGAGAGTGCGCCCCGCGGATAGCGGACGAGGCAATCAGTTTTGACATCTAAAATCCTCCTTGGTTGGCCGCGGTCAGCGCCGCGGCGAACTGTTAGTTTGTAGCGCCGGTTAGGGCGGCGACAAATTGCCGCGTCAGCTCGACCGCTTTCGGGTGCCGCATGACCAGGATGTTGGAGCCGGCCATGATCAGCGCGGTCGCCGTCAGTGCCTCCCATAAAACACCCCTGGTCTCCGCGTCGCCCCACGCGGGTTCGTCGGCTTCCGACGTTTTGACTTCTTTGGCTTTCCAAACCTCGCGACCGATCTGGTTGATCATCGGCATCTGGGTCATTGAATCATTCTGGGTCATGGCCGCCAAACGCAGCCGCTCCATGACGGAGTAGCAATATTCCAGCCCGTAGCCCAGAGCGCCCGTCGTGGGATCGATGATGACCCGTTCGGGGGCCAGACCGAGCTGGGTGATCAGGATGTTCAGCTGTTTGGCGATATTGACGTCGATGGGGGAATGGGGCGCCGCCAGGTGGTCGAAACCGAGCGCGGCGGCGGCCACAGTTTTGTAGTTTTCCTCCTCGACCGGACCGATCAAAGCGCGTTTGCCCTGACAAGCCTCGGCCGCCTTGGGCATCACTTCGGCGTCTTTGTCCGCGTTAGCGGTGCCGTAGACGATCAACGGAATCTTGATGGCGTCTGCCACGGCTTTCACAATCGGCGCGATGTCCGCCCCGTTGCGGTCGCCGGTCGACGGATTTGTCGAAGCCAGGTTAAGACATATCATGTCCGCCTTGTATTCGTCCTGGCACTTCAACGCCCACTTGACTGGGTCGTCCAGGACGTCGGCGTAAGGGGCGATCGCGGCCTCCGGCCAGTCTTCCGGTTTGGTGTCGTAGACTTCCAACGCGATGACTGGTTTGTTGGGAGCCGCGCCCTCGAACATGTACAACGGCAAAGAGGTTTCGCCGCCCACCGTTACGGCCGTGTCTCCCAGACCGATCGTCGCTTCACGTATCTTGCCGTTATATGTTTCCTTTACTTCCATTAGACCCTCCCACTGCGAGCAATCAGCTCGCCTTGCGCGTTGCCTTCGTAGCTGCCGGTCTTTAGACCGGCAGTCGAGCGCCGACCTAAAGGTTGGCGCCTACATCTCTACACTCGTACGTGTCTAGCCCGCTGCTCTCTTTGCCGCCTCAAGAGTATTTACCATCAGCATGGCAATGGTCATGACCCCGACCCCGCCAGGCACAGGCGTGATGGCGCCGACCTTATCGAACACGCCGTCATAGTCGACGTCTCCGACAACCTTGCCTTCCTCGTTGCGGTTGATGCCGGCGTCCACGACAGCGGCGCCCGCTTTTACCATGTCTGCGGTAATCATTTTCGGCTGTCCGATGCCAACGACCAAAATGTCTGCCCTACCGGTATGAGCCGCCAGGTCCTTTGTCTTCGAGTGACAGATGGTAACGGTCGCGTTGTTCTGCAGGAGCAGGACCGCCGCCGGTTTACCGACAATGTTGCTGCGGCCAACGATAACGGCGTCCTTGCCGGCGATCTCCACGCCGCTGCGCTGCAACAGCACAATTATGCCGTGCGGTGTGCACGGCAGAAAACATTCCTTGCCGATCAACATATTGCCCACGTTGACGGGGGTAAAGCCATCGACATCCTTCTTAACCTCGATAGCGTCGATTACCTTGTCTTCATCGATGTGCTTGGGCAAAGGCAGCTGAACCAACAGACCGTGGATCTTCGGGTCGTCGTTCAATCGGTAAACCAGACTCAGCAGCTCTTCTTCTGAGACGTCCGCCGGTAATTCGTGTTTTTCCGAATAGATACCTGTCTCCGCGCAGGCCTTTTCCTTATTCCGGACATAGATGGTGCTGCCGGGATCCTCGCCGACGATGATAACGGCCAAGCCTGGCGTAATGCCGGACCCCGCCTTTAGCTGTTCAACGCCCGCGGCGACCTCGGCCTTTATTTCAGCCGAAATCTTCCTACCGTCAATTACTGTGGTCATAAATCCTCCTATGTGATTCTTTCCAGTATTTCTGCTGCTGCCGCCATGGCCGGGGAGTCGGCCGGCAAATCTACAAAAGCGCCGCCCGCTATATCCACTGCCTCGACCCCGGCGTCATATGGTACGGTCCCGATAAGCTCCAGGCCTGTCCGCGCGACTGCGTCTTGGACGGCCGGGCTCAAACCCACAGCCCCCGCTGGCACCCGGCCGATCACCAGATACATCCGGCCGACGTTCATGTCCTCTTCCGAAGCCATCTCCGCGATGCGCCCAGCGGTCATCACGCCGCGCACCGTCGGGTCCGAACAAACTAACAGGATGTCGGCGCCCCGGCTCGTCCGGCGGGACAAGTGTTCCATTCCCGCCTCGTTGTCCATGACGACAAACGGGTAGTTATCAGCCAGCACGTCAATATATTTACGCAGCACCGAATTGACGTAGCAATAGCAGCCGCTGCCTTCCGGCCGCCCCATAACCAGCAAATCGAAACCGTCGCCCTCGGTCACCGCTTCCTGGACCTTAAGTTCGAGGTATGTTTCTTTCGGCACGCCCGTCGGAATCTGATCGATGTTCTTCCGGGTAGTTTCCCGCAAGTCGCCGATCGTCGTCTCGGGCACGACGCCCAACGTTTCATGCAGTGTCGCGTTAGCGTCGGCGTCGATGGCCAGCACCGGCTTCTTCCCCGTCTTAAGCAAATTGGCAATCAATAGTCCGGCCAAGGTCGTCTTGCCCGTACCGCCTTTACCGCTGACGGCGATCTTAACCGTCACGCCCTCGCCCCGGTTTTGACCGAAGGAAACAGGGTCGCGTCGGTGTGCGGCAAGAACAAAGCCGCCACATATCCGTCCATGAATTTGTTGTTTGTCGACAGGTCAAGATAGGTCATGCGCGCCGCGGTCGCCGCGATCTCCGCCCGCTTCTCCCGTGAAATCGCGGAGTTGTGCGCCCCCCATAAGGAACCGTTGCCGATATAGTAGAACTTGTCGGTTGGCAGGTCGGGCAAGAGACCGATGGTGATTGCGCGAGCCGCGTCCAGGTGACGGCCGAAGGAGCCCGCGATATAAAACCGGTCGACGTCTTGGAGCGATACCGAGACGCTGTCCAGCAAGACCATGACGGCGGCAAAAACTGCCGCCTTAGCCCGCAACAGATTGTCGATGTCCGCTTCCGTAATGACGATATCGCGATCGGCGCCGTTATCCCCGGCTGCGGCCAGCGCGTATTCCGGTCCGCTGGGACCGATGCGCGTTCGGTCGGTCGGCAAGTCCACGTTGATTTTGCCTTTGGCGTCGATAACGCCGGCCTCGAACATCTCCGCCAGCGCGTCAATCAAGCCGGACCCGCAGATCCCAATCGGTCGTTTGCCGCCGACGGTTTTGATCGTCGGCTCGTAAGTCGTGGGGTCGACAAGGACCTCCTCGATAGCGCCAAAGGTTGCCCGCATGCCGTATTTCACTCCGCCGCCCTCGAACGCGGGACCTGCCGAACACGAGCAGGACACTAGATACTCATTGTTCCCTAAAACCATCTCTCCGTTCGTGCCGACGTCAATATACAAGGACAGTTTTTCAGAAGTGGGGATGCCGGCCGCGACGATGCCGGCGACGATATCCGCGCCTAGATAAGAAGCGACGCACGGCAGAGGGTATAGGTTCGTTCGCGGTCCCAATTTTAGGCCCAGCTCGCGGGCTCGCACCCAGGGAAAAGTCGTGGCGGTAGGAATATAGGGCTCTTCCCGCAGATACTTTGGATTAAGACCCAGTAAAAGATGTTGCATGATCGTGTTGCCGGCCGCATAGACGGCGACAACATTGTCCTGGGTCATGTCCGCCGCGGTCAACAAGCGCCGCAGCGCTTCGTTAATGGTATCGACGACCAGTTCGCGCAGACGGGCTTGCCCGCCGGGCCGTTGGGAATAGACGATTCTAGAGATGACGTCCTCGCCGCAAGAAATCTGGCGGTTGTAGGCGGACGTTTCAGCCACGGCTTCTTTTGTGTCTAAATCAATCAGCTTGCCGACAACGGTCGTTGTTCCGACATCGATCGCCAGGGCGACGGCGCGGCCGGTTTGGTCGCCCGGTTGAAGCATCGTTACCAGGGCTTGTTCCGGGTCGCGGCGGACCGTGGCTGTCACTTGCCATTCTTCCTGCCGGCACGCAACCGCGGCTTCTTTTAAGGCGGCCGGCTTAAATATCACGGGTTCATCGACACCGGCCTGACGCAACGCTCTCGTTAACCGGACGGTATCGCTGGCGTTGTCGTCCAGCGTCGGCGGCGTCATGGTCAGAAAGAACTGCGCCACCGGCGGGTCGAGCGTGATTGCGTCCAAGCTCTCGGCCTCTTCGGCGGCGGTCATCATCTTGCCGTAGGTGACCGCTTCTTCGGTTTCCTCTGGCACTATACCAAGCCGCGTTTCGGGGGGCACTAGGACCTTCAGGTCGGACGTGACGCTGGTTAAACAGGCGAGGACGTAGCCTTTGGCCGCATCCTCATCCGAGACCTTGGGAGTCTGCTTGGTCACGATAGCGCCATCGTCAACAATCACGCGGCATTTTCCGCAATCGCCGTCACCGCCGCAAGTCGCGGTGATGTGCACCTCGGCCGCGATGGCTGCGGTCAGCACGCTTTCGCCGTCAGCAACCTCCGCCACCCGGTTATCCGGATAGAATGTGACCTTATGTGTTTTCAAGTGCTCTAGCGCCTCGCTTCCGACCGCTTACGGCCGGTTTAGAACAGGCCGATTACTTTGCCGTCGTCATCGATGTCGATATGATTGCCGGCCGGCACGCTGGGCAGACCGGGCATGGTCCGCATCTCGCCGCACAGCGGATACAAGAAACCCGCGCCCATCGCCGCCCGTACGTCGCGGATCGGCAGACGAAAGCCCGTCGGCCGCCCTTTCAGGGTCGGCTCGTGTGAAATAGACAGGTGGGTCTTGGCCATGCAGACCGGAACGTTTGTGTAGCCGAGCTCGGTGTACATCTTGATCTTCTTCTCAGCTACCGGCGAGTAGTCAACGCCGTCGGCGCCATAAATCTGCATAGCGACAGCCTCGATTTTTTCTTTGATCGGCGCGTCCGTCTCATAGGTGAACTTGAATTCGCTCGGCATGTCGGCCGCTTTGACGACAGCGCGGGCCAGATCTTCGCCGCCGGCACCGCCCCGGGCCCAAACCTGGCTTTCCACGGCGTCTTCGGCTCCCGCCGCGATGGCCAGCTTCCTGATCAACGCAATCTCTTTGTCGGAGTCGTAGGTGAAACGATTGACGGCCACGACCACCGGCACTCCGAACGACCGCATATTTTCGATGTGTTTAACCAGGTTGACGCAACCTTCCTCCAGCGCCTGCAGGTTTTCCTTGACGAGCTCGGGATCCAGCGGACGGCCCGCGACCACGGTGAACCGGCCGCTATGCATTTTCAGGGCTCGCGCGGTCGCGACGATTACCACTGCATCGGGACGCAGGCCGGAATAACGGCACTTTATGTTCAAAAACTTCTCCGCGCCCATGTCGGCGCCGAAACCGCTCTCGGTCACGACATAGTCGCCCAGCTTGAGAGCGATGCGGTCTTCGATAATGGAATTGTTGCCGTGCGCGATGTTGGCAAAGGGGCCGGCGTGGACCATCACGGGCCCGCCCTCCAGATTCTGGATCAAATTGGGCTTAATGGCATCGCGCAGGAGTACGGCCATCGATCCGGCAACCTGTAGGTCTTCGGCCGTGACCGGCTGGCCGTCATAAGTAAAGGCGACAACGATCCGCCCCAGCCTTTGCCGCAGATCCTTCAGGTCGCTGGCCAGCGCCAAGATGGCCATGACCTCCGAGGCGACGGTAATGTCGAAAGCCGCCTCCCGGGGTTGGCCGTTCTCGCGTCCGCCTAACCCGATAACGATCTGTCGCAAAGCCCGGTCGGAAACATCCATCACACGCGGCCAAATAATACTCAGGGGATCGATGTTTAGCTTATTGCCTTTGACTATGTGATTATCCAGGAAGGCGGCGCACAGGTTGTGAGCCAAGCCCACCGCGTGGACGTCACCGGTAAAGTGCAGGTTGAAGTCTTCCATCGGTACGCACTGGGCGTAACCGCCGCCGGCCGCGCCGCCCTTGATGCCGAAAACCGGCCCCAAGGATGGCTGGCGGATGCAGGTAACGCATTTCTTGCCTATATAGTTGAGCGCCTCGCCAAGACCCACTGTCGTGACCGTTTTGCCCTCGCCCAAAGGCGTCGGGGTAATGGCCGTGACGTCGATGTATTTGCCGCTCGGGTTGTCCTTTAGACGATCCATAACGTCCAGCGTGATCTTCGCCTTGTATTTGCCGTACAGCTCGATGTCGTCTTCGCCCAGACCCAGAGCCGCCGCGATTTCGACAATCGGCTTCATTTGAGCAGCTTGCGCTATCTCTAAGTCGCTTTTTACGTCTGCCACTTATCCTCCTAATGTTTCAGTTGGTTTCATTGTCCAAAAAACAAGACACTAACGCCCCGATGCGGACGTAAGCCGCGTCCAAATAGGAACGAATGCGCGCTAGGGTTGAAATAATCATAGCTACGGCGGTTTGGCCAGTCAAGAAGAAAGTGTAACAAATGATACAAAAGTTTCGCGGAAGGGACAGGCCGCGAGGCGCAGATGACGCTGCCTCAGATGGAAATATGGTGACTTTAAGCTTCTGTTTATGGTATAAATTTTCCATAACCTGCGGTCAAATAGACCGCCTTCGCGAAGGAGGAACTATGTTAGCTTTGTCACCCGCCATGATGCTTCTCGCCCGGACGTATTTCCCGTCGTTTATCTCGACCGGCAACTCTTGCTGCTGCGGGGGGCCCAGCTTGCTGACATTGATTATTATCGGTGTCGTCATCTACCTGATCGTGCAGAATCAAAACAAGAAGCCGAGCGGCACCATGACCACACCCGTGCCGCCAGCGGTACCGGCCGCGCCGCCAGTCGCTGCGCCTTCCGAACCTCCAGTGGAAACAACGCCAGTGGCGCCGCCGGTCGTGACCCCGACGGAGCCCAAGACCGAACCGGAAGCCAAGCCGGAGGAAAAAAAGAAAGACTAAAGCGTCTGCACATAACCGTACTACGAGGAGGGGGGACACGGCACGCTTTTTGCCGGCCTCCCTTCTTTTTTGTCATTTGCCTGCTAAAGAATCCCTCCCCGCGCGCCGATATTATTCGTGTAAGCAGTTTGACAAAACTTTTATCTCTCCCGCCGGACAGCCGAAGGTGAGAGCAAGCGCCACGACACAACCACGACTTCCACACAAAAAAGGCCTGTTCTTTTAGGGAGACCTAAAAAGAACGGGCCTTTTTATGTGGCCAAAGGAGCGGGAATAATGAAGAAGATCGTTGTTTTGATCAGTGCGGCGGTTTTGGCGGCGGGCGCCAGCGTGGCCGCTTTTAGCGTCGCGGCGGGAAACACGAGCGAGGCCGCGCGGCCGGCCAAACCGACGGGCATTATCGCCCTCAATCACGCCCGCGGCAGGGCGGCTGACAACACAATGCAAAAAGCTATCGATGACGCGGCGACGCGAGCAGCGGCCGAGCAGGCGGCTCGCGACGAAGCGGCTCGCCAAGCCTCGGCCCAACAAGCCGCAGCCCAGGGCGGCAACGGTAGCTCCGGCGGCGGCTCAAGCGAAGCGGCCGCGGCGCCAAGTGGCGGCGGAGAAGATCTCTGGGGGGTTTTGGCGAGCTTTGGCGTTCCAGGCACCAGCATCGCCTACGGTAATACTTACGGCTACGAGGCAATCTCTTATTACAGAACCGGTTACATCGTCATAAACCCAAACCATACGTATGACCTCTATACGCTGGTCGCGCACGAAATCAACCACATTGTTGCTTACCGGGAATCTGGGAAGACTACGGAGTATTAGGCGTCAGGACCGGCGAAGATTCAAGTCTTGCCCACAGCCGGCGCAGGTCGCGCCCTCGACCATACAGGGATTTGTCATATAACCCGAGCGTTCAATGACTAGGGCGCCGCAGCCGGGACAATATGTATTCTCGCCGGGGTTTCCGGGGTCATTGCCCACATAAACGAACGAGAGCCCCGCGTCCAAGCCGATCTGTCGAGCGCGATTTAAGGTTGCCGTGGGCGTCGCCGGCAGATTTGCGAGGTCTAGATAGGGAATGAAGCGGGTGACATGCCAGGGGGTCTCGGGGCCCAGGGCGCCGACAATCCATTCGGCGATGTCGCGCAATTGTCGCTCATCGTCGTTCAAGGTAGGAATGACGTTGGTCACAATCTCTACATGACAGCCCCAGCGCTTCTTGGCGCGCTCCGCCGCCGCAAGAATGCTCCGCCAGTTCGACACGCCGGCCAGCTGTTTGTAGAACGCGTCCGTGAAGCCTTTGACGTCGACCCTGTACGCGTCCAAATAGGGGCCGATCGCGTCGACGGCTGCCTCCGTAGCATAACCGTTTGTTACGTAAACGGTGTATAAGCCCGCGTCCCGGCAAAGCTTGGCGGTATCAATCGTATATTCCAGCCAGATGGTCGGCTCGTTGTAGGTCCAGGCGATGCCGCCGCAATCGTTGGCCTTAGCCGCCGCGACGGCCTGCGCGGGCGACAGCTCGGACAAGCCCGGCAGATTAAGGGCTCCTCCGGCGTTAACCGCGTCATCCAGCCGCTCGTGCGCGATCTGCCAGTTCTGGCAGTGGACGCACCGCAGATTACAGCCGGCGCTGCCCACGCTGAAAACACGCGTTCCCGGATGAAAGTGGAACAGTGGCTTCTTTTCGATGGGATCAGAGGCGGCCGAGGTTATCTTGCCGTAGGTGATCGCGTAGAGCGTGCCGCCCCGGTTGTGGCGCACGCCGCAGAATCCGGCTCGGCCGTCCGCTATTTTACAATCGCGCGGACAAACAAGGCAGTGGACGCGGGTGTCGTCAAGTTTCTCGTACAGAATGCACTCGTGCATTTCTCTCATAACGTCAGATTAGGCCAGCCCCAGCACGATTGCAACCAGCAACGCTACCGTAAGAGCGATGATAAATACGGTCGTGGCCCAGGCGATGACGTTGAAAACCTTGCCGTTGACGTGGTCGCCCATTATTTCGCGGTCGTTGGCAATACTCATGACATAGAAAAGGATGATCGGCATCAACACGCCGTTAAGGGTCGCTGACAACAGAAGGATCGACACTAACGGAACCCCCGGAATCAAAACTACGGCGCCGGCGGCCAGAATGAAGAAGCCGAGCAGGCCGTAAAACTGGGGCGCCTCAGCGGCCGTGTTATCGATGCCCGCTTCCCAGCCAAACGCCTCGCATGTCGAGTAGGCGCTCGTTAGTGGCAGAATTGACATGCCGAGCAGGGCGGCGTTGGCCAAGCCGAAGGCAAATAGCGTCGCGGCGAACCCGCCGGCCAGCGGGCGCAGTGCGAGCGCTGCGTCTTTGGCGTCGTTAATTGATTTTCCAAAGACCCAGATGGTCGCGGCGCAGGCAATGATGATAAAGTACGCGATGAAATCGGTCATGAAGGCCCCGAAAAAAACGTCGCCGCGCGCGATATTGAGCTCGCGGATACTCATTTTTTTATCGACAGCATAGCTCTGGATGAAGAACTGGCCCCAGGGCGTGATCGTGGTCCCGACGGTCGCAATAAACACTATCAGGTAGTCCTTGCTAATCTTAAAGGTGGGGAGAACAGAGCCCTTGGCTGCCGCGATCCAATCGGGGTGCGCCAGCGACCCGGAGATGACATAAACTATATACAGAAACGCCGACACTAGGAAAATTTTGCGCATCCTATCGTAACCCCACGACCTGATTGCAAAGAACACTGTGGCGGCCGCCAAGGGAACGGAGATGTATTTAGTAACGCCGAAAATCTCCAAGGCCCCCGCGACGCCGGCGAATTCGGCCATCGTCGTTCCGAAGTTGGCAACGAGCATTGTGACCATGGCAAACGCGGTCATCTTCAATCCGAACTTTTCTCTAATGAGCCCGCCTAGTCCCTGGCCGGTTACGAGCCCGATGCGAATGCCGATTTCTTGCGTTACGGCCAGGCTGACTGTGATGAGAATAAGCATCCACAAGAGCGAATATCCCGTCTTGGCTCCGGCTATGGAATAGGTGGCTATCCCTTGGGCGTCGTTATCCGCCGCTGCCGTTATGATGCCGGGGCCGATGACCGCTAGTATCGGCAGGAATCTCGCGAGGCTGGTTTTTTTGGTCGTAGTCATCTGTCATCCCCTGCCTCGCAATCAGCTCATGTGCGAGAAGCGCTGTTTCCACGCCGTCGGGATGACAACGTCGATGGCGTCGTCAACGGTAACGATGCCTTCCAGTTTGCCGTTGTCGTCAACGACCGGCACCGCCAACAGGTTATACTTGGCGATTACCTTGGCCGCTTCTTCCTGCTCGTCTTTGACGTTGACGGTTACCGGGCTTGTTTCCATGATGTCTCGAATCCGGGTCTCGGGCTGGCTAATGATCATCTTGCGCAGGCTCAACACGCCCAGCAGGCGCTCTTCTGCGTCAACCACATAGGCATAATAAATCGTCTCGGCGTCCGGCTCGAGCTTCCGAATGTGCTCGATAGCCGCCTCGACCGTCATGTTCGCGTCCAGGGCAACAAACTCTGTCGTCATGATGCCGCCGGCGCTATCCTCGGCGTGCCGCAGCAGCTCTCGCAATTCGTCCGCTTCTTCTTTTTTGATGATTCCCAGCAGCTCCGCGGATTTTTCGTCTGGCAAATCGGCTAGCAGGTCGACTGCGTCGTCGGGCTCCATTTCTTTGAGGATGTCGGCCGCTTTCTTCGGCGCCATCTCCGTAAGCGCACAAGCTTGGTGCTCCGGAATCATCTCCTCGACCGCGTCGGCCGCCACCCCCTTATCTAAAGACTCCAAGAGCGCAACCCGATCATCGGGGGCAAGTTCGTTAATGATGTCGGCGATATCGGCTGGGTGTAGCAGGCTTAGTTTATCGTGGCTGACCTTGAGTTTGACGACGTCAACGCCGCTGCCGATGAGGTCGACGTTGGCCCAATCGATATAGTTGTGGCCCGGGGAAAACCGGGACGGCAGCAGATCGCTGATGGCGCCTATGCCCAGGCGACGCAGTATGGCGCGGCCGCTGATATCGACGGCAATGACACGAATCTTGCGATCAACGCGAGCCAGTTGGATGTCCTGGACCCGGATTACCTTGCGCCCCTCGGTGTCGACGATCTGTTTGTCCAACACGTCGCGCATAAGTTGGATTTCGTCTTTCTTGACCGCTCTGGGCTTAATGTCCTCGACTTTTTGGGCCAGGAGGACGCGCGATTCTTCGAATCCGCGCAGGGCGTCCCAGGGCAAGACGACTTGTTCTTTGCGGTGCGACCGGATGACGACAGACGTCACGGCCGGATACTTGTCTTTTAGGGAGACGACCAGGTCGACTAGGTTTCCAGAGTGGTTTCCCAAGTGATCAACGACCGTTATTCCTTTAAGTTTGCTTAGATAAAACATAAGAAGCCTCCTCCCGACAAGGGGAAAGGCCCCAAAATAGTAACTTAGGCTTTGACTAGCTTCCTCTTTCCCCTCTCGTAGAGCTTTGGCACAGCACACCGTAGTCCGCGATTGATGTCTTGGACAGCCATCTTAGATAAAACCTTAAGCCGGTAATATCTGGTATACCCGTTGGCGTCTTTGGACGTTTCTGGGCAATGGCTTGTTCTTATGCTGGAGCCTCACCTAACGAGGTTATGTAACAACCAAGACCAGTATATTCCCGCTGGTCCAAACCTGTCAACAATCGATTCGGCTGCTATGTCAGGCGCACCGGCATGATTAGATACTGGAACCCGCCGCCGCCGACAGGTTTAATCATGGCCGGTTTTAGCGGGTCGGTTATTTCCAGCGCGACATCTTCGGTCTCTATACTCGTTATGCCGTCCAGTAAATAGTCCGGATTGAAAGCGATCTTGATCTCTTCGCCGGAGTAATCCGCTTCCATTTTTTCCACGGCTTCGCCCACATCTTGGGTGTTGGCCGACAGCACGACCTGCTTAGACGTCGCCGTCATCTTGATTGGGCTGTTGTTCTGCGCCATAATCGCGGCCCGCTTAATGGCGTTAACCGCTTTATTTTTGTTTAGCTTGATTAGTTTCTCATGCGCTTCCGGAATTATTTGTTTGTAGTTGGGGAAGTCTCCGTCGATCAACCGGGATATCAAGTCAACCTTGTCTAGGCGGAAGATTACTTGGTTTTCAGTCAAACTGATGGCGATTTGGCCGCTGTCTTTGCCGGATGACACCCGGTTGAGCTCTTTTAAGCTGCGTGCCGGAACAATTATTTTAATCTGTTCCGCCGGCCCTCCGGTAATCTGGTTCTCACAAACGGCCAGGCGGTAGCTGTCGGTCGCCACCATTTTTAAAGAGTCGGCGCCGATTTCAACCAAGACTCCGGTTAGAACCGGTTTGCTTTCGTCGCGAGACGCCGCCTTAACGACCTCACGTGCGGCGCGGGCGAAATCGCTGTTATTTATCGCGCAGGCCGGCATCTCGGCGGCCTCGGGAATCTTGGGAAAATCTTCCTCAAAATAGACGCTGATGTCGAACTTACTCTCACCGGCCAAAATTTCCAGTTGCGCCTTTTCTTTAATCAGCTTCAGCTCAACGCTTGGGGCTTCCAAATTGTTCAGGATGTCGCTGATGAGCCGCGCCGGAACGACGATGGCGCCGCCGTCTTTGGCTAAGATGTCAACCGTTGTTCTGATGCTTATCTCCAGGTCGGTTGAACTTAGATGAAGAACGTTCTTATCGCTTTTCAACAGTATCCCGCTTAAAATAGGCAACATACTCTTGCCTGAGATAGCCCGCTGACATACCTGAATCGCCTCAAGTAATTTTTCCCGGTCGCACTGAAAATTCACACTAACCACTCCTCGCTTGCTCCACAATAAGAACTAATTCTACTGGTGATATATAAATTAGTAGTACTAGTAGGGGCTGTTGATATGTTAACAACGGAACCTGCTCCCTAGTCTACAATGAAAAACTCTTATGTAAAAGCTGTTAATAAAGTGTTCGAGTTGTCAACAAAAAAAGGGGGACCTAGTAAAATCCCTAGGCTTACGTCTCTTTTTGTTTAATCCTGTTAATCAATTCCTGCACTTGCATCTTAACCTCTTGGTCTTTCTTAAGGCCGACGGCAATCTTTTTGATTCCGTGCATCACTGTTGTGTGATCACGGCCGCCAAAGTCGGCTCCAATTTTTGGCAGCGAATGATCCGTCATCTCCCGCGACAAGTACATTGCAACCTGCCTCGGATAACTAATATATCGACTGCGACTCTCGCCCGTTAGGTCCGCGACCGAGACCCCAAAAAACTTGGCAGTTTCGCTCATAATGGACCGGCTCGTGATTTTCTTGGGCTTGGTCTCGGGTAAAATCTCTTTCAAAATGTCTTTTGCTAAAGAAACATCGATTATACTGTTGGTGAGGTCGGCAAATGCGGCCACCCTAGTCAACGCGCCTTCAAGCTCGCGAACGTTTAGCTGGCGCTTCCCGGCGATGAACTGGATAACCTCGTCTGAGACCTCAATCCCCGATCCCTCGGCCTTCTTCTGTAAGATAGCGATTCGCGTTTCTAGGTTCGGCGGCTGGATATCAACAACTAAGCCCCATTCAAAACGGGACCGCATCCTGTCTTCCAGGGTGGGCATCTCTTTGGGGGGACGGTCACTGCATATAACTATCTGTTTATGGCCTTCATATAGGGTGTTAAAGATATGAAAGAACTCTTCCTGGGTGCCGCCTTTGCCGATGATGAATTGGATGTCGTCAATTAATAGAACGTCAACGGTACGGTAGCGCTTTTGAAAAGGCAAAGGCCTCTTGGTGCGGATTGATTCAACGAATTCATTTAAGAACGCTTCGCTTGTTATATATTTAACCTGCATTTCGGGGTGTAAGGAACTGGCATATATGCCGATGGCGTGCATTAAGTGAGTTTTGCCCAGCCCGGCGCCACCGTAAAGAAACAACGGGTTATACGCTTTAGCCGGATTCTCGGCTACGGCAATCGAGGCGGCGTGGGCAAATTGGTTGCTATCGCCCACAACAAAGTTGTCGAACACATAGCGCGGGTTAAACTGTGCCGGCGAGGCGGAGTGGCGACGATGCTCCGTTTCGGGTCGCGGACTGCTTTCTTCGGGCCGACCGCCGTCTGTTGGGGCGGCTGACACCGGGGGAATGTTCGGCTGATCCCGCCGGACAGTGATGCGCACTTCGACCTCTTGCCCCATGGCTTCGTGCAGCGCTGTCTTTATCATCGGGATATGGCGTGACTCCAACCATTCCTTGGCGAACTTGTTGGGGGTAGAAATAACGAAACTTCCTTCGTGGATCGCCACGGGCTCGGTGTTTTTAAACCATGTATTAAAGGCGACCCCCGTTAAACGCGCCTTGATGCTTTCCAGCGATTTTTGCCAGATCTGGTCTAGTTCCGTTTCCATTCCACTCAGCTCTCCATGTTTTCGAGATATTCCACGCCGGAGCCGGTCAGGCCCCGTTTGCCTTGCGGTGTACCGCTTATTAACCCTAGCGCTTGCAGCGCGTTCAGGTCGCGGTAGGCGCTGGACAGTGAGATGCCCAGCTCCTCTTGTATTTTAGACGGTCCGGCGCTGCCCAGCTCCGTAATTAGAAATAAGACGTGCTTCTGCCGGTCGGTAAGGGAAACGGGAGCTTCGGGCTCGGCCCGCAGCAAGGGCGCTGTATCGGCCTTGGCGGGCGCTTCAGGACGACGCAAAGACAATGTGATGACTGCGCCTCGCTCGAGGTTGTCCTCGATTTCTATCTTCCCGCCCGCGACCTCGAGCATCTCGCGGGCGACCGGCAATCCTGAGCCAACGCCCCGAATGACCTGTTTCATCTCGCCGGTTGCGGTGGAAAAGCCCGGGGCGAACACAGAGGCCTTGTCGGTGATGCCGGGCCCCTGGTCGGCTATGCGTATGGTGTTGCCTTCGTCCAAAATCGTGATCACGCACTCCTCAAAGTAAGCATGAATCAGGTTTTCCACGACCTCCCGAATGACCGTAAAGGGGATTTCGCCCCCCTTGGCCTGCGACAATTCATAGGTTTTATTGGCCATAAGCTCAACAAACTCCCGGTAGTCGTCGGCCTCGAGCTCAACGACCCGGGGGAGCGCCGCCAGGCTGTCATATACGGCGACGCGCACGGAAGGATGAGGGTCGTTTTCCTTACGTCCTTCGTGGCCGGAGTCTTTTGTCCGCCCTGCCAAGGGGTTTCTCACGTTGTCCTCCGCGTTGTGCCGATAAGTCCACACCCTGTTGATAAAGTTAGTCGGGAAATGATGGCCGGTCGCTCGTTTCGGGCCCCGAAACTATGCCCAATGATAATCTCTCATCAGCCGGATTGTCAATTTATCCACAGGAATCTCCACAGTTGTGGACAACGCCTGGCCGCCTCTTGCGTCCGTCCACCCAAAGTCCAGGTGGCCGGAAAATCAGGGACGATTGTTTTCGCCTCGCCGTTCAGTCGCCGCCACGAACAGAACAGTTGTTCGGACAAACCGAGGAGTTCAAGAGAGGCGAAAGAACATTGTAGCAAATTGACACGGCCAACGGCGCCCTTTATAATACGAATACTATGAAAAGAACATACCAGCCAAAAACAAAACCGCGGGCCCGCACTCACGGGTTCCGTAAAAGAATGAGCACTGCCGGTGGCCGGGACATTATCCGAGGTCGCCGCAGGAAACAACGCGAGAAGCTGTCGGTATAAAACCGCCGGTCAATCGATGTTGCCCAGAGCAAACCGCCTTCACTCCCCCGCCGAATTCAAACGGACATATGGCCAGGGCGTGTCTGTCGTTGGACGCCATATGGTTGTTTATGGCCACCCGGACACAGGCGGGCCAACGCGCCTAGGCGTGTCGGCCAGCCGAAAAGTCGGCGGCGCGGTGACGCGTAACCGGATCCGGCGGCGTCTGTCCGCTGCTTTTCGCGCTCTAGTCAATGTGTTGCCGGAGGGCGCTAAGGTTATAATAGTGGCGCGGCCAAGAATCGTTGAACTGACTTACCATAATATGGAAACCGAGCTCAAGGGCCTGGTCGGCAAGCTGGCCGAGGCTTTGGCCAAGGGGGCCAAATGAAGACGCTCCTGTTGTGGCTCATAAAGGTTTATAAGAAAGTGTTGGCACCGCTGGTGCCGCCGTCTTGCCGGTACGTACCGACCTGTTCTGAGTACGCCGCGCAGGCGATCGAGAAGCATGGTGCCTGGCGCGGCGGCTGGCTGGCCGTCAAACGCATCGGCCGTTGTCATCCGTTTGCGGCCGGCGGCTACGATCCTGTGAAATAGGAGCAATAATGGCGATACTGCAGCCCATAGTCGACGTACTTAAAGCCGTACTGAACTTCTATTTCGGCTTCGTTCATAATTACGGATGGTCGATTATACTGCTGACGCTGACCGTCCGCGTCGTTTTGATCCCTCTTACCCTAAAACAAACAAAGGCTATGAAAGACATGGCCTTCATCCAGCCCAAACTCAAAGCTTTGCAGGAGAAACATAAGGGCGATCGCGACAAGTTAGCCCAGGAGCAGATGAAGCTTTATAAGGACCACAAGATCAACCCTCTGGGCGGCTGCTTGCCTTTACTATTGCAGATGCCAGTGTTCTTCGCGCTATTCTCCCTGTTGCGCCAGCCCCTGTTCAAAGGGAGCGCCTGGTATGTGATTTCCGATCTCAGCAAAGGCGCCAGCGCCTTTAAGGTGGCAAATGTGCCGGCCGCCTGGCCGTATTGGTTACTGATCGTGCTGATCGTAATAACTATGTATGTGTCTCAAAAACAAACCACAACCGACCCGCAGCAAGCCAAGCTTATGGCCTTTATGCCCTTTCTAATGGGCTTTATATCGTATAGTCTGCCCGCGGGCATCTTGCTTTATTGGGTCACGTTTAACGGCACCGCGATAGGCCAGCAGTATCTTTACGAGCGCTACTTAGAGAATAAGGAGGAGTCACATGACGACAAGCCCAAACGCCAACCAAAAAGCAAATGATGTGGCCGCCTTGCTCGAAGCAGTGTTGCCCCTTATGGGGGTCGACGCGAGCGTGGCGGTTTCCACCGAGGCCGACGGCAGCCTGCGGGCGGACATCTCAAGCGGCGACCTTAGTGTCCTGATTGGCGGCCGCGGCCGCACCTTAAACGCTCTACAGTGCGTCGCTAATGTGGCCGCCAACAGCGGTAATGACGAAGACTGGGTGCGGATCGTGTTAGACGCCGAGGGTTACCGTGAGCGCCGCCGCGAAAGCCTGGAGAAGTGCGCCGTAAAGACCGCGGCCCAGGCTGTTGAAGAGAATCGCGAGATGGAGCTTGAGCCCATGAACGCGTTTGAGCGGCGGATCGTCCACTGCGCGCTAACCGGGCGGACCGATGTTGTGTCGGACTCGCGGGGCGAAGAGCCCTACCGGTACATCGTGATTGCGCCTGCCGCTCCCGAGGAATAGACCGACCCACTATTGTTTCACGTGAAACGCTCCTTTTTGCACGTCAACACCCCGCAACATAAAAATTCCCAACAATCAGCCGACGCCAGCTCACGATATCCCTAAATGCGCTACAATTGACGCATGACGCAGGATCTCAGTCCCCAGCCTGATAACGATATAATTGCCGCAATTGCCACGGCCCAAGGGCCGGGCGGGATCGGCATAGTGCGCCTCAGCGGGGTTGGCTGTATCGCTTTGGCGGACAAGATATTTGCTGCTCACGATCATCAATCCCTTATTGGGAAGCCTGGGTACAGCCTTACCTATGGGCGTGTGACTACGGGTGCGGAGGCGCTGGTAATTGACGAAGCGCTGGCGACGATAATGCGGGCCCCCCGCAGCTACACCAAAGAAGATGTCGTGGAGTTGAATGTGCACGGCGGACCAACCTCGCTGCGGCGCACCCTGGAGCTGGCGCTTGCGGCCGGCGCGCGCTTGGCCGAACCGGGAGAATTTACCAGACGGGCATTTCTAAACGGCCGAATTGACCTAACGCAAGCCGAAGCCGTGCTTGATTTGATTGAGGCGAAATCCAAGCGAGCCGGGGATATCGCCATCCGACAGCTGACGGGCCGCCTGGCGCGGCGAATTCAGGAGATTGAAACGACGCTGACGCAATCCCTTGTTGACCTGGAGGCAGCCGTTGATTTCTCGGATGAGGACATTGAGATAGAGCCTCGCGAAAAGGTCATGACATCTGTTGACAGGGTCGCGGAAAGCATTGACAATTTGCTGGCCGGCGCCGCGGACGGAGAAGTAATTCGAACCGGCGCTCGCCTGGCGATTATAGGCCGTCCAAACGTCGGGAAATCCTCATTGTTGAATGCTCTATTGCGACGCGATCGCGCAATCGTTACGCCGCTGCCCGGGACGACCCGCGACGTTTTGGAAGAGACCATTAGCATAGACGGGGTCGCCTTTGTCTTGATTGACACCGCCGGGATTCGGCATACGGATGACGTTATCGAAAAGCAAGGGGTCGCGAGAAGCCGGCGCTCGTTGGCCGAGGCCGATTTGGCGGCAGTCGTTGTGGACGCAGTCGCCGGCGTCGGCGACGAAGATCTGGCGCTGCTTGCTGAAGCGCGCGCGTTGCCCAAGATCGTCATTGCGAACAAAATAGATCTACTGCCCCAGGCGCCCGCTAAACCCAAAATCCTAAATCAGCAAACAGGATATATAGGCGTTTCCGCCAAAACAGGGATGGGCATAGATCGGCTCGAGCGAGCGCTAATCGAGCTGGTTTTTAAGGACGGGGTTTTAGCCACGGACGGAGTGCTCGTCTCGAATGCTCGACACGCCGAGGCGCTGCGGCGAACGGCGGTCGCAATCGCCCAAGCACGCACGGCACTCAGCAACGGCCTTTCGGAAGAATTTGCCGCGGGCGAGATTCGGACCGCCCTGTCTTGTGTGGGCGAGATAAGCGGGCGCGACGTTTCGCCAGATATTTTGGATCGGATTTTTGAGAGGTTCTGCATAGGGAAGTAGCTCGCGTCTGTAAGCCGCGCCGGATACGCCCGCGGGCGATCTCCGTTTTCTCGCTTTACTCCCAAGAGCACAAGTCGCTGCAGCGAAAAAACCTCAATTTCCTCTCGCTCGTGATGTCCGCTTTAGCAGCATGCTACGCAAAGAAGTTTAGTCGCTTCGACGCACAAACATCGATCTCTTCGCCCAACCGTTACCCTCCGCCCGGCTCGCTTAAAGAAGGAGAGCCTAACGTCAATTTCCGCGGGCGCGGGTCGCGCGCCTTACTTGCTCGCTACCGAGGGTTGCCGCGCGCTTCTGGATGCAACGCATGAGCCACATCATCAAAGTGAAACCCGAGGTGCTTGTTGAATACAAACGCATCCATGAAAAGGGATGGCCCGAAATTTTAAAGGCCATCCATGATTCTAATATTCGCAATTATTCAATTTTTCTGAAAGAGCCAGAGAACTGGTTGATCGCTTATTGGGAATATATCGGCACTGATTATGCAGCCGATATGGAAAAAATCAAAAACGCCCCGCGCATGCAAGAGTGGTGGAACATTACTGACCCTATGCAAATTCCTTTTGACACGCGCAAGCCGGGCGAATGGTGGGCCAACATGGAGCAGGTATTTTATACTGCATAAGCGGTTATTTATTTGATCATCATTTTTTTGATCGGTGCAGTTTTTCCAGCGTGGCAAATGCCTTCTGATAGACGTTGATTTCAGTGCGCGGGATGAGGACAAGATCATCTTGTGGACTAGCATCCCAGTCCCCGAACCAACTGCCGAATGTTGTGTTGTTGGATGTCACAGGCCATAGCCTAGGGCCTGAAACATAATTGATCCAAGGGATTTCACTTTTGTTGATGCGATATGAAAATGATCTTTCCATGTCGTTCAAATGCAACAACTCCTCTTGCAAATGTCCGGCCCCAAAATAGAAATCACGAACGCCTGAAACTTTATTTGAGTTTGCACGGTTCAGCATATGCATTTTGGTGATTTCATCATGCCATGCACCCATGCCTGCGAAATCTCGCATCACACTCCAAATTTTATCCACAGGTGCCTTTATGGCGCGCGATGTCCAAACCTTGTTGGGCTGTCCGGCTTTCCAACGCGTTGCCCCCGTTGCCATCTTTGGTTTTTTTTCTTTGATGATGGCGGCAAGGTTTTTCCAATTGGCCGCAAATACATTTTTTGAGATCAGCTTTTCAAACTTTCCTTCATCGCCAGATGCCTCATCAAACGTTGCGGACCATTCTGCAAAAGTTTCATTGCTGTGGGTGACGGGATAGAGCTTGACGGTGGCAACATAATTTCGCACCGGGAATGCTGGCTTTTCAAAATTATAGCTGAACATATAATTTGCGTCATCAAGGCTCAGAAGCCGTTCACGAATATGCTCGCCGCCAGTCGTGTAAAAAGAGCGCACACAGCCCACAACATCAGAATCAAGCCCAGCCTCTATTTTTGATTTAGCGATGTTCGTTGCCCACGATGGCAAGCCATTAAAATCACGGATGAGCGGCCAAATGGCCTCTACAGGCGCTTTCAATATCGTGCTGGCATAGGCCTTGGCCATTTTACACTTCCCCAAATTTTATCAGTTTGAACTTGCGTGTCTGCTCGGTGAGCGCAATTTCCACCGGCAATCTTTCCATGGAACTTGCACCATAGAACCCATGAATACTGGATGTGTTATTCAAAATAAATTCAGCATCAGCGGGTGATGAAATGGGCCCACCGTGGCACAGCACGATAATATCTTTTCGCACGCTGCGCGCGGCCTCGGCTATTTCTGTAATCACCTTGGGGCAATCAGCCAAATGCATGGCTGTGTCGGCGCCAATGGTGCCGCCCGTGGTTAACCCCATGTGGGCCACGATCATGTCTGCCCCTGCCCTTGTCATGTCACGCGCCTCGCCCCCATTAAAAACATAGGGCGTTGTCAATAAATCTTTGGCATTGGCTTTTTTGATCAGGTCAACCTCTAAGCCAAAACCCATTCCAGTTTCTTCAAGATTTTTTCTAAAATTGCCATCAATCAGGCCAACTGTTGGAAAATTCTGCACGCCTGAAAAGCCCATGGCGATCAATTCGTCTAAGAAGGAATCGACAATCATAAAGGGGTCAGTGCCATTGACACCTGCAAGAACCGGGACGTTCTTGACCACCGGCAAAACCTCACGTCCCATTTCTTTCACAATGTCATTCGCATTGCCATAGGCCAATATGCCAGCAAGCGAGCCCCTACCCGCCATGCGATATCGGCCAGAATTGTATATAACGATCAGGTCTATGCCGCCCTGTTCTTCACATTTGGCAGAAAGCCCTGTGCCAGCGCCGCCGCCAATAATAGGTTCTTTTGCAGCAATCATGCGGCGAAATTTTTCGAGTAGAATTTTGCGTTCAATGCGAGGCATGCGCCCTCATCCTGTGATTTCGTTGAATGCTTTTAGCGCCGTCTGGGCAAATAAAACATCGTTGATATTGCAATCGATTTCTAAAAGCATGTGATTTGAAGTTGATTTCCAGCCGTGTCGAATTGCATCAAACAAAGCTGCGTCTGCCTCGGGATCGTAAAACGGCTGGCCTTCGGCATCGAGGGACGACACACCTTTCAACGGCAGCAGAAAACGCACTGGCCCCTTCATCTGATTGAGTCGGGCCACGATGAATTCACCAATCTTGCGGTTCTCATTTGCCGTTGTGCGAACCAGCGTGACGTGTTCGTTATGCACCAACCGCTTCCTGCCAGAAAATTTATCAGGCACAGTATCCATCGCGCCAAAATTAATCATGTCAACAGCGCCAACAGAACCGACATAGGGAACAGCGTTTCGAATGAATGCGCCAAAGCGATCTTCGGTGCAGGGCAATGTGCCGCCAAAGAGAAAGTCGGCCACTTCTGTTGTGGTGATATCAAACACCCCTTTGAAGAATCCAGAGTCGGCCAATTTCTCAAAGCTTTGGCCGCCCGTGCCTGTGGCATGGAAAACAAAGCATTCATGGGCGGGCTCTAGGTGTTTGCGGATTTCCGTAACACACGGCGTGGTAACGCCAAACATTGTCATGCCCACAGCATTGCCACCCGTGGATGACACAGACAGATTGTGCTGCACCATGCCAGCGACGGCATAAGCTGCATTGCTGATAATTTTTCGGCTGATGGCATTCAGACCCGCCACGTCAACGACGGCAGGCATCAACATGATGTCGGATGGGCCGACAAAGCCCGCCACGTTGCCAGATGCCAAGGTTGAAACCATAACTTTGGGCAACCCAATTGGCAAAGCTTTCATCGCTGTGGTTACAATCGCAGTGTTGCCAGATCCGCCCATGCCAAGCACGCCAGACACATCGTTTTGCGCCAACACATATAGCATCAGGGCCAGCCCCATGGCCGAGACAGCCTGGCCACGATCTTTTTGGCCTAGAACTGCGCCCGCACCTTCTGGATGCCACATTGCAACCTCGGTGGCGGTGACATCGGCATATCCAACAGGTGAAGCTGTTGAGACATCAACAAGCACAACTTTCACACCAACTGCACGCAAACACTCACAAGCAAATTTCAGTTCATCGCCTTTTGTGTCACAAGTCCCGATGACATAGATTTTGCCGCTTGCTTGGCTCATGCAGATTTTGTCCAGCCCCGTTTCATGTGCTTCAGGCCTTCCAGATAAACTTCATCTGGGCTTGGTGCAAAATCGCGCCAAACGCGCGTGGCGGCAGCAAGGGCGGGAAACGCCCGACCAAACGCCTCAATGGTGCAATAGCCATCATAGCGCGCTTTTCTCAATGCCTTGTACGTAGCATCCCACGGCACATGGCCTTTTCCCGGGGTTCCCCTGTCATTCTCAGAAATGTGAACATGGATAAGATGGCGCTTGATGGCCTTGATGGCTCCCACAGGATCTTTCTCTTCGATGTTGCTGTGAAAAGTGTCATACATTCCCTTAATGGCAGGGTGGTCAACCTCATCAAGATAATCCGCCAGTTGCTCCATCGTGTTCAAGAAATAACATTCGAAACGGTTCAGTGCTTCCAGCGCAAAGCGCACGTTATTTTTGGCGGCATAGTCACCAACGCGGCGATGAAAGCTTATGCCACGCTTGATTTCTTTTTTGGTCGCACCAACACCACTGAAGTGCCCCAACTGCGAATGCATCGGGCCACCCAGAATTGGCGCACCCAAGGCCGCCGAACAATCAATATACCACTTGGCATAGTCCATCGCTGCTTTCTGTTCGGAAATGTCATCTGCGAGAGGATTTTTGCCAGTGCCAAACACGCTCACAACCGTTCGCTCCAACCCCACCTTGTCTAAAAGATCACCCAACCGAGCATAGTGGTCTGGGTTGCCTTCGAAAACTGGTATTTCAACACCATCATAGCCAGCAGCTTTGATTTTGCGGATTATCCCGCTGTGCTCCGCGGTGACGTGACCAGTCCAGAGCAAGAGGTTGAAACCGAACTTCATAATATGCCCTCCATCACTTTACGCGTTAATCTTGGTGCGCCGCCGCGACCGAAAGTTACTTCAACAGGTGATCTGTCAACGCCTTCACCATTCGGGGCAAGTCATAGGGGAAACGAGCGGTGATCAAATTGCCATCAACAACGCAAGGTTCGTCCAAAACGGTTGCACCTGCATTTTTGAGATCAATCTGAATATTCCAAACGGCTGTTGCCTTTTTGCCGGGCAACAGACCGGCGCTGACCAAAACCCATTGACCATGACAAATAGCGCATGTCGCTTTGCCTTTGTTATACATATCAGTCACGAATGCGATTGCATCTTTGTCCATGCGAAGTGCATCGGGATTCCAACAGCCACCAGGAAGAATGACCGCGTCATAGTCTTTGGCGTTGGCTTCATCGGTGTAACGATTAATTTTGAGCCAACCAGCATTCTCCATCAGCCTAATGGCCAGAACGTGTGTTTTTGTCATGGGCGGAAAGCGCAGCCCCAACGTTGGATGGAATTCGCCAATTCTTGGGGATACGATATGCACTGTTGCGCCATGTTCCGTGAGCCAACGATGAGCACCGAGAATTTCAACTTCTTCAACGCCATTCGTGCAACAAATTGCGATGTTCTTGCCCTTCAACAGACTTGGATTTGTTACAGGATCAAACAGGAAGGCGTTTAATTCACGATTTAATTCACCATCGGCAGTGACCAACAGTTCCGTTGAAATTGAGGGAACCCCTGAAGGCGACATCATCTGCTGCATGCGATTAAAAGATGCAGTTTGCTCTGTGTTATTCATTTCTGTTTTCTCCTTTGGAAGAAGCCTGTGTTGGCTCCAATCTGACGTTTTATTTCGGTGTGGTTTTATTCATATAGGTGATGGCTGCGGCCAAACTTGCTGCAATAATTCCCAGCGACCATACAAGGGGATGCAGGTAAAAAGGCAGAGCAGCCAATGCGGCTTTGCCCGAAACCGTGTTGGGGTCGGGTGGTTTCAAAAAGAACACCCCATAAAGATGGGCTGCACCAATTGAAACCAACAAGACAATGCAAAAAATCATTGCAACAACCAGCGCCACTTTGAAAACCGTGCGCAGGGCCACTCCCGCCTGAGCCAAGGGCAGTAAATTATTCACAAGACCTGCAAGTACAACAACACCGCTGCCAATTGCAAAAAGCGTGATGCTGAAAGGCTGAAAAATGAGGACAAGCGCAAATAGGCCAAGCCCAATAATGAACATCTCAAGGCGCAGTGCAGCCTTCACCGACATGCCCGTTGTGGGTTCACTCATGTGCGCACCGCCTTACCATCTTCACCAAAAAAATGCGTCTGCTTTGGATCAGGTTTCAGATGCAATATTTCACCGATTTTCACACGCTTTTCTCGTGGCACCACAACACGAATATCTGCACCGGCCTTGGTGCGGGCGTGAACCAAGGTTTCAGCCCCCATGGGTTCAATCAGTTCCGCTTGGGCGTGAATTGTATCTTTCGCCGCCTTGTCTTGCGCGTTAAATGCTCGCGGCCTGATGCCAATCATCACTTTCGATGGTTTGAGTTTCGAAACTGCAGGATCTGCCACCATTTCAACTGGACTTCCGGCCAAGGCTATTGAAGCCACGCCCTTGGCAAAGGATTTGAGCTCCGCCTCTATCAAGTTCATCTGCGGTGTTCCGATAAAACTCGCCACAAAAACATTTGCGGGTTTTGCAAAAACCTCATGGGGCGTGCCCACCTGTTCTATCATGCCATCTTTCATAATGGCAATGCGATCAGCCATGGTGAGTGCCTCAAGCTGATCATGGGTTACAATAACCGTTGCCTTTGAAAGGTTCGACAGCACCTCTTTGATTTGCCCGCGCATGGAATGGCGCAACTCAACGTCAAGCCGCGACAAGGGCTCATCGAAAAGGAAGCAATTAGGATCGCGCACAATGGCGCGCGCCACGGCGATCCGCTGCTTTTCACCTTCAGAAACTTGGCCGGGCATACGATCCAACACTTCAGTGAGATGAAGAATTTTTGCCACGCGGTTAACGCGTTTATTCCGTTCTTCAGTAGACAGCTTTTCGAAATGCAAAGGCATTGCAATGTTTTCGCCTACGCTTAGCGCTGGGTAAAGCGCGTAGAATTGAAAAACCATTGCAATGTCGCGCTTTTCTGGCGGCAGTTCGTTCATGCGTTTTCCAGCGATTACAACGTCGCCTTCGGTTGTGCGTTCAAGGCCCGCAATCATGCGCAGCGTGGTGGTTTTGCCACATCCAGAAGGGCCAAGCAGACACACAACTTCACCGGCTTTCACCGACAAGTCAGCATCTTTTACCGCGGTAAATTCGCCAAACTTCTTGGTTATCTTTTTGATTTCGATCGTGGACATATCAGCGCTTTACCGTTCCAAATGTGACGCCTCGCAGCAAATGATTTTGCAGGAAGAAAGTAACGAGGAAAACCGGAATGAGGAAAAGAGTTTCAATCGCAGCAAGCAGGCCCCACAGCACACCAATGCCACCGCCAGCAACGGCCTGATTCATGGCCACCGGCACGGTGCGTGTATCAGCCCCTGTCAGTAGAAGCGCAAAAAGAAATTCGTTCCAAGTGAGGATGAGCCCGAACACAAAAGTTGCAGCAAGTCCCGCCACCACTTGCGGCAAACACACCTTGAAGAACACCCGCAACTCAGACGATCCATCAATGCGGGCGGCATCCTCCACATCGAGAGAAAGCTCATCGAAGAAGCTTTTCATCATCCAAATGGTGAATGGTAAGTTGAAAGCCGTATAGAGAAAGATGATGCCGGGATATGAGCCTGAAAGGCCCACAATCCGAAACATCAGAATAATGGGAATGATCACCACAATAGCTGGCAACATGCGGGTCGTGAGAATGATAAAGAGATAAGTATCGTTGCCTTTCAGCGGATAACGCGAAAAACCAAAGGCCGCCAACGTTCCAATCACCAAGGCCAGCAACACCGATGATCCGGCGATGAACATTGAGTTGAAAAAATAGCGGTCAAATCCTGTACTCTCCACTGCACCGCCGGTTGTGAAAGCGCGGGAGAAAACCGATGTGAAGTTTTCAAGCGTCGGCGTGAAAACATATTGCTCGGGAATCAATCCAAAAAAAGAGGTGGGAAAGAATTTCGCCGGAACGGAAAGTGCTTCGTTTTGCACCTTGAATGACGTGATCACGATGATCAGAACAGGCAGGAAATAAATGAAGCTCACTAGGGCTACCCAAAGGGTATGTCCCCACCCTGCTTCGCCAACACGGAACGCCTTGCGGAATCCCAGTTTCTCCCAAGTGGTCGTGGATGTGGCCATTGTTCAGTTTCCCTGGCTGCGGCGATTGGCGATATACAAATACAGATTGGTGAGGACGATCACCACAAAGAGCAGCAAGTAAGATAGCGCCGCACCTTCGCTGGTTTTGTTTTGCTCGTTGGCGATGCGGATCACGTGATAAGAAATTGTCATCGTATCATTGCCGCCCTTGGTGAGAAGAATGATCAGATCTGCCATCTTGAAAGCCTCAATTGTGCGGAACAAAAGAGCCAGCATCAAAAGCCCACGGATATAGGGGAAGGTGATTGTCCAAAAGCGCCGCCAAGAGCCTACACGGTCAATGGCAGCCGCCTCATAGAGATAGGTGGGAACTGATACGAGCCCCGCCAACACCAGCAGCATGACGAAGGGTGACCACATCCACGCATCTGCAAAAACAATCCCTGCAACAGCGCCAGTTTTGCTTGAGAAAAGGATAAATTGTTCGCCAGTCCACGCCTTGATGACCTGGCTGATGATGCCGAAGGTTGGATCATAATAATATGAAAAGAACACGCCAACGGCGACAACTGAAAGCATCATTGGTGTTAGCACCAAGATCAACAAATAGCGCCGCAATGGGAATTGTTTGGCAAACAAAACGGCCAGCAGAAAGCCTGTCAACATTTGCACAGAAACCGTCAACACCGTGAACATGGCTGTGTTGGTAAGATTTGCCCAAAGTTCAGGCGCCTTCAGATCATCCGTCAGAAGTTTGCTATAATTGGCAAGGCCTACAAAGCGGATGGTCTGTTGGTTGCTTTGGTAGGCGAAGAAGGAAAGGCCAAGCGACCAAAGAAGCGGAAAAATGTTCATCACGAACAAAACTGCAATGGCGGGGGCGGCCAGCAGCCCACCATAATAGTGACGGCGGTAGGCGTTGACCACAAAAGCAGCTGCCACTATCGCCACCATCAGGGCTACGATCCAGAATGAGATTGTTGCTGGCAAAGCCAGACAGGCCAGAATGGAAACACCAAGTCCACCTATAATTGCAAGTTTCCAATTGTCTGGCGCCAAAGTGGTGAGCGATGAAGGCGTGCTTTGAATCACTGTGGTTGTCATTGCATGATTTCTGTTTGTTGTGGCTAAAAGAGGCGCACAAGCATTTGCCCGTGCGCCTCGCGTTACAAGAGCTGGTTACTTAATAAGACCAGCGTCTTTCAAAAGTTTTTCTTGATACTTGGCGACGTTGTCGAGTGTCGTCTTGGCATCCTGCTTACCAGTGATCGCAAGGTCATATTGATCCTGCTGCTGGGTCAAGAGGTCAAAGAACTGCGGCACGTGCCACATATCTTTTTGGTCATCGAGTTGCGAAGCCCATGCCCGGTTCCAAGGACGCAAGGAGACGTACTTTGGATCACTATACACTTCTTTGATGGCAGACTGACCGCCCTTTGAAGCGTATTCCATCTGCACATCTTTCGACAGCCACCACTTCACGAAGCCAACGGCTTCCTTGTTGATGACGTCGGTGTTCCAGGTGGTGAGAACAAAAGGCTGTCCACCGATCTGGCTGGTGCGGTTAATCTTGCCATCAGCACCCATGGTTCCAGGAGCCTTACCGAAGATCAACTTGTCAGCGACCTTCGAAGTTTTGGGATCAAGCGAAGCTTCACCCAAACCAACCCAGTCAACGTTCAAGGCAACCTTGCCTGCACGGAACAATTCATCAGATTTGAAAATGTCCATTGTGCCGGTCTTGGCCACTGGTGGCATGTACTTGATGAAGCTCAGCATGTGGTCAAGAGCTTTGACTGCTACAGCAGAGTTGACCTGGCCTTCAGCATGACCGTCTGGTGCTTTGGTCTCATCCCAGATGTCGCCGCCAGCCTGCCATACAAAGCTGTGAACAGACGTTGATGAGAAGTCATAACCTTTGCCCACTTGGAAGGCGACGCCATAGAAGTCGTCGTCTGCGGGCTGGCCGGCGAGCATGTCGCCCTTCTTGCGCATAAAGAACTCACCGATGTTGCCGAAGAGATCCCAGTCGATGCTATCCATTTCTTCGCCAGTGCAAGGCAGCTTCTTGTTGTATTTGGCCTTGAAGTTCTTCTGCTCTTCATCATTGCAGAAGATGTCCTTGCGGGCATAGCTCACAAGAATATCTGGGAACTGCGGGAAGCCATAATAATTCGGTGTGCTGTTTGGATAGGTTGAATAGGCATTGAGAATCTTGGGATGCATGCCATCCATGGCTGTCTTCAAAGCAGGATCAGCGTCGATGAGATCATTGATCTTACGGAAGTAGCCGCCTTCCACAAAGGCACCGAGCCATTGTGAATCGGAAACTGCCATGTTGTATTTCTTTTCGCCCGAAGTCAGCGATGCGTTCACTCGTGTGTAGAAATCAGGCCATGGAATGAAGTCAACATCGAGCGTTACCTTGTTGCCCGACTCTGGCTTGTATTCCTTGTCGAACATGGCCTTCATAATGCGCGTTGGTGGCCAATCTGGAACAGCCATGTGCAGCACCACATCTTCGGCAGATGCCTTAATGGCACCACCGATCGTCAGCAAGCTTGCGAAGCTGAGGGCTGCCGCAAAACTTTTAAGTCTTGTCTTGTATTTCATTTCTTGTTTTCTCCCATTGATTAACGGCTTGCTTCTCGTTGTCGGTGTCAGGCCATGGCCTGTCCACTGGCAGCGCGGAAGGTGTGAATATCGTCTGGATTGATAACAATGGCGGCAGGATCGCCAACTTTGATGTGTGTAGCCTTGGACTCGGGCAGCACCATGCGCAGAATTTCCTTGCCGGCGGCAACAGAAACAATGGTTATGTCGCCCAGCGGTTCCAGCAAATGGACTTTCGAGGAAATAGATTTCTCCCCTTTGGCTGCAAGCCGAATGTCATTTGGTCTTATGCCGATGATTGCGGCTTCGCCTGCCACCGCTGTCTTGCGTTTTGCCTTGGGAGAAATTTTACCCAACGATGTGTCGAAAGATTTGGTATCGGGGGTGACCACGGCTTGCACCATGTTCATATGCGGCGAGCCAATCTTGCCTGCCACATAAGTGTTCATGGGTTGGCCATAAAGCTCATCTGGCGTGCCGCGCTGAACCACAGCACCATCACGCATCACCGCAATTTCTTCACCCATAGACAAGGCTTCAAGCTCGTCAGGCGTTGCATAAACAATCGTCATGCCAAACTGGCGGTGCAAGCGTTTCAATTCTGCGCGCATATCGTGGCGAAGTTTTGCATCGAGATTTGTCAGTGGTTCGTCAAGCAACAAAATTTTGGGGTGACGGATGAGTGAGCGGCCAAGAGCAACTCGTTGTTGTTCGCCGCCAGATAGCGTGTTGGGCTTGCGTTCCAACCGATGCGAAAGCTTCAACATGGCGGCTGTCTCTTGCACCCGAATGCTAATTTCGCCTGCAGATAATTTTTCTTCCCGCAAGGGATAGGCCAAATTTTCGAAAACAGTGAGATGCGGATAGAGCGCAAAAGATTGAAACACCATCGAGACGCCGCGACCAAGGATCGGCTCATGTGTGAAATCACGGCCCGCAATTTCTATCCGACCGGAGTCAGGTTTTACAAGTCCGGCGATCATACGCAATGTCGTGGTCTTGCCTACGGCGCTGGGCCCGAAAAGAACAAAAAAACGACCTGCCGCAACATCAAAGGAAAGATTGTCGAGTGCGCGCACTCGTCCATAGGTCTTTGAAACACCTGCAATAGACAATGCCAAATTATTTTGCTTTGTCACTTTTCAATCCGTCCCTGCATGCATGACGTTATATCAAGAAATTGCAGATTACAAAAAACCTGCGAACCGAAATATGAATGAGTGTGACTCATTCTTGGAAGGCCTGCAACAGTCTTTCACGCGAACGCGCGATGTGAACTTGCATTGCAATTTCTGCGGCATCGCCATCTTTGTTATCAAAAGCGGAGAGGATGGCCGCGTGTTCGTTGATCGCATCTTCTGTTACATTGGAACGGAAGATCAACCGGAATATATGGAAATGTGTGTGGAGATGAGCTAAGGTTTCGCGAATGAGCTCGTTACCAGCGACCGCCAGCATTTCATCGTGAAATGCCGCATCCAATCGCGCAAACGAAGAATAACGAGCCTGCCGTTTATTGTTGCCAAGCTCAGACATCTCCAGCTCAATTCGCCTCAGTGAACTCAAAGTTTCACTCGTCATATTCAGAGCTGCCTGCCTTGCGGAAAATGGCTCCAGCAGCAAGCGCAATTCATACAGCTCACCAAACTTCTGACGAGATATCTGCGGTGCCGCGCTATAACCAACAAAGTGAGCCTTGACGACAAGGCCTTCGCCTTCAAGGCGACCAAGAGCTTCCCGGATTGGTGTTTGCGAAACGCCCAATTCTCTTACCAAATTATCAACTGTAATGCGCGAACCAGCGGGAATCTCGAGCAGCAAAAGCTTCTTGAACAGCACGTCATAAACTTCGTCTGCCAGACCCTTAGCCCGCAGTGCCACGCCTTTGGCTCGATCAATTGCCATTGCATCTCCGCCCAATACTAGGTGTTCGCTATTCGGCAGCGAGATTGGATCATGGGAGTCTTTTAGATTGACACTCAACAATGACACTGCGATAACTTCTCCATATCCTATATCCTATACGATAAGCTTAACAAATTATCAAGAAATAAGATTCCGAAGGGAAAACATGGTGATAACCAGATCCGCGCATCCAACCAAGTTAGGTCTCGGTCGTTTGGGCGGGTCAAAACTTGGTGCCCTCACCTTCAGCCCCACCCGACATATTGCCTCGACTTCCACCGAACTGTGCCTTCGATTTCCGCATGACGTATGATCTGTTTTCGGCCTTAAGACTGCCGAGGGAAGTTTTGTTCGGTGAAGGCCAATTGGCTGCAATCGGGCAAGTTTCTGCAAAATTTGGCACCCGGGCTCTTATTTGTACTGATGCGCGTTTTACAACCACGGCTGCATTTTCCGAGATTATAAATCACCTGCGAACAAGTGGGGTTTCATTTCAGGTTTTTGATCGCGTGGAACCTGATGTGCCCTGTGAAAACGTCTATGCCTGCGTGGAAGCGGCTCGCCCATTTTCGCCTGATCTTGTGATCGGGCTGGGCGGCGGCAGCTGCATCGACATGGCAAAATGCGCGTCACTTATTCTCTCTCACGGCGGCTTGCTTGAGAACTATTATGGAGAATTCAAAATACCGTCACGCGTGCTTCCCATCATTGCGGTGCCAACAACTGCGGGAACCGGTTCGGAAGTAACACCTGTGGCCGTGGTTTCAGATTCGAATCGTGTTCTCAAGGTTGGCATATCAAGTCCTCATCTTGTGCCCGCTGCCGCCATTTGTGATCCATCGCTGACGTGGAGTTGCCCAGCCGGACTGACAGCAATTGCAGGAGCAGATGCCCTAACCCATGCCATCGAAGCCTTCACCGCGTTGCGCCGAGCGCCAGATGCATCGTTGCCACAACACCACGTATTTGTAGGCAAGAATGCGTTCAGTGACATATTTGCTTTAAAAGCAATCAGCTTAATCGGGCAAAGCCTAGTGTTGGCCTTTAATGACGGCACACATAAACAGGCCCGTTCCGATTTAATGCTTGGGGCGCTTTGTGCTGGCTGCGCATTTGCCACCGCTGGAACTTCACTGGCACATGCGGTTCAATACCCGATTGGCGCGTTGACCCACACCGCCCATGGGCTGGGCGTTGCTGCCATGCTGCCCTATGCCATGACATACAATCGGTGGTCTTCGGTAGCAGAAATGGCAGAAATAGCGTTGGCTCTTGGCGTCAAGGCGGAAGGTCGCTCTGCCGCTGCTCTTTCATCTGAGGCAATCACGCGGGTTAAATATCTCTGCAAAGAAGTGAAGATCCCCAGCACGCTGAAAGAACTTGGCCTTGCACAAGACAAGATTGACTGGACCGCTGAACAAGCCATCGGCATAGGGCGCTTGATCAAAAACAACCCGCGCCCCGTTGATCTCGACAGCATGAAGACGCTTCTGCGGGCCGCCTATAACGGCGATTTCGTTGCTGCGGCTCAATAACGCCAACACCTTCTGGAAACCAAACTCACATGAAAAACAACAGTGCAATTGTATCTTCGAACGGTCGGTTTTATTTGCCAGATCAGGTGGCAAAGGGTCTCTATATCAATGGGCTTTGGCAGGTCGCGTCTTCGGGCAAAACGTTGGATGTGATAGACCCATCAAGAGAAAGCCTAGTCGCCCGCGTTGCCGATGCAAGTGAAGTTGATGCAATGGCAGCAATTGAAGCTGCCGCTGCTGCAGCAACGGGATGGGCCAACACTGCCCCCAGAAAGCGCGGGGAAATTTTGCGCCGCTGTTTTGAGTTGATGACAGAACGCGCCGATGATTTGGCATGGCTGATTTCGCTAGAGAATGGTAAAGCTCTCAGCGATGCCCGTGGTGAGGTTGCTTATGCAGCGGAATTTTTCCGCTGGAATGCTGAAGAAGCGGTGCGCATACAAGGTCAACTTCTCACGGCACCTGCAGGCACCAACCGGATTATTGTTGACTATCAACCTATCGGCATCTGCGTACTTATAACACCGTGGAATTTTCCCGCTGCCATGGCCACGCGAAAGATTGGCCCGGCCCTTGCTGCTGGTTGCACAGTCGTGCTCAAACCCGCCAGTGAGACTCCGCTGACAGCCTATGCACTTGCCGCCCTTTATGCAGAAGCCGGGGTGCCGCCGGGTGTGGTCAATGTTGTGACAACGACAAGTCCTTCAACCGTTATTGCAAAGATGTTGGCAGACCCGCGTGTGCGGAAGTTGTCCTTTACGGGTTCAACGCCCGTTGGCCGCACGCTTTTGGCGGAAGCCGCCAAACATGTGATCAGCTGTTCAATGGAATTGGGTGGGAATGCTCCACTGATTGTGTTTGATGACGCTGACATCGACACGGCGCTGGATGGCACGATGATTGCCAAAATGCGCAACGCCGGCCAAGCCTGCACCGCCGCCAATCGCATTTTTGTCCAATCAAATATCTATGATCAATTTGTCGAAAAGCTTCAAAACCGAATGGAAAATATGATTGTGGGGCCGGGAACATCTCCTCACACCGCGTGCGGGCCAATGATCAACGCCAAAGCTCGCGAAAAGCTGGTGGCGTTGGTTGAAAATGCTGTTTCACTTGGCGCGCAATTGAAATGCGGCGGAGCCACACCCAACATGAAGGGCTATTACTATCCACCCACGGTGTTGGCTGATGTTCCCTTGCAAGCAAAGTTGAACAACGAAGAAATTTTCGGGCCTGTTGCAGCCATTTCAAAATTCAACACAGAGGAAGAAGTTATAGCCCGCGCCAATGATACCGAATATGGGCTTGCGGCTTATGTCTTCACGCGTGATGTTTCGCGAGGCTTCAGAGTGGCGCGCCAACTGGAATTTGGCATGATGGGTTTAAACCGGGGTTTGGTTTCTGATCCAGCGGCACCCTTTGGCGGCGTGAAGCAGAGCGGGCTAGGGCGCGAAGGGGGTACTCATGGTATTTATGAATTTCTTGAAGCAAAGTATATTGCAACTTCAATTTGAGGGTGAATGATCGTGACAACGGGTTTGGATCCTTTCAAAACCAGGGATCATGTTTCCAACTTTGACGACTATGTCGCAGAGTATCAGGCGCGCAGTGATATAAGCCGCAAGACGCTCAAAATGTTGCCTAACGTTTCTTATGGCTCGGGCGCGAATGAAACGCTTGATCTTTTTTTTCCAGCCACACCCGTTCAAAGTTGTCCTGTTCACCTGTTCATCCATGGTGGCTATTGGCGGATGTTTTCAAAAGATGATTTTTCATTCATTGCCGACACTGTGACGGCGTGTGGTGCCATTGCCGCGATCATGGACTATGACCTGATGCCCGCTGTGCGGATGGAAAAAATTGTCGGGCAAGTGCAGCAGGCATTTTCATGGCTTCATAAGAGTGCCAAGCATTATGGCGGTGATCCGCATCGGCTTTCCATCAGTGGGCATTCGGCAGGAGCACATTTGGCAACGTTCATCTTCTCTGCTCAACACGATGTTATTCCCAGTGCCGCACTGTTGTTGAGCGGTGTCTATGATCTTGAACCACTGCAAAATTCTTTCCTGAAA
>JANXYU010000014.1 GCA_025355855.1 Actinomycetota bacterium
GCCAGCGGCGTCCAGGCCCCGTCCTTGTCTCGCCAGAAACCGCGGCTCTGTCCATATAGGTAGAGAAGATAGAACGGCAGGAAGATGAAGACGAATTGCTTCGTTAGCAGACCTATCCCGAGAAAGATGGCGGCCGGGATATAGCGCCGCAGGACGGCGAGATAGACCGTCGCGACTAGACAAGCCGTCGCCACGATATCATTCGTGCCATAGACGAAGTAATAGATTATCTCCGGGTTGAGCGCGAACACGATGACCAGCGCCCGCTTGAGAGTCGGCGTCGCGGGCAATTTCCACAAAACCCACACGATGAACAAGTAGAACAACAGATAGAACATCCTGAGATCGAACCAGCCCAGGGCGCCTTTGACGAGCAGAAAGAACGGGAGCGGCAAAAGGAAGGTAAGGGGCAGATAAACATAGTGTTGCAGCGCCGGCGACTTGTGATCGAAGAGATATAGAGGCGTCTTGAAGTAGTTTTCCACGTAAGGGTTTTTCCCGGCCAGAATCATCTTCATTGCTTCTTCCGTTTGCACAGCCGAGTCAGTGATGAAGGCCGCGGGTCCCTTGGAATGACGTAAACCGATGACTGTAACCATCGGGACAACCCCCGCGACCAAAATGAGTCCGATGAGGATCCCAGTCTTTACACGGTGTTGCTGGTGGACGTCACGGGCGAAGAAATCAGCGGAAATGTAGCCGGCGATTCCTACCAGAATCAGACAGGAGCCGATGTGCAGCCAACGATACGCCAGCGGGCTGTCAGTCTGGATATACCGGCTATACAGCAGAGAAAGGGTAAGGATAAGGACAAGTAAGACGGTGTCCAGGCCTATCGGCAGATGAGACTCGCCGGCGGTATCTTCGATTTGGATTTCCGATTGCTCTCTCATATGATCCTTATGGCGCCGCCCCCAGCGCCAGACTCATTCTAGCATTGCTACTTTGTTCGTTGCGACCTTCCACCGCGGTCGGCTAGACTTAAGGCAATAGCGTCAAACTTCAAGGAGGCATCGTGAGCCCAAGATTTCGGATATCCATCATTGTCGTTACTATGGTGATGATTTTGACTATATTTACAGCAGGCTGCGGCAGTGCAAAATCTTTTGAGACTAACAAAGCGAACGACCGGATAACCGCTGCCAACGCAGACATTGATAAATATAACGCCGTCCAAAAAACCATCGACTCTAACCAGGCCAAAATAAACGCAATGCCTGGAACGCCGGACGGTTTTGGCCAGATGGCGCCGTTCTTAACAGACATTGACGCCAAGTTGAAAGAGCAGAAGATAGAACTAGGCAAGGCGATCAAGGAATTTGAGGCGGGTAAAACGCTTTACGTTCCGGGGGATTTTAAGACTTATTTCCAAATGTTGATCGACGTCACCAAAAAGCAGGAGGAGTCAGTCGATCTCACCGCCTTAGCGAACCGGGAATATATCACGACCGCGCAAGCCATGGTCGCCGGAACAGCCACTGATGAAAGTCTAACCGCAACAAAGGTCAAGGTTGACGACCTGGAGGCTCGGGCCAAAAAGGCCGCGGACGACGCATTGACTTTAAAGGCTAAGGCGGACAAATTCTACAAGGATAAAGCATTGGTTAACGGCGGCGTCAAATAACTTGAACGTGAGAAAAGCGTGTCAATCAATGTAGAGATCCGCCGTACGGACCGGACAAAAAGTGTCGCGTTCGAGGTGCGGCTGCCCAACACGATGATCGTATCGGCGCCGCGGCGCCTGCCGGCCCGCGCGATTCAACGTTTAGCTGAAGACCGTCTGGACTGGGCTGCGAAACGGCTGCTTTTTATCGAGGCCGCGTATGGGCGGCACGGTCTGCCAAAAAAGTTCAGCGGCGGCGAGACCTTCTCCTACCTAGGTCGCGATAGTCTCCTGACGGTTGTCGTCGCGGCGGGATCGTCCCGCAGCCAGGTCGTATTAACCGAGGACCGCCTACTCGTCACAATTGGAGCTGTCCCGGAAGAAGCTCAAGAGGAACGAGTCAAGACGGCCTTGCTGAAATGGTATAAATCAGCCGCCCGCCAGTGTTTGGAAGCCGCTGTAGAGCGGTGGTCGCCGGTCGTCGGCGCGCGCCCCACGGCCGTTAAAGTCAGAAACCAGCGGCGGCGCTGGGGTAGTTGCTCACACAACGGCAGTCTAAACTTCAATTGGCGCTTGGTAATGGCCCCAGCGGGCATTCTGGATTATGTCGTCGTGCATGAATTGTGTCATCTGCGCGAACCAAATCACTCCGCTCGCTATTGGGACCTGGTATCGCAAGTCATGCCCGAGCATACGGATCATCGCAAATGGCTAAAGGAAAATGCTGTTCTACTGGAAGCCTTTACGTAAACCCAGTTGTTTAAGCACCGTTGGTTAATGGTCGAAGAAGACTATAATAGCGGTGGACGGGCGAAAACAAAGAAAGGCAGGCTTAAAGATTCGTGATCAGACACGGCAAGAAGAGGTCTTTGTGGACCGGCATTGGGCTGGGCACCTTTGCCCTGGGATATCTGGCCGTCACGTACCTGCCAGTCGCCTATCCACTGCGTTATGTCATCCAGGGCGTTTATTATTTAGCTGGCCTATTTACCGCAGCAGCCGTCACCGGCTACGCGTTATTCCGGGCAACGCGCACGAACCGGTTCTTCTGGCTGGCCGTGTTCGGCGGGACTGTGATGTTTTTAGTCGCCGAAGCCTACTGGGTGTCATATGACATGCTTAGCGGGGGAGGAATCGCGCCGCCCCATCCTTCTTTCACCGACATCGCCAACGTCATCGGCTATGTGTTCCTCTACATCGCCGTTATTTCAATGGCTCGTTTCAGCCGCTCGAACACAGTCAGTAAGGCTCGCTACTTAACAGACACCCTGATAGTCATCCTCTTCACAACAATTATCTACTGGGCGCTTATTCTCCAACCGATGCTGGCGGATTCTAACCACAAGCTGGTCGACACCGTCTTTACTTCACTCTACCAACTTCTGGATATCGGTCTGCTGTTTGGTGTTTTGGCCAATCTGTTCGGATTTAAGGTCAGAAACTGGCGAGCCTGGGAGGGATACGTCGCGGGCGGGGTTGTCTTGCACAGCGTCGCTGATTTTGGCTTCGCCATTCTGCAAGTCAACGGCACCTATAATATCAACAATTTCTGGGCCAATATGACCGACGTTACCTGGCTGGCCGGATATTTCTGCTTCGCTGTCGCTGGCGTTATCTTTATGCGGAAGACGGACGCGCTATCAACTGATGACGCCGGAGCGGAGACTCTGCGCGCCATCTCCAAGTGGCAAGAGGTTGTTGTTGTCGCAGTGATCGCGATCGGATTGCCATTCTACGTCCTGCTCGGGTTAAACGCCGCTCTCGTCTCGGAGCGCTGGGTGTTTTCCATAACCGGGGTGGTGGCGATCGCGCTGGCCGTGTTGTGGGGGATTTTGGTTATTCAAGAGAACAACCAACTGTTATCGAACACCGTTATCGATCCCATTACCGGTCTATACAACTCAGAGTTCTATCGGGACCGTTTGGAAGCCGAGCTAAGCCGAGCGAAACGTTTTTCCGAGACACTATGCGTAGTAATCATAGATATTAACGGCCTTGGCCAGGTTAATAACGTATTCGGATATACGGCCGGTGACCAGGTTTTGGCCGACTTGGGTGGAATCATAAGAAAGGCTGTCCGTCTATCGGATGTGGCTTGTCGCGTCGGTGGAGACGAATTTGGCCTGATCTTGCCGGAAACGGACAAAAGAGAGGCCCTCAAGTTATGCCATATGATTCAGGCCGATCTGGTCGACAAGCGCGGACCTGAAGATCCAGATGTCACTCTAGCATGGGGCATCGCCGGTTTCCCGCAAGACGCGACAGACAGCGTCGGCCTGATGAAAACGGCTGATAATGCTGTTTATTGGCATAAATTCTATGATAATACCCAGGTCTGTATGATTGACGAACAGGCGCCGCCGGCGATGTTCGACGAGGTTGATCGGAAGAACGAGGAAAAAGCCTATCTTAAAGCCGTTATGGCGATGGCGGCTGCTGTTGACGCGCGCGACCCCAATACCCGGTTCCACTCGAAGAATGTGGCGCGCTACGCTCGCGCGCTGGCGGAGGAAATGGGGTTACCGGATGAACGCGTCAAGCTGGTGGAAACGGCCGCACTAGTTCACGATGTCGGCAAGATCGGCATTCCTGATAAGATCCTGCGGAAACCCGAGCCCCTTAGCGCCGAGGACCGGGTTTGGGTACGTGAGCATCCGGCGCTGGGCCAAAGGATGCTGGCTGCATCAACCGTACCGGATATCTTGCCTTGGATAGCGGCGCATCATGAACATTGGGACGGGGATGGCTACCCGGCTGGTCTTAAAGGCGAGCAGATTCCGCTGGAGGCGGCCATTTTGGCGGTGTGCGACGCGTACGAGGCGATGACGTCGGAGCGCTCATATCGCGCCGCGATGACGCAAGAAAGAGCGCTGCTGGAGATTGAGATCAACGCCAGCGTTATGTACCACCCTGTGGTCGCTCAGATGTTTATCGGGATGATTAAGACGCAGGCCGTGTCCGATCCGTCAAAGAAAGCCTAATCCTCGCTGACCGCCGGCCGGCGGAGCAGATTTCTAATATCTCTAAAAAGGTTCGACGTCGGTTCCGCTACGACCCGGCCGATCGGACGACGCAGCCTGGCTCCCAGAAGCTGACCGGTGAAGAAGGCTAGAACGGACACCGGCAGGATTATGAGTCCATAGCCAAATTCCCATCTCATCAAGACGATAAAGGGTACGGTTGTATGAACCGCCAGAATCCAATCGAGAGTGAATTTCTGTGTATTGCCGCGCCAGTAGCCGAATGGGATGTTCATCCCGAACACTAGGCAGACATATAGCAGGAGCTTAAGCATTATCTAATTGTAACACGTGCCCGTCTGGCGCCATGATATAATCAAAGACAAATGAGTGACCCGCAAAACACCCACGAAGAGACAATTCAGCAGGAAGGCAGGCGGCGTTCCGGCACGAGGAAGATTGTCAAGTATTCCAGCCTGACCGGGACGATCGTCCTCGCGATTCTGGCCTTATTGATTGTGCCTAATCTGGTTGCTTTCTCACCGTCGTATTGCGGCACTTGTCACGTCGACCAGTATGCCGCCTGGACGCACGCGACGCACAAGAACGTTACCTGCACTGATTGCCATATCCCCCGCGACACCTGGAGCGCCTTTAAAGCCCGCATCGGAATGCTCGACAAGTTGGTGTATCTGACTGGAATTTACGCGACCAAACACAACGTCATGGGCTTCGAGTCGGTGCCGCCGGACAGCTCCTGCAACTTTTGCCACAAAGCCAAGCGAAGTGTTACGCCGGCCGGAGATTTAATAATTCCGCACGCCTCCCACACCAAATTGCAGAAGCTGAGATGTGCCCAATGCCACAAAGAGCTGGTTCACAGCGCCGCGGCCAAGAGCGGGAAAAAACCTTCGATGATCGGGTGTTATCGCTGTCATGACGGCAAGACAGCGCCTAACAGCTGCAGCGTTTGTCATACGGAGAAAGCTCTGCCGCAGGACCACCGGGCGGCGGACTGGTTGAGAACGCACAGCGACATCCAGAAACGGGATCCGTCTTACTGCGACGGGTGCCACGGTTGGGTAGCGGATTACTGCGCCGAGTGTCATAAGCGGAAGCCCCGCAGTCACGACAAAACCTGGCCGCAAACGCATCAGGGTTTAATGGCGACGGATCGGAAAGACGGCTGCGCGAAGTGTCACGGAACCGAGAAATGTCAAAGCTGTCACACAAAAACTACCAAGATCGCCCCGCCCAAGGTCTAGGTCTTACTTAGGTGACCTTAATCGTATAGGTCAGCGCCTTTAGCGGCACGACATCTGTTTCCCAGGGTTTCCCTAGATTCAGCTTGATCTTTGTCTCGCCCTGTTGCAGAGCTTTAAATATCCAGGTGTGTTCGCCAGGCGCGCCAACTCTGTTAGACGTCGACGCGTAGTATTGATCGCTGACTTTCTCGATGACCCTAGTGTCCATGCCGTCTGCCTGTGACCAGACAAAACCGGTCGTTTCGTTTGATTCCAGAACAATATTGATTTCATCGCCGGCTTTTAGTTCGATAGTGCTGCCCGAATTAGCCTCGGTGTATTTCTTGACGGTGCCTCCGCCGCAACCCGCAAGCAAGATTGCTAGCATCAGTAAAACAAGGCCGGTTGTGATTTGACTGAGTCTCTTGGTGCTCATGAAAGCTCTCCCTTCGATGTGAGATTGTGGCATAACGGTTACAAGCATATATTAATCAGAAATGCTTGTGCAACACCGCACGACGGCCGGACAGTTTGCGCAATCAGATTGGTTCCACCTAGAATGAAATGTCAGCCTCAAGGTATGAAAGGCGGTTATGGAGAGCATACTAAGCTTCGGGATTGAGATTATTAAGTTCATCCAACAAATTCACGGCCCCCACCTCGACTCTTTCTTTCGCGCCATAACGTCCTTAGGCGGAGGAGAGATATACATCCTGCTTTTGCCGGTATTTTTTTGGTGTGTCGATACCGGCTTGGGGGCTCACGCCGGTTTCATCTTCTTGATTTCAAGCTATGTGGCCAACGGTCTCAAGGATTTATGGCAACAACCTCGGCCCTTTCAAATAGATCCGACTGTTAAACTAGCCGACGCGGCTGGTTATGGCCTGCCGAGTTTCCACGCTCTAGAGGCAACCGTCATGTGGGGAATATTCGCCATCTGGTTGAAAAAGCCTTGGTTTTGGGTGCTGGCGGTGGTCATGATGCTGCTCATCGGATTTTCCCGCGTCTACCTGGGTGTTCATTTTCCGACTGACGTGCTGGCGGGCTACGCCATTGGCGTTTTGTTTTTGTGGGTGTACGTAACGGGGGGTCATACGTTCGAGCGTTGGCTGAAGGCGCTGCCTTTCAAATGGCAGATCGGCTTGTCTTTCGCTGTACCTCTTGTCTTAGCTATCAGCCATCCAACCGATGACGTCATTCTGATCATGTCGGCTTTTAGCGGTTTTTGTCTTGGTCTGGCCTGTTTAAACCGGTACTTCGACTTCAGCGCGGCCGGGCCTATCTGGCAACGCGTCACTCGCTTCATCGTCGGCGACATCGCGATATTATTGCTGTTCGCCGCACCGCGTTTACTGAGTTTCATTAACAGCACCGGTACCCTGCATTCACCGCTGCGCTACTTGCATTACGGTGTCATCGGAGTCTGGATAACGTTCGGCGGCCCTTGGCTATTTCTAAAGCTGAAACTGGCAGGACCGGCGGTCAAGGAGGCGTAGAATGCCTAAGAAGAACCAGCTGGTATGGATTGTCGTTGGGTTATTAGCGGTGTCCGCGGCCTTGTATACGCTCCATTTCCTGATATTTCGCAGCCTCTCCCACATCCTCCTCTATGGGCTGGGAGAGCTCGCATTTCTTCCCATTGAAGTCTTGATTGTGTCTCTCGTGATCGACCGGATAATAACAGCTAGCGAACACCGGGCAATGTTGAACAAACTGAACATGGTTATTGGCGCCTTCTTCAGTGAAGTGGGTACGGAATTCATGCGCCGTATCTTTGTATTAGATCAGAATTTCGAACAAATCAGTCAAGAATTCCTAGTTACACCGGATTGGCCTAACGAGAAGTTCGACTCGACAGCCGACCGGGTTGCGAGCCTCGACTTCCAGATTCGCGTCGACTGTCCCGCGCTCGCTAGTCTGCAAGAATTCCTGGTTGCAAAGCGAGAGTTCATGTTGCGACTTCTGGAAAACCCTAACCTTCTCGAGCATGAATCATTCACCGAATTGTTGTGGTCGGTTTTCCATCTGACCGAGGAGCTGGAAGCGCGTAGTGACGTGTCGTGCCTGTCGGCAGCCGATAGAGACCACCTGGAAATCGATGCCAAGAGGGCTTATGTCGCTATTCTTACAGAATGGTTGAGATACATGAAACATTTAAAAACCGCGTATCCGTATCTTTTCGCCATGGCGGTACGAATGAATCCGGTCAATCCTGCCGCCCGGGCTGAACTGCCTTAAGACTCCACGTGCGCCCGCAGCCTCAGGCAGTTTAGTATATAAACAACAGGTTATATATCTGGAGGACAATTGACCGCGACCTATAACATAATCCTACTTATATTGTGCGCCGTTGGTCTGGCGTGGTCAGCGGCCAAAAGTCCCGCCAAAACGAGACAGGCTTTACGCGTGGGCGGACGCCAGTTTCTAAATGTCTTACCGTTTCTGCTTGCGGTATTTGTCTTGATCGGCGTCCTCGAGGTGTTCGTGCCGGCGCGGATGATCACGCTCCTTATGGGCAACGCGAGGGGCGTATTAGCGCCTCTGTTCGCCTCGCTTATCGGCGGCGTCATGTCCGGGCCGCCGGCTGCCTCATATCCGATGGCGCAGTTTTTGTTGCGGCAGCATGCCGGCTTGGGCGCCGTCGCCACATTTCTTATCGCCTGGGTTGCCGTCGGTTCTATATCATTGCCGGTTGAGATCAAACTGCTGGGAGCGCGATTTGCCTGGACGCGTTGGGGCTTGACGCTAATCTTCTCTATCTTATGCGGCGTTCTTATCGGGTGGTTGTTATGAAAACACGTCAGTGGCTGATAAGTAACTGGCTGGTGGTCATCATAGCCGCTCTGTTTCTCGGTCTGGCTGTTTATGATGCGGCCGGCGCCGGCCGCGCTTTGGTTATTGGCGCGCAAACAATGTTCGGAATCGCGGTCATTTTGCTGACGGTCTTTATTTTTATGGGGTTGTTTAATGTCTGGGTCAAGGAAGAGTCGATTGCGCGACACTTAGGCGAGGAATCCGGGCTAAAAGGGTTACTTTATGGCACCTTGATAGGGACAATCTTTCACGGCCCTCAGGTTAGCATTTTCCCGTTTCTGCGCTCAATGCAGGACAAAGGGGCTCGCCGCGGTGTACTGGTGGCGATAGTCAGCGCGTTTTCCATCAAGATTCCGATGATACCGTTGGAGTTGGCTTTAATGGGGGCGAAATTCACGGTCGTTCATAATGCTCTGTTATTCTTGACGGCCCCGATTCTGGCTGTGATCATGGATGCGTTATTGCTTGACCGGTAGGTGTGGCGAAAATAATGCTTAAGCGACTGGCAAGGTGAAGGTGAACGTGCTGCCGGCGCCGGGTTTGCTGATTACGTTGACGTGACCTCCGTGGGCTTCGACCAGCAACTTAGTTATCGCCAGACCCATTCCCGTGCCGCCGGTCGTTCGCGTGCGCGCCTGGTCTACGCGATAAAAATGTTCAAATATGTATGGCAGGTCAGCGGCAGGGATTCCCTCTCCGTCGTCCCTAACAGCGACTTCCACCATCTTTCCCGCCGTCGCTTTAGCTCCTATTTCAATGGTGCCTTCATCGGGCGTATGGCGCAGAGCATTAGTGATCAGATTATAAAAGACCTGAGTCAAGCGATCGGAGTCGGCTATGACCTCGGGGATTGAGCCCGCGATTTTGACGGAGAGCGTTATCTTCTTTTCCTGCAGCATGGGTTGAAGCATCTCGACGACCTTTGTGGCCAGAGGCTTTAATGCCATCGGTTTAACGTCAAGTTTTAGTTGGCCCGCTTCCGCTAAGGTGAGTTCGCGGAGGTCGTTCACCAGACGATTCAAGAGCATGGTTTCAGTGTGCAGAGCGGCGATTTTCTCCGGTGTTGGCTCTTGCACTCCATCGAGAATCGCTTCCAGATTGCCCTGAATAATAGTCAAAGGGGTTTTCAGCTCGTGCGCGACGCCGGCGAACAGTTGCCGGTTCAGCTGTTGGTTTTTGTCCAAGGTCGCCGCCATACCGTTGAAGGTGCCAGCTAATTCTCCCAGTTCATCTTTTGTCGCTACACGGATGCGATGATCAAGCTTGCCGGCCGCAATCTCCTTGGCCGCTTGGGACATATGCCGAACAGGCGACATAAGTCGGCGCGCAAAGATTATTCCGGTTAGACAAGCGATGATGATAACGACTGCGGCCGACAACCAGAGAGACTCGTTAACGGCTCCCAAGAAACGCTCTTCCGGACCGCCCATAATATGCCGCATTATTTGGCTCATGCCGGACGAGGTCTGCATGCTGGTGTCCGATTGGACTTTAGTTAGCGTGCCGTCCGGATTGACAATAAAAGAGGGCGGTTCTTCTCTCATATAGTCATTGAAACGGTTGTTAATCGTGTAATTGGCGAAAACCGCAACCAAGGCGACGGAAACCAAGGCTATCCCGACCAAGAGGACGGCTAGTTTCACGGTCAGGCTGCGAGGATTGGCGAGTCGCCACCGTGCAGTTAAGTTGGTCGGCCAGTGAAGCTTCATTGTTGTTCCTGTTCGAAACGATAACCTACGCCGTAAACAGTCCCTATTAGGCGCGGGTTCTTGGGGTCTTCCTCGATTTTCTGACGCAGATTCTTAATGTGGGCGTCGATTGTGCGCTCGTAGCCCTCGAACGAGTATCCTTGTATCTCCTCAACAAGCTGCAGACGAGTAAAAACACGCCGCGGGCTGTCGGCCAGCGTTTCCAGGAGCTTAAACTCGGTGGGCGTCAGCTCGATGACTTCACTGCCGCGTTTAACCTCATGGCGCAGTGAATTGATTTCCAGCCCGCCCGCTCTGATAATGGGATTTTCAGATACTTCAGTCTCGGCGCGGCGCAAAACGGCCCGGACACGAGCCACAACCTCGCGCGGCGAAAACGGTTTGGTGATGTAATCGTCGGCGCCCAACTCAAGCCCCACGATCTTGTCGGGCTCTTCATCTCGCGCCGTCAGCATTATGATCGGGGTATTTGATTTAGCTCTGATCTCACGGCAGACCTCGTAGCCGTTTTTTTTGGGCAACATCAGGTCTAACAAAATCAGGTCAGGCTGCGATCGTTCCGCCTCGGCGAGAGCGGCTTCACCGTCTGCGGCAGTAACGACGGCATATCCTTCTTTTGCTAAATAGGAATCGAGTAACTCGGTTATGCCGGGTTCATCGTCGACTATGAGGATTTTTTTAACGGCCATATTTAAGTCACTCTCCTTGACACAAGGTAGATAATATCACTTTACCAGGCATGTTTGAAGAAACTGTGAAGATGAGGCGAAGATGAAGAGCCCAAAAATCGTGTGCTAGAATTAGGGCATGAAAATTATCGCCTACGTAATACGTCCCGCCGAAGGCGGTATGCTCAAACACCTCCTCGATTTATTGGGCCGCCTGGACAGAGAGCGGTTCACACCAATCGTTCTCAGCCCGCCGGGCAATAATCTGGAAGAACCGTTGAGGCGTCTGGGCGTAGAATTGATCGAGGTCGATATAGCGGACAAGCCGAACTTGGCGCGTGATGTAGGCTCGATCACGCGTTTGGCGACGGCATTAACCGCGGTCGGACCTAATATTATTCACGCTCACAGCAATAAAGCGACTTTGCTTGTTGAAATGGCGGCTCGCCGCGCTTCTCTAGAAGCCAGGGTTGTTTTCTCCGTCCACAATTTCCCTAGCTATCGCGCGACCAGAGGGTTTAAGAAAGTGATTTCGTCATTGGCGATGCGGCGGGTGATAAATGGCGCCGACGCGGTCATCGCGGTTTCGGGTAGCCTCAAAAACTCGCTGGTCGAAAACGAACGAGTAAACCCAGCGAAGATCAGCGTCGTCCACAACGGAATTGACGGAGACGGCTTCCGTCCTGTTAAGGAGACGGATAAGCGCCGGTTTCGGACCGACCTGGGACTGCCTGAGGGTGTGCCCATAGTTGGAGCGGTTGGACGACTGGTTCCGTCCAAAGGCATGGATGTCTTGATTCACGCGGCGCCGGAGTTGGTTCACAAATTTCCTGGATTGAAAGTCGTTATTGTTGGTTCGGGGCCGATGCAGCAGTCGTTGCGGGCGACCGCCGCTGGTCTCGGTCTAAATCGAGACATCATATTTACAGGACACGTAGATGATTTGCGGCCTTATTACTCTCTGTTTGACGTCTTCGTTTTGCCGACCACCCTGGAGGCTTTTGGGATGACCGCTGTCGAGGCGATGCTGGCCGGGTGCCCGGTTGTCGCGAGTCGGACGGGCGGCTTGCTTGAGATCGTCGTTAACCGGGAGACCGGCCTGCTGGTGCCGCCCGGTGATCCCAGCAGTCTGGCGGTGGCTATCAGAGCGCAACTGTCAGACACTAGGACCGCTAGACGAATGTCGGGGCGGGCCCAAACAGACGCGCGTCTGAGGTTTTCCTTAGAGAGAATGGTGGCCGAAACTGAGGCGATTTACGACACGCTCTAGAAGAATTGAACTACGTCGATGCCCAATTCCCAAGGATCAATGACCCTGATTATGGACCGGATGTAGCCTTCCCCTGGCTGGGTTCGCTCACCCATCTCCAAGACGGCGGCTTCGGCAGGGTCGAGATGCTTGCCATTTTCGTCAATCGCTATCTTGATTCGCGGTCGGGCCAAATCGGCGGCGTTGGTCTCATACACAACAGCGATTTCGCCGCTATCGAGCAGGACAACTGAGCCGACAGGGTAAATGGACAGCGTTTGCACAAAAGCTTTCATTATCACCGGGTCGAAAGTGCGTCCGGATTGTCTTATCATCTCTGCCAGAACCTGGTCGGGCAGCTTACTGCCTTTAAAGGGCCGCATCGACGTACCAGCCTCATAGCTGTCGGCGACTTGGACGATTCGGCTGAATAGATGGGGCCGTTCCTTGTTGGTAAGTTTTGGGTAGCCGGAGAGGTCATAGCCGACGTGATGTTCATAGGCTACGACCATGGACAGCTTATGCATCCCTGGCATCTGGCTCAGTATCTCGGCGCCCTCGATCGGGTGGCGTTTCATAACCTCGAATTCTTCCGGCGTCAGCGGCATCGGTTTGGTGGTCAAATCTTTGGGAACATTAACTTTGCCGATGTCATGCAGCAAGGCTGCCGCGCCTAGAATGGCCAGCTTGTCATGCTCGAGGGACAAGTTGTTTCCCAAACTAAGGCACAGGATGCAGGTATTGACAGAGTGATAGAAGGTTGTCTCATCGTAACTTTTTATGACCGTGAGACCAAGCATATTAAGATGGTCAGTGAATAATGCTTCTGTTAAACCGCCGACGATCTTTTCGACCTTTTGGACGCTGACTCCCTGACCGATCTTCGCGCTTTTCATGATGTCTTTGACTGCCGTCACCGCGGAGTTATAGACCTCTTTGGCCGCTTTTGTTTCCGTTTCCTCGTGTTCGACGTCATCGGCCTCGGCGGCTGCCGAGCTGATCACAATGTTAGCCGCACCGCGATTCTTCAGGCGGTTCGCCAGGCCTCCTTCATTTTCGAGCGTCTGCCTGTCGGTGCACAAGGCATCCATAAGGGTGTCGATTTCGGCTTCCTCGACGCCCCTAAGGAAGGTGATGGCCCCAACGTCCATGGCCGCGCATTCCTTGATAAATCCGGCGTAGGTTATGCTTTCACGGATCAGGAGTTCGCTTTCGATAAAGAGGTCGTCGTCGTGCATGGCGTAGGTGACGTCGCCCAGTTGGTCCAAGAGTCCTGTAAGCGACCGGTGTAGTCTTTTTGAGCCATCCAATAGTTCCGGATGCTGGGCGGGATAAAGCAGGGTCTTGCGCTTCAGCGCCACCATCTGTTCGAAGGCTATTTTCGCGTCCGCAAGTTGTGTGCTGTTCAGTGTCTTTGGCATCTATACCTCATCAATATACTATACAGTATTGGCGGCGCGTATCTTTGCAATCGCGCGTTGCGCTGTTTCTCTTAAAGACTTTGCCTGGCTGCGCCAAGCTCGCTTTTCGGCGACGATTTCTAGAATAGGGAGGGATTGGGCGTCTCCGATTGCCCCCAGCGTCTCAATGGCCTGCAGCCGGTTGTTTAGATTGCGGAACCGGAAGTCTTTTTCGGACGCTAAGGCGCTCAGTTTCGATACCGCCGCGGTTGCTTTTAGCGATCCCAGAGCCAAAAAAGCGGCTTCCCGGACATGTTCCGATGTGTCGTCCAAAGTGACGGTTATTAGGGCGGCGCTGGCCGCTCCGCGCGACGACGCCAGGGCGCGAATAGTCTCGACTCTCACACCTTCGTCTTCGTGTCGTAGAGTGCGCTTCAGAATATCGGTCGCCTTTGGTTCGTCGAATTCGCAAACCACCCAGACAACAGCCTTGACTATCCTGTTATCTCCAGCTAGTCTGCGTTCGAATATCTCCATCGTACCGTTGCTGACATGGGCCGCGATCTTATAGAGCTTGCGCCGCTCCTCTAGGCTGGTTTCCGCCACGATCATATCCAGCAAGCCTGGAATCGCGCCTGGTCCGAGCATGTCCATCATCGCTCGGCCATATTTCTTCTCATCCGGATCCTGGCTCTTCATCGCCGCAGTCATGATGACGTCGAGGTTCGCCGCGTCCGCCAATTTTAGCAAGGCGTCGCGTGTTAATGTCACAAGTTCGGGCGATGTTTTCATCAGGTCTTGGCCTTTGAGGCGCATCGCCTTCATTGACTTGGCAGCCAACTCTAAACGGCGCTCACGAAAAAGGTCGCTGACCGCTTCGGTCAAGCTGTCTAAGATTTTAGTCAAGTGAGGACCGTCTTCTGTTTCAATGAGCATCTCAACGAGTGTTTCAATCGCTTGCTCTTCGACGTCTTCCATCTGGATAGCCGCGATTTCTTCCTCGACCGAGGCCGCAACCGACGCCGGCAGGTCGTCATAGAAGTGCGCGAATTCGTAGTAAACCTCTTCCGGACTAAGGCGGACTTCTTCTCCCGGTGGCGCGACGGTCGCAGGCTCGCCAGATTCCTGGTAGCCGGACGCTTGTTCAGCTGCCATATTCAAGGCTTGACTCAGCGCGGCGAGCAACTCGGGACCGAAATCCATCGCGGCGAATCGCTCTTGCATCAGGTCGACGATCGGATTCTTAAAGTCATCGGACAGTGTGGTTATGCCAGTCGTGATGTTCTCAAAAATCTCTTCTTTGTCTTCGCCGCCCGCTCCGTTCGCGACTGAGGCGATTGTTTCAATAGCGCCGGTAACGAATTCCGCGCGGCCTTCCAGGCTAGGATCGCCATCAGCGGAGGCAGCCAGGTCTGACATTTTGACGAGCAATTTCGCGGTGTTTACGGGTCCTTGCTTGGTGCGGAGGATGATCTTGTCGATTTCGTTTGCCGATAGTTCACCCTCGCGCAGCAGCATGAACATCTCTTCCGCCGATAAAATCTCGTCATCGGTATCGCCGAAATCAAGCTCCTCAATCAACTCCTCAGCAATCGCTTCGACTTCGAGGCGTTTGGCGACTATGTTTTGCACCCGCATCTCGTCAAGTATATTTTCGATGCCGCCGCGGCGGCGCACTTCGTTAATATCGAGCGCCATAGCGTCTAAGAAGGCGTCTAACTCCTCGTCACGCACGACTTCATTGATGAGGATGCTAGTTATTTGGCGATCGTGCAGATGGGCCGCTAGGCCGAGGTAGAAACCGCCGGCCGCCATCCCGTATTCGGAGCCTTCGACGATAATACTGTCCCGAGTGACGCCGAATTTTAGTATTTCCCGGCCCGCTAGATAATCGTGCAGGAGAGAATAGAGGTCGGTGCGGGCTTCCAAACTCATGGGATGAGAGGGAGAGTAGACAAGACTCTTCTTTATTGCTCCGTTGAAAGCCTTAAAAAGTACGTCCAGAGTCTCCGTGTTCGCTGCGTTTGAGGCATTTTCTTCCATGCGCTTAAGTGTAGACATAAGCGGGTGTTTTGGCAATTTTGTGATAGGCTTTCGGGGAGCCTGCAAGACAGGGAGACCGCGAGACTGGGAGACTTGTAATTGTGGACAGGAAAGACAGGGCGACTGCGGTAATTAAACGGCTTAAGCTGGTTTATTCGCACGCTAGGATAGCCCTGAAATTCGGTAACAATTGGGAGCTCTTGGTGGCGACCGAACTGTCCGCTCAATGCACCGATAAGAAAGTGAACGAAGTCACTGAGACCTTGTTTAAAAAATACCGAAACGTGGCGGATTACGCCCACGCCGACTCTGCCGAATTTGAGCAAGACATCAGGCCGACGGGTTTCTTTCGTAACAAAACCAAGAACATCATAGGCGCCGCGCAAATGGTTCTAACGGAGCTCGATGGACAAGTGCCTTCTACGATGACCGAGATTCTGCGCTTACCGGGTGTCGCGCGAAAGACCGCGAACATTGTTTTGGGTAACGCTTATGGCGTCGTGGAGGGGATCGCCGTCGATACACACGTCTTGCGCTTGTCGCACCGGTTGGGTCTCAGCGATGGTAAAACGCCGGAAAAAATAGAACGTGACCTTATGGAATTGTGGCCTAAAGCCCGTTGGTTCGGGGCGACCTACCTGATAATAGAACATGGACGCGCGATCTGCACGGCCAAAAAACCGCAGTGCGGGGCCTGCGTACTCAATGATATCTGTCCTTCAGCTTTCAAGGTCTGACGGATAATCGCCGAAGAAAACAATGTAAGACCTAAGAAAGAAAGAGGCTAGAGGCAGAGGAGCCCAAGTGAGCTTGTTTGGAAAGGTAAAAAGACACAACGAGTCAGTGCCGACGTCGCCGGAAGTGCAGCAGCATTCGGCGGCGTTAGTTCGATCGGCATGCGACAAGATCAAGGCGGGCAAGTTCGGACCGGCGGTTGCCGAGCTCGAAGAGGCCGTTAAGATCGACCCTAGCTGTTTTGCGGCTTGGGTCGAGCTAGGCGAGACAAACTGGACTTTGGGCGACGCGGATGTTGCCAAGAAAGCTCTTGACCATGCGCTCGCGTTGGAACCGGACAATGTCCGCGCCCTGGGATTGATGGGTGAGATATATCTGGACGCCGGTGATTTTAACACCTCTTTGACCTATTTTCGGCGCGCCTTGTCCCAGAAGCCCGATCTTTTGAAGGGCTGGGGCTTTTCAGGCGATACCTATCTTAAGACGGAAAGCTTTGAGAGCTCGCTGAAATGCTACGAGTTGGCACTGCAGGAAAACCCCGACAATGCTGAGATATGGCATCTAATGGGCGATACCTATCTGACGCTCGATCGTCTCGATGAAGCGCTGGCGGCCTATCGAAAGGTTGTCGCGCTTAAGCCGGCCTTCTTAGAGTCCAGACGCAGTTTGGCTCACATCCTTTGTAAACTCGGCGATTATGACGAAGCTTTGGTCGAATGCGAAGCGGCTTTGCGAACCGAGCCGACCGACGCTATGTCCTGGCGGTTGCTCGGGCAGACGCAATTATCTCTCGGCCTGTACGAAGAGGCGGCGGCGTCAGCCCAGACCGCAATCGATATTGACCCGGCCATTGCGATCGCCTGGAGTCTGCGGGGCCTTGCGTTGTTTAACCTCGGTCGATGCGAAGAGGCGGCTGCCTCCGCCCAACGCGCTTTGAACCTCCAACCTGGGTTGCAAGAAGCGCTGATGGTCATGGGGTTTGCCAACGCTCATCTTGGCAACAAGAAGGCTGGCGCCAAATATCTGGCTGAAGCCGACCGCGAAGTCCTGAAATAGGAATACGAAGAGTACAAGGAGTACTACGAGTACGGGGACGGTCGGCGAAAAAGATCCGGAAAACATCGTAATCTTTGTACCCCTCGTAATCGTCGTACTCTTGTTTTGCCCGCTGGCAGCGTTATAATGAGCTTGTCAATCCTGACCTAAAGGGGCCAAAGTGATTTATTTAGGCGCTGACCACGGGGGTTACGACCTCAAGGAAAAGATTAAGGATCATCTTGCGGGCCTTAAGATCGCCGTATCCGACATGGGCGCTTTTGACGAGGAACCAAGTGATTATCCCGATTACGCTTTTGCGGTCGCCGAGAAAGTGCGCGACGGCGGCCCGGACGATTTCGGCATACTTATCTGCACCACGAGCATCGGGACCTGTGTCGCGGCCAATAAGATCAAGGGTGTCCGCGCCGCGGTCGGCTACACAGAGCATGCTGTTGAGCAGGCTCGTGATCATGTGGACGCTAATGTCCTTTGCCTTGGTGCGGAGGAAATCGACCATGATGCGGCCATCAGGATGGTCGATATATTTCTCAACACTCATTTCTCCGGCGCCGAGCGGCACGTCAGGCGGCTAAGCAAGATTCAGCAGCGGGAGCAGGAGGAGTAGTTGCGAGTCACGCCCGCTGTTCTCGCCAATGACCTTGCGACCTTCGGTCAATTGATCGAAGTCTCGGAGACTTTCACCGACTACGTTCAGATCGACATCATGGACGGTGTTTTTGTCCCCTCAACGGGTATCGGGGTCGCCGACCTGGCAGGCGTAAAGACACTTCTTAAGAGCGAAGCTCATCTGATGGTCGCCCGGCCGGAGGAATGGCTGGAAGCTGTAGCCAATTTCGGTAGCGAAGAGGTGATATTTCACTACGAGGCGGTCGCCGATCCGGTAGGCACAATTGCGTTGTTACGAGATACTGCTTTCCGAGCTGGTTTGGCGATCAATCCTGATACTCCTGTATCCGAATTCTTGTCTCTCGCCGACTCGCTGGACACCGTTATGTTCATGGCGGTTCATCCTGGTTTCTACGGCGCGCCTTTCATACCGGCCGTACTGGACAAAATCAAAGACTTGCGCGCCAAACGGCCATTTTTAAATATCGGGATCGACGGCGGGATGAATATGAAAACGGCCGGCCTGGCTAGGGACGCCGGTGTAGACTTCGTTTGTGTCGGCAGCGCTATCTTTAAGGCGCCCGATCCGGCGCAAGCGTATTGCCAGCTAAAGGACAGTTTGAACCGATCGGCTACAAACCCAGTAAACGTTCGGGATTGCGACTAAGAATCGCGTCAGCGTCCGCCCCAAGGATCATTTCAACAGCGGCCCGGTCGGCGGCATGATCACCGAACGGATAATCGGACCCAAACACAACCCGATCAGCTCCGATCTTGTTGATTAAAGCCGCGAACTGCTCGTCAGGAACATTCCCGGGTACATGAGCGGTGTCATACCAGACGTTACCGTAGCCCAAAAGCAGGTCGAGGCGGTCCCAGGTACGGAATCCGCCAAGGTGAGAGAGAACGATCGTCAAGTCCGGGAATGCCTTAAGAACCGGAACGAAATGCTCCGGTTGGCTATATTCGCCCCGGAAACCACTCTCCTCGTCCCCAGCGTGAAAAACGACGATCAGCCCAAGATCGGCAGCCTTGCGGTAAATCGGCAACCAGCGTGGATCATTAGGAAAAACTCGCTGCGCGTTCGGCTGTATCTTTAGGCCCCTTAGTCCTAAACCGGGAAAGCGGTCCAGTTCGGCCGCATCGTTATCCGGATGGATACCGCCGAAAGGGATTATCTTATCGGATTCCTTGGCCAGGTTGGCGTACCAATCGTTAAGCTTTATATGGTCGGGTTTGGTCGCGATGGGCAGTACGACGGCCTTGTCGAAGCCGCCTCTGTCCAGGGATTCAGTCAGCGCGGCCAGCGTCGCGTCATGGACCCGCATGACACCGTAGAAGTTTTCGATGCCGGAGATGACCTTGTCGGCCACGGCGTCCTGATAGATGTGGGCATGCATATCGATAATCATGGGGTTATCATAGCAGTTCGCGTGAGACCGTCGTAACGGATTGATTTGCTATAATTGACGTTCACGGGGGTGTAGCTCAGCGGGAGAGCGCTGCCTTTGCAAGGCAGATGTCGGGGGTTCGATTCCCCCCACCTCCACCACCGCTCGGTTTCGTCTTCTTGCTCCCGTCGGCTGCCGCTGATGTTTTCACGTCATTCCCTGCACCGTCCAAGCGTAGCCAAGGTCCTTGAAGGCCAAGTCGCTTAGTGCAGCAGACCCTGAAGTCCACCCAGGATGATGTTCAGACCGAAGTCGAAATCGGCGTCCGCGTCGTAACCCGATTTCATCGCGTGTTCGACTACCAACTCTCTAAGGTAGGGATATTCGTCGGCCGGGATGGCTTGCAGAAAGGCTGCCGCAATTTCCTCCGACGCCAAATCATCGTCGGCCGAGAGGTTGAATTGTTGTCTGCCGAAGCCATAAATATAGCTATCAATCAGGGAAAAAGCGCGGACAGCCATTTCGAATGAGAACCCGGCTCGCCGGAGCGTACCCAATACCCAGTCAAAATAGCGCAACCGCGCGGGCCCGCTTGTCTGCCGTGAGTCAATTAGACCGCTGGCCCAGGGGTGCCGCGCAAAGACTGCCCGGGCCGAGATTGCTCGCTGGCGCATTGCGTCCTGCCAATCGCCGGGATCAGATGGTAGGTCGATCTCACCTACGACAATGTCAACCATGCCATCCAAGAGGTCATCTTTGTTGGCTATGTGATTATATAGCGACATCGCCTCGACTCCCAGGTTTACACCGAGTCGGCGCATCGTTAACAATTCAAGACCGCCCTCGTCGGCGAGGTTGACGGCGGCGCTCAGGATCCGCTCCTGGTTTAGGGGTAGCCGTGCACCTCGGGGCTGAACCGCTCGATTCGTAGCCTTTTTCATAATCCTCCTTGACAAGACTTACACGGTAAGCATATCATACTTACAATGTAAGTAATATAAAGGAGGCAAACATGAATTCGTTTACCAGGACCCAAGCAAGGCAACAGAAGGCAGGTGGTTTGGCGGCCCTTTACTTGGCTGTGTCTTATATCGTGGCCATTCCGTACTTCGTCGTTTTCGTGAAATACCAGGAGATCGTCGATCCCGCAAAGAAGGTAGGCATGCTGGTCGCCCACAGTGGCAGTATGCGGTCAATGTACCTGGTCACATATGTCGTCTTCGGTGTTGTTCTGGCGGTATTGGCTCTGGCGTTAAGCGCTCGGTGGCGGGAAGGCGACCCGACGCTGGGTCAGACGGCGACAGTTGCCGGACTCATGTGGGCGGGCATGCTCGTCGCTAGCGGGATGATTTTCAACGCCGGCATGGCCTCAGTCGTTGAGCTTGCCAACGGCGCTTAACTGGCTTGGGATAGTCATTGGGACCACGGGCATACTTTCAGTCGTACCCATATTGAAGGACTTGGCGTACGGTTTCGGGTTGCTCCAGATTGTTTGGTTCGTTTGGCTTGGCGCAGTCATGCTGCGGACAAAAGCCGACAGCGCTTAATGCCAAATATAGCCCTAAGGCGCTACCTTCAGGGTTACCACGGTGCCTTGATCGACCTTTGTGCCCGCCGGCACGCTTTGGCTCCAGACAAAGCCTGAGACAATGCCTGGTTTTGCTTGTAATGCTACGTCAGGTGTCAAGCCTCGATCAGACAGCCACGTTTTGGCGGCGTCTCCGGTCATTCCCTCACCGGCAAAGTCGATCATGGTGACCGATTTTGGCCCTTTGCTAACGGTTATCGAAACAGTCGAACCCTTCTTTGCTTTGGCTCCTGCCGCTGGAGTCTGCTTGATGACGTGATCCTTAGTGATTGTATCGCTGAAGTCATCAAACCGGCCGACTTTGAAGCCGGCGTCTTCCAAGATGCTGGTTGCCGCGTCCACGGTATTATTTACGACGTCGGGAACGTCGACGCTCTCGATGCCTTTGCTAACCACGATGTCGACGCTGCCGCCTTTGGCCATCTTGGAGCCCGGTTTCGGTGATTGGCTGATGACTTGGCCTTCGGAGATGGTATCGCTGAAGCCTGGTGAGACGTTGCCTAGGGTAAGGCCCGCCTTCTTTAACAGAGCTTCGGCTTCACTTTGAGTTTTCCCGGTCATATCCGGCGCGTTGACTGTCTCCAAACCCTTGCTCATGACGACGTCGATGGTGTAGCCCTTCTTCGTCTTTTCACCGGCGGTCGGGGTTTGACTGACTACTCGGCCGGGGGCAACGTTATCGTTAAAGACCTCTCGCACGACCTTGAGTTTCAGACCGGCGGCGTCGGCGGCGCTTTGCGCTTGGCTGAGGGTCTTGCCCTTCAAATCTGGAACGACGATCGACGGGCGGTTTAAAAGTGTATAGGCCAACGCGATTCCTCCTAGAAGCAACAGGAGGAGGCCCGCGATTATGGCGGCGATCAGTCCCTTTTTGGGTTTTCGCTCGGTACGCGGGGTCGGACGCGGCCTTTGGGCCGCCATTGTCCTGGTCATATCGGAAGGATCGCCGGCGACAGGCACGGTGCCCATGATTTTGACGGGCAACCCTTCAATGACGCGTTTCAGATCGTCACGCAACGCCTCCGCGGAGCGGTAGCGGTCCGCGGGATTCTTAGCCATTGCTTTTAGGATTACTGCTTCCAGGCTTTCCGGCACAGCGGCGAACACCGCGCGCGGCGGCAGGGGTGTATCGTTGATGTGTTTCAAAGCGACCGCGACAGGATTCTCACCCCGGAAGGGGAGCTCGCCCGTGGCCATCTCGTAAATGACCACACCCAAGGAATAGATATCCGTGGTCGGGTCGATCACACTGCCCTGGGCTTGTTCGGGGGATATATAATGCGCCGTCCCCAAAATCGCGCCCGTGCGGGTCATGGTGGACGTCGAGCCGGCCCTGGCGATACCGAAATCGGTTACTTTAATCTCGCCGGTGTCGGTGATAATGACGTTCTGCGGTTTAATGTCCCGATGGATAATCTCATGTTGGTGGGCGAATTCCATCGCCTTGGCGATCTGCATGCCTATATGGACGACCTTCTCGGTCGACAAGGGCGCGTCTTTCTGAATTAGTTTCTTGAGCGTTACGCCCTTAACGTATTCCATGACGATGAAGTAGACGCCGTCTTCCTGGCCGACATCGTAGATACTGACAATGTTAGGGTGATTGAGCTTGGCGGCCGCGCGGGCTTCGCGCCTGAAACGCTCGAGAAATCCCTCGTCGGTAGCGAATTGCTTGTGGAGTATCTTAAGCGCCACAATCCTTCTGAGCTCGAGATCCTCGGCCCGATACACGTCGGCCATGCCGCCGCCGCCGATCTTCTCGATAACCCTATAGCGTTTATTGAATACCGCGTCGTTCAAAAATCCTCCCATCTGTCACGAGTAGTATATACGCGGAGCTAGGGGCTTTTCAAAGCCTGTTTCAAGAGCGCCCGGACTATCGGTCCGGCCGACCCCGACCCCGTACCTCCATTTTCAACAATAACAGCAATCGCAATCTGCGGATTATCCGCCGGAGCGAAAGCCACAAACCAACCGTGCGTTTGGCCGAGAATGCCTGTTTCGGCGGTGCCGGTTTTTGACGCCACTTTTACGCCCGGAATATTGACGACGTCACCGAAGCCTTCTTGGGTCACGCCGACCATCATGTCGGTCAGGGTTGCCGCGGCTGTCGCCGAGATGGACTGTTCGCGTTGGCTGGAACCGGCGGTCCGAACTGTCGCACCCTTGGCATCCTTGATCAGGCTGACCACGTAGGGATTCATCGATACACCGTCATTGGCGATCGCCGCAGTCGCCAGGGCCATCTCGAAGGGATTGGTAACCGTCTTGGCTTGCCCGATGGCCGTCCAGGCGACATCGACTTCATCCATCGCGCTGGGGCGCTTAAGCCGGCTGGTCTTAACGGGAACATCAAAAGGGATAGCGGTATTAAAACCGAACTTGGAGGCATATTGGAATAAGCGGTTCGCGCCGAGTTTCAAACCGACCTGAGCGAAAACCGTGTTCACTGAAAACTCCAGTGCTTCCTTGAATGTGACCCGCCCGAATACCCGGTCGTTAAGATTCTTAACGGTCGTTCCCATGACCTCGAAAGAACCGGTATCGTCAAAGGTATCGGAGGGGCGATAGATGCCTTCCTCCAGCGCGGCCGCGGCCGTGATGATCTTAAATGTCGAGCCGGGCGCGTAGGCGCCCTCAGTCGCGCGATTAACCAAGGGTGCGTCGGCGTCGGCGCTGATGGTTGTCCAGGATGAATCGACCGCATTGGGATCAAAGCTCGGCGAGGAGGCCATCGCTAGCACGGCGCCCGTTTTGGGGTCCAGGGCGACCACCGCGCCTTTTTGTCCGGCCAGTCCGGCCTCGGCGACTCCCTGTAAGCGAGTATCCAAGGTTAATGTCAGACTGCCGCCGCGCTTCTCGGGCCGTTTAAACTTTCGCGCCAGGTCCGTGAGGAATCCGGCACTATCAGTACCTAGGAGGTAGTCGTCATAGGTCTTCTCTAAGCCGCTATTGTGGTAGCGATAACTGGAGTAGCCAATTAGTTGGGCCGCCATGGCGCCCTGCGGGTACTGACGTTCGTAGTGATTACCGATCTTGTGGCTGGTGGCCAAGACGACACCGTCCGCGCTGATTATTTGGCCTCGCTCCGTCGTCCGGGCGGTTTCAGCGGCCCGCGTATTGGCGGGGTTACCGGCCAAGTCCTTCCCCTGGAAGACAACGATGTACGAGACGTTCAGGACGAGCAGAGTGAACATGCCGAGGAAGACGATAGTGATAACACGGATTTGTCGGTTCATTTTATCTCGCTCGCCTCCTCGATCGATTGATTTGAGATTATCAAGAGCAACCCTAACAGCAGGAAGTTGGACAAGATGGAACTGCCGCCGTAGCTCATAAAGGGAAGCGTTATGCCAGTTAGAGGGACCAGCCGGGTGACGCCTCCTATGATGACAAAGGTTTGGATGGCGAAGACCGCAGTCAAGCCAACCGCCAATAGCTTCCCGAAGTCGTCAGCCGTCTTGTTGGCGATGTTCAGACCGCGGCCTACGAACGCTAGGTAAAGTGTGATAATCGCAATGACACCGACCAATCCGATTTCCTCTCCGAACGCGCTGAAGATGAAATCCGTCGTGACAACAGGGATAAGTGTCGGATAGCCGCGACCCAAACCAGCCCCCCAGATACCGCCGCTGCCCAGAGCGAATAAGGATTGTACCAACTGGTAGCTCTTGCCCGCAGGGTCGGACCAGGGATTAAGCCAAATCTGGATACGTGTCGCGACGTGACTGAAGACACGCGCCGCAAATGTGGCGCCGGCGACAAACAAGACGCTGCCGATGGCGACATACAACCCCCGGTTGGTCGCGACATATAACATGACCAGGAAAAGGCCGAAGAACAGCAGGCTGGCCCCAATATCTTTCTGGATAACCAAAAGACCCAGGGAGACAAGCCAAAACAGCAACATTGGACCGAGATGTTTCGGGTCGGGAACACTGACGCTGCCGATTTTACGGGTGAAAACGCTCAGTAGTTCGCGCTTCTCACCCAGATACGCGGCGAAAAAAATGACGATCAAGATCTTAGCGATCTCGGAGGGTTGAAAACTGAACGGGCCGAGGTTCCACCAAAGATTAGGTTCCAAAAAGCCTGCTCCGAGGCGTATCGTTGAAAACAAAAGAACCAAACCGGTCAGCCCGAGCAGATACTTATAGTTAGCTAAAGCACGGTAGTTTTTAAAGCGAGCGACCAGCCCGATCAAGATGAAGTTACCGACCGCGATCCAGGCAAGCTGGCGCCACGCCAAAGTGAGGTCAAGACGGTAGATCATAGTTAGGCTCAAGCCGGTCAATAGAGCCGCGAGCGGCAGAAGAAGCGGATCGGCATGCGGCGCGAAGAAGCGCAAGGCAAAATGAGACGCGATGTATAGAAGCGCGTAAATGAGCGCCGCGCCGGCGACTATCGGGAGGCTCAACCGCGGGGCGGAGACTTGTGTTGCCACTAAGGCCGCGCCGGCGAGAACAATCGCGCCGGCGAGCAGTTTCAGTTCCCTGTTGCGACGCGGTGATTTAAGCACCCGCGGCCTCCAGCGGCTGCATGATAACCAGGGTGATGTTATCTTCGCCCCCCGCATCAAGAGCGGCTGCTACCAGATTATCGGCGGCTTCGTCCAGCGTGGCGGCTTGTGTCAATATTCGCCGGATAATGTCAGGTTCCAGTTTGGCGGACAAGCCGTCGGAGCACAGTAAAACAATGTCTCCCCGTTTGGCTGGCCAACTGAAAACGTCCGCGGTGACCGTAGGATATGTTCCGAGTGCTCTGGTTATCACGTGCTTGAGCGGGTGAATCCGGGCCAATTCCTCGTCGATCTCACCGCGCGCTATCATTTCTTGCACGAGGGTGTGGTCAACGGTCCATTGGGTTAGCTGACCGTCGCGCAGCAGGTAGGCGCGGCTGTCACCCACTTGGGCTAACCAGAGTTCATCGCCGTCGACGTAGGCGGCTGTTAAGGTTGTGCCCATGCCGGCATACGCTTTTTTACGCGCGGCCTCGGCATAGACCGCGTCATTCGCCAACTTGACGGCGACAGCTAAGGCTTCAGTGACTGCCTCGCCCGGCGCCCCTTGAACCGGCGGGCCAAAAGCCGCGGAAAATGTCTCCAGAGCCAAAGCGCTGGCGATTTCTCCCGCGTTATGCCCACCCATCCCGTCAGCGACGGCGAAGAGGCGGCCGTCCGCCAGCCAGGAATCCTCGTTGATTTCGCGCAGTTTCCCGATGTCAGTCCGAACGGTAAACTTCATCGGCGTAAACCAATTCGAACTGGGCGATTATTGTGATTATAAGGAGTATAAGGATTATAAAGGCATTCTGGCATCAGGTTATTCATTATCTCTATTCTCCCCATACTCTTAATACTCTAACCTCACATCTTCACCTGGAATATCGTATCTCCGATCTTAATCTTCAAGCCATTCTTTATCCGTACCGGCTCAGTTACCCGGTCGCGTCCGACGAAAGTTCCGTTTGTACTGCCTAGATCCATTAACCACCATTCGTCCAACTTCTTAATAATGCGGCTATGTTGATGGCTGACAAGGGGATCGCGTAAAACAATCTCTGTCTCAGTCGAGCGTCCGATAGTGACAATGTCGGTTAGCGGATAGACTCGCCCCGGATTTACGAAATCGCTTTTAATGACCTCAAGTGCCGCGTTTTCCGCCGGGCGTGACAAACGCTTTTGTTCCATCGCTTCACGTGCCTCGCTATAAGGAACGGGACGCTCGTAGATATCGATATAGATCGCCTTAACCACGCGGCCCAAGAATACATACAGGAGAATGACAAATGCCAGGTTGATCAGTGTAACGTAGCCGGGGGCCACGTTAAAACCGCCGGAAGATAAAAATGACTTCGCCTGCGCCGATTTTGTCGCCGTCTTTCAATTCGGTCTCGGCAACGCGCTTCCCGTTGACAAAGGTGCCATTAGTGGCTCCCAGATCAGAGAGGAAGAAGTGCCCGTCCCTCGCCGTGATTTCCGCATGATGCCGGGAAAGACTTGGATCGGGCACGGGAACGTCGTTGGAAGACAGCCGTCCAATGGTGGCGCGACCTGGACCAAGCAGGAATGTCTCCCCCTCATCTTGGCCGAGAACCATCGTCAGCGACGCCAGCGCTTCATGCCCATCTTGTTTGGCAGGCGTAATCAGGCGCGCGTCTACGTCGACTAGGCCGGCCGGTTGATTCACGTCTTCAGCTAGGATTATGACGGGAACACCAAGCATCACATAGCCTTTTTCTTTGCGCCGCTGGTCCAAGAATGTGGTCAGCTCGGTAATCAAGCGATCTGTAAAGTCGGCCATTGCGGTCAGGTCGGCGGGGTTTAGCCGGGCAGTATATTCGTTAGGTATGTAGATTTTTGAGACACCGACCGTGCGGCCGGATTCCATCGCTCGATCCAATTTCTTGGCAATCTCTACCGGTTGGACGCCGGATTTGAAACCTTTAGCGAAAGCACCCTCGACGGTTCTTTCCAGCTTGGCTTCCAGGTCTTTTAGTAGGCTCATTCTTCGTCCTCGTCATCCTCGTCTTCGCTGGCTGCCAGGCTGAAAGACCGGCGCGGCAACACCGCCAGCAGGCCTACAGGTAGTATAAGTGAAGCCAGCCAGCTTTTCAGGAGGGCATCTATGTAGGCCGGGCTCCAATGAATGGCCGTCATGATGGCTAGTTCGCCCGCCAATAATAGGAGCGCGCCCGCAGCCAGCGCCTTCGCGTCGCCAGACGCTGAACGCCGCTTGGCGAAAAAACTTACTAAGGCGGCCACGCCAGCCCATAAAAAAGCCTGGGTAAGAAAGGCCGCCGATTGGCCGAAAGGGCGAACAAATGTGACGATAGCCGTTGCGGGATTCAATGATCCGGCCAGTGCATGTTTGAGCCCGAAAGTGTTGGCCAGCGCGACAAAATGAATGACTTTCGAATTGAACAGGTCAAACGTGACCACGGCCAGTCCGCCTAAAAAGCCTATGCCGGCGGCGGCAATGGGACTCCAGAAGAGCCCCGCGAAAAGCGGGTAACTCAACCCGATTCCGGCTATCGACGTCAAGGGCGCGAAGAACGCAAAAACGGTTTTGGCCGGTTTAGCCAGCCAAAAAGATAGCATCCAGAGAAATATGACGATCATTACGATAATCGAGACAACCAGGGAATAGTCAGCCAGAGGCAGAAACAAGATCACCAGACCGGCAGCCAATCCAACACGCGGAAAAAGAAGCGCGAGAACCGCGTAGACGAAAGGCAGAAGCGCCTGGACCTCGCCAGCGTAGAATCCGGTTTTTGAGAGGAAGAAGGAGAGGAATATCGTTCCGATGACCGCATTGGCGACGCGCTCCACCAGGAATCGATGTTCGGCTAGCCAACGCCCTACTGCTTCCTTGGCGTCAGACAAGGTCCCAACGAAAGGTCTAAAGGGCCCCGTGTATTCATCTACAACGAGTGGTAGGCCGGATACTGCGAGCTTGTAAAGAGGTTTTATGATTTTACGACTGGGCGTTTTAGCGGTCCGCATGCTTTCCAGATAATGGCGCAGAATCGTCACATCCTCCAACCGCTGGGTTCGCGTCTTTTCTAATGTTCTTAGAATCAGGCTTTCCAGATCGCGCGAGATATTGGCATTCAGTTCGGCCGGCGGTTGCGGATCTAAGTTAGTGATTTTAAAAACGATTCCCGCCGGGGTGGCGGAACCGAAAGGGGAGACGCCTGTCAGCATCTCGTACAAAACGACGCCTAGCGAAAAGACGTCCGTCCTCGCGTCAACGCGACCGCCTTTGGCCTGCTCCGGAGACATATACGCGAACGTTCCCAGAACGTCCCCCGCCGCCGTCATTGTTGAGGACGCCAAGCGGGCGATGCCGAAGTCGGTTACTTTAATGCTGCCGTCCTTCGTAATCATTATGTTTTCCGGCTTGACGTCACGGTGAACAATGTCCATCGCATGCGCCGCTTCCAGCGCGTCGGCAATCTGTATACCGATATCCAGGCCTTCCTCGATTGATAGCGGAGATTTTGCCTCGAGCACCTTGGATAATGGTACGCCGTCTATGTATTCCATGATGAGATAGTAGTAGCGTTCGTCTTTTTCCAGATCGAAAACAGTGACGACGTTCGGATGGTTGAGCTGTCCGGCGGCTCTCGCTTCAGTTAATGTGCGGTCGGAAGTCTTGGAAGACAGGTCAATGCGCTTAATGGCCACGGTGCGGTGCATTAGAGTGTCTTCGGCTCTAAAGACCTCGCCGTAGCCGCCTCGCCCGATGCTTTCTATGATGCGATATCTGTCCAGGACCATTGCTTCTATCATAGGTCAAGGGTATCAGCCGGTATGTTATAATACAAATCGTTCCAAACACGAACAAGCGCCCCCGTGGCGGAATTGGTAGACGCGCTACGTTCAGGGCGTAGTAGCCGTAGGGCTGTGCTGGTTCAAATCCAGTCGGGGGCACCACTCCAAACTGACAAGGAGTCTCATGGCGTATAGCAGGGGAACCCTGTCATACCGGCAAAAACGCAAACCGATATTCAATCCTCGTGTAATCATCATTGTTCTGGTCATTGTCTTCCTGCTGCTGTGCCTGATCGGCCGCGGTACCTTCAGTCATATAGGTTGCAGCAACGATGCCAGCGCAATCCAAAATTACATCAATCAGGTTAAGAAAATCGCCGATCGTACCAATAAGGTGGGGACGGATTTCGCCGATTTGCGCAGCAATATTAAATCGTTGGCCAGGAAAGACCTTCAGATTAAGCTAAACAAAATGGCCAAGGACAGCGGCACAGTAACCGCCGACGCCAAAAAGATAGAGGTTCCAACTGAGATGGCGGATGCTAACGAATATCTTCTGGTGGCCTTGGAGCTGCGGACCACCGCTTTAGAGAGCTATCAGCCGGCCATCTTCAATGCCTTGGGCGATAACGACCTGGAAGTCTCGGCTAAACAAGTAAGTCTGTCTTTGCGAGATATTGCCTTTAGCGATCGGGCCTTCGGCCTGTTCAAAGAGAAAGCGCAAAAGGTTTTGAAGGCAAAAGACATCACGTTCGTATCAGCTCCCGCGTCAGTGTTCTTGACGGTAGACGGAGAATACGAGGCGGCTAATGTGCTGCAGTTTCTCCAGGGGCTGAAGACTTCGGCGCCTGACCTGACCGAAACGCATGGTATCGCCATCTCTGATGTTGTGTTAGATCCGGCCGCGACGGCCGATACCGACGGTGTTAGCGCCCTGCCTAGCACGTCGACCGTAAGTGTTTCGGTAACGGTTGAAAACCAAGGCAACCAGGTCGAGGTAAACGTTCCGATTGTCGCCACGCTAAAATCGGAGACCCAACCAAAACCCCAGCAGAAGAAGGTAACTATGGCATCTTTGGCGCCGGGTGAGAAGAAGACGATCAAGATAACGGGATTGACGCCGACAAAAGGCGATATCGTAAACATGCTGACGATTCAAGCGGGGCCTGTTCCTAATGAAAAATTCTTGGACAACAATATGAGTGAGATCAAGTTCACTGTTGCCGTTAAATAGACTTAATCGCGCAGTGCCGCGTTATAGACCTCTTTGAAAGACCGACTATGTTTGCGAGCCGCGGCGGCGACGTCCTCGAACTCAGGTCGAATCGACACCAAACCGCCTCCGAACCAACCTTTCTTGACCCTTAAATCGCCGAATTCCGTGGTCACCGTTATTGTCTCCCGATGCAAGGCCAACCTTGAGACATTGGAAATCCGTAGTCCCAGGGTACCTGTTTCACGGAAGAACGCGTCTATGATAGCCGCGTCTTTGCCAGTCTCACAGAGACAGCTCACCACGTAGGCGGGTCGCCCCTTTTTCATGACGACGGGGGTAAACCAGACATCCAGCGCGCCCGCCCCGAAAAGACGGTCCATAGCGTAAGCTACTGCTTCCGGTGAGAGGTCATCGATATTCGACTCTAATAACAGCACCGTCTCATCCGGCTGTCCGACCGCTTCCGTCGGCGCGTCGCCGACCATCAGCCGTAGCACGTTAGGTTGGTCCGTTTCTGCGTCGCCAGCGCCGTAACCAACCTGCCGCAAGGTCATCGGGGGAAGGGCCGCAGGCTGTTCCGCCAGCGTCTTGGCAATCGCGGCTCCCGTGGGTGTAACATTTTCCAAACCCACGTCATACAAGGTCACCGCCATACCGTTCAGAATGTGAGCGGTCGCCGGAGCGACCCGGCTGGCGGTAATCGTAGACACGTACAATCTGTCGATATCCAGCAGGTCAAGACAGACAGCGGTGCCGGTCACGTCGATTATTGCGTCGACAGCTCCGACCTCGTGAAAGTGAACGGTCGCCGGCACCTGGCCATGGGCCGCGCCTTCCGCGGTTGCGAGAGTCTCGAACACTTTAGCCGCCTGTTTTTTAGCCCGGCCCGACAACCGACTGCCGGCTATGATCTTTAAGATGTCGAGCAGCTTTCTTTCGACCGGCTCTGAGTTGTCTATAACATCAACCTTCGTCGCGGCGACGCCGGCTTTTCGCACAGCGCGGACGTTTATTTCCCAGCCGGCCAGGTTAAGCTTGGCCAACTCGTCGCGGAGTTGTTTAGGATCTACACCCGCGTCCACGAACGCGCCTAGCAACATATCTCCGCTGATACCGCCAATACAGTCCAAGTAGGCAATTTTCATTGATTTGCCTGTTTGTTGATTGTCGCGGCTATGTACCCGGCTCCAAAACCATTGTCGATGTTGACGACGCTGACCCCGGGAGCGCAGCTCGTAAGCATCCCCAAGAGCGCGGTGACGCCGCCGAAACTGGCTCCATAGCCGACGCTCGTGGGAACCGCGATAACCGGGCACGCGGCAAGGCCGCCAACGAGGCTAGGTAAAGCGCCTTCCATGCCTGCGACCGCCACAATAACCTGCGCTTTGTTCAGAATATCGAGGTGGGCAAAAAGTCGGTGCGCGCCGGCCACGCCCACATCGTATACGCGTGTAACTTTTGCGCCCATGGTCTCCGCTGTGACAGCTGCTTCCTCGGCTATCGGCATGTCGGTCGTGCCGGCCGAAATCACAACAACGTTCCCTACTGAGACCGGCGGATCTGGCGCGGGTATGACAACCAAGCGCCCAACGGCGTGATAGATAGCGGTCGGGGCGCCCTCGAGCGCCGCCGCGAACGCGTTCTCATCCGCTTTGGTGAGCATGACTGGGTGGTTGTGGCGCACCAGCTCTACTACGATTCTTGTTATCTGCGCGGGGGTTTTGCCGGGGCAGTAGACAACTTCTGAGAAGCCGCAACGCAGCGTGCGGTGGTTGTCTATCTTAGCGTCGCCCAAGTCCTCATACGGCATGCTTTTAAGCTGGCCAACCGCTTCGTCAACCGACATAGCACCCGTTTGGACTTGCTGGAGGAGGGTTTCAATCTGGCTTTTGTTCATAGATTCATGCTCCCCATCCTGTAACCTTTAGGATCAATCTCGATGCGGGCAAAATCCAAGTCGCAAAGAAACGAGCTGATTGTCGGCCAATCCGCGCGCAAGGCCGGCATTTGCTCCGGCGCCACCTCGATGCGGGCTTCGATGTCATCAAGCAGACGGAGCCTGACATTGCGGAAGCCGCGTTCGCGCAGGAACGCCTCGCCCTGGTTGATTCGCATAAGCCGGTCGGATGTAACCCGGCGGCCGAAGGCTATGCGGCTGGCCAGACACGGCGCGGCCTCGCGATCCCAGTTGGGCAAGCCCAAAAGCCGGGCCATTTCTCGCACACCCTGTTTATCCAGTCCGGCTTCCAGCAGCGGGTGCACTACGCCCATCTCTCGCGCTGCCTCTAGCCCGGGACGCGTGTCAGTCAGGTCGTCGACGTTTACGCCCTCAAGAATGGCGGCAGCGTCAAGTCCGGCGGCCGATTTCTTGATATCGGCGTACATTTGACGCCGGCAGTGATAACAGCGGTCGGCCTTATTGGCCGCCGCAGCTTCGTTTTCGAGAAAGCTGGCGGAGATAACCCGATGGCTGACATCCAGGCCTTCGGCTAGACGTATTGCTTCATCAATATCCGAGTCAGGGGTGACTTCAGTCTGCCAAGTCACCGCCGTCAAGTTGCCGGATAAGGCGTCGCGCGCTGCCGCCAGCAAGAGCGTGCTGTCGGTGCCGCCGGAGAAGGCGACAACGGCGCCCGGCCAGGGCTCTATGCGTTGTTTAAGCAGTTCATACCGTTTATCAACCAACATACGCATCATCATATACTATGCCGCGCGGCTCAAACAACGCCAAACCGTTATGCTAAAATGGTGTTTACCTTTTCATATAGGAGGAAAAACTTATCTTGAGCTCGGCAATAGCTTTCGTCATTCTGTCAATTTTCTTGGTCGCCTTGATTGTTTGGGTCGGTTTTATTTCCTACAACCTCGGTCTAATAAGACGCAACCAACGCATTTTGACCAGGGGCATGACAGATAACACGCTGCAAGAGATCCTGGCGCAACATTTCGTGCGAGTAGACGGGTTGGAGGACCGCATTGCGCAAGCTGAAGAAAACATCAATGTTTTGCACAATATTCAGCTGGACGCTGTGCAAAGAATAGGGCTTGTGAGATATGACGCTTTCAGTGATATGGGCGGCGAGCTGTCGTTCGCTCTGGCCTTACTTAATGAGCATGGTGACGGAATCGTCATCAGCACGATTATCGGCCGGGCCGATAATCGGACTTACGCCAAACAAGTTCGCGGCGGCCGGGCCATGATTCAACCGTCGGCGGAGGAAACGTCGGCTATAAACCAAGCCATGGGCGGGAGGTAGACATGAAAATCGGATATCTAGGGCCCCAGGGGACGTTCGCGGAAGAAGCGGGTTTGGGCGCCTTTAACTTTAAAGAAGCCGACTTGATGCCGTTTTCGAGTGTCGCCGAGGTCATTGCAGCTGTCGAGGAGGGTTCGATCTCGGACGGCATTGTGCCTATCGAGAATTCGATCGAGGGTTCTTTTAACGTGACCCTGGACATGCTGGCCTTCGAAACCAATGTTTTCATTGAGCGCGAAGTCATTGTACCGATCAAGCAGAATCTGCTGGCCAAGCCCGGTGTTAAGCTGGCCGACGTCACCGCCGTCGTTTCCCAACCGCACGCGATCGCGCAATGCCGCCAGTTTCTGGCGGCGAATCTGCCTAATGCAACGATGGAAGCGGCCAACAGCACGGCAGAGGCAGCCAAAATCGTATCTGAAGAGGACGGACAGCGGGCGGCCATCGGGACCACCCTGGCAGCCAAGCTATACGGTCTGGATGTCTTGGCAGAGGATATTGAGGACTATAAGCAAAACCAGACGCGATTCGTGATGCTAGGCAAGAACAAGGTGGCGCGAACGGGCAACGATAAAACGACGATCGTTATAATGCCGCATGAGGATCGTCCGGGGATATTGCTGCAGATTCTGCAGGAGTTCGCCTTCCGCTTCATCAATCTATCAAAGATCGAGTCCAGGCCGAGCAAGCGGGCGTTAGGCGAGTATATATTCTTCGTCGACATGGACGGGCATATCGAGGATAAGGTCATCGCCGACGCGTTTAAGTGTCTCGGATGCCGGTTCACTGACGTAAAGTTCCTCGGTTCATACCCGAAGGCCTAAGATTACGAAGAGTACGAGGATTACAAGGAGTACAAGTGCTTGATATTAAACTGGTTCGCGAAAACGCCGATCTAGTTAAAGCTTCATTGAAGGCGCGCCGGGCCGACCCGAAGGTAGTGGCCAAGGTCGACGAGTTGGTTGCCTTGGACCAGCGGCGCCGCGCGATGCTGGTCGAAGCCGAGGAACTGCGCGCGTCTCGTAACAAGGTAAACGACGACATCAGCGCGCTTAAAAAGTCAGGCCAGTCCGCCGACGCCGCCCTGGCGGGCATGAAAAACGTTTCCAACCGCATCAAGGAATACGATGACCAATTGCGAGGCATCGAGACCGCCAGCCGCGAGATTCTGTTAGATATTCCGAACATTTCGCACGAGTCCGTACCGGACGGCGATACGCCGGAGGATAATATCGAGCTCCGACGTTGGGGACAAGAACCCGCGTTCGGCTTTGAACCAAAACCGCATTGGGAGATCGGGGAGGCCCTCGACATCCTTGATTTTGAGCGGGGCGTCAAACTGGCTGGGGGCAGGTTTGTCCTACTGAAAGGGTTGGGCGCGCGGCTCGAAAGGGCCCTTATCGATTTCATGCTCGATCTGCACACGACTGAGCACGGCTATACGGAAATCTGGCCGCCGCTGCTGGTTAATACCGAAACAATGACGGGGACGGGGCAACTGCCGAAATTTGCCGAAGACTTGTACCGGTGCGCTGACGACGATCTCTGGCTGATACCTACCGCCGAGGTACCGGTCACGAACATCCACCGAGATGAAATCCTAATGGACGACGAGCTGACCAAGAAATACGTTTGTTATACGCCGTGTTTTAGGCGCGAAGCCGGTTCGTACGGCAAAGACGTGCGCGGGGTTATCCGCCAGCATCAGTTCAACAAAGTGGAACTGGTAAAATTCGCCCGGCCGGAAAACAGCTGGGACGAACTTGAACAACTGACCGCCGATGCCGAAGAGGTCTTGCAGCTTCTTGGTTTATACTATCGCGTCATTACGCTGTGCTCGGGTGACCTGGGTTTTTCGGCCGCCAAGACTTATGATATCGAGGGCTGGATACCGAGCTCGGGTGGCTTTACGGAGATCTCTTCTTGTAGCAATTTCACCGATTTTCAAGCCCGGCGGATCAATGTTCGATTCCGTCGTGACCCGAAATCCAAACCTGAGTTGGCGCATACACTGAACGGCTCGGGAGTAGCGATAGGCCGGACATTGGCGGCCATCATCGAACAATATCAGCAGGCTGACGGGACGGTGCGGGTGCCGGAAAAATTAGTGCCTTACATGGGCGGAATCACCGTGCTAAAATAGTCTAGTAAGAGCAGAAGGGAGGTGTCTTTTATGCCAAGGTTCACCATTCCGAGAGTAGCGCACTGCGATAAGGGCTGTCTAAGCTAGTCCTGAGCATGACGCAAAACTGCTCATCAGCCTAAAAATCTTAAGGGCCGCGCTTTAGGGCGCGGTCCTTTTTATGTTAAAATCTTTATTCATGCGCGCGCCCGTAGCTCAATGGATAGAGCGCCGGACTACGAATCCGTAGGTTGGAGGTTCGACTCCTCTCGGGCGCGCCAGTTCCTCACTCGGAGGGGTCGCATAGTGGCCGAGTGCACCCGCCTGCTAAGCGGGTAAGGGTAGTGATATCCTTCGAGGGTTCGAATCCCTCCCCCTCCGCCATCCTTCGCCGTGGACTCGGCCTGATGACGCTACGGATGGCAGGCCACCTTGTAAATACATGTTGACCAAAACCCCTGTTCTAAGGTAATATTCTTCCAGTATTTGTTACAGCTTTTGGAGCGTAATTTCACACCAGCGGAGGATACATATGTCACGAGCTTTAAAAATAATTATGGTTACCATTCTTGCGGTCAGCTTGGTGCTAGCCGGACCGGCTTCTGCACTAGCCAGACCCGATATACCAACGGTCGATCCCCCAATGATCTTCACCGCCCATGATTTGACGGCCGAGTTGAGCGCGGCTGTCGGGTCGTCTGTTGTTGAGGTTACCGCCATCAGCAGCCCAATCGGTGACTTGACGTTGATTGCCGGTTTGAATAGCGGCGGACACGTTGTTATCGCCTCCTGGGACGGCACTAAGTTCCGTGATTGGACTGCCTTGTTCAACAGATACATCGGCACGGACTGGACTCGGATCAACGCGATTGCGTACTTTAACAGGGATTATTTTGTTGGCGGGACCAGGCTGGTCGATACCCACCCGGTCGCATCCATCGCTTACCTTTGCGGTTTGTGCTACGGAGATGGTGGAGGCGATGATGAGAAGCTTTGCAGCGACTCGACGTTGGCGTCTCATACGGCGGTTACGGATATGTCGTATGACGGTGACACACAGAACCTTGCCGTCACTGTAGCCGGGTCGAATGCCTTCCTGATCTCTACCGGGATGAATAACTGGGGAAATGCCTATAACGCTACGTTTGCCGTCGTGACCGATCCGGCGATGGCCGGCGCGAAGGCTCCTATTGGTCTTTACGGCAATGAATTCTCGAGTATTAAAGTCACCAGCCTAAAAGAAACGGAGACCGCGAACGTATCGGATCAGGCTGACCAGGTGAAAGCTTTGGTTGATTTTCCGTATTGGACGTTTAGCACCAGCGCCGGCAACGTATTGGCCTACGGGTGCGATAGCGGGGTAAACGTCGCTGGACAGACGATGACCACAATAGCCGATACCACTAACATCCTGGCACTAGATTATGACTGGATGAACAGCGCCTGGATGATCGGTGCCAAAGGCGCTGGCGGGACTATGAAGTTGTTTAAGGACACGCACGTTCCGAATGTCTCAGCGGTCAATATCACGAGGGCGACGACCGAGATTCCTTTCCCGGCGACCGTCACCGAAAAAGCGGATGCTGATTTTGCCGGGTATTACTACATAGTGGGCGGCACAGGAGATACCGGGCATCTTTATAAGTACAATCAGGTCTATACCGAAATGATTGATTTGGACTATCTGATCCATGGGATGAGCAGTGTCAACATTGTCAAGCAAGACAACGGAGCGTCGCAGGACTTCGGCCCGTTTAACGGGTTCGGAACATCATATGCTCTCGTCGGCGGGGCTGGGAATACGGCACTGGTGCGAATCACACAAGAAGCCGTTTACAACCAAGACCCGATTCTCTCGGGAGCGGGCGCAACGGTCGATTGCTCGGGCGGAGGCGCCTCAGTGTGCATTCCGGCGGGCGCTGTGAACACGGACTATGGAGTAATTGTCGAGAAGGTCGCGGCCGGTACTCCTGGCGTTCCTGGCGGATTGAGCTTGCTCGGCAATTCTTACGAATTCAAGTGCTTTGACACCAATGGAGCACCCATCACCTCGTTCAATCAACCGGTCACCATCACAATCAGCTACGATCCCGCCGCGTTGAACGGCATGAGCGAAGACAGCCTTATCATCTACTACTTCGACACGGCCGACAGTACCTGGAAAGCGGTCACACCTTGCGTGGTCGACAAGGTAAATCACACGGTGACCATCACCGTTAGCCACTTCACCCAGTTTGGCATCCTGGGAGCGACCGCGACGGCGCTGCCGTTCACGGGGCGTTAGCGATCAGCGCAGCTTTAGTTGTGTTCGGTATTCACTTTTATTAGGGGGTCATGTGTTGAAGATAACAAAGTTAATCTTGGTTGCTGTGCTTGCGCTAAGTATGGCTTTAGCTGGCCCGCTGACAGCTTTCGCGCGACCCGATCCGTCGGCGATTGACACGCCTGTCTTCCTGCACCCTCTGGACCTCACAGAGCAGCTGCAAATGGCCGCGAGCGATTCCGGGTACAACGGTGCCCGGGAAGTGACGGCGCTGGCGGTTTGTCCGGGAGCTTTCTACTTTATCGCTGCTGTGGACAACGACGGCAAACCTTTTATCATGGAATCCAACGGGTCTGATGTGACAGATTTCTTCCCGGCGACTATAGCCGACGGACTAACTCATATTAACGATATGGCTGTTGTTTTCACTGGTGACAGCGGACCCTATGTCGGCTCCGAATTGTTGAATACCAATACGCCCGCATTGGCAATCGTCGGGGACAAAGCAGGGGTAGCCACGATGCGGATCGTTGACATCAATTTAAACTCGATCGATATTGACTTGAGCGCTTCTGGTATTACCAGCGCGACATCAGTCGCCGGCCTGTGGTTCCAACCCGGGTTACCGATTGGCATGACATTGGGCGACTCGGGTTTCGCCATGCTTGATTGGAGTGACGGCTTGACTGTTTCTGATACGGCACCGATGAATACAGCCGCCAATGACGTTGAGGGCTGGATGTATGGATTTATCACAGGTACCCATGACGGCAATATTCTAGCCACCGGGCTGGGCGGCGAACAGTCATACCCCTTACCGTCGGGCGCGGGCGACGTGCAATCCGTGGGTTACGATTTCGCCGATAGAAACGATTCTTTATTGGCCGCGACAATTGGCGATTCCGGACTGGCCAGATTGTTCTCAATGACAGATCCGTCCGCTATTACGGAAGCGAATCTGCCGCAAACCATGACCGCGAACGCGAAAGTGAGTTCCGGCATGGACGCTGTTTTGATGGGCGGCACCGGCGGCGGCGCGGCTCATCTGTACCGCTGGAGGCCCGCCGCGGGCGAATTCATCAACTCTGATTACATGCTGAGCGGGATGAGCGCGCTTAGTGATATTTACTGCCACTACGGAACCATTGCTCTCCAAGACGAGAAGCTACGGCCGTTGACCGATGCCTTGACGAATGCTTTTGCCGGCGTCAAGTCGCAAGGAGCGATACCGGCTGGCGATCCCATGTGGATGATCGGCGGTTCCGGAACTACGACACTCGTAACAGTATACTCAGCTTTGTTGAGTGACTTAACCCCGGTGACCGCCGGCGAAGGAACTACGGCAACTTGCGATGCGGGCGGCGCATCCGTTGACATTCCGGCTGGCGCGGTGACTTCCGACTACACAGTCAGCGTCGAAAAGGTCGCTTCCGGCACCCCGGCGGTTCCGGGCGGCTTAAGTCTTCTGGGCGCCTCCTACGAATTCAACTGCTATGACACGAACGGCACACCGATCACAACGTTCAGCCAACCGGTCACCATCACAATCAGCTACGATCCCGCCGCGTTGAACGGCATGAGCGAAGACAGCCTTATCATCTACTACTTCGACACGGCCGACAGTACCTGGAAAGCGGTCACACCTTGCGTGGTCGACAAGGTCAACCACACCGTGACCATAACCGTGAATCACTTCACCCAATTTGGCATCCTGGGCGCGACCGCCACGGCGCTGCCGAATGCCGGAGCCTAAACGCTCGATGAATCGGGAGATTTCGTGAAAAGGGTTGCCAGGGTTCTGGTTGTCGCCGCGTTGTCCCTCAACCTGATGTTGGCCGGTCCGATGTCGGCGATCGCTGTTACGCCGCCAACCGCGACGGGCGCGAATGTCACCCTGACGGCGGTCGACTTAACGCAAGGGGCCGTTAACGCCGCGAATGACGCTGGATATAACGGAATACGCGAGGTCAAAAGTATAACCGGTTTTTTTGACCTGATTCAGATCTTCTCGATTGTTGACAATGACGGCGCGAACGCGCTTTTTGTGACTAACGGGGTTTCGTTTGAGGAAGTGCCAGTCGTTGCGGATATGGATAGTGTCAATGATATCGTATTTATTATCACGCCCGGCGCGGGCAGCCCGTATGTTAAGCCTGTCGGACCTCTGACCCCGACCACCCCAGGTATCGCGATCATCGGCACGATCAATGGCGAGGCGGTAATAAGAATCGTCGATTTCGCTGACAACATACTTAATGTCCCGATACCCGGAGAAACGTCAGCAACATCAATCGCTTCCGATTTCTCGGGACAGCTCGGCGGTCCCGGGACTAATCCGTCTCCGCTTGCCGTGACATTGCCGACCGGATACGCGTCCTTTGATTGGACAGACGGGTTGAGCGTCGCTGACACCACGCCATTGAACGGCGCAGCGAATGTAGTTGAAAGCGCTTACGGCGGAATCATGGGCCCTGGCAGTTGGGCGTATATTACCGGCAGCCATGACGGCAGAGTCATTATGAATTCGTCATTCGCCGGCCAGGCCGATCAGTTAATATCTTCGGACATTCCGGAAGTGCAATCAGTGGCGGTTGATATGATGAATAATGCCGTTTTGGTTACGGGAAAAGGAAACTCGGGACCCGCCAAAATGTTTGAAACGATAGGTG
>JANXYU010000015.1 GCA_025355855.1 Actinomycetota bacterium
AAGAAAAGACGGCAGGGCTATTAACCCTGCCGCCAGTCGGTATTACATCGCGTTGATTCAACGCGAGTCGGTCTTAGTTAGGCAAATACGTGACCGCGCCGCCCGCCGCTTTGGTGGCCGTATAGGTCGTACCATCGCGTCCGAGCACTTCGATTACATATCCGTCGGCCGCCTGTCCGTGGACGTAAGCGACTCCGGCAGCACCGGCGGCATCAGCGAATGTAATGCTGGTCTCCAGCGCGTGCAATGCGGCCGCGTTTCCGCCGACATAGCTGCCGTCGTGATCGGTGGCGTACAGCTCCATGGTCTTAACGGCCGTGGACCGGTTCGCTTTTGCCGAAGACGCGTAGCCTCTGTTGCGTACGGCGATGAAGGACGGGATGGCGATAGCCATCAGGATACCGATGATAAGAATAACGACCATTAGTTCGATCAAGGTGAAGCCCTCATCCGCCCGCGTCATCTTGCGGATTTTGCTCAACATGTTTTTCACCTCCTCATTTTTCGTTATAATTGGACGTTTCCGTATAAGCTAGCTTAAACTTCGGAAGCCTTTCGAGAAAACTTTAGCAATATATGAAAGATTTGTCAGCTACTTAATAAGCGCAGCCATTTTAAACATCGGAAGGTAAAGAGAAATAAGTATGCCGCCGATGACCAAACCGACTCCGATCAGCATAACCGGCTCGATCAAGCTGCTTAATCCTTCAATCGTGGTCGCCACTTCCTTGTCATAAAAATCCGCTACTTTTATAAGCATCGTGTCCATGGCGCCGGATTCCTCGCCGACGGCAACCATCTGCACAACCATCGGCGGAAAAACTTTGCTCTTGCCTAGAGGCTGGGCGATCGTCTGTCCTTCTTTGACGGCGCCCGCTACTATTCCTACCTCGCGCGACACCAGGGCGTTGCCGACCGTGTTCTCCACAACCTCAAGCGCTTCCAGTATCGGAACACCGGCGCTGGACAAAGTGCCTAGGGTGCGGGCAAAACGCGACAGGCATTGCTGCTTGACTACACCGCCGACGACGGGCAAACGAAGCTTGAGGCTGTCCCAAGCAAACCTGACATTTGGCACATCGACTAGCCGGCGGACTCCGTAGGCCGCCGCGATGGTTATCGGGATCCCGAACCACCAGGTTGTCTGAATGAAACCGCTAAGCGTGACCAGTATCTGTGTCGGCAGCGGGAGAGCGCCGCCCAACTGGGCGAACATTCCCGTAAAGACGGGTACGATGAAGACAAGCATAACTACGACCAGCACGATGGACATGATCAACATCAAGACAGGATAGGTCATGGCCGACTTGATCTTGCTCTTGATCTCTTGGGCCTTCTCTTGACTATCGGCGATATTGCCCAAGACCTCGTCCAATATGCCGCCCGTTTCACCGGCGCGCACCATGCTGCAATAGAGATTGTTAAAGACCTTGGGGTGCTTGCTCATCGCGTTTGATAATGCCAGCCCACCCTCCACATCATGCAAAACATCCTCGATGGTCGCCTGGAGGCCAGGGTTGGGCGTCTGGCTGGCCATAACGCTAAGACAGCGCGCCAAAGGCAAACCGGCGTTGATCATGGTGGCGAACTGGCGCGTAAACACGACCAGTTCTCCGCTCTTGACCTTCTTGCGTTTGGTGCCGCCGATCTGGATATTGAAACCGGTTCCCTTCTCCGGGGTAATCGAATTAACGACATACCCCATGCGGCGGAGGGATTCGGCGATATGTGTCTCGTTATCGCCTTCGAGCGTACCGGTTATTACCTTGCCGCCGGCGTCGCGCGCCTTATATGCGTATGATGTTGCCATCTTGGTTGCCCCTTTATCCGACCAGTCGTTTCAGCACGTCAGGATCGCTGGCCCGCTGCAGCGCGTCTTCATAACTAACCTGATTCAACTTAACCAGATTGGCCAGTGATTGGTCCATCGTTTGCATACCGGAAGAGTAACCGGCCTGCATGGCTGAAACTATCTGGTGCGTTTTTTGGTCGCGAATCATGTTTCGGATAGCCGGTGTGGCGATCATTACCTCCACAGCCACCTTCCTGTCTCCCCCGCCTCGCGCCGGTATAAGTTGCTGCGCCAGAATGCCTTGAAGCGTTCCGGCCAGTTGAACCCGTATTTGATGTTGTTGTTGGCTAGGAAAAACATCAATGATGCGCTCTATACTCTGCGGCGCGTCCTGCGTGTGCAGGGTGGCCAGCACAAGGTGTCCTGTTTCGGCAGCCGTTAGCGCGATAGATATCGTTTCCAGATCGCGCATCTCGCCAACCAGTATGACGTCCGGGTCCTGACGCAAGACGTGGCGCAGCGCACTCGAGAAACTATGGGTATCGGTACCGACCTCTCGCTGGTTGATCATGCTCTTATCGTGCTTGTGGAGAAACTCGATCGGGTCTTCGATGGTTAATATGTGCTCGCTGCGTGTCTTATTTATGACCGAGATCATTGAGGCCAACGTGGTCGATTTACCGCAACCTGTCGGCCCGGTGACAAGAACGAAACCGCGCGGCTTCTGGGCCAATATCTCTGCGATCGGCGGTAATCCCAGCTCGCGCGCCGACTTTACAACCTGCGGGATTATCCGCAAAGCGGCCGCCAAACTGCTTCGCTGCCAGTATACGTTGATGCGGAAACGGCATTTACCGGCGTACGCGTACGACATGTCCAGTTCGCGGTCTGCCTCCAACCGGCGCCGCTGGCTGTCCGAGAGTATCTCAAAAACATATTCCTCGACGTCTTTGCCCTCCATCGCAGGCAAGTCCATATGAGTCAGCTTCCCGAATATGCGTAAAGTCGGCGGAATCCCGGCGGTTAAATGAAGGTCGGACGCGTCGCGTTGAATGACCTGTTCCATCAGTTCTTCGATCTTTGGCATTCATCCTCCTAAAGATAATTTAATCGTAACTCAAATGTATATCGGCCGCTTAAGCGACAACCCGTAGTACTTCTTCCAAACTCGTTACCCCGAGCCGTACTTTTTCGAAACCGTCTTCTCTAAGCGGGCTCATGCCTTCGACGATGGCCTGCCTGGCGATCTCGTCGGAGCTGGCCCGCTCCACCGCTAGCTTCTCGATCGTCTCGCTTACCAGCATAACTTCGTAAATACCGGTCCTGCCTTTGTATCCGCTGCCTTTGCATTTCGGGCATCCGATCGGCTTATAAAATGTTAATTTCTGACCATTCGCATGAGGGAAATGCGCCGCCGTCAGTGTCTCCTCATCCGGCTCGTAACCTTCCTTGCAGTACTTGCATAGCTTCCTGGCCAGGCGTTGGGCGACAACGCAGTCAACGGCGGACGCGCTCAAGAATGGCTCGATACCCATTTCGGTCAGGCGTGTCAGAGCCTGGGGCGCGTCATTGGTATGCAAGGTCGCCAGGACAAGGTGACCGGTCAAGGCCGACTCAACCGCAATCAGAGCCGTCTCTCTATCCCGGATTTCACCGATCATTAATATATCGGGGTCATTACGTAAGATGGAACGCAACGCCGCCGCGAAGGTCAACCCGACGCGGCTGTTTATCTGAACCTGCACGACGCCCGGCAGTTTGTACTCGACCGGGTCTTCAACCGTGATAATTTTTTTGGTAACGGAGTTCAAGACGTTCAAAGCCGCGTATAATGAAGTCGTTTTTCCGGAGCCGGTCGGCCCAGTAATGAGGATGGCCCCGTAAGGCTTCTTGAAGGTTCCCTGAAACCGCTCCAACGAGTCAGGCAGAAAACCCATGTCTTTTAGGTCGATCATAATGCTTTCCTTCTCGAGGATTCGCAAAACGATCTTTTCTCCGTAAACGGTAGGCAACGTCGCGACACGAAGATCGACCGCCCGTCCTTGGACGCTTAAACCGATGCGGCCATCCTGAGGGACGCGGGTTTCAGCGATATTCAAATCGCTCATGATCTTTATCCTGGAAATCAGACCGGCCTGCACGCGCTTTGGAGGCGTCATTACCTCATGGAGAACGCCATCTATCCGATAGCGCACCCGCACGTCTTTCTCTTGCGGCTCGATGTGGATATCCGAAGCGCGATCGCTGATGGCTTGATTGATGATGAGGTTGGCCAACTTGACTATTGGAGCCTCGTCAACAACCGTTGCCGATTGGACAACGTCTTCTTCTTCGCCGATGACCTCGCGGGTCAATTCATCCATGCCGGCTTGGCCGACCTGGCTTTCCGCTTTGGCGTAGCGCGTTATCGCCGCGAGAATCTCTTCCTTGGTGGCCACCACGGGTTTAACCTCGAAA
>JANXYU010000026.1 GCA_025355855.1 Actinomycetota bacterium
GATAACGGTCCGGAGTTTACCGGCCGCGCTCTTGGCGAATGGGTTATTGGACATGACGTCAACCTGGCGTTCATCAGACCAGGCAAGCCGATCGAGAACGCGTTCATAGAGAGTTTTAACGGAAAGCTAAGGGACGAATGCCTGAATGAGCACTGGTTTACGAGCGTAGGAGACGCCGTAGATAGAATTGAGACCTGGAGGCATGAGTACAACAACGAACGGCCACACAGCCGCTTAGGGACCTCACGCCGAGAGAATTCGCTGAACGTTATGCGGCTGCGGTATGATGAAAAAACTCTGGTTGGCAGTTGTACTAAAAACGGGGTACGGTCATTTGTCCCAGTGCAAGCAGTCTTGGCAGATATGCCTAATGCAGAAGGTCATTACGTTTCCAGACTTTAAGACTTCCATAGTTCATATCCCCCAGCAGCAGCGGTCAATTGCCCGGCATTTGCTCAATCATTGTCTATAGAAACGCCTCTGATACTTTCGCCAGGTACTTTTGGTCTACGTTTTGTTATTTGCTATCGATAGAAGATTATGCGGGTTCCAGACGCGTTTCGCGATTTCCTTGTATAACGCTCCGCGCTCTTCGACATCGCTCTTGTTGAATTCGCCGTAGGCTTTAAACGGCAACTCGGTTTCGCTGACAAACCTGCTGAACGCCGGATTCCTCTCGTAGCATTGGGGATTCAACGACCGCGCCAACATATTTTGGCTAATGTAGTGCGGCCACTTCTCTTCGTAACGAAGATCCCCGTAACTGGCGTTATGTGATTTCGGCAACAACAGCAGGTCGCCTATCCGGTTTCTGAACTCTGCGAAATCTTCCGGATGCTCAAACTCGGTTTGATGCCTGTCAAAATGATTGGCCCAAACGTGTTCGATTTCGTATCTTACGTCCATCTCGCTCACATATTCCAGGTATCTGGACGGTTCCGCTGACCCAATGCCTACAAAGTCCGTAAGCCGTGCCAGTATTCGTTTGACGGACTTCGCGTTTTGCTGGTGGACATAGAGTCTGTCGTTCGAGTCAAAAGACTCGTTCCCCTCCTCAAGGTTTTCATAGAGCCGCGATCCCAGCGCCTTGACGTCTAGCCCGCGAATGTCTTTCGTCAGGTTAAACATGGCGTACTGCATAGTTGAATAGGCATTGCTGTGCCAGTTCCAAATGCGGCGCGTGATGAGAATATCAAGATACGTTGCTGTCGTTCTGAGCTTCGCGTCAATTATCTGGGGCGTATCCTCAGGCAGCAGCGGCGCCAGCAACACCATGTATTGGAGGGTGAAGTTGTTCCCCGCGTTATAGAGAACTCTTTCTAGGCCCGGCTTCATTTGGCGAGACGCTTCAATTAGCCGCGCGTACTGTTCACTGTAGAACTTAAACCCCACGCTAACAAAATCAAAATAGGCTCGCGGGCTGCTCAACCCAAGGCGTTTGCTGTTATCCCTTAGCCAACGATGATATTGCGTTCCGATTCTGTCGAAGTCTTCGGCCTGCGCTCCCTTCTTGCGTTCTCTTATGGTGTTCGCGTACTGGCTGCGCAGCCAGTTCTTTAGAAAGTCGGAGTCAGTGTCCTTGCCAAGGTTATTAAGCTTCTCGATCTGTTGGCGCCATATTCTCGCCGCCTCGATACGATCATGCGGATCCATGTTTGTCAGCAGGTATCCCTTAAGCATCTCCGTGGGGCTCAAAGATAGACCGCGGTCGTTCATGGTCTCAAATATCGCGTAGGCGTCATCATCGGCGTCCGCAGAGATCTCGATCATGACAACATTGTCCTGCAGCCAATCAATGAAATACGGTAACGCCTGTTCCTTTAGTTCATTCGGAAAGACGTCAGCGAGATATGTGTAGCTTTGGTAGATGGCTGTCCGCCTGTCGTCATCAATATCAATCGGTTCTTCGTTTAAGATAGCGCTCATGACGGGCAGGCGCTCCTCGACTAGAATATTGAATGACTGTGTGCCGTATTTCTCGGAAACAATCAACTCACCAATGTCGACCTTGTCTTCGTGACTTCTTTGCAGGTTGTTCAAGAGCATCAGAAACAAGGTTAGGCTCGTTAAGCGTTGTTGACCGTCAATAATAAAATTCTTGCCGTCTCGCTTGCTGATAATGACGGAGCCCAAGAAATAGCTTCCATAATCGGCGACCTTTACTCTGGCGTGTGATTCGTCATAATCCCGCAGAAACGCTGAGGTGAGATCGTCCATAAGGTCTTGAATCTGTTTTTCGCCCCATTTGTAATCACGCTGATAGAAGTCGATCTCATATTTGACGCCCTTCAGAAGCGACCTGACTGTCTTAGGATGACCATCAATTTTGCCCATTTACTGCTCCTTAGTTAGTACCAAAAAAGTTCATAGCTGCCGGGTGCGTCGGAACATAGAGCCACATTCCGAGTTAAGTGTTGCGGGACGTTTACGAGCTCGTTCTTCTCAAGCCACTCGGCAATCGCCGGATGATCGAAGACCGGCTTCTTGACCCAGAAATCCTCGGTTAACGGTATGGTTTCGTCTAGCCCATCGTCCGTCCATATCCGGACGTGCTTAACGTCCTTCGGAAAGTCTTGATTACGCTCAGCGACCTCCGCCCAACGAATCCCGAGAACCACGCCCTCGTCTTCGTTCAGATGCGGTTTCACGTGATAGTATCGGCCGCTGCGCGCCTTGCCGTCTTTCGCAGGCGTATAGAATTCGGCGCCATGGCCCGGATCGCGCGCATCAGTATAGGAATACTTGCGTTCCGCCAACCCCAACATGTCAACCGCGTCTTGGCATCCTGGTTCGCTCTCAACGACCCGCGCATAGCAATCAATGGCCATTTCGCCATCGCCGATCGAGTATGCCCAACAGCCTTTGCCAAATAGCCATCCGGCATCATTCGGGTGTTTGGCAAAACCTTCATCAAAGAAGCTGTACAAGGTCTTCGGGTCTGCCCCTTTTGCCCGCATTCCGGCCAGGCCCATCCAAGCGTCGGCAATAAAGCTGTTATGTTTCAACGTTTCTTCAAAGAGTTTAACAGCTTCTTCTTCTCTGCCCGTCATCTGAAGGGCTGTCCCCTTGCCAGCCAAGGCTTTGGCATAATCCGGCTTGACCGCCAGAGCCTGGTCAAACGTATACAGGGCGCCGGCGAAATCGGCTTTGTAGAGCAGGCGATCCGCCTCCTTGTAAAACAACCAAGCAATGTGGTCCTTTAGTCCTTCTTCCGAAAACCAGCTGCCGGACATTCCCAGCTGCAGGTTGCGTTTGGAATAATCGCGGACAATGAAGACTGTCAAAGGCATATCGTCTGGAATAGGGAGGTCGTCATCGTTTAAGATCATGTGGCTTAGGGTGCTTTCTTTTATAGTGACCTCGTTTTTGTCGCGTGTTGTCGTGAGCTGGCTGAACTTAAGGCCGGCCAGACCCCGTCCAATATCGGATTCAGCGTCGGCAACCCTTGTTATTTCCGTAAAGTCGCCGTAGTCAAAAACAAGAGAATATGCCTCAGGTTTATTCCAATCGGCTGTCGGCTCCCGCCTCGTCTGACCGACAAACACCCGGCATCGCGTTTCGAACGAATCCGTGAATTTGAGGCAGTCGGTGTAGTCCTCCACGTTCGCCGTTGTTAGCATGCGGGGCGCGACATCGGAGCCGCCAACCTCCGGATTGATACAAGTACTGCCGTCAACGCAGTATAGACAAGCCCGGCACACTCGCCACGGCGCGTTGCCGGATATAAATCGATAAAGGGTCTTCCATAGTTCAGTTGTCTTTTGGTTCACGTCCGCATCCTCTATCACTTTTGCGTTACTCTCACGAGTTTTCCGAAAATTGGGTAGTGAATCAGCGTATCTATGACACGTTGTCCCGTGGCTCCTGCCACGGCGGCTGTGTACGCTGCCAGTTGGGCCGCGTGCGTGACGGCGTCCTCGAGAATATTAGGCGCCGGATGGAGCTTGTGGTCGATTATGACGAAGCCGTCAGGCATTTCCACCAGCATATCTATCCAACCCTGAACAAGCTGTCCGTTCGGCCGGCGAAGAGTCATCGGCCATTCACGGTATATCGGCGCATCGGGATAGCGCTTCTTGATTTCGTCCATGAAAACGGTTGTGTAATTAATCAGATTGTTCAGGTCGATAATGTTTTCCAGTCCCCAAGCCTCGATTATCTTTGCGGCATTGCTTTCGGCGGCCAGATAAGCGTGGACGGCGTTGCCGACATTCTTCCATTTGTCCGGCTCGCCCGTTATGCAAACGTAATCCCTAAGGTCGGCGAAAACTTCGGCCCTCGCGTTAACTTCTTCCGCGGGATCGTCTTTTAACAAGCTCGGGTTGAGGCGCTTTGCAGGGTAAGATTTTGGGTCAACTGAAGGCGCGATATAAACCGATTTCTTCGACTTCGGCCGGGTCAATATCTCGTGGTCAAACTCTTTGACAACAATCTCGATAGAAGCGCCGCCAACGGGGATGGCGTGTGGCCCGGCCAGCAACGGCTTACCATCTCGTGTGAACGACAGAACGGAGTGACCGTCTTTGTCTCGCAGCATCTGTAACCATTCGTCGGCCAGATAGTGAGGCTTCGTCTTGGGCGTTTCCTTGCGAATTGCGAGCACCAAACCGTCCCGCGCCCGCGTCATGCCGACGTAGAGCAGTCGTTGTCCCTCTTGCTGTGATAGCTCTTCGGCCTGGCGCATCTCCGGCCCCGCGTTCACCCTCGTTTTGAAATCCGCGTTGCGGTAGAAAGTTGTTTCCAGCCGTGGCCAGTAGCGGATTGACCGACCTTCTAAAGGATTTGCCGGGTTAAAAACGCTTGCCGGAACGGTGGCCGGCTCAAAGACCCGTGCATCGTATGTCTTGTTTAGGCCGGTCATAACAACTATTGGCCATTCCAGACCCTTTGCCCGATGATAGGTGAGGACATGGACGGCTTCCCCGCCAGGCGAGGCGGCCTGTTTCGCTTCCGATTCGCCCAAGTAACGAATGAACCCGGCGCTGGTAGCCGCACTGCGGCGGGCCCGACATAACTCCTCATATTCAGTGCAAACGCCGCGAAGTTTGTCTAGATTGGCCAGCCTGCCGGCCGCGTCAGGCCAGGTCGCAATGGTCTGTCGCACGCTCGCCAGATCAATTGCGGCGTCCAGCGCGTCTAGCGGAGTTTGATGTTCTGCGCGCCGCGCCTCGTCTAGGCGCCGGACAGCTTCTTCCAGACGCCAACGGCCAATCGCTTCCTGGGGCTCGCGCAAAACGTCCTCTAGCCAATTGTCTGCCACCCTTCCGCCGGCCAGCAGTAATCGCAGTTCGGCTAAGGCCAGCAGATTGCGCCCGCTTTGCTGATAGCGAAGAGCGGCAAGGGCCAGCTTGGTCTCCCGCGCGTTGATGAGAAGCTTTCTTTCACCTGAGACTGCCAAGTGTTGCTCTTCAAGGGCACTGGCCATGTCTTCACATTCTTGGTTTGTCCGGCATAATATGGCCACGGCTCCGGGCTTGATGCTGCGGGCTGTGTCACTTACAAGTTCAGCCAGGCCGCGGGCGACGGACGCTGCGTCGTTCGACGCGTTGCTAGACAATAGCTCCCAGCATTCGATCCAACCGCCGTCGGCCGAAGAAGCGCGCTTTTTCGGAATCGATAACCGGATGGTCGCGGGATCCTGTTCGTGAAAAGCAGTGGTAAACACGGCATTTGTGAAGTCGACCAAGGCGCGGCGAGACCGCCACGATTCGGACAACGGATCCACGGTTGTTGTGAGGTCGCGCGACGCGGCTTGCATCAGCTCCGGGTCGGTGCCCCGGAAGTTGTAGATGGCTTGCTTAGGGTCGCCCACCCATACGGAACGGCCGCAAAGCCGGTTCAGCTCCAAAAAGACCGCAAGTTCAATCGGGCTGGTGTCCTGGAATTCGTCGACCAAAACGACGGACAATCTGTCTCTCATCGACGTCTCGAATGATCGAGCGCGCCTGGCCAGGTCAAGCAGACCGGCCTCTTGATCGGCGAAGTCCATGAGGCCTTGTTCTTTCTTATAAGCCGAGTAGATCTCCAGCGCCTCGGCCGCGCCATCCATCACGCCCAAAACCAATGTCTTGACGTCATCGATAAAAGCTCCACACCGGAGCGTCGCGCCGGCCGCACCTTTTATCTGCCCAACCACCTCAGCCGCGGCGGTACATGACTTCGCGTCCGACCCCATTAGCTTTTCGACGTCGGGCCAGTTAATCTCTTCACCGCGGGCGGTTTTGGCCATGAAGTTGTCGAAAACCGCCTGCGCAGCTTTCGAGTTTCCTTGTTTAGGTTTGATCAGCCTGTGCTCTTCACACAACGGCCGGATATCGGTCGCCAAACGCGCCAGGTCGTAACTGGCTGGCTCGCCAAGATACGCCTCAAGTGTCTTCCACGATTCCGACCCGAAACGACGTAGATCGTCTGCCGTCAAGCTATTGTTGCGGGCGGCGGCAACAATGGCCTCTATGTCTTTGCGCCAGTCTTTTTCGTGGAACTTATCGCTGGCACCTTTGACATAACCCAAGCGAACTGCTGCCGGCTGGACATCGTCGAAACGAGACCCAATCACCGAACTGATCGCGGTTTTAAAAATCGCTTCGCTATCATCCGGCGGCAAGACTTCCAAAGCCGGCGATTCACCGGCGTCAATTGCGTATTCGCGAAGAAGACGGCCGCAAACCGAGTTAACCGTACCAATCAGACCATCCATCACGCGTTGGGCGGCTGCCGTGTGCCCGTCCTTAAGCAAGCGCAACCGGATACGCGATTGAAGTTCCGCGGCGGCCTTCACGGTAAAGGTCGTTGCCATGATACTCTCCGGATCGGCGCTTTTAACGGCCGTTTCGACACGTTCGCTCAAGGCATAAGTCTTCCCAGAACCCGCGGACGCCGTTACCAGCTGTATATTTTTCTCTTCGCTCATTGCTCCCACAATGCCCTTCCGCATAAAACCGAATAGTCGCAATTCCGGCAGAACGGAGATATGAACAGCCGGCTGGCCTCATTAGCCGCGCTCCGATTGTCTTCCCATACCGTTTTCAGCTTTGAGTAGTCGTCGACCGCAGACTGCTCCAAGTCAGCCAAACCGCTGATCCTGACCTTACCGTTGACGACTTCACTGAGTGTATCCTCCCAGGTCGCGATGCCTTTGCGCCATCCTTCAGCCAGGCTTGAGGCATTTGGGACGGCGTCGCTGCCAAAGGTGTTCGCGCCGCTGAGGACCCGGCCTTGAGCCAACATGAAGTAGGCGCCATCAACGCCAGAGAGATTATCGCCGGCGAGAAGCCAAGCGTAGGTTGCTAGCTGTAAAGACCCGTCCTCGATTTCGGTCTCGAAACTATTTAGTCGGTCCGTCCATTTCAGATCCATTACATAAGTCCGATTGGACTTGTCACATAGGATCAGGTCGATCCGCCCCTTGAACGGCACGCCGGTATAGTCGCGCGTAACCTCTTCTTCAGTCTTGTGCACGGTTAGTCCGTATTGGTCCAGCGCCACGGCAAACCTGTGAATCGCCTGGCCCACGCCCTGTCGAAAGGCGCGTCGTTCCAGCGCGTTTTCGGGCATCAAGAGAGGTGCAGCCATTACTGGCGTTAAGGCCTCAAAACGATCTTTAGCCAACGTTTCAACGTCATTGATAGCAGGGGCCGGCGTGTCTCCCCCGTATAGTTCCTCTACGATCTTGTGGCACAAGTTGCCGATCATTTGATTGGTGGCGGGTGCGACGTCCCAGTGTCTCGCGGTGAGGACTGTATTCCTTGCTACCCACTGAAAAGGACAAGCGATCGCCGCGCGCATCTTGGAGTAGTTGAGATGGTCAGGATGGTGATCAAGGCCCGGCGCGATATCATAGACCGCTTGGGGTTTAGCTGGCTCTATCACGGTGCTTACGCGCCACTTGACAGACCGATCAAGCAAGTGCCAAACACCGTCTTTGACCAGCTCGGCGCAGGTAATCGTGATTTCTCGTTCCGCGGTTTCCAGGTCGGCCTCTGGGGCCCCGGGCTTGACCAAGTTGGCGCGAATCTCGTCCCAATAAGGGTGAGGCGCAGCGGCTTCGCCCTTGTCGTTACCGGGACGACATAGCAAAAGTCGGCGTTTGGCATAGCGACTAGCGCCGGACCAGGCCCACGATTCTCTGGCACGGCGAGCCGACGATGGGTCTAAGATAATGCCGCTCTTCAGTAACGAGGTAGCTTCCCCCTTGCTCCAATAGGTCGCGTTGCTCGAATCGCCCCCTTTAAAGTCCCACCAGATTACGGTGTCGCGAGTAGCGGTGATTTGCCCCGGATGGACAACACTTGACCAAGGCGCCGCTTCAGCGCGCGTCAAAGGATCAGGCGCCCCAACATCAATGACGGAATCGAGGATGCGGTTAATCTGGACTCGGGAAAACGGCCCGCCGGCCGCGGTTATCGTCTTCAGGTCGCGTGCGTGCCCGATAGCTACCCCTAAACCGGGATCGTCGCCCACTAACTTGGCGAGCAATTCGACTACCCAGTCGCAGCGACGAGCGATAGCGTCGGCGGGAAGGCCCGCAGTTTCGTCGAACCGATCTTCGGCGAGCAAATAGTTGATGTTCTCGGCGAAGCGGACTGCCTCCTGCCCCGGATTCGGTTTCCCACCCGCTTCGTTAAGGGCCGTGCGTTCCTCCTGTATCTTGGTTATCGCCTCAAGCCATTGAGGTCCGCCCACACCGGGCGCGTCGCTCAGGGCCTTCAGTAGGCGTTTTGCCGCAAAACTCCGGACTGGACTCAGCGGCGTAATTAGCAAATCGCTTAGCGCGGAAATATCGAAGGCAGCCAGGCATTGGCGATCACAAGGGGCAAGATTTGCAGAGACGCACGCCAGCGGCTGGCCTCCGATTGGCCAAGCGTTGGCAACCCCTGTCGGCGCAGCGCCTGGTCCAGAATATGGGTATCGCTGCCCGTGATAATGGCCGTGTCGTTGTTGTTTTCCTTGTCAGCGACAAGATAGAGAGCTAGAGCTTCAGCCGATTCCCACTCGTCGGCGCCGACGATCATCTTGATTTCGGGCATTGCCTTGTTGGCGGGGGGTGCATCAGTTTTGACCGCTGAGCCCATGCCCGCTAGGGCTTTGAATACATTTTGCCAAAGCGCTGGTAATAAACTGGAAGGATCCATTAATGTGATTTCAGAAACATTCAGATTACCGGCAGCCTTAACTTTGCCGGTTAACTGACCCAGAACAAACGCGAGCCTGTCTTCACGCCCCGGTGGCAGAGGCAACTCAAGCTGTTCCAAGTCGGAAAGGGCCGTGAGTCGTGCGGATCCGCTCTTGATTGGCTGCCCTTGCCATCCACCCAGGACGAGTTCGTCCCGCCAGACCAGCATCTGCTTAGCAGTTGACCAGGCGTCTTGGGCGAATGACCGGCTGAACCAGGATTGTTGCTTCGATTGCGCGTCGACAGCCGACAAGCGTTCTTTGTAGGCGTTAATTCGAAAGGCGGGATGCACTTTGGGCGCGGCCAGTCCGAGTCGGGTTTCCAGGAAATCAAGCAAGCCGGCCGGTCCCAGGCGGACTTCGCCTAGGGAAGCGGCGGCTTCGCTCCACTCCGCACCATCCAAAAACATGCCAAATCGAATACGCGTTTTTTCCATGCGTCGCCTCGGACAAGTTTAAGAGACGTGCGTTTATTTACTGGGGTCTATTCGCCGCGCACACCAGGCAAGGTGGCCCTTGCGAAGCCTATTTTATTGCTGCGCTAGGGAGATTACAAGTCTTGACATTTTTGGGCGAAATGGCTAGGCATAGGCCTTTAGCGATGACCGAACGACGCGAATCTTGGTATATGTCTACATTCCTGATTGTCCAGGCACGGCATCGTACTTCGCGGGTGAGTTTGCCGCGTCGCGGTTTCGATGGCGCTCCTCGCCTGCCTGTCGGCAGGCAGGCAATGACGTAAACGGCACGATTCTGGTTTGGGTTTACTATGCTAAAACCCGATCTTGCGTTTTGATATTTGGTCTCCCTTCATAAGTTGGTTGATCGCGGCCACTATTGTCTTTATTTGGTTGTCGTATTTGCGTTCCATTTCATCTAACCGTTGCGCCAGCTCCTTGTTGGTCAGCAGCATCCGCCTCAGCTGGACGAACGCGCGCATAATCGCGATATTTACCTCAATTGCGCGTTCGCTCCGCAAAACGCTAGATAACATTGCGACACCTTGTTCCGTGAAGGCGTACGGCAGCGCTCTTTGCGCAGTTGATTGAGTTGAAATCACATTTTGTGATTTCAACTTTCTGAACTCGTCATATGTTAGTTGAAACATGAAGTCATCAGGGAATCTTTGTATGTTTCGCTTAACGGCTTGTACGAGTGACCTTGTCTCAACCTCGTATAGGCTGGCCAAATCGTGACTCAAAATGACGCGCTGTCCGCGGATAACATAGATGAGCTTAGGAATACCGGCAATATCGAGCGAGGTGTTTGGCATGCTCATAATCTAGCACAAACATATGTTCGTTACAAGACAAAGATGACCTCAGGGGCAGGTTGACTTATGACCTCCAAAAAAAGAAAAAGAACCCCGTAAGGACTAACCCTCACAGCGTTCTTTTCCCTGTTGATCTTTTTGTCAGCATAACACTATCAGTTTACTTAGAGTAACAAAAGAGTTTACTCTCAGTAAACCCAGAATTCACTCCCAATAATGGACATCCATGTCACCTGCAAATTTGAATTTGGGCCCGTGACAATATATAGGCCTAGATGGATACCGCCAGAAGTGCTTTGAGCTCACAACTTGTGACCTCAAAGCGCGGGGGAGAGATTATTAAGTGAGGTATGCTCCTCGTAATCCGGTTTCTTGGCTGCGCCTTCAACCGAGACAGAAGATTCGCGGACTACGTCCTTGTACTGCTCGGCTTTGTTTGTCTTGTTAAAGACATCCCAACCGAGGGCTTCGAAGAAAGGATCGATGAATTCCGTGCGAAGTTCAGCCTCGCTATAGCCGCCGGAGTGATAGGCGTCCTTGTGCATTTCGAAG
>JANXYU010000023.1 GCA_025355855.1 Actinomycetota bacterium
ACGACTGCGCCTAGGTCAACGAGAACAAACTCCCCTGCCTCTATTTTCTTATCGGTCGAGCCGGCGTGAGGAATGGCGGAGTTCGCTCCCGAAGCAACGATGATATCAAAGCTGGCCGCCTCCGCGCCCCCCGCGCGCAGGTGAAATTCGGCCGCGTCCGCGACTTCTTTTTCGGTTCGACCCGGTTTGATATACCCGGTCAGATACTCCAGGCAAGTGTCACCCAGCTGGGCTGCCGCATAAATGTCCGCAATCTCTCCGGCATCCTTGATCATGCGAAGCTTCTCGACCTCGTAGTCCATGGGTACCAACTCGACGCGATGCGCGCCCTCGGTAAGCAACGCCTCGTATTGTTGGTACTCGGCATAGGTCAGCCCATTGGCCTCGAACCCGATCTTGAGGGCACTACTGTCCGCTACGAGGTCTTTTAACGCGAGTCGGACGTTCTTGCCGCCCCAGATCTCGACATTGGCTGCTTCTCGCTCGGCGCGTTCCTCGTAGCGCGCGTCAACGACCAGAGAAACCCTATCCGGAAACACGGCCAAGGCGCCGCTGCTGCCGCGAAAACCGGTTAGATAGAAAAGATTAACGGGTTTAAAGATGATAAAGGCGTCGAGGCCGCGCTCGGCTAATAGGCTTTTGACCTTGTCCAGGCGGGCATTCAAGCGCGGCGAATGATTAACGAGCTTAAGCATCATACGCAGATTGTAGTGGTAGGCGCGGGGCTAAGGCAAACAAAGACGCGCCTATTGGGCCGACTCGATCCAGGAGATTATCTCGTAGCCGGAATTGGCCGGTTCCAGGAAATGCGGCGGGGCCTGATAGAGCATCCTCGGATCGAAGACATAGTTTTTGAGATAACCGGTAACATTCTGCCCGTTATTGACGTTGAAAGTACCTACCGGTCCGCGATATTTCTGGGTAACCGATCCATTGATGGTGAGCGTGCCGCGCACCGCACCTTGGTCGTGGCTCTCAAATTCGAACGAATGGTTGACTACCGCTATGGCCGCGTCAATCTCGATATTGTACGGCGAGACATCTCCGTCCATGGTGCGGTCCGCTCCCAAGACATAAGGACCGCTGCCGGTCCAAAATCCGCCGATCGGATAGATGTCGTTTAAGTTTACGCACGATGTATTCGTTCTAAGGGTTGTGCCGGTTCGAACCTTCGAGGCGGCCGTGAAATTCAGCGTGCCGGACAAGGTCCGGTCAGCGGTTGTTGTTCTGTCGGCCGTCAAGGTATACGGAACACTGCTCGTCCAGGTGCCGCCAAGCGCTCCTGATGCTTTGTCGTTTGAGCTTGAGCATATCGTTCCGGCTTTTAGAAGTGTGCCCGATTTGATGATCGAGTTCGCCGCGGCTGTCATCTGGCCCTGCAAAATGACATCCTGACCCTGAGCGTTATAGTGATTGACCTCAACATAGTTGTCCGCTACCAGCCCCAGCATATCTGCCGTGGAACTGGTGTAGCGGCAATCTCCGGTCACGTAGATGATGTTCTTAGCGGCGATCGTCAGCTGGCCGGAATAGGTGCCTTGGACATAAACGTCTCCGTTGGTGGCCGTATATTTGGTCGAATTACCCCCATCGACGTAGATCACACCGTTGCCGGGGAAACTGACGTTGCCCTTCGGCCCGGTCGTCTTACCGGTCGCGTCCCCGTTGACTATGTTCAAAGTGGACCCGTTCATTGTTATCGTAGTCTGTCCGTAATAGTAATACCCGCCCTGTTTAGCCCAAGTATTAAGTTCCATGTTCGTAGCCGGGAAATCGAGTGGATCGGCGTGAATCGTATAGCCTTGATTGAATATCGGGGTGCCGTTGTGCGTGTCCAAAACACCTACGATCGTGGCTTTCTGCTGGAAAGTCGGCGTCCCGTCGGTGTGTAGGTCGTCGTTGGTGTGGAAAGGCCCTGAAACAACATCCCCGGTCTTCCACCAGATCAACTCTTGGGTGCCTTCCATGCTCTCGTAGTTGGTCAGGTAAATATAGTTAGTAAAGGACTTTTTCCTTATCTGAGCCGTGATGACTCGTTGGACATACTGGCGATTCGACCCCATCTTGCGACCGGTTACCTTGACCGTCACCATGGGTACGTTGCTGCTCGGCGGGGTAACGTCGATGTGATAGGCGCCAGCGCCGTAATTGACCCACTTTAGATTCCCAGAAGCGTCATTGCCCTGCGCCGGGTGAACGACGTTAAGATAGTAGGACGTATCTTTATTCATTCGCCAAAGGTAATCATTGACGCCGGCTTCAGCGAGCGTGAGGGCCGTATCTTTGGATACTTGATGCACAATCCCGGTCCGATCCGTTTGCACGAGTAAGATGCTGACCGTCATAAAAGCCATTATCAGCGACACCAAAGCCACGATCGTCACGGTCGCGACGCCTGCTTCGTCTGCTAGGTATCGTCCCGAGCGTCGTTTCAACATCTTGCTCACCTCTGATTCCTTACGTTGACCTCTAATGTGGTCGTGTACGCCGGCGGCGCTTTCGCCGTATCTACGTCGCAAATTATGTTCACGCCCACTTTTCTGATCGCCGCGCGATCGGTTATCGTCGTCGGAGCCGTTAGCTGATTGCCGTCCTCGTCATAGTACTTAAACATAACATCGGTCGTGTTGTTGCGCACGTATTGTCCGACTTGGGTAGCTCGCTCCGTTCCGTTAAACGTCCAGTTCGGATCCGTCCCTGTCGCCGTCAAAACGCCCATCAACAGTTTGTCGGCTACCAGATAGTAGTGATGTCGCGTCGGCACTCCTGTCGCCGTTGTCTTACGGTAGATCGTCAACTCATTCGCGCCCGCCACTCCTATCACCGGGACTATGTTGTCGACGCTTGCGGCGCTTCGGATGTCGGACTCCAGTGTCGACGCTATCGTCTGCGACTGTCGGTCCGACCGCGACCTAACTTCGATATCACGCATAATTCCTGTCGCCGATGTCAGCAAGGTGATAATCAGAATCGATGCCAGGCTAATAAGGCCGGCACTAATCATCATCTCAACTAGGGTAAAACCGCCTTCCCTTTGGCATTCGCGCCGCTGTCGCGTATTCATTTATCCCACGCCCTAAAAACTATACGTGACGACGGTTTCGTTACCCGCGGTCACAGTCGAGTTTTGCGGATCGATCCAGTAATATGAGCCCCAACGATAAACAACATAGGGTCCTTTGACGAGATTGCTGAACACAACCTCACCATTTGAATCGGTTGTACCCTGCTGGTCGTAGCCGCCACCCGTAACGCGAACCAATACATTGGCCCGCGCTTTGCCGTTACTGCTGCGCTTAGCCTTGACGCGTATCGATCCAACCTGCGGATAGCCCAGCAAATAGGCGGTCGCTGTCGTAGTCACGGAGGCGGTTATCGTTACCATAGCCGTATAGGGCTGGTAGGTGTCGTGGCTCAAGTCCATCGTATATGTCGCCGGCTCCAGATCCATTAACAGTTTGGCGCTGCCGTTTGTTGACGTATTGAAAACCTGGCCGTTAGATTGGTTAGTGAGCTTTACGGACGTATTGGGAAGAAGCGCGTGCGTTTCGTTGTCGTAAGTCGTCAGGTCCAAATGACCGTTAAGGATCGGCTGCAGAGTTATGTCGACCACTTGCGTACCATTGCTTGGCAACGTTACCGTAACCGGGCTGCCGCTCGGCAGATACGAGGTCGCGGTGGCCGTGATCTGATAATCGCCGGGGAAAAAGGCCAGGAAATCAAAGTATCCGGAATTTGCGTCATAGGTTTTGTCGCCAGTCACTACGTTGCTGACCGTGATCTGCGACACCTTATCTATAATCGCGCCGCCCGGCGCTTTTAAGCGCACTGTCAAATGTCCTGGCTGGTCCATTATGAAGCTGACTGTGCGAGTCTGTCCGAAAACAACCGTTGTCGTCAAGATAACCTGGTCCGGCCGCGGAATGTAGCCATTCTTCGAAACAGCGATTGAATAGTCTCCCGCCGTCACGCTAGGCGTCATTTCGGCGAACAACGCCGTGCCGTCGGTTTGTGTCCAGCCGCTTTGCGGTGAAGAGGGACCGGTTGTTATGTTTACCTGCGCGTCCGACAAGGGAGTTACACCGTCGGCCAAAAACACCTTAACGATGATATTGCCCCCGGAGATAGGAGGCTCCTCAGACGCCCGCGCGATATTGGAGGTTTCCTCAGCTAGAACCTTTGTAAACCCCTTATTGGTTACGGTAATGCGCACACTTTTAAAGTCGTTCGGCATCGGATCCGTGCCGGCCGCCGCCGTACCGTCCATCGGATCATCCACCCACGAGATGCGCGTGGAAATATGGAATTGCTTGCCATCGGCACGCGTTTCGTCTCTGTCCGCTACGAAGATTCCGGACGGATTTCCGCCAACCAGCCCGACCTTATCATAGGGAGTACTGCGAAGGCGCTCCATATCGCGCGATGCTACGTTGTTGGACTCGCTCCGCTCGCGATTGCTGACTACATAGTTCGTGATGGAGAAATACAGTGGCATTACGGTCGCGAAGGCTAATACGATTAGCCCGATTGCTATCACAACCTCCATCAACGTAAAGCCTGCTGCATCCCGTAAGCGTCTCATCCTGTCCTCTTGTCCACAACTAATGATAGTGGCTGTTTGCCCTTAGTTTTGTATCGGAATAATACTGTCTGTACTTTAAGGGCGACCAGGGGAAATCAGCGGCCGCGAGATAATGCTCGGCACGCCTATCAGCTTAATATATCTTGCGCCGCCCCAAATGCCAGATAATAGCTGCTGGAACCAAATCCGGCTATCTGACCGACCGCGACCGGCGCTATTACGGACGTATGACGAAAATCTTCGCGCGCGTATATATTGGACAGGTGAACCTCGATAACCGGAGCCTTGCCCGCCGCGACGGCGTCCCTTATCGCGATGCTGTAGTGAGTCAGGGCGCCCGGATTAAGGATTATGACTGCGGCGTCTGTCCTCTGAATCATGTCTACGATCTCGCCCTCGTGGTTTGATTGAAAAGTCTCCACTTCCAAGCCCGCGGCCGCGGCCCGTTTTGCCAAACCAGTATTGATATCCGCCAAGGTGGTGGCCCCATAAACGTCGACTTCACGATCTCCAATAAGGTTCAGGTTCGGCCCGTGGATAACTAGTATTTTAGTCATTAGTCAGCTCCTTCAGCGCTTCTTTAATGATAGCCACCGGCACGGGCCGCATAACCGGTCGCCCCATATCCTGCAGCAGCACCAGGTTGATCGAGTCGTCCGTGTTCTTCTTGTCCCGTTGCATTATTTTGATAACCTCCGCCTCCGGGATCGTCCCTGGACACGTCGGTAAACCGGCCATTTTCAGCAATTCTTTCGTGCTGTGTACTGTTCCGGAGGCGCTAACGCCGATTTTCTCACCGACAACGGCCGCAAAGACCAGGCCTACGGCGACCGCTTCCCCATGATTTAAATTCCCGTAAGACCCGGCAGTCTCCAGAGCGTGGGCTAAGGTGTGTCCGTAATTAAGCGCCGCTCTTTTGCCCAGATTGTCGAACTCGTCCTCGGCGACGATATCACCTTTATATCTAACGCATTGACGCACTAATTCTTGCACCGACGCCGAATCCAACTTCAGTATCGCGTGCAGGTTCGTTGCCAGCCAGTTGCGCAGGCCCTCGCCGGCCAAAAGTGCCGTCTTTATCGCCTCGGCTAGGCCGGTTCGCACCTCACGCTCGGGTAGGGTGACCAAGCTATCGATATCGGCAATAACCAATGCGGGTTGATAAAAAGACCCCACTAGATTCTTTCCGGCCGGCGTGTCGACTCCCGTTTTACCGCCAACGCTGCTGTCAACCATGGCCAGCAAAGTCGTCGGCAGGTTGACAAAGGGTACGCCTCGCAAGTAAACAGATGCGACAAATCCCGACAAATCACCGATTACACCGCCGCCCAACGCGACTATCGGGTCCTGCCGGCGGGCGCCGCAATCAATCAACGCGTCTAGAATTGCCGCCGTACTGTCTAGGGACTTAAAGGCCTCGCCTTCCGGAACGACAATTAAATCATGATCCAAAGCGGCCGCTTGTAACGATCTCGACACTTTGTTGCCAAGATTCTCCCAGACCGTATCGTTGCTAATCATAGTGACGCGCTTGGTTTCAAAAAGTTCCCGCAGCCTGTCTCCGACGCGCTCGAGCGTATTCTGTCCAATAATAACGTCATAACTGCGGCTCGATAAGGTCGGAATGCTAACGTTTTCTTTAGTATCCAATTGCGTGAAACACCTCGTGGCGCACTTCGTCGGGCGTTTTGTACGACGTGTCTATGACAAGATCGGCGATAGCTTCGTAACTTGCCTCGCGCTCGGCCAGCATTAAGCTTAAGTCTTCAACGCCTGACCAAGCGGCAGCCAACGGCCGACCGGGTTTATTGGCAATACGATCTAGTAATACCTGTGGAGAAACCTTTAGATAAACGACAAAGTTGTTCTTTTTGAGGGCCAGGGCGCTGGCCGGATTCTTAAGAGCACCGCCGCCTGTCGCAATAACCGAACCCTTGATAGCGGCAACCGTCGCGATGGCCTCGGATTCCAGCGTGCGAAAGACGTCTTCACCCAGCGTTTCAAAAATCGTCTCCACCGTCGCGCCGGCACCTTCCTCGACCATTACGTCAGTATCGAAAAATGGTCGGTGCAAGACATCGGCCAGCGCCTTGCCAGCTGACGTTTTCCCCGCGCCCATAAAACCGACGAGGACTATGTTACGCACGTCGTTCACAGACGTTCCGCTTCTCGCGACGCTTGCCAGGCTCGTTTTATTTCGTCGATGTTGTCTCCACCGAATTTATCGAGCAAGGCGTTGGCAATCTCGATCGCCACGACGGCTTCCCCGACGACCGAAGCGGCCGGCACCGCGCAGATGTCCGACCTTTCGTTGATAGCCGTCGCTGGCTCCTTGGTTACAATGTCGACTGTCGTTAAAGGCTTTCCTAACGTTGGGATGGGTTTCATCGCCGCTGTTATGCGGACAGGCGAACCATTGGTCATACCGGCTTCAATACCGCCTGATCGATTTGATGTTCGAAAGAACCCCTTGTCAACCGCATAGCCGATCTCGTCATGTGCTTCGGACCCCGGCCGAGACGCTAAATCAAATCCGTCACCGATTTCTACCCCTTTGATGGCCGGCACACTCAATAAGGCCCGGCCGATCGCGCCGTCTAATCGCCTATCCCACTGCGCGTAAGACCCGAGTCCTACGGGAACGCCAAACACGACGACCTCGAAAATTCCGCCTAAAGTCTCGCCCGCTTGGGCGGCCGTGTCAATCTCAGCGGTCATCGCTGGCTCGGCGGTCTTGTCTAATGTTCTTACGGGCGACCCGTCGGCGTTGGCTCCGTCGCCGGGTTTCGTAACACGAGATACCGCTTCCACCGAGCCTATCCGTAAAACAGCGCTTTCAACTGCGATACCAAACTCTCTCAACAGCCTCTTGGCAACCGCCCCTACCGCCACTCGGGCAGCCGTCTCTCTGGCGCTGGCCCTCTCCAAAACATCCCGAACGTCGCCGAAACCGTATTTGATAAGACCGGTAAGGTCGGCATGCCCGGGACGCGGTTGGGTTAAGACAGAATCGGCCGGAGGAGCGCTGTCGGCGGCCATTATCTCGGTCCAGTTAGGCCAGTCTTTGTTCGTAATCATCAGCGATATTGGACTGCCCAAGGTGCGGCCGCCCCGAACCCCGCTGACGATATCAACGGCGTCTTGCTCGATTGCCATGCGGCCGCCCCGACCATAGCCCAATTGGCGACGCTTCAGTTCTCGATCAATCTCAGTTTTTCTAAGAGGAAGATTGGAGGGCACGCCGTCGATGATCGTCATTAGAGCAACGCCGTGCGATTCTCCGCCCGTCAAGAACCTGAGCATCGACATCACTTAACGCTTATGGTTTCGCCAAGATACAAAGTGTATTGGTTATCGCCGTACATAATAACCACACTCCCGGTCCCAATCGAGATGACTTTATAGGATCCCGCGAAGGTCGCGTTGACTGCCAAATCAGGATAATCGGTCCCACCGACGTTGATTGTGGCGGTCGCGCCATTGATGCTTACGAGCCGCACTTGCGTCTGGGACGTTGTAGTTGTCGTACTGGTTGTTCCGCCCGCGCCTGTACCCGTTGTCGTGCTGGTCGTAGTAATGGTTCGCGTCGTCGCGCCCGGGCCATAGAGGGGCTGGAACGGATCCTTGTTCTCATAGATCTCGTATCCGGCGACCTTCCCGGTCGTGGTAGCAGCCGTCGTCTTAGGTGTCGTTTTGGTCGCGGAGGTCGGTGAGACTTCTTTTTGGAACTCGCCGGTGGGCGTAGTCGACGTACATCCGGATGCACCAAGCATCAGACCCAACAGGATCACAGCCAGTATTAAGCTCCGCACTGATTTTGGCAGCCTCATTGCGCGGCCCCCGTTGCGCCAGTCGTCCCGGAATTGGTGGCTGGCGCGCCGGACGTTGATCCGCCAGCCGCTCCGGTGGTTCCCGGCGCTGTTGTACCGGCCGTCGCTTTTATTCCGGGTGTTGAAACAAAGGCTGCAGCTTTAATCGTAACGTCGATATTCGGCAGCGTCTGCTTCCCCTCCTTGATCTCAATTCCACGAACGTTGATAATCCGCGGCAGTTTCTCCAGTCGATAAACAAAGTCCAGTACCGAGAAGAAGTATCCGTCAATCTGGATCTCAAACGGCACTTCCGCGTAATCGTTTTTCTGTACCAAGGCGGATGGCTTGATCGAGATCAAACCTGTGCCCGCTTTGGCTGATATGTCCTGAATCTGGATAAGCATCGCCGGCAGTTCGGCATCGGCGGGAGCTTCTCTGTCGGCGCGCAACAAATCAGACTCTTGTTTGCGGCTGGCGCGGCGAAGCTCTTGCAAGTTGGCGTATGTGGCCTTAGCGGTGTTCAGTTCGGTCGCCGCGCTTTGTTCCTCCACCCCTAGGGCGCCCAACCGAATAATCTGCGGTATAACCAGCGTGACAATCAAAATCACGGCCAGCAACGCGAAAACCGCCGCAACCGCGATTATTTGTTGTTTTGCGGTCAACTTTAGCAACTTCATGGTGTCGAAGCACCTGTCGCTGTTTCAAACTTGGTAAGCTTGACGGTCGTTTGGAATTCGATTACCTTAAGCGTGCCGCCATTGCCGGTCGTGGTGCCTGCCGTCGTTCCCGTCGAACCCGTCGTGACCTGCGTCTCAGTCGCATAATCCAGCCAGACGCTGCGGAATTGACTAATCTCGCCCAGATGGACCAGCCAGCGGGCGACCGCGGCGTGATCAAAAGCGTCACCGATAATCACGATCGGCGGAGCTGGTGCCTTGTTGGAAGCTCCAGCCGCCTGCTCCTTCGCCGCCAGGATGGGCGTAATATCGATCTTGATACTCTTTAGCCAAATGTCATTCGGTACAACCATACTGATGTCGTTCAAAATGCTTGACCAAAGGATTTGGTTGGCGGTTATTGTATCAATGATCTTCTGCTGTTCGTCCAGGGCTTTCTTGCGCTCGTCGTAGGGTTTAAGCTTAGTTATATAGGCCTGCACCTGCGTGTTTTGCGCTTTGATTTGTTCGACTCTATTGGTCGCCAGGATTATTTGACCGAGCGTTAATAGATAGATGATAATCAAGATGCCAAAGACCACGCTGGCGCCGATAGCCATCAGGCTGATAACCCGGCGCGCCTGGTGCTTTTCAACTAGTTCCGGTGGAATCAGGTCGATGCGCGTCATTTTTCCGTTCCTCGCAAGG
>JANXYU010000028.1 GCA_025355855.1 Actinomycetota bacterium
AGTATAGGAAAGTGATCATGAGCACGATAGCGGCGTTCCGTCGAAAATCTGATTGTGGAGAGAAGCCTCACGCTTCTTAGTTTTAACGACACCCAAGAAGAGCGGCCGTTAGCCGCGCGAGAAAAGGAGGAAGCATGAACATAAAGAAGTACATCGTTTTGCTAACCGGAATAGCGTTGCTGGTTGCCTTTATGAGCGCCTGTTCGGGCACGGAGTCCAGCAGCACAACAACGGGAGCCACGGGAACGTCGTCGTCAAAATCCCAAACACCCGCCGCGCCCGCAAAACCCGTCGGCAAAGTCGACATACTTAGCCAGACCGGCGCGATAAACGATATAAGCATGTATGAGATCAACGGTGAGGTCCAAAACAACACCGGCGCTAAAGTTACTTTTGTCTCGATCTCGGCGACGTTCTACAACAGCGCCGGCGCTGTCATCGACACCGCAACGACTTACAGCGACCCGACAGACTTAGAGCCCGGAGCCAAGGCCCCGTTCAAGGTCCTCTCAGCGAAATCAGACATAAGCGGGCAGATCGCAAGGTTTAATTTAGTAACGTCCCATAACTAGCATTATTTCACCAGCTTCGCTACTGCCGCCGCCTTGCCCTCGTCTGACAAGTGGGCGTATCGCAACGTCATCGCGATGCTAGCATGACCGAGTAGCTCCCGGACCGTATTCAGGTCGACACCGGCCATGACTAAGCGGCTAGCGAAATGATGCCGCATGTCGTGCCAGCGGAAGTTATCGATCCCGGCCTTTCGCAGCAGAGCCTCCCAGCCCTTTCGCGGGTTGGCGGGGAATAACCTGTCGCCTTCGGTTTGCGTCATCCAAGTCCTTAGCACATCCAAGGCTTCTTGGTTGAGTGGGATGTGTCTTGTCTGCCCGCTCTTGGCGCCGGACCCGCGTATCGTCAGTATCGCCCTCGACAGGTCTATATCAGACCGCTCTAATCCCAGAAGCTCGCCACGCCTGACGCCCGTATTGATCGACAATAAAACAGCGGGCGTCAAGTGGTCTATGTAGGCCTCTTTGACGTCGGGCAAGGGCGGGTATCCGCGCTCGACCCGCCAAGCATTACCGCGCATCCTCGCCTCGCTTCCCGCCGCGTCTCGTTTGGCCAACGCCTTCCGTAGCATTGTTTCTTCATCCGGCGTTAAGTATCTAACCGTGGCCTTACTGTCAATCTTCAAGGGACGAACAACGCTGATCGGGTTTACGCTTAGCGCCCTCCACTCGACGGCCCGATTCAAGGCTGACTTCAGCGCCCCGAGCCGCCGGTTGATGGTTGTCGCGCTAACCCCGGCTTTGATCTGATTGGTTCGCCATTTTTCGATATTCCAAACAGTCAATTTACCGAGTTGGGTCTTGCCGAATTCGCTGTCGAGGCTTTTCAGGTGGGGCCAAATGTCGCGTCGGTGGTTGCTTGTATACCACGGCGCATATTGCTCGGAGAGAAAAGTCGTAAGAGTCGGCTCTTTGGTCTGCCGCCGCGCAGCCATCGGATCAATGCCGCTGGCCGCCGCCGCCATTATCTCCCGGGCCCGTTCACGCGCTTGGGCCGGAGTGAGGATTCCGACACGCGACAACTTGATCCGCTTGTGCCGGCCGTATTCGAGGTAATAGGTCTTGGTGCCGGTCGGCTGGACGCGCACCATGAAACCGGTAAGCCTGGTATCCCAAACCTCATAAGGTTTCTCGGCCGCTTTCAATAATGCCAATAAAGCGTTCCCGATCACTGCTCGCAAAGGTCCTCCGAAACCTAACGGCACAATAAGAGCAGTTTGATTATACGTCTCGCCCCGCCTTGATACAAGAATGTCCAATCAAGACAAACGAGCGCACTGGTCAGGTGGATAGCGTGGGATTAAATCGGGCAAGAACGGGGCAATAAAAAAGGGAAAGAATGCCACTGATAAGGGTGAGGTCGACCGTTCGAGTCGGTCCGGGCCCACCACCCCTTAGAAATATCGCAACATTGCGGTGGTGTTTCTAAGGGATTTTGCCTTTCTAAGGCCGCTCAAACTCGTGGCGCCAGCCGCGATATTCGAGTCGCGAAGAGCTTCGCGCTGACTGAAACGAGTCAGCGTTTTATCGGTGAATAATGTTTTAGCGCCGCAGGCGTAAGCGGCAGACCGTTCCCAGGGCTTTGTAGATTTCGGTGCCCGACACCTTGGTTTCGCCCAGGCAGCGATCGGCGTACTGGATCGGGCTCTCGTCAATCTTCAGACCGGCCAGTTTGGCGCGGTAGAGAATCTCCATTAGGAACGAATAGCCGTCGGCCGTAAATGGCTCGCGAATGATGCTCTGCAACGCGGCCCGCCGATAGCAGCGGAACCCGGATGTATTATCACGCGTCCTCAACCCGAGCAAGGCCGTCGCCACCATGTTGCCGCCGCTGCTCAAGGCTCGACGCCACA